>DAHVTM010000123.1:0-6228 GCA_027324195.1 Gammaproteobacteria bacterium | reverse complement strand
CGCAGGCCGTCAGGAGCACTGCGGCAGCGATCGCGCTGAGAACAACTTTAGTATTCATCTAAGATACCCCGGTGAAATAAGAGCTTCAGAGGAAAGAACAGCTTTTGAACGAGTTATAGTCGTTCCGCGAGTCCTTCACGGGTCGCGCGGGCCAGAATTCTATAGGTTAATACGGTGATTTGAAACCGTCTGGCTGTCGCCGGACGCCGACAGCAGTGGATTGCCGCAGTCGGTTGCCGCGGTACGGCCGTTATGCGTAAGCGCCGAGCCAAAAGGATGGCGTCTCCGCCGAACAGACCAAGCGGCACGCGCCAAGTTCCGCGCGAGGACCTAGAATGCCGCAAATACTCATTGACGAGCCCAAATTCATGGATCCAACCGCCCCTGCCGTGCATTCGCCTGGCGAAGGACTCACCGATTTGTTCGGTTCACATTGGCAAGACGTGTGCCGGCGTACCACCGAGGCACTGCAAGTCTGTGGCTTCGAGGCTCTGCTCGTGCACTCCGGGTCGCTGCAACCGGTGTTTCAGGACGACCGAACGTACCCGTTCGAGGTAAACGCTGCGTTCAAGGTATGGCTGCCCCTCTCGGACGTACCGGACTGCTTCGTGCATTTCCAACCGGGCCGCCGACCGCGCCTGCTATTCCACCGTCCGACGGACTACTGGTACAAGTCCGCGCCACTGCCCGAGGCGGAGTGGACGACACAGCTCGACATTCTCCCCTGTGCGGATCTTGCAGCGGCCCGGTCGGCCCTGCCGGCCGACTTGGCGCGCACCGCGTATCTCGGCGAGGACTTCGGAGCACTGGCGGCATGGGGTGTGGGCGCCGTCAATCCGCCGCGACTGATCCGCCATCTGGATTATTCCCGGGCCGTGAAGAGCCCGTACGAACTCGCCTGCCTACGCAGCGCAAATCGTCTGGGCGCGCGCGGACATCGTGCGGCCGCCCGGGCGTTTGCCGCCGGAGCCTCAGAGTTCGAGATCGAGCTGGCCTTCCTCGCCGCTTGCGGGCAGCGGGAGCAGGAGCTGCCCTATAACCCCATCATTGCCCTCAATGAGAACGCCGCGGTCCTGCACTACCAGGTGCTCGAGAAGCATCCGCCGCAGACGCGTCGTTCGCTGCTCATCGATGCCGGCGCGGAATGCGGCGGTTATGCCAGCGACATCACCCGCACGCATGCCGCCACCGCCGGGGATTTCGCCGACCTCATCCGCCAGATGGATGTCTTGCAGCGGAGCCTGTGCGCACGCGTCAAAGCAGGCGCAGACTGGCGGGACATTCACCTCCATGCCCATCGGCTGATCGCGCAACTGTTGCGGGAGGCGGACCTGATCGTCTGCGGGGTCGATGAGGCGCTCGCGAGCGGCGTGACTCGAGTGTTCCTGCCGCACGGCATCGGGCATCTGCTCGGCCTGGAGGTCCACGACGTCGGGGGCTTCATGCGCTCGCCAGACGGCGGTGACATCGAACGGCCCGAGGGGCATCCCTATCTGCGTCTCACACGCACCCTTGAGCCCGGCTTCGTCGTGACGATGGAACCCGGGCTCTATTTCATCGAACCGCTGCTCGCTGCGGCCCAGGCGGACTCGCGTGCACGACTCATCCGCTGGTCGCACGTCGATGCGCTGCGGCCATGGGGGGGAATTCGCATCGAAGACGATCTGGCGGTCGGCTCCAGCGGATGCGAAAACCTGACCCGCGATGCCTTTACCCTGGAAGGCTCGCCAGGCTAGCGCGAGGGCACGTGGCTCATCGCGGTCGAGGCGGGTAAGCGGTACCGTCCTTGTGGCAGAAGCGCCGCTCGCCGCTTGCAAGCTGCAGGTCGATATCCGGGTAATTCACAGTGTCGCGGCCCGGATCACGCGTGCCGACCTCGAGCAGCACCGCTTCACCTGCCGAGCGATTCTGCAGGTGATGGGCGAGCGGATCGCCAGCCTTGAATCCCGCACAGTCCCCCGCTCGCAGGAGCTCTTCGCCGGCGTCGGTGACCAGCACCACCTCACCCTGCACGACGTAGACGAATTCATCCTCTGCGCTGTGCCAGTGTCTCTGACTGGACCACGCGCCCGGAGGCAGCTTCAGCAGGTTCACTCCGAACTGGGTCAATCCCGCCTGTTCGCCCACACGCCAACGCTGGCGGGAACGGCAGGGTTCATCGTAGGGCGGCGGATAGCCGCTGCCGACGGCCACGGCAATGCCTGCGAGTTCGATCTTCCGCATGGCCATACTCCCGGCAACGTACCGTCCCATCTCAACGCATGCGCACAGCGCCGCGTAACGCTAGCCGCGGACGCCACCTATCCTCGGTGCACGGTGGATCCGCTAATTAGCGCTTCGACAGCAGGTCGCGAATCTCCCCGAGCAGTTCCTCGGACTTGGTCGGCGGCGGCGGGGCTGCGGGGGCAGCCGGCGCAGGGCGGCGCAGGCGATTGATCACTTTGATGACCGCAAACAACGCCACCGCGATCAGCAGGAACTCAAAGATTGCCTGCACGAACAGGCCATATTTGAGCAGCACCGCCTTGCCCCCGGCACCATCGCCGAGCGGCACGGCGAGATTGCTGAAATCGACCCGCCCGATGAGCAGGCCGAGGGGCGGCATGATGACGTTGGCGACCAGCGAGCTGACGATCTTGCCGAACGCGCCGCCGATGACGAAACCGACCGCCAGATCGATGACGCTGCCCTTAATTGCGAATTCTTTGAATTCGGACAGAAGACTCACGCCGAGACTCCTCCCACAATCGTTTGAAGGACAAGCGTACCCCATCGCTCCGACAGTCGCAAAGACGACAACGGGCGGGTCGCTCGCGCGGTCCGCCCGTTATCGCTACGCGGCCGTCTCGATCAGGCGGTCTTGGCCTTGCGCCGCCGCGGGGCCTTCTTGCCTTCTTCCGCACCGCCCTCCGCTTCCTCCTGCGGCGCTTCACTCTTGGGCGTGGCAGCCTTGCGCCGAGTCTTTTTCGGCTCTGGCGCCGCTTGCGCCGCGGCCGGTCCGTCCACCAGCTGCATCAGCGCCATCGGTGCGGAATCGCCCGGGCGGGGATTCATGCGCAGGATGCGCGTGTAACCGCCTGGTCGCGCCTTGAATCTCGGGCCGAGATCGGCAAAGAGCTTCTCGACGATCTGTGCATCTCGCAGGCGGGCGAAGGCCAGGCGCCGATTGGCATCGCCATCGGTCTTGCCCAGCGTGATCAGCGGCTCGACCACCCGGCGCAGCTCCTTGGCCTTGGGCAGCGTGGTCCGAATCGTCTCGTGCCGCAGAAGCGACACGCTCATGTTGCGCATCAGCGCATGCCGGTGCGAGCTGTTACGCGACAGTTGCCGGCCAGTCAGGTGGTGACGCATTGCAGAAAATCCTTAGATCGTAGGTTCGTCGCCGTGCTTGAGGCTGGCCGGCGGCCAGCCGTCGAGCCGCATGCCGAGCATCAGGCCGTGGCTGTGCAGCACTTCCTTAATCTCGGTGAGCGACTTCTTGCCGAGGTTCGGCGTCCGCAGCAACTCCACTTCGGTGCGTTGCACCAGATCGCCGATGTAGTGGATGTTTTCGGCCTTGAGGCAGTTGGCGCTGCGCACGGTGAGCTCGAGCTCATCGACGGGGCGCAGCAGAATCGGGTCGAACTGCATCTCGGTGACCTTGGCAGTGGTCTCCTCCTCGCCCTGCAGATCGACGAACACCGACAGCTGATCCTTCAGGATGCTGCCAGCCCGGCGGATCGCCTCTTCGGCGTCGATCGTGCCATTGGTCTCGATATCGATCACGAGCTTATCGAGGTCGGTTCGTTGTTCAACGCGCGCGGCATCGACCGCATAGGTCACGCGGCGCACCGGAGAGAACGACGCATCGAGCTGCAGGCGGCCGATCGGACGGGTCTGCTCCTCAAACGCGGCACGGGCCGCCGCCGGGCGATAGCCCCGACCGCGCTCCACGCGCAGCGTCATGCTGAGCTCACCCGCCTGGGTGAGATTCGCGATCACCAGATCCGGATTCACTACTTCGACGTCGTGATCGGTCTGAATATCACCGGCGGTCACCGGCCCTGGGCCCTTCTTGTGCAGGCGCAGCTCGGCACTGTCGCGCGTGTGCATGCGTATCGCGACGGATTTCAGGTTGAGCAGAATATCAACCACATCCTCCTGCACACCTTCGATGCTGGTGTACTCGTGCAGGACGCCGTCGATCTCGACTTCGGTGACCGCGCTGCCGGGCATCGAGGAGAGCAGCACTCGCCGCAGGGCATTACCAAGCGTGTGGCCAAAGCCACGCTCGAACGGTTCAATGGTGACGCGAGCTTGGCGAGGGGCAACGGGTTGCACCTTCACCACGCGCGGCTTCAAGAATTCTGTCACGGATCCCTGCATTGCAGTCTCACCTTGCCGGCCGATCGCCGGCGCAAAAAGCGAAAACGTGGGCGCAAACGCCGGGGGGCGCACTGCGCCTCCCGACACGCGGCCGCTTACTTCGAGTACAGCTCCACGACCAGGTTTTCGTTGATATCCGGAAGGACATCATCGCGGCCCGGCGGCGCCTTGAATACGCCGCGGAACTCCTTGTCGTTGACCTCTACCCACTCGGGCAGACCGACCTGCTGCGCGATGTTGATGGCGTTCTGGATGCGCAATTGCTTGCGCGCCTTCTCGCGGATCTCGACCGTGTCGCCCGACTTGACCTGATAGGACGCAATCGTTACGGCGCGACCGTTGACGTTGATGCCCTTGTGACTCACCAGCTGACGCGCTTCGGCGCGCGTTGCCGCAAAGCCCATGCGATACACCACGTTGTCGAGCCGGCATTCGAGCAGGCGAAGCAGGTTCTCACCTGTCGCGCCGCTGCGCCGCGCAGCCTCAGTGTAATAGTTGCCGAACTGCCGCTCGAGCACACCGTACATGCGGCGCAGCTTCTGCTTCTCGCGCAGCTGCATGCCGTAGTCCGACAAGCGGGTGCGACGCTCGCCCTTGACGCCGCCCGGCGGGACGCTGAGCTTGCACTTGCTTTCGAGCGGCTTGACACCGCTCTTGAGGAACAGATCCGTGCCTTCGCGGCGGGCGAGCTTGCACTTGGGACCGAGATAACGCGCCATGCTGGAATTCTCTCTTGCCGGGTCGGTGCCGATCAGACTCTGCGCTTCTTCGGAGGACGGCAGCCGTTGTGCGGAATCGGCGTGACGTCAGCGATGCTGGTGATTTTCAATCCGCAACCGTTCAGGGCACGGACTGCAGATTCGCGACCAGGACCGGGGCCACCGACGCGCACCTCGACGTTCTTCACGCCATGCTCCTGCGCAGCGACACCGGCCTTCTCAGCCGCGACCTGCGCAGCGAATGGGGTGCTCTTGCGCGAGCCGCGGAAACCGCAGCCTCCCGCCGTCGCCCACGACAGGGTATTGCCCTGACGGTCGGTGATCGTCACGATCGTGTTATTGAATGACGCATGCACGTGCGCAATCGCATCGAGCACGTTCTTGCGCGCCTTCTTGGGCTTCTTGGCGGCGCCGCCGCCCTGCTGCTGTTTCTGCTCAGCCATGCTGCAAATTCCTCAGATCAAGCCTTGCCCGGAGGCGCGTTCAGCTTCACGGCCTGCTTACGCGGGCCTTTGCGGGTGCGCGCATTGGTGCGCGTACGCTGCCCGTTCACCGGCAGGCCGCGGCGGTGACGGATGCCCCGGTAGCAACCGAGATCCATCAGCCGTTTGATGTTCATGGAGACTTCGCGGCGCAGGTCGCCCTCGACGGCGAACTTAGCGACCTGACTGCGAATCGCATTGATCTCGGCCTCGGTGAGGTCCTTCACGCGCGTCTCGGGATTGATGCCCGCCGCGTCACAGGCGTTGCGCGCCCGAGTGCGTCCCACGCCATAGATGTGCGTGAGGCCCACCCAGACGTGCTTGTTCAACGGAATATTGATGCCGGCTATGCGTGCCATATTGCTGTACCGAAACCGCGGGGAAAACGCGGTAGTTTAACCAAAAGAGTCGCCAATCTCTAGACTTGGCGGTGCCACTGTCCATCCCTGGCGGAGGGGCTCCCCCACGGCCGTCCCGGCCGCGCGGCGGCACGAATCGAGGACACGTTGAGTGTTCTCGACTCGCACTCAGCCCTGTCGCTGTTTGTGCCGTTGATCGGAGCAGATGACGTACACCACGCGCCGGCGGCGTACGATCTTGCAGTTCTTGCAGATCTTCTTGACCGAGGGTCTGACTTTCATGATGCGCTCCGCGCAGTCTTA
>DAHVTM010000119.1:0-46940 GCA_027324195.1 Gammaproteobacteria bacterium | reverse complement strand
TAACCCCACTCCATTCCCAACACGCGCGGACGCAGCGGCGTCTGCGCAACGATGAACTGGTCCGAGCTGATGAAGGTGCTGGCGTGCGAGTTCGACAGGTTCTGACCGTACAGGTGCAGATACCAGTCGCCCTTGTCCACTCCGACCGAAGCGTCATAGGTCGAGTAGGCCGGGTTGGCGAAGCGCAACCGTGCTGTGCTGATGCTGCCGCTCTGAGCAATGGTCGGATTCGCTCCGGCTTGCGTGTAGGACTGATCCTGGTGGGTGACGGCAAACTGCACGAACGGGTAGTAGCCGTGGATCGGCACGAACTGGTAGCGCAGCCGCAGGCTGAACTGCATCGGCGGAGAGTCGGCTGTCGGTGAGCCCACCGGGCCGAACGGATTGGTGACCGGGGTGCAGGTTCCGCCGCTGCACACCTGTGTGATCGGTTTGCCGAAGTTTGCACTCGCCGGGTTGTTGTCGATCAGCGCCGGGGAATTGACCTGCTGGCTGCGGTTCCAGGAGGCCGCCGCCTGCAGCGTCAAGCCACGTGCCAAACGCGCAATCAGTGAAGTTTCGATGCCCTTGACTACGAAATTCTGTCCGTTCGTGTCGTAGAAAATGTTGCCGACCAGGCCGGGATCGAAGAAGGAAATCTGCGCGTTGCTCCAGTTTTCCCGGTAAATGGCGCCGTTCCACTCGATTCGGTGGTGGAACAGGACGGTTTTCCAACCCAGCTCATTGTTGGTGAGGCTGTCCGAGGAGTAGGACTTCGGTACGGCATACTGCGCAACCCCGTCGGGTCCGAGTGCATGCAGCGTGCCGCCATTTTGGTTGAAACCGCCGGGGCGATAACCCTGCGAGAACGTGTAGTACACCATGATGTTTGGCGTGATGTGCCACGTGAGGTTGGCACGGCTGCGGAAGCCGCTCTCGGTGTTGTGCAGGTTCTGGGCGTTGAGATTGTAGGAATAGGTCGGGTAGTCCGCACATCCGCCCGGCGGCGTGCCGCCCTGGAAGCAGCCGAAGCTGCTCGTGACGCTACCGACGGACGAGTTGTCGAAACGGAAGTGCCGTGTGCCGACCGTGGCAATCAGTACGTGAGGAATGATGTCGTAGCTTGCGGACAAGTAGAACGCCAGCTGCTTCGTCTCACGCATGGTGTCCTGGTAGAAGGAGCTGTTCGGCGTCTGTAAGCCGGGATTCTGTACGGTGGTGCCGGGCACCGTGCCAATCGTGGCAAAGCAACCGCTGTTTCCGGGCGAACCGGCCGCACCATTGCTGGTGCAGGTCGGCACCGTGCGGTAGCGCCAGTCGGTCTGGTCATACAGCTTGATGTCGTTATAGTACACACCGACGATGCCGCGCAGCCGCCACGAGTCTGGCGTGCTCAGCCGGAACTCGTTCTGGAAATTCGTGTTGCGCTCGCTCGAGTGCCAAATGGAGCTTGGCGAGAAGCAGGTCGAAACGAGGTTGTTGTTGTATCCGGTTCCGGGTCCATAGCACTGGTAGTAGTCCGCGTACACGCCGCGGGCGTAATTGGTGTAATCGCCCACCTGATCGACGTTTCGCACCAGATAGCCGCCGGTGTAGACGGCGCGCAGGTCGCCGATGCGCCCGTGCACGGTCCAGGCGGTATTCTCGAAACGGTCCTTGTTATAGGAGTTGTTGAACAGCGTCACCTCGAGCGGCGAGAGTTTCTGTCCGCCGGACCCGTAGGGCTGATCGTAGAACACGCCCTGTGCGTCCATGTTCTGATAAGACTGGGTGATGAGTGCATTCCAGTCGTCGTTGAATTTGTACAACAGCTCGACGCGCGTGCCCTTGTAGGTGACGGGGTTGATGTGATTCGCGGCGATACTGTAATTGTTGATGACCGGGCTGCCGGGCGGCACGCACCAGCCGTTATTCGGCAAGCCATTCGGGCACTGGCCATTCACCGCGGGATAGTTGGCGTAATGAATGCCAATGTCGGTGTTCTCGCGGGCGAAGGTCGCCGGTACATTGTTGATGTACCCGCCCTCGTTGTCCTCGTAAATGACCGCGCGTACCGCCATTTTGTCGCGTATGAGCGGCAGATTCAGCACTGCGGACACGTTCGTGTTCGGGTCGCCGTGCGCCGTTACGCTATAACCGGCTTTGACGTTGCCCTCGGTACGGTTCAGGCGAGGCTTATTGGTGATGTAGCGGATCACGCCCGCTTCGGCACCGGCCCCGAACAGCGTGCCCTGCGGACCCTCGAGTACTTCGATGCGATTCAGATCCACTGCATAGATGTCGAGATTGCGGTTCGGCATCTGTACGGATTCGTTGTCGAGATAGACCGCGACGTTTGGCCACAGGCCGGTCGAGCCGCTGCCCTGGCTTGCCTGAGAGCCGGCCGACAGTCCTCGCATGAACACTTCGTCCTGTCCGGGTCCGTTGTTCGCCGTCGTGACATTAGGCAGGAATTTGACGAAATCGTTGAACGTCGCGACGTTCATCTGCGTGAGCGCGCGAGAGGTCAATGCCTGCATTGCAATGGGCACGTCCTGCATGTTCTCGCGCCGGCGGGTCGCGGTGACGATGATCTCCGTGAGCGCTTCGCTGCGGGTGGGAAGCTGGGTGGTTGGCCCGGACGAGGCTGTCGATGCTGCGGCGCTCGACTGAGCCGGGTTTTGGCCGGTTGAAGTGACGGCAGCTGCGGCGTGCGCTGCGGTGAAGGCACTCAGGGAGACGCCGCTCAACAGGGCAGCCACCGCATAGTAAACCTTCGAGTTCATCGTGTAGACCCCTATGGACTGTTATGACTTGTGAGAGAGGTGGAGTCGAGGTAGCCGTCTGAGAGGCATGACGACCCCACTATGTCTTGGAGATTAGAGTCGAAGTGAATCCGGCGCGATTGAATGAATCCGCCAATCCGCGTGAATCCGTCTGTCGTTCAGGTTCTGTTGGCTGTGATAGTGATAATCGGCCACGACGAGATTGTGTCCTGTCCGTTGGTCCGCTGGCCACACTGGGAAGCGCGCTTACGATTCGGCTCGTACAGTGTGCATTGTCATGTTATGGCAGCGCTTGAGGCGTCGGGGTCTCATAGACCCGTGCGTGCGCGATGTCGCTTGCGCCGTTGCCCTGCGGCTGCAGGCGATGGTGAGACGGCGAGAAGCCGTAAGCGTCCTTGAATTGGCGTGAGAAATGCGCGCAGTCGGCGAATCCCGCTTCAATGGCGATCTCCGTCACGGAGCGGTCGGTATTTTCGATCAGCCAGTTCGCGTAGCGCAGCCGCAGTTGCCGGTATGTGGATGCGGGTCCCATGCCGAGTTGGCCGCGACAAAGCCGTTCGAGCTGGCGCACGGACACCCCGAGTTCGCCGGCGATGGTGGAAACGGAAATGGGGCGCGTCAGATTCTGCTCCATCAGCAGCAATGCACGCCGTACGCGCGGTTCGCCGACGCTCTCGGACAGTGGCGGATGCGGTTGGGCGTCATTGCCTTCGCGCGGTCCGTCGAACAGCAGCACCTGGCTGGCCTTGTAGGCAGTGGCCCGACCCAGGTGACGTTCGATCAGATGGGAGGCGAGGGCGGCGGCGCCGGCGCCGCCGGCGCAGGTGATGCGGGGCCCGTCGGCGAGGAAGAGGCGATCGGCGACCACCTCGTGATCGGGAAACGTCTCGCGGAAGTCTTGATAGTGATACCAGCTGACGCAGGAGCGTCGCCCGCGCATCAGTCCCGCGCGGCATAGAATGAAGCTGCCGGTACAGATCCCGATCAGCGGCACGCCGGCCTTGGCGAGTTCGCGCAGGTACGCGGTGGTGGCCTCATCGATCTGTGGGCCGGCGTGCAAAATGCCGCCGACCACCACGACATAATCCAGATTTTGCGCCGCGAGCAGACTGCTCGTCGGTTGTACCGTGACGCCGCAGCTGGCCGGTATCGGGGCTCGTCGGGAGGACATGATCGACCAGTGCACCCGCACGGGACGGCTGCGGTCACCTTCGTCTGCCGCGAGCCTCAGGTGATCGACGAACACCCCGAATGCCGACAACGTGAAATGTTCGGCGAGGATGATGCCAACTCGCAGAGACGGGCCTTGCGCTGCTTCCGCCGTCGGCCTTCGAGCTCCGGTCTTCTGCAGCATTGAACGGTTACTCAAGCGGTGCTGATCCCCCAGGGACATATCATCCGTGAATCGCCGTGCAGACGCAAGGTTTCTGCTGGCCGCCTAAAATAACCTTATAAATCAATATTATATGGTCGAACGACTGTAAGTCCCGCTGGCGCTTCAGCCTTGACTGAACATTCAGGTGCTCTTGGCCAAAATCGCAGCGGCAGGTGTCCCGGCGTCAGTTTGAGGGCGGCGTTCCTGGCGCGGGGGATGACCGTACAGGGCGCGGTAAGAGCGGCTGAAATGGCACGCGGAGCGAAAGCCGCACGCCACCGTGATGTCCATGACCGGCATGGCGGTCTGGCGCAGCAGTTCGCGCGCCCGGCGCAACCGTACTGTTGTGTAGTACTGTGCCGGTGTCACCCCCAGGTTGCGCCGAAACAGCCGCTGCAGTTGACGATGGGAAATGCCGCTGAGTCGCGCCAGTTCCTCGAGCGAGAGGGGGTCCTCGACGTTCGCCTCCATCAACGCGGCGGCCTGAGTGACGGAAGGGTGGCTGCCGCTGAGGCGCGCGGCGAGCGGGATGTGCTGATGGTCATTGCTGCTGCGGATGCGCTCAACGATGAATTCCTCAGATATCCCGGCCGCGATGGTCTTGCCGACACGCGGGGTGATCATGTGCAGCACCATATCGAGGGGCGCGACGCCGCCGGTGCAGGTGCAGCGGTCCCGATCGATCACGAACAAGTCGGAGCTGAAGTTGATGCGGGGGAATTTCTCGCGCAGCCCCGGCAGGCTCTCCCAATGGATCGAGCAGCGGTAGCCATCGAGCAAGCCCGCCTCGGCGAGCGCGTACGAGCCGGTGCACAGTGCGCCAATGACGATCGGATGCCGCGCGACGCGGCGCAGAAGGCGGATGAGCTGGCTGTCGACGGCTTGCGGCACGTTGATGCCGCCGCACAAGAACAGAATATCCGGCAGGGTCGTTTCTTCGAGCCGTTGCGTCGGCGTGACGGTGAGGCCGTTGCTTGCCATGACCGGCTCGCCGCTCAGCGAATAGACCGACCAGCGATACACCTCGCGCCCGGCCAGATAATTGGCCATGCGCAGCGGCTCGACCGCGCTCGAGAATGCGATCATCGAAAAGTTGCGCAGCGTAAAGAAGCCAAAATGGCTGGCTGAACTCGGAGCGGAGCACACCGGGGTATTCCTACTGTGCGAAAGTCGTGTGACGGTGTCGATCGAACCGGTGTAAGCAGCAATGGAGCCGGTGCCAGGAGTGCTGCCCATCACGAGGCGGTTCGGGCATTGCATTCCTTGAATGCGGTATTGGGATTGACGCGGCGGACGAACTCGCTGACGTAATCATCGGCGGGATGCTCGACGATCTCACGCGCGGTGCCGGTCTGCACGATCCGCCCGCCTTCCAGGATCGAGACTCGGTCACCGAGTTTCAGTGCCTCTTCCAGATCGTGACTGACGAACACGATGGTCTTGTGCAGGCGCTCCTGCAGCGCGAGCAACTCATCCTGCAACTTGTTGCGGATCAGCGGATCGAGCGCGGAGAACGGTTCGTCCATCAGCAGAATCTCGGCGTTCGTGGCGAGCGCGCGCGCCAAGCCCACGCGTTGCTGCATGCCGCCGGAAAGTTCGTGACAGTACCGGTCCGCCCACTGACTCAGGCCGACAAGTTCGAGCTGCTCGTCGATGATGCGCTTGCGTTGCTCGGTCGGTTCACCGCGCAATTCAAGTCCAAAACCGACATTGTCCCGCACGGTTCGCCACGGTAACAGGGCGAACTGCTGGAATACCATGGCAACGCGTTGGCGGCGCACCCGGCGCAGTGTCGCCGCGTCGCAATGCGCAACGTCAACCATCGTCTGTCCGTCGCGCACCAGTACCTCGCCGCGGGTCACCGGGTTCAGGCCGTTGATGGCACGCAGCAGAGTGGATTTACCCGAGCCGGACAGACCCATCAGCACCGAAATCTGGCCCCGCTCGACCGTGAGATTGGCGTTGCTGATGCCGAGGATCACCCCGGTTCGCTCGGCGATCTCGCTGCGCGACAGGCCGGACTCGAGCGCACTCAGGGCTTGCTGCAGCGCCGCCCGCCCACGGCGCACCGACAGCCCCTGGGGCGGGAAAAGGATGTCGACGTTGCGTAATTCGAGTGCGATCACGGCGTGTTTTTCATCCCGGTTGGACGCGTTGGCATGCAGTGCACAATGATAGCAAGAGGGACGAGCGCCCGGCCGCCTTCCCATCCGCTGCCAGTCTGCACCGGATTGAGCACGCGCACCACAGGTCAGTCCACGCTCAGTGCGAATCGCCCCGGGGTCGCGATTCGAGCGGACCGGGGGAGCCGGGTGGGGGCGGTCCCGTAAGCGTTCTTGGCCGCTTGGTCCGCAGCGTAGCCGTTGTGGAAAGCCGGCAACCCCATGACCGCCAGGCACAATGTCCAGAGCCACCCAGTGCATCGCCCGCAGGGTCGCAACGGATGGGCGGTTCGCGATGACCGCTCGAGAATGGAGCGAGCCTTCAAAGGGGCGTCTCGGCGCTGTGGTGCCGCGGCAATCATGGGCGTGCGGATCGCATGCAGACGAGTACGAGCCCGTCTCGGTCATTGAACGGAGGCGACATCGCTTGATATGACGCGTCGTCTGATCGTGCTACCGCCCGCGATGTTCGGTCGAGTCGGCACCCGAGCTCACGGTGCGCTTCGCTGCAGGCGTGCCCTGTTGCGTTCCCGTGCCTCAGCCCGCCTGCTTGGCGTGCCAGAACGCCTCGAGCACCTGGTTGATCTCACCGGCCCGCTCCCACGGGGCGCAATGACCGGTGCCGCAGACCACATGCACTTGGGCGCGAGGGATGGCGCGCGCCAGCTCTTCGGTATATTCGCTCGGCACGATGTCGTCCTCGGTGCCTACGACGACCAGAGTGGGGCAGTCGATCTGCGGCAGCATCGCACGCTGGTCGTGGCGTCCGATCATGGCCTTGATCTGGCTGAACAGCACGGCCTCTCCAAATCGCATCGCCTCCGCGATGATTCGGTCCTTGAACTGCGGCTCGATATGTTGCGGTTCCTTGATCATCTGATCGAGGGACGCGATGTACGCAGCGCGCAGCCCGACCGCCTGCACGGTACGCAAAAACTCCCCGCGACGGATCAGCGCCGCCGGGTTTTCCGCGCGGGCGCTGGTACTGATCAGGGTCAAAGTTCGGATCCGATCGCGGACCAGCGGGTACAGTTCGAGCGCGATATACCCGCCCATCGACCAGCTGACCAGATCAAATCGCTCCGGCAGGCCGGCGGCGATCGCGCGGGCCATCTGTTCAATGGATTCGAGCCCGTAGTGGCTGTCCGGCACGATCACGGTACGCCGGCCGCGCAGCGGCCGGCACTGGTGCTCCCAGGTGGTGGCGCTCGACATATGCCCGGGCAGCAGCACCAATGGTGGCAGCTGCTCTGCAGGGGCGCCACGGCGCGCCTGCAGTGGTGCAGCCGTGAGATTTGCGCGCTCTGCGGTGGGGGTATCGGGCATGGGTACAGCGCTCCTTGACAGTGGATATCAGAATGCGAGTCGAGTCGGCAGCGCCGCGCCGAATTCGTTGCACGTCCGCAGAGCGCACCGGCTGGCCGATGTACCGAGGAGCCGCGATCGCCCGTCGTGCCCGGCGCACTTGGCTGGTAGGTGGCCGCGCAGCGCGGCGGCGCACATTGTCGCTGCGAATGGTTACGGATGCCGCAGCCGTGCGCAAGCGCGGCGTGTCCGACCCGCATGGCCGCTCGCTCCCCGATCGATTGGGGACGGTGCCACGGGTGCATGGCCGAAATGCGGTGCGCTCTGCGCGACGTCTTTGTGCGACAAGCGGATGTCGCGCTGAGGTGTAGGCACGGCCTGCCACCTCCGGTAGGATTTCAAGATCACTTCTTACATGGTGTGTTCGCGCGAAAATGGATCCCTCCAGCGGCATTGACATCGGTACGGCGGAGCGCAAATCCGAACTGTGGATCGGGCTTGATACCGGCGGAACCTATACCGACGCGGTCATCATGGACGGCGCCGGGCACGTCACGGCGAGCGCCAAGGCGCTGACCACCCATTGGGATCTGTCGGTCGGGCTCGGCAACGCGCTGCGCTCCGTGCTCGGTACTCTGCCGGCAGATGCGCGCCATGACATCACCTTGGTGTCGGTTTCCACGACGCTCGCGACCAATGCGGTAGTTGAGAATCGCTTCAGTCCCATCTGCGCCATTCTGATCGGCTTCAATGACCGTATGGTGCAGATGGCCGGGTTTACCGACCAGCGCGGCGATGTCATCGTACGCGTCACCGGGGGCCACGATCCGACCGGTCAGGAGGACGCCCCGCTCGATGAGGCCGCCATCGAGGCGGCGGTTCGCCAGCATGCCGATCAGGTCGAGGCGTTCGTCGTCGCGGCGCAGTTCTCGGTGCGCAATCCGGAGCATGAGTTACGGGCCCGTCAGCGGATTCGTGCGCTCAGCGACAAATCCATTACCTGCAGTCACGAGATGAGCGCGCAGCTGAATGCGCCGAAGCGGGCGCTTACCGCTGCGCTCAACGCGCGCCTGGTGCCGCAGATTCGCCATTTGCTGCAGGCACTGACTAAGCAACTGCGGCATGAGGCGATCAGCGCCCCCCTGATGATCGTGAAGGGGGACGGCACGCTGATGCGCGCCGATGTCGCCCTCGAGCATCCGGTACAGACGGTGCTCTCGGGGCCGGCGGCGAGCGTGGTTGGTGCAGCGTTCCTCACGGGGCTGAAGGACTTCGCCGTGGCCGACATGGGCGGAACGACGACCGACGTCGCACTTATCGTCAATGAGCGACCCGTGGTGCGCGCCGAAGGGGCGGTGATCGGCGGCTGGCGAACCATGATCGAAGCGGTGGACGTGCACACCTGTGGACTCGGCGGCGACAGCGAGATTCACTTCGATCGCGATGGGCACATGCGCGTCGGACCGCGGCGTGTCGTGCCGCTCAGTTTGCTGGCGCAACAGTTTCCGCAGATGCTCGATACCTTGCGCGAGCTCGCCGGAACGGATCGGGTGGCCCCGTATGGCGCGCAGTTCGCGCATCGCAATCCCGGAGGCGATGCCGGTGCGCAGCTCGACCGTTTGGAGCGGCGCGTGTGGGAGTCGCTGGCCGACACCCCTCGCGGGCTCGACGTAGTTGCACGTACGGCGCAGGGCGCTGAGGCGCTTTGGCGTTTGGTGGATCGGGGGCTGGCGAGCATTTCGGGGTTTACCCCGAGTGATGCACTGCACGTGCTCGGGCGCCAGAGCGGCTGGGACCACGAGGCAGCCCAGTTCGGAGCGCGAATTCTCACCGCGGTGCAGCGCCACGAGACCGCTGGCAGGACCGAGGAGACGCTGGAGGAGCTGTGCGCAAGAGTGTATGAGCTGGTCATCCGTCGGGCAACGCGTGTGGTGTTGGAGTGTGCGCTGGCGCAGGATCCCGGCGTCGAGGCTCCCGAGGGCCGCTGGGGACCGCTCGGCATCGTGCTCGATCGGCTAGTCGAAGGCCGTCCGGTCTCGAATTTGATCGACGTTCAGCTGCGCCTGCCCAACCCTCTGGTGGCGATCGGCGGACCGGCTCATGCTTTCTATACTGATGTGGCGCGACGCTTGGGCGCCCCGCTGATCGTTCCGGAGCACGCCTCGGTGTGCAACGCGGTCGGGGCGGTGGCCGGTGTCGTTGCGGAAACCTGCGACGTGCTGGTCAACCAGCCCGAATACAATCTGTTCAGAGTGCACGATCCGGCAGGGATGCGTGATTTCAATAACGCCGAGGAGGCGATCGAGCTGGCGAAGCGTGTGTCGCGCGAGCTGGCGCTGGCCGCAGCGCAGCGCGCCGGCGCCAAGGATCCGCACCTCGAGACGACGATCATCGAACGTCGGGCGCACTCGAGCAGCAGTGGGGACTACCTGGCAGAAGCGAGGGTGCGCTCGCGGGCAACGGGGCGTCCGACGACGGCGCGCTCATGATCATGCCCCGACACCCAGAGTGCTCCTTGATCGCCTGACACATGGTTGCATCCGAACATCCTGATGGCAGCGTATGTCTAATCACACACTCGCGTCTTCGCCGGATACGTCGGCTATCGGTATGAGTCCTGCAAGCACAGCGGCTGGAGAGACATCGCGAGCAGCGCAGACGCCTGCGCAGGATCTCTACGATCTGGTCGTCGTCGGCGGCGGCGTCAATGGGGTCGGAATTGCCCGCGACGCAGCTGGACGTGGACTCACAGTTCTTCTGCTTGAGCGAAAGGATCTGGCGGGCGCTACGTCGTCGGCGTCCTCGAAGCTGATCCATGGCGGTCTGCGCTATCTCGAGCAGAGGGAGTTTCGCCTGGTCCGCGAGAGCCTGAAGGAACGGGAGGTCCTTTGGGCGGCCGCGCCGCACATCGTCAAGCCATTGCGGTTCGTGCTGCCCGTCCATCGCGGCATGCGTCCGGCATGGATGCTGCGCGCAGGACTGTTTCTTTACGACCACATCGGCGGGCGCAAACGCCTGCCGGCGACGCGAGTGTTGCGTCGAGGTGGGGCGCAAGCGCTGCAACCGCTGCGCGAAGAGATCCGCTTGGCGTTTGAGTACTCCGATTGCTGGGTCGATGACGCCCGGTTGGTGGTCATCAACGCCATCGATGCAAGCGAGCGGGGGGCGACTGTTGCCATTGGCTGCAGTCTCGTCTCGGCACACCGGGAGGGGGCTTTCTGGCAGATCGAAGTCGACTCGCACGCCGGGGCGCGGCGCGCCGTGCGCGCGCGTGCCTTGATCAATGCCGCAGGCCCATGGGTACAGGATGTGCTCGGGCGAACGGGCGCGAAGGGTCATCGTGGGCTGCGGCTGGTCAAGGGCAGCCACATCGTCGTGCCGCGCCTCTACGCCGGCGAGCAAGCGTATACGCTGCAGGGCGCCGATGGTCGCGTGGTGTTTGCGATCCCGTACGAGCAGGCGTTCACGCTGATCGGCACGACGGACATCCCCTACGAAAGCGATCCGGCACAGGTGCAGGCAAGCGGCGAAGAGATCAACTATCTGTGCGACGTGCTGGCAGAGTATGTGCGACCCAGAGTAAGCCCCGAGCAGGTGATTTGGCACTACTCTGGCGTGCGCCCGCTGTACGACGATGGCGGTGTCAGTGCCTCCACCGTGACGCGCGATTACGTTTTTGATCTCGACGCACCGCCGGACGGCGCGCCGATCTTGTCCGTCTTTGGGGGCAAGCTTACGACCTATCGGCGCTTGGCTGAACATGCTCTCGCGGAGCTCCTGCCGCGCTTGAAGATTCCCGATCACCCCTGGACCCGCGGCGCAACGCTGCCGGGCGGGGAGATTGCGCGGATGGATCTGGAGCGCTTCACGCGTGAGCAGTGCGCTCGCTATGCGTTTGTTCCACCCGAGCTGGTGACGCGCATGTGCCGCGCATACGGTACGCGAATCGAGCGGATCATGGGCAACGCGCGCCGCGCTGGGGATTTGGGCGAACAGATCGTCCCGCAGCTGTACGAGGCGGAACTCGACTATCTGCGGACCCGGGAATGGGCGCGCAGCGCGCAGGATGTGCTGTGGCGTCGCTCGAAGCTTGGGTTGAGGCACGCGAGCGAAGCGGCGGAGCGAATTGATCGTTGGTTCGCGGCGGCCGCAACCGCCGGCAATGCCGAAGTTGCCGCTGCCGGGTCGAACGGCGCAGGCCCGTGAGTCGTCCCGTCCTGCCCTCGGGCGGGAGACGGGCGTCACGACCGATTGTGCGCGGCCTCGCAGTTGGTGGCGGCGCCGGCAGGCGCTTAGGTTGGCAAGCCCCGGGGAATCTGGTCCAATGAGACCGAAGCGGACGTTCACCTAACGATCCGTAATTTTCGGGGGGTCGATGCACACATCCGAAGCAGGCGGCGTGGCTGGCGCGAACGCGCAGCCCGAGGTCATCCCTGCTCCCGAGACTCTCGGCGAGCTGGCGGCCGCCGCGGGCGAGCCGGCTGCGCTCGAGGCGCCGGCAGCGCAACCGGCATCGACCGCACAGCGGTGGTACGTGGCGTTCATGATGTGCCTCGTGTACACGCTGAGCATCACCGACCGCTATTCGATTTCCACGGTTCTCGAGCTGATCCGCCGCGAACTGCACCTTTCCGATGCCAATGTGGCATTTCTGACCGGCGTGTCACTCGCAATCTTCTATGTGGTTTTTGGATTCCCGTTATCGTGGCTGATCGATCGCAAGAGCCGGCGCGACATCGTGGTCGGCTCGCTCGTTGCCTGGTCCGGCCTCACCGTCGCCACCGGCTTGGCGCGCAACTATTCGCAGCTGCTGCTGGCGCGTATCGGGGTGGGTGTGGGCGAGGCCGGTGGAACGCCGGGCGCCAATTCACTGCTCTCGGATTATTTCCCGCCCGAACGGCGCACCATGGCGCTGCAGGTGTTCTCGCTGGGCGCGGCGCTCGGTACGTGGCTGGGCTCCTCGATAGCCGGCATCATTGCTTACTACTTCAGCTGGCGCGGCATGTTTCTTGCGCTCGGTGCGCCGGGCATCCTGGTCGGTGTGCTGATGTGGCTGACCATCCGCGAGCCGCAGCGCGGACGGCTCGATGCTCACGCCCCTGGTGCGAAGGTGCCGCCGTTGCGCGTGATCGTTCGGTTCATGTGCACTCAGCGGGCGACGGTGCACATGATTCTCGGCACCGGGGTGGCAGCGCTCTGGGGCTGGGGACTGCTCTGGTGGACGCCGGCCTTTCTGATGCGCGCATTTGCTTTGAATGTCGAGCAGGCCGGCACCATTCTCGGCAGGGTGTACCTGATCGGCGGTGGACTGGCGATGCTCGTCAGTACCTGGCTTTTCTCGCGCCCCTGGCTGACGGATCAGCGGCGTATCCTGCGCGTCACCGGAGCGACGATCGCATTTGGCACAGTAGTGACCTGGTTCATCTATTCGACGCACTCTTTGGCGTTGTTCAAGATGCTGCTGTGGCTGTTCGTTCCTACGGTCTACATGTATCTCGGCCCGAGCTTCGGGATTCTGAACAATCTCGCACCGGCGAACATGCGGGCCATGTATTGCGCGGTCATGCTGCTCGTCGCCAACGTGCTCAATCTGGTGGTCGCGCCGCAGATGGTCGGCTTTCTGAGTGATTCCTTTGCTCCGCATGGCGTACCGGATGCCGCTTCGCTGCGTTTCGCGCTGCTGTGTCTGGTGCCGACAGGCTTCTGGGCTGCATGGCATTTCGTTCGCGCCGGTCGGCACTTGCGCGAGGATCTGCAGCGCCTAGCGCAGGGCGCGGCGCCCGGTACTGTGGGCAGTACCGCCGTGCGTCGCGCCGGTTGATTCGGCGCCGGAGGGCGGCCGGGTTACACTGACGAACGCAACCGTTGCGGGTCGCCAAAACCCTCGGCGAGGCTTTTGCGCAGGTGATCGATCACGCATTGCACCGCTCGAGGGGTCCGCGGCGACCACGGTCGGATTGCCTGGAGTCGCTCGCCGAAGAAGCCGACCGGTTTCCACTCCGGTAGCACCGGCCGCAATTGGTGGGCGGACGGTCCGCTCCACGCGGTGAAATCAGGCAAGAGCGCGATGCCCAGACCGCCTGCCACCGCTTCGCGCAGCACCTCGCTATTGTTCGCGCGAAGCGGACCGCTTACCGGCACGCTCACCCGTTGAGTTGCCTTGCGGCCCGTGGTCCGCTCGAACGACCAGCTCGCTGTGCTGCCATCGCGCAGGTAGAGCAGGCAAGCATGACGGGCAAGCTCGGCGGGGTGTTGAGGCGTTCCATTTCGAGCGAGGTACTGCGGACTCGCAAGCAGCACCGAAGCGCTCGCGCACAGCGCCACGGCGATGTGCGATTCGGGTACCCGGCTGGCGTGGCGGATGGCGAGGTCAAACCCTTCCTGCACCAGATTGACGAAGCGGTCGCTCAGGTCGAGTTCCAGGCGAATGTCCGGGTAACGGCTAAGCAGCGCCGGAATCGTCGGGGCGATGTGCTGTCGCCCCAGGGCCACGGGCGCGCTCACACGCACCAGTCCGCGCGGCGCGCCGGCCAGGTCTTTCGCGCCGACCACGCCCTGCTCGATATGCGCGAATGAGCCGCGTGTCTGCTCAACGAGCTGCGCACCTGCCGGCGTCAGCGTGATCGAGCGGGTCGTGCGCCTGACGAGCGGCACATCCAGGGCCTGTTCGAGGTCCTTCAATCGCATGCTGACCGAGGATTTCGCGATGCCGAGTCGCCGTGCGGTCTGCGTGAGACTGCGGGTTTCGGCAATCACGGTAAGCATGTGCAAGTCGGGCAGGAGGGCGGCAATGTCACGCGCGCTCATGCGAGCTACCTCGATTGTTCAAAATTATGAACAGTCTAGCCAGTAAGAAGTGATTTGCAAGCCGTGCCGCCGCGCCTAGACTCCGAGCGTCATCTATTACGATACCCGTCCCGGAGTGCTGCGATGTCCACCCAGAAGAATGCTGCGCGTACAACAGCGACCGCGGGGGCGGCTGTTGGCCACTGGATCGGCGGTCAGAGACTGGTCAGCGACGGCCGCAGCCAGCCGGTGTTCAACCCGGCCATCGGTGAAGCGGTTCGGCAGGTCTGTCTAGCCGACGCGCCGCTCGCCAATCGTGCGGTGGCGGCTGCCGCGGCAGCGTTTCCCGGCTGGGCCGATACCCCACCGGTGCGTCGTGGACGGGTTTTGAACCGCTTTCTTGCGTTGCTGAATGAGCACCGCGATGCCCTTGCCCGCTGCATCACCGAGGAGCACGGCAAAGTGTTTGCCGACGCTCAGGGCGAGGTGATGCGCGGCATCGAGGTGGTCGAGTTCGCCTGCGGCATCGCTCAGTTGCTGAAAGGAGATTACACCGAGCAGGTTTCCACGGGCATCGACAACTGGACGATGCGTCAGCCGCTTGGCGTGGTCGCGGGCATCACCCCGTTCAATTTCCCATGCATGGTGCCGTGCTGGATGTTCCCGATCGCCATCGCGGCCGGGAACACGTTTGTGCTCAAGCCCAGCGAGCGCGATCCGTCAGCCTCGCTCTTGATGGCCGAGTTGCTCACGGAGGCAGGGCTGCCGGATGGAGTGTTCAATGTCGTGCAGGGCGACAAGGTCGCGGTGGATGCGCTTCTTGAGCACCCGGAGGTCAGAGCCGTGAGTTTCGTCGGCTCCACCCCGATCGCGCGGCACCTCTATCAGCGCGGTGCCGAACTCGGCAAGCGCGTGCAGGCGCTCGGTGGCGCCAAGAATCACCTGGTGGTGATGCCGGATGCCGATCTGAGTCAGGCGGTCGACGGACTGATCGGCGCAGCGTTCGGTTCCGCAGGCGAGCGCTGCATGGCGATCAGCGTCGCGGTACTTGTCGGCGAGGCGGCTGATCGGATCATGCCGCAACTCATCGAGCGCACCCGCGCGTTGAAGATCGGACCCGGAACCGATCCAGATGTCGAGATGGGTCCGGTGGTGACCCAGGCGGCGCTCGAGCGTATCAGCCAGTTCATCGCCACCGGCGAGCGTGAAGGCGCGAAGCTGCAGGTTGATGGCCGTGGCTTGAAGGTGCCCGGCCACGAGCGCGGATTCTTCCTCGGCGGAACCCTCTTCGACGCGGTGCGCCCTGAGATGACGATTTACAAGGAGGAGATCTTCGGACCGGTGCTCAGCTGCGTGCGCGTTGCGGATATGCAGCAGGCCATTGCGCTGATCAATGCCCATCCATTTGCCAACGGCGTTGCCTGCTACACCCGCGACGGTGGTGTCGCGCGCGAATTTGCCCGGCGTATTCAGGTCGGTATGGTCGGAATCAATGTGCCGATCCCGGTGCCCATGGCGTGGCATGGATTTGGCGGCTGGCGGAACAGTCTGTTCGGTGACATGCATGCCTACGGCGAGGAAGGTGTGCGGTTCTATACCCGACAGAAGTCGATCATGCAGCGCTGGCCGCAGGTCACTGGCGGCGCAGAATTCGCCATGCCGACGACGAAGTGAGCCGAGTCATTCGCCGAGCTCTGCGAGAAACGCGTACAGCCGTTCGTCATCAGCGTAGGCGACGTTGAATCGCCAGTGCCCGCTCTTGCGTCCGTCGGGGTGAAAGATCTCCCCGGGAGCGAGCAGGATGCCTTGCACCTTGGCGCGGCGCATGATCGATTCGCAGTCCTTGCCGGGCAGCCGGGCCCAGACGAACATTCCCCCGCCGCCCCCCGCGATCTCGATGCCGCACGCACGCATGCGACGGATCACGCGTGCGCGGGTTTCGCCTAGGCGGCGGCGGAGGCGGTCAAGATGTGCGCGGTGTCGCCCCGCGGTGAGAATGGCTAGGACGATATGCTCGGTCAGCTCCGAGGAGGACAGTGACGTCATGTTCTTCAGCATGGCGAGCTGTTCGCTTCGCTCAGGCCGGGCGGCGAGATACCCGACGCGCAGGCTCGGCGCAATCGTTTTGGAGAAACTGCCCACATAGATGACACGCTCGAGTCCGTCGAGGGCGGCGAGCGAGGTCGGCGGGTCGAGCGAGAGCTCAGCGAAAATGTCGTCTTCGCAGATCGTCAGCCCGCGACGTTCGGCAACGCGCAGCACCGCGTGCGCGGTTCCTGGTGTGATCGTCGAGCCGGTGGGGTTCTGATAAGTCGTGTTCGTGATAAACAGCCGCGCCCCGGTCTTGGCAGCGATCCGCTCGAGCGCCTCGGCATCCGGCCCCTCGGCGGTGCGTGGCACGCCTACCGGATGGGTGCCGCGCCCGCGCAGCATGGCGAGCACATAAGGGTAGCCCGGGTCATCGACTAAAACCGCCTCGCCCGGTCGGGTCAGGGCGCCGATGACCAGTTCGAGCGCCTGGCTGGCGCCCTGCGTGAGCACGAGCTGCTCCTCCGCACACTCGATACCGCGCAGTGTCAGCTGGCGGGCCAGGTGATGGCGCAGTCCGCCCAGTCCGTACGCACTACCGTATCGCCCGGCATAGACGGCGGGGCGGCGGGCGACCTGGGTGAGCGCGGCGCGGACCCCATCGGTGAACAACCATTCGGCCGGCAGCCAGCCGCATCCGGCGTCGACCTGCAGAGCGCGGCGATCAAATTCGCGCCGCAGCGTCCAGATCGAGTCCACCAGCGGCTCAATCGATGCAACGGGCTGGATGCCCGCAGTCTGTGCATCACGCGCCACGTAGTAGCCGGAGCCGCGTCGCGGCTCGATGAGACCCTCGGCGACCAGCAGTTCATAGACGCGTGCGGCGGTAAATGGGCTCACCGCATGTGTGCGGGCCAGGGTGCGTACCGAAGGCAGACGTTCCCCGGGACTCAGCTGGCCAGTGAGGATCCGGGTGCGCAGCCCACCCGACAACGCCTCGACCCGTGTGGGGGTGTCCGTACGGTGCGCGCGCATAGGTGTATTGCTGTTCGGTCCAGTACAGTCTGGTGATCTATCGGCAGGAGTGTAGCGCGGTCCCGGCGCCGCGCACGGGCATATTGAACGCATGAACGCCAACACGAACGATCTGTCCGCATTCTGGATGCCCTTCACCGCCAACCGGTATTTCAAGCGTCATCCGACGCTGGTCACCGGCGGGCAGGGCGCGTACTTCCTCACTCCCGATGGACGGCGGCTGTATGACTGCCTCTCGGGTCTGTGGTGCACTCCACTCGGCCACTGCCGTGCGGAGATCGTCGCGGCGGTGCGAGCCCAGGTGGGTGAACTCGACTTCGCGCCGACGTTCCAGGTCGGACATCCCAAGGTGTTCGAATTCGCGTCACGGGTTGCGAGTTGGGCGCCGGATGGCCTGAAGCACGTCTTTTTCACCAATTCCGGGTCCGAGGCCGTCGATAGCGCGCTGAAGATTGCAATGGCCTATCACCATGCCCGCGGCGAGGCGCACAGGGTGCGCATTATCGGGCGTGAACGCGCTTACCATGGCGTCGGAATCGGCGGGATTTCAGCCGGAGGAATCGCTGCCAACCGGCGGGTATTCGGTCCCCTCAGCGCCCCGTTCGTCGATCATCTGCCGCACACCTACGATCCGAGCCAGATGCGCTTCAGTCGCGGGCAGCCGGCGTGGGGCGCACACCTGGCCGACAACCTCGAGCGACTCGTTGCGCTGCATGACGCCTCGACCATTGCTGCGGTGATCGTTGAGCCGATGCAGGGCTCGACCGGCGTGATCGTGCCGCCGGTCGGCTATCTGGAGCGATTGCGCGAGATCTGCACCCGGCACGGCATCCTGCTGATTTTCGATGAGGTGATCACGGGATTCGGACGGGTGGGCGCGAATTTCGCCGCGCAGCGCGTGGGGGTGACGCCGGACATCATCGTTTTCGCCAAAGCCGCCACCAACGGAGTGATTCCGCTCGGCGGCACCATCGTGCGCGAGAGCATCTACGACGCCGTGATGCGTGGACCGGAGCAGACCATCGAGCTGTTTCACGGCTACACGTACTCCGGGCATCCAATTGCCTGCGCCGCGGGTCTGGCGACGCTCGATGTGATGGAGAAGGAGGGGCTCGTGGCGCGCTCGGCGCATCTGGCGCCGCTTCTCGAGGAGGCCGTGCACTCCCTGCGCGAGGAGCCACACGTCATCGACATCCGCAATTTCGGGATGGCGGCCGCGGTCGAGCTCGCTGCCCGCACTGGCCAGCCCGGCGCGAGGGCGCGCGAGGTCTTCGAGCGGGGCGTCGAGGCCGGGCTGCTGCTGCGCTTCACCGCGGATACCATCGCGGTGGCACCGCCATTCATCTCGAGCGAGGAAGAGATCCGCCATATGGTCGAGACGCTCCGAGGGGTGCTGCGCCAAGTGAGTTGACGATGCCGTTCCGGATCGGGCGCCTTGCCTGCGGGGCGCCCTCGCGCTAGCGGGACGCCCGGATTGCAGAATCCCGACGCCGGGATTGCTCGCGCTCGACGCTGGTGCCGCGGGGACGAATCGCTGCGCTAGAATGCCAAGTTCGTTCCAAGCAGAGCAGAGCCGGGGGTTCGATGCAAGCCGAAAGCGCGGTGGCGCAACCGACGAGTGTGCGGGTGCGTCAGTATCTTGAAAAAGGCCAGTTCGCGCAGGCCGAGCGAGAGGCCTTGGCGCTGCTCGCCGAGCAGCCCGAGAGCCGCGATGGGCTGTACATGCTCGCCGTTGCGCAGCGCATGCAAGGGCAGATCGATACGGCGCTCACGACGCTGGGGCGGCTCGAGGCGCTTTATCCGGAGTATCCGCGGCTTTACCAGGAGCGCGGCCATTGCCACATCATGCAGCGGCGCGCGCCGGAGGCGATTGAGGCCTTTGAGGGCGCCGTGCGGCTCAATCCGGCGCTGCCGGCCAGTTGGCGCGCACTTGAGACACTCTATCGGATGAGCGGCCGCGAGGCCGATGCCGTTACGGCTGCCGCGCACGTTGCGAAGCTCGCATCGCTGCCCCCGGAGATCGTCACCGCCCGCAGTATGTTCTCCGACGGCGAGACCGAAAGCGCCGAGAGTCTGGTGCGCCGCTACCTGTTGACGCACGGCGATCATATCGAGGGGATGCGGCTGCTGGCGCAGATCGGCATGAAGTACGACGTCCTCGACGATGCGGAATTGCTGCTCGAGAACGTGCTGCGCATGGAGCCGGAGTATCGCGCCGCGCGCTTTGATTATGTCCAGGTGCTGCTGCAGCGGCACAAGCATCGCCAGGCGCGTGAACAGGTGCAGATCCTGCGCCAGGCGGAACCTGATAACCGCGCCTGTCTCACCGCCCAGGCGACGATCTCTACCGAGCTGGGTGAGTGCGAGCAGGCGCTGCAGCTGTATGGGCAACTGCTGCGCGAGACTCCGGAGCATGCGGAGCTGCACCTCTCGATGGGACATACCCTGAAGACGCTCGGCCGCCAGCAAGAGGCGATTGAGGCCTATCGGCGCGCGGCAGCCGCTCGCAGCAATTACGGCGACGCGTACTGGAGTCTGGCGAACCTGAAGACCTACCGCTTCTCGGATGAGGAGATCGAGCAGATGCGCCGCGCAGAGGCTACACCGCGCGTGGCGCTTATCGATCGATTCCATCTGTGTTTTGCGCTCGGCAAGGCGCTCGAGGATCGCGGCGAGTATGCTGAGTCATTCGTTTACTACCAGCGCGGCAACGCGCTGAAGAAAAGCGAGTGTCGGTATCGTCCGGAATATACGGAGGCCAACACGCGCCGGCAGATCGAGGTGTGCACGCGCGAGTTCTTCTCTCAGCGCCAGGGTTGGGGATGTGAGAGCGATGCGCCGATTTTCATCGTCGGCCTGCCGCGGGCCGGCTCGACATTGATCGAGCAGATTCTCGCTTCGCACTCTCACGTCGAGGGCACGATGGAGCTTTCGGACGTTCCACGGCTGGTGCAGCAACTGCAGGGCCGAGGCGACAATACCTCTCCGCGCTATCCGGCTGTGCTCGGCGAGCTCGGCAGGGAGGATTTCGCGCGCTTCGGTGAGCAGTATTTGGCCGATACGGCGCTGTATCGGCGCGGCAAACCGCGCTTCATCGACAAGATGCCGAACAATTTCCGGCACATTGGCCTGATGCATCTGATGTTCCCGAACGCACGCATTATCGATGCGCGCCGGTCGGCCATGGCCTGCTGCTTCAGCAACTTCAAGCAGCTGTTCGCCTCGGGCCAGCAGTTCACGTATTCCTTCGAGGACATTGCCCGCTATTACCGGACGTACGTCGAGCTCATGGCGCATTGGGACGAGGCGTTGCCCGGGCGGGTGCTGCGCGTGCAGCACGAGGACCTGGTGGCCGACTTCGAACCGCAGGTACGCCGGATCCTCGATTACTGCGGGCTTAAGTTCGAGCCGTCCTGCCTGGAGTTTTACAAGACGGAACGTCGGGTGCACACCGCGAGCTCCGAGCAGGTCCGCCGGCCAATCAATACCGAGGGGCTCGAGCAATGGCGCCGCTATGAGCCGTGGCTCTCACCGCTCGCGCAGGCGCTCGGGAACCTGGCGCAGGCGTAAGGTCCTTTGCTGCCCAGCTGGGCGCAGCCGCTGTGCAGGGGAGGCGTGGCGTACCGGCCAGGGGCGCACAGCGCCCCTGGCCGAGCCGCTCAGGCGCGCAGTCGTGCGTTGTCCGGATCGTACAGCGGCTCACGGCCGACGACCGCCCGGCGGCGCTCGCCGAGAATCTCGACCTCGAGCACTTTGCCCGGCACCGCCGCGTCCGTTCGCAGGTACGCAAGTGCAATGCTCTTGCCCAGGCGGTATCCAAACCCGCCAGAAGTCACCAGGCCGATCTGCGCGTCGCCATCGTAAACGATCGACACTGCGGCAGCGTCCGCATCGGCTGCATCGACGATGAGCGGCACGAAGCGTTCGCGCGGTCCGCTTGCCGCCTCCCGTCGCAAGGCCTCCTGGCCGATGAACCCGGCGGGTTTGTCGAGCTTCACGAAGCGATCCAGGGACGCCATGTACGGTGTGTATTCGGTGGTGAGATCGGCCTTCCAGGAGCGGTAGCACTTCTCGAGGCGCAGGCTCTCCATGGCATAGAGCCCGAAGTCGCTAATGCCAAACTGCTCGCCGGCCTCCCAGAGCAGGTCATATACCGCGAGCATATGCTCCACCGGGATGTGCAGCTCCCAGCCGAGTTCGCCCACGTAATTCACCCGCAGTGCAAGCGCCCGCGTATAGCCGAGCTCGATCTGGCGCACCGAGAGCCACGGAAATGCCGCATTGGACAGGTCGGCCCGCGTCAGCAGCGCGAGCAGCTCACGTGAGCGGGGACCGACGACAATGAGTGTGCCGAAGCGCGCAGTCAGGTTCTCGAGCCGCACGTCTTGACCCTGGGGGAGATGTTCGCTGAGCCAGTGTTCGTCGTGCCGTTCGCCGCTTGCTGCTGCGATCAGCCAGTAGCGTTGCGGGTCGAGCGCGGTCACGGTCATCTCGGTGACAATGCCCCCGTTCGGCGCGCAGAGATAATTGAGTGCACTGCGCCCCGGGGAGGGAACCACTCCGGTGACCAGGTGGTCGATCCAGGCGCGGGCGTCGGTGCCGCTGACTTCGAATTTGGTGAAGCCCGGCAGGTCGAGCACTGCCACCCGCTCGCTCACCGCCGCGCACTCGCGGGCCACTGCCGCGTGCCATGCGGGTCTGCGGAAAGAGCTCTCCGGAGCGCTCGGATCGCCTGGCTGCGGGAAATAAACTGCCCGCTCCCAGCCGCCTCGGGCGCCGAAGTGTGCGCCCTTGTCCTTCAGGCGTTGATACAGCGGAGAGGTTTTGGCGGGGCGTCCGGCCGGGCGCTCCTCTGCCGGATAGCCGATGCCATACTCCTGCTGATAGGTCTCGATGGCCTTGGCCAGCACATATTTGTGGTTGGCGAACTCGAGAAAGCGTCGCGAGTCAAGGGGCCAGACATCCCACTCCGGTTGCCCGTGGGCGACCCATTCGGCGATCACCTTGCCGGCGCCGCCAGCCTGGGCGATGCCAAAGGTAAACGCGCAGCAGTGAAAGAAGCCCGGCAGTCCCGGCGCGGGGCCAATCAGCGGATTGCCGTCCGGCGCATACGGGATCGGACCATTGATCACCGTCTTGATTCCAACTGAGCCGAGAATCGGCACGCGTTCGCAGGCCGCCTCGATGTATTTCTCGAGCCGCCCGAGGTCATCATCGAACAGCTGGTGGGCGAACTCCTCGGGCAGGCCCTCGAGCCAGTGAGCAGTAGCCTGCCACTCGTAGGGGCCGAGCAGCAGTCCCTGCCGTTCCTGGCGCAGGTAATAGCTGACGTCCGGATCGCGCAGTAGCGGCAGCCGCGCCGCTCCCCGTTCGACCAGTTCCGGGATGTCCTCGGTCACCAGATATTGGTGCGACATCGTAACGATCGGCAGGTACTGTCCAACCAGCGCAGCCACTTCCCCGCCGCGGTAACCGGCTGCATTGATCACAGCGCTCGACTGGATCGTGCCGCGGTTGGTGTGCAGCCGCCACTCCCCGCTGCTGGTTCGCTCGATTGCCGTGACCTTGGTATTGCGGTGGATTTCAGCACCACTGTCGCGCGCTCCTTTGGCGAGCGCCTGAGTCATCTGGGCCGGATCGATGTCCCCGTCGTAAGGGTCCCAAAGGGCTGCGAGCAGTCCCTCGGTACGGATGAACGGATAGCGGTCAGTGATCTCCCGGGGGCCGAGCAGCTCGAACTCCGTGCCCTGAGCGCGCGCCTGGGCGATGATGTGCTTGAACTCATCAACACGATCCTGCGTATGCGCAAGCCGGATGCTGCCGGTGATGTGATAGTTGATGTCATAGCCGGTTCGCCGGGCAAGATCGGCATACAGACGCGTCGTATAGCGCTGCATCTTCAACAGGTTCCACGATGTGGAGAACGTCGGCACGTTGCCCGCCGCGTGCCAAGTGGAACCGGCGGTGAGCTCATCGCGCTCGAGGAGCACGACATCGGTGATCCCGAGCTGCGTCAGGTGATAAAGGGCGCTGCAGCCGACTGCACCGCCGCCGATAATGACTACGCGCGCATGCGTCTTCATAAGCAATGATTCTCCGCTTGATCTGGCTGGGGCCGAGGCAGCGGCCTCAGGCCTTGATTCGTTCGTTCTTCGGGTCGTACCAGGGCGCAATCTGTACCCGTACGCTGTGGCGTGCACATGCCACCTCGACTTCCCATCGTCCCGAGCGCAGCCACTCGCCGCTGACTCCTTCGGGGCAGTGCACGTAACCCATGCCGATGGATTTCCCGAGTCGGTAGCCGAACGCTCCGGATTTGATTGAGCCGACGATTACGCCGTCGCGCACGATGGGCTCTTCGTGGTAGAGCAGCGGCGCGGTGCTGGAGTCGTCCTCGAGCATGACCTGTACCAGGCGCTTGGCGAGGGTGCCGCGAGCGCGCTGCTCGAGCAGTGCCTCTCGACCGATGAAGCCGCCGGGCTTGTCCCAGGCGACCGTGAAGGCGAGTCCGGCTTCGAGTGGGGTGTCCTCATCAGCGATGTCGTGGCTCCAGTGCCGGTAGCCTTTCTCGACACGGCAGGCTGCCATCGCGTGGTAGCCGGCGTGCATCAGACCAAACGCTTCGCCGGCCTCGAGCAACCGCTCATAGACATCGAGGCAGTGCTCGGCGGGCATGTAGAGCTCCCAGCCGAGTTCCCCGACGTACGTGATGCGGCTCGCACGCACGCGTGCATACCCAATTTCGATTTCCCGTGAGCAGCCGAATGGATGCGCGGCGTTCGACAGGTCCGCTGCGCAGACTGCTTCGAGCAGCGCACGGCTGTTCGGCCCCATGACGCCGAGCATTGAGATTCCGGAGGTGACGTCGGTGGCCCAGCAGGTCCGTCCGCCGTCCTCGGCAATGTGTCTGCGCAGCCAGGCGAGATCGCGTGTCTGGCAAATCGCCGAGGTCACCACCATGAACTCCTGCTCGGACAGCCGCGTAATGGTCAGATCGGCTTCGATGCCGCCGCGCTCGTTGAGCCATTGGGTGTATACGATGCGTCCCGGGGCCACATCCACGTCGGCTGTCGAGAGCCGGTTGAGCAGCGCCAGGGCACCCGGGCCCTGCACGAGGAATTTCGCGAAGCAGCACTGGTCAAACAGCGCGACCCGCTCGCGCACCGCCTGACATTCGGCGCGCGCGGCCTCAAACCAATTTTGCCGGCCGTAGGAGTACTCGTAGCGCGGGGCAGAGCCTGGTGTGGCGAACCAATTGGGGCGCTCCCAGCCGGCGGTCTCGCCCATGCACGCACCGGCGGCCACCAAGCGATCGTGCAGCGGGGTGCGCCGGGCATTGCGCGCCGAGCGGTATTGATAGTAGGGCCAATGCATGGCATAGAGCAGACCCAGGGTCTCCACCGTCCGATCGTGCAGATAGCGGCGGTTCGACTGGAAAGGCATGACGCGGCGCACGTCGACGTCCGACAGATCGAGCGGCGGGCGGCGGTCGAGCACCCACTGCGCGAGCACCTTGCCGGCTCCGCCGCTTGCCGCAATGCCGACCGAATTGAATCCGGTCGCCACGAACAGATCCCGCACCTCCGGGGTTTCCCCAACGTAGTAGCGATCGTCGGGCGTAAAACTTTCCGGACCGTTGAAGAAAAGCTGAATGCCGGCCGTCGCCAGGGCGGGGACCCGCCGTACCGCCGCTTCCAGAATCGGTTCAAAGTGCTCCGCGTCCTCCGGCAGCGAATCGAAGCAGAAATCCTCCGGGATACCGGCCATGCCCCAGGGTTTGGCGACCGGCTCGAAGCAACCCATCAGGATCTTGCCCGCATCCTCCTTGTAGTAGGCGCACTCGTCCTGCACGCGCAGTACCGGCAGGTTCGAGGGCAGGCCAGGGATCGGCTCGGTAACGATGTAGAAGTGCTCCGCGGCGTGCAGAGGTATCGCTGCGCCGGCCTGCGCGGCCAGATGATGCGACCACATGCCGCCGCACAGGACGACCGTGTCGGCGCGGATCAAGCCCTCGGCCGTCTCGACCCCGACGGCCCGGCCTCCCTCGACCACGATGCGCGTAACGGGCGTGTGCTCGAGAATTCGTGCGCCGCGTTGTTTGGCCCCTTTGGCAAGGGCGAGTGTGGTGTCGATCGGATTGGTCTGGCCGTCTTTCGGCAGGAATACTCCCCCGACGATGTCTCCGACTTCGAGCAGCGGCCAGCGCTCCCGGATCTGTCCCGGGGTGAGTACGTCGATGGCGAGCCCGAAGGTCTTACCCATCGAGGCACCACGCTTCAGCTCCTCGAAGCGCTCAGCGGTCTTGGCGACGCTGATCGAACCGTTCTGTTTGAAGCCGGTGGCCTGTCCGGTCTCGGCCTCGAGGGAATGAAACAGATCCGCGGTGTATTTGGCGAGTTCAGTCAGGTTACGCGTCGCGCGCAGCTGGCCGACCAGGCCGGCTGCGTGCCAAGTCGTCCCACAGGTGAGCTGCTTGCGCTCAAGCAGCAGTACGTCTGAGACGCCGAGCTTGGTGAGGTGGTAGGCGACCGAGCAGCCGGCTACACCACCGCCGACGATGACCACGTTTGCGTGACTCGGAAGTGACATGCAAGTTCCTTAGAAATGGCGTCAATCAATAACGCGGCGGGGCAATCACCCACAGCGATACGGAAGTGACAGAGCCGGGATTGCGCGCGGTGAAAGACTCACCTCGTCCGATGCGAAAACTGTCTCCCGGGCGCAGCGCGAAGCGCCTGCTGCCGATGTGCAGTTCGAGTTGTCCCTCAATGACATAGCCGGATTGCTCGGCCATGCGTGAGACCGGCTCCTCGCCGCTGCGTGCACCCGGGGCAAAAGTCGACAGGATCAATTCCGCCTCCCCGGTCAGACTCGGGGAGAGCAGCTCTTCCTCGATGCCGGTGCCGGGGAAATCGAGCCGACGGCGCTGCTCGCGCCGCACGACGTAGCCGTGCTCTTGCGGTACACGCGGGTCGTAACCCTGGAAGAACCAGCTGATCTGCACGCCGAGCGCTTCGCTGATGGCTTTGAGAGTGGAGATGGAAATTTCCGAGCGACCCCGCTCGATCTGGCTGACGTAGCCGACTGATTTGCCGATCGCCTCGGCGAGTGCAGCGAGACTCATGGCGCGCGCCCCGCGCAGGTCACGAATCTGGCTGCCGAGCGGGCTCGCCTCCGCACTGCGCAGCGCGGCGGCCGGCCGCGCGGATTTGCCCAGAGCGCGGCGAGCGCGCTGTCGTGCGGATGCGCGGGACGGGGTCTTGTGGCCGGTCGATTTCACGGGGATATCTTAGCGGTAGACGATGTTCACGAAAATGAAAATTTCCAAATAAATTTCACGGTGATACGCTCGACCCCCTCGGTCACGAGGTCATCATTGCGCAGGTGCAGCATGTCTACCAATAAGATGCATGCCGTGTGGTTGACGGGCCATGGCGACGTTTCCGTCCTCGAATACCGCGAGGATGTACCGGTTCCGCAGCCGGGACCGGGTGAAGTGCGGGTGCGCGTCAGAGCCGCCGCGGTGAACAACACCGACATCAATCTGCGCATCGGCTGGTACTCCAAGCGCAGCGCGGCTGCCGGTGAGGGCGGCGACAGCGGTACGCTGAGTGCGCTCGAGGATGGGGGTTGGGGCGGCACGCCGGTCGTCTTTCCGCTCATCCAGGGGGCGGACGCGTGCGGTGAGATCGAGGCCGTCGGTCGCGACGTACCGGCGGAGCGGATTGGCGAGCGGGTACTCATCGATCCGGTGCTGCGGGCGACGGACGGCTCCGGTATGGCCGGGGCGCGCTACTTAGGCTCGGACTGCCACGGCACGTTCGCCGAGTTCGTCTGCGTACCGGCGCAAAACGCACTGCGCATCCACAGTACGATGTCGGATGAGGAACTCGCGACGTTTCCGTGCTCGTATCTTACCGCAGAGAATCTGCTGACCCGCGCTCAGGTCAGCGACGGCGAGACGATTCTCGTCACCGGCGCCTCCGGGGGCGTTGGCTCTGCAGCGGTGCAACTCGCTCGCCGGCGGGGCGCACGAGTGATCGCGGTCGCCTCGGTGGAGAAATCGGCGGCATTGATGGCGCTGGGGGCTGCCGAGGTGCTGGCGCGGGGCGAGGATTTGATGCGACGGCTCGGCGCCGAGTCGCTCGACGCGGTCATCGACGTCGTGGGCGGTCCATCGTTTACGGCTCTGCTCGGTATCCTCAAGCGCGGCGGGCGCTACGCCGTCGCCGGTGCAATTGGTGGGGCGCTGGTGACACTTGATCTGCGCACGGTGTACCTGAAGGATCTGACGCTGCATGGCTGTACCGTTGCACAGCCCGGCGTGTTTGCGCGCCTGGTCGGTTACATCGAGCGGGGTGAGATTCGCGCCGCGCTCGCCAAGACCTATCCATTGCGAGAATTGGCCGCGGCTCAGCAGGCATTTCTCGAGAAGGCGCACGTCGGAAAGATCGCCATCAGGGTCTGAGACGCTGCGCGGTGCGGTCAAGCCGCACCGCGCAGCACAGGTCTGCTTGTTACGCGCGCCGGATTTGCGGACTGCTCGAGGCGTCGCCCGCACGCATGACGCTGCGGGGCAGCTTGACCGGGAAGCGGGCGCGGATCGCCGCGTCGATTGCCTCGGGAATATGCTGCGGATAGTGGCCGGCGAGAATCTCGCGCACCTTGTGCGCCGCGCGCGCAATGATGTCGGTCGAGCCCTGTTCGGCCCATTCGTTGGGGCTCTTGCGGTCGCCCACGCTCGGGTACAGGTACTCGCTCTGCATCAGCTGCAGCGTCTGCGAGGAGCCGAGGTAGTGTCCGGGGCCATTCAGACAGACGTCCTTGATCGTCTCGAACGAGAGCCGCTCCTCGTTGACTTCGATGCCCTTGATGGTGCGCTGCGTCATACCGATGATGTCGTTGTCGATGACCAGGCTCTCCAACGAGAATCCGAGCAGGCTTGCATGCATGCCGGCGGATTCGTAAATGAGATTCACTCCAGCGTTGCCGACCAGCGCGTGATTCAGAGCCTTCTCGGCGCCGGCCTGTCCATCGGCGATTTTCGAGTCCGTCATGCCGGAGGCGGTGCCGCCGGTAAGGTCGTAGAAGTTGGCCATCTGTCCGGCTGCGGCCGAGAGCAGTGCCTGCTCGGGGCTGCCGCCGGACATCGCGCCGGTGCGCAGATCCGACACGAAGCACCAGGTGCCAAAAATCGCCGGATGGCCCGGGCGAATGGCATTCACGTAGACGAGGCCGGCGAGGCACTCGGCAACCTCCTGGGCGAGTGCGCCGGCCAGTGCGGCGGGCGCGGTCGCGCCGGCTTGGCCGGCCGACAGCAGCAACACGGGCATGCCACCCCGTACCGCAACCTCCAGGCAGCGACAGGCGTCGGTCGCGAATTTCATCGGCGGTACGACAAAGCAGTTCGACTGGCTGACGAACGGACGCTCGCGCCATTTGTCCTCGCCGCCCGCGATCGCATGCAGCATCTCGAGCGAGGCGGCAAGATGCTCCGGTTGCACCCAGCTGCTGCCGACGTGCTTAGTCGTGCTCGACACCGCTGCGTAGCAGGTGTTGAAGTCCATCTCGTACGGATCAGGGATGTCGCGCGGAACGACGGCACGCTGGAAGAAGTGGATGTGATCCATCGTGTCGACGACCCGACCGATGTCGTAGAGGTCCTGTATCTTTGATTCGCGGTAGGTTCCATCTGCCGCCACCACACTCACCGCGGCTCCGGCGGTGCCGAAGTAGGTGCGTTTGCCCCACGGTTCGAGGTCGTGGCGGGGGTCTTGTGCGTGCAGCACGAAGCGTCGGGCAGCCTTGGCGAGGGTGTCCTCGACCAGTGCCTGCGGAAACAACAGTCGATTGTGATCGCTGACCGTGCAGCCGGCACGCGTCAGAATTTCGACCCCCGAGGGCGGCGCGTCGGCGAGGCCGATCTCCGAGAGCAGCCGCAGTGCGGTTCTGTGAATCGCGAGGACGTCCGCTTCGCTGAGCGGGCGGAAGTTGCCGCTCGACATGCCCGGCCACACGGGCCGCAGATTGTCGGGCAGGGGACCGGCGCGCAGCGCTCGGCGTGCATCGCGCCCAGATCGTCGGGCTTTGGTTTGACACTCGCTCACAATGCTCTCCCCGTGGTGAATGCCCCGGTGTGCCCCCGTGCTGCGCCGGCGTGGCCGGTGCAGGTTCCCGGTCGAAGGTGCGAACCGGACCGCTCCAATTGCACCGAGTCTGGCACGGGGGGTGCGCTGGTGCGGTGGAGATTTTCTACCGATCGGAAAATTTGCTCTCTGCGCTGTGTCGAGCATGGGGCGGGCGGTCGCGTCCGCCCCCACCCGGGGTCCATCGCCGGGTGGGGGCCTGCTCCTGCGGCCGCTCGGTGCTCGAGTCGAAGCGCCGCGACCCCGTACACGATGGGCTGCTCAGTCGACGTAGTAGCCGTTGATGACCTGGTACTCGAGGAATTCGACAAGCCCGTACGTGCCACCCTCCCGACCGTTACCGGACTGTTTGAAGCCGCCGAACGGCGCATCGTAGTCCTGGGGTGAGCCATTGAGGTAGACGCTGCCAGCCCGCAACCGCTGCGCTACGCGGCGAGCCTTATCGAGGTCGCGCGTCTGCACGTAGGCGGCGAGTCCGTAGGGCGTGTCGTTGGCAATGGCCACGGCTTCCTCGAGCGTGCTGAATCGCAGCATCGCAAGGACCGGTCCAAAAATCTCCTCGCGCGCAACGCTCATGCTGTTGTTCACGTCGGCAAAGATCGTCGGTCGCACGTAGTATCCGACCTCGAACCCCGCCGGTCGGCCAGGTCCGCCGAGCGCAAGGCGCGCCCCCTCGGCGATGCCCTGCTCGATGCAGCGCTGGATTTTGTCAAACTGCATCCGCGAGGCGACCGGCCCGAGGTGCTTGCCGGGCTTGGTCGGGTCATCGACCGCGATCGCCGTGCCGGCCGCGACCGCGATCTGCACGGCCCGGTCGTAGACCGAGTCCTCGACCAGCATCCGGGTCGGCGCATTGCAGGACTGGCCGGTATTGCTGAAGCAGTGGGCGACGCCGTTGCGCACCGCCACCTCGAGGTCGGCGTCGGCGAAGACAATATTGGGCGATTTGCCGCCGAGCTCCTGCGCGACGCGCTTGACGGTGTCCGCCGCGGCCTTGGCTACACTGATGCCTGCGCGCGTCGAGCCGGTGAAGGACATCATATCGACGTCCGCATGGACGGCCAGCGCATGGCCGACGCTCGGGCCGGTACCGTGCACCATGTTGAAGACGCCGGGCGGGAAGCCCGCCTCATGGACGAATTCGGCGAACACCTGTGCCGACAGTGGCGCCTGCTCACTCGGCTTGAGGATCACCGTGCAGCCGGCGGCGAGCGCCGGGGCAACCTTCGCGCAGACCTGATTCATGGGCCAGTTCCACGGGGTGATGAGTCCGCAGATCCCCACCGGGGCGCGCAGTACCGCAGCACCGCCTCGCAGTCTGACCTGCCAGTCGAGGGCGCGCGCCGCGACCAGGGTCTCTTGGATGTGGCCCGTTCCGCTGGCCGCCTGGGCGCGGGCCGAAAGGTCGCGCGGTGCACCCATCTCGGTGGTGATCGCCTCGGCCATCTCGGCATAGCGCCGCTCGTAGACCGCCAGCAGCCGTTCGAGGCGTGCCAGGCGCTGTTCAAGCGGTTCGGCAGACCAGGCTGGGAAGGCGCGGTGGGCGGCAGCCACGGCGCGCTCAGCGTCGGTGGCGCTGCCCATCAGGATCTGCGCAACCGGCTGCTCGGTCGCGGGGTTGATGACCGCGAATCGGCCGGCATCATGCGCCGGTGCGACGAAGGCGCCATCGATATAGTGTTGCAGAGTCTTCACGATGTCACTCCAGGTGGGGGTAACGGATACCAAGACGCTCCGGGGCACGTGCCGCTGCCGTCTCACCGCGACGTCTCGTCCCGCTGACCCCTGAGCGTATCCCAGTGGCCGCCGGGATTGAAGGTCCGCGGCCATTTGGGCGCAGCGATGCCCGGACGCACAGCGGCTTTGTCAGATCGGCGAAAAAATTTGACTTGTCGCGGAATTTTTCCCGGCGCTAGCCTCACGACCCTGCTTGCGTGGCGCCGCTCGGCGCACCCTGGGGCGGCATCTCTCGCCACTCGGGCCACTCGGATTCTTGGAGGTTCACAGGTGATCAGCACTCGTATCGGATTCATCGGCCTGGGCAATGTCGGCTCGAGCCTGGCGGGCAATCTGCTGCACAGCGGTATGGATCTGACGGTCCGCGATCTGAATGAGCAGATCGTGGCCGACTTCGTGAAGCGCGGCGCCAAGCACGCCGATTCGCCGAAGCAGATGGCCGAGCAGGTCGATGTGCTCATCACGTGCCTGCCGTCACCGGCGGCGAGTGCCGCGGTCATGGAGGGGGCCGATGGGGTTCTCGCCGGTCTGACCGCCGGCAAGATCTGGCTCGAGATGTCGACCACCGATGAGACCGAGATCCGCAGGCTCGCCGCGCTGGTCGAGGCCAAAGGGGCGCTCGCGATGGACTGCCCGGTCTCGGGCGGTTGTCATCGGGCCGCCACCGGCAATATCTCGATCTTCGCCGGCGGTACGCGCGAGGCGTTTGAGCGGGTGCTGCCGCTGCTGAAGATTCTCGGCACGCAGATCCTGCACACCGGACCGTTGGGTTCGGCATCGGTGCTGAAGGTCATGACCAATTATCTGGCGACGGCGCACTTGGTTGCGCTGACGGAAGCCCTCACGACCATGAAGGTCGTCGGCATGGACATGAACACCGTGTACGAGGCGATCCGCATCTCCTCAGGCAACTCGTTCGTGCACGAGACCGAGTCCCAGGTGATCCTCAACGGCAGTCGTGACATCAGCTTCACGATGGACCTCGTGATCAAGGACGTCGGTCTGTTCGATCAGATTGCTCGTGATCACAAGGTGCCGCTCGAGCTCTCGCCGCTCATCCTCGGTATCTTCAAAGATGGCGCGACGCGCTATGGGCCCCGTGAGCTGTCGGACAACATCATCCGCCGGCTCGAGCAGGCCTGTTCGGTCGAGGTGCTCGGCACCGGCTTCCCGGCCAAAATGGTCGATGACAATCCGAAGGCCCCCGGCTACGAGGTGGTTCCGCGCGGCCGGGCGCGCCCGCCCGCCTGATCGGCACGCACGCTCAGCGCGTCGGTTGGGCGCCGGTGAGAAATTCGATGAAGGCGGCGACCCGCGGCGTCTCGCGGACCTCCCGGCGGCAGATCAGACCCCAGCCGCCGGGGCCCTGCGCCTCGTGAGCGACCGGCCGCACGAGCCGTCCCGAGGCGAGCTCGGCATCGACGAACGGGCCGTTGACCAGTGCCACGGCGTTGCCATCGAGGGCGAATTCAAGTGCCAGCGCGAGGGTGTCGACGACCAGTTGGGAGTTCGGCTTGTACGGTACGCCGGCTGCTTCGAACCACAGGTCCCACTGCCGGCTCTCGGAGTAGATGATCACGAGCGGCAGCTCGAGCAGGTCGCGCGGCTCGGGCTGCTCGGCAAGGCGCGCGCGCAGTTGCGGAGCACACACTGGGAAGAGCCGGTAGTCGAACAGGGGCTCCCAGCAGTACTCGCTCTGGGGTGGCGTCTCGCGATAGACCAGGCCGACATCTGCGAGCGACTCGTCAAACTCCCAGTCGGCCGCACAAGTCGAGAGCAGCAGCTTGATGTCGGGCCTTGTCTTGGAAAACGCGGTAATGCGCGGGGCGAGCCAGCGCAGCGAGGCGGTGACGTATGTCTGCACGCGCAGCGGCCGCTCCCGTCGTGCGCTGCGGATGGTTTCCGCTCCCTCGATCAGCAGCTCAAGCGCTTTGCGCGCGTAGCCGTAGAAGATCCGCCCTTCGGGCGTCGGAACGATGCTGCGGCCTTCGCGGGTAAACAGCTGGATGCCGAAGTCTTCCTCGAGCAGCTGGATCTGATAGCTGATCGCCGGGTGCGTCAGGCACAATTCGTCGGCCGCTTCTCGTACACTGTGCCGACGCGTCGTCACCTCGAAGCCCTTCAGGGCATTGAGAGGGGGTAACTTGCGAAGATCAATCTTGTCGGTCAAGACTCCTCCACAACGGAGACTCCCCGGATCACGTGCGCAGCACGAACCGCCTCGGGGCGAGCGAGCTGCTGTTGCGCTGGGGAGTGATATTGAACGATGCGCACGATCATCGGCTGCACGCGGTGCCGAGTCCGGCGGAACCTGCCGCCGGCGCGCTGCGGGCCGTGCCGGGAAGAATGCCGGGCGGTCTGTGCGCCGTCAATGTGCGCTCGGGCGCCGAGGCGGCCCGGGCGCGGCTCGTGGCAACGCGCGAGCAATGTGCCGCCCAGCAGTCAGTGACCGACTCCTCACTCGCGCAGCACGGCTTTCGAGCAGCACATTCGGGTGCAGGCTCGAGTGCGCCAGTCAGCTGCCGGGACCGTCCGACTTTTGCCAATCCGGAGACCTCTTATGACGATTGAATACACCGCCAGCGAGTGGCATGCGCGGGCGAAGGCTCTGCGTTATGCCACGGGTCACTTCATCGACGGCGAGCACGTCGATGCGCTCGCCAAGGGGCGCTTCACGGTGACCAACCCCGCGACCCTCGAACCGCTGTGCGAGGTGGCGGCCGGCACCGCCGCAGATATTGATCGCGCGGTTGCCGCCGGCCGCCGCGCGTTTGCGAGCGGCGTGTGGCGGCGCATGGCGCCGCGGGAGCGGCTGGCGATCCTGTCGCGCTACGCGCAGCTCATCGAGAAACATGCCGAGCGCTTCGCGCTGCTCGATACGCTCTGCATGGGCAAGCCGATCCGCGACATGCTCGCGGTCGATGTGCCGCAAGCGGTGCAGACCTTCGCCTACTTTGCCGAGTTGTGCGACAAGGTTGACGGGGCGGTCACTGCGACTGCTGCGGATGCGTTTCACTATATCCTGCGCGAGCCGCTTGGCGTTGTTGGCTGCATCGTGCCGTGGAACTATCCGCTGCTGATGGCAGCCTGGAAGGTCGCGCCAGCGCTCGCGGCCGGTAATTCGGTGGTGCTGAAGCCGGCCGAGCAGTCGCCGCTTTCCGGGTTGCTCATGGCCGAGCTGTTCATCGAAGCGGGCGGGCCCCCGGGGGTCTTCAACGTCGTCAATGGTCTCGGCGAGGCTTCTGGCGCGGCACTGGCGCTGCACGCCGATGTCAACAAGATTGCGTTCACCGGTTCGACCGAGATCGGCAAACTCATGCTGACGTATGCCGGGAAGTCCAATCTCAAACGTGTCAGTCTCGAGTGCGGGGGCAAGTCGCCGCAGATTTTTCTCGCCGACCTCGAAAATCTCGACCGTGCCGTCAACTATGCGATCAATGGGATCTTCGGCAACATGGGCGAGGTGTGCAATGCCGGCTCGCGGCTGCTCATTGACAAGCCGATTGCGCAGGCCTTTGTCGAGCGCTTTGTCGAACTCGGTCGCGCGGCCTACCGGCCGGGCGACCCGCTCGATCCGCAGACGAATCTCGGGCCGCTCGTCACCGCCAGCCACCGTGCGCGCGTGGTGTCGTACATCGAGCGCGGGCGCAGCGAAGGCGCTTGCATCGAGTTCGGCGGGGATGTGCCGGCACTGGCTGGCAGCTACGTCAATCCGACTCTGTTCTCGGGGGTCGATAACCGGATGACGATTGCGCGGGAGGAAATCTTCGGCCCCGTGGCGGCGGCGATCGAGGTCGATGGCCTCGATGAGGCGATTCAGGTCGCCAACGACTCGATCTACGGACTCGCCGCAGCGGTCTGGACGCGCGACTTGAACAGCGCCCATCGTGCGGTGCGCGATCTCGAGGCGGGCGTCATCTGGGTCAACTGCTTCGACCACGGCGATATGACTCAGCCCTTCGGTGGCTACAAGCAGTCCGGGCAGGGGCGTGATAAGTGTCTGGAAAGTCTGCTGTCGTATACCCAGACCAAGTCCGCGTGGATCCATCTGGGTAGCTGACGGGTGCCGATTCAGTGAGATTTCTCGATCCGCGCCCCGGATGCGGGGCGGGGATCGAGAGGGCCGTGCGAACGGCAGGAGCCGGCGCACAGCGCCAGAGGCACTGTACGTGGCGGGCGGGCGAACCGGCTTGCTCCTGCGCGCGGGCGAGGCGTCGCCCGCGCGCAGCAGCCTGCTCGTGACTGACGCTTCCGGACAAGTCGATGACGATAATCTGCGAGCCGGCGGACAGGTCGGCGCTCATAGTACGGGCAGCGCCATTACGGCATGGTAGATCAATATGACCACTCAAGGTCCAGGCGAGAGACGGTTTCCGACAGAAGCGGGTGCAGTGATCATCGGCCAAGGAGGCATCGTTGGCGCCTCGGTGGTCCATCACCTGCTCGAGCTCGGCTGGGACAACATCGTCGGACTCGACAAGTCGGCGGTGCCCACCGACATCGGCTCGACCGCCCACGCCTCTGATTTCTGCTACATGACCAGCCACGACAAGATGTCGGTGTGCACGACGCTCTACAGCCGCGAGTTCTACGACCGGCTGGGGCATTACTGCCGGGTGGGTGGGCTCGAAGTGGCCCGCGTCGGCGACGACGAGCGCATGCAGGAGCTGCAGCGTAAGGTCGGCTCCGGAAAGGCGTTCGGGACTCGGGCTGAAATCATCTCGGCTGCCCGAGCCAAGGCGCTCTTCCCATTGCTCGAGGAGCAGGCGATCCAGGGGGCGCTGTGGGATCCAGATGCCGGACTGGTTGTACCGCGCTCCCAGCGCGTTGCCGGTGTGCTGCTCGAGCGGGCACAGGCGACAGGCCGGCTGCAGATCTTTGCAAATACCCCGGCACTCTCGATCGACATTCACGACGGGCGCGTCTGCGGCGTCGAGACCCGCAAGGGCTACATCAAGACCTCCATCGTCATTCTGAGCACCGGGATCTGGGGTCCGTTGCTCGCCGGGCGCAGCGGCTCGCCGCTGCCGCTCACCCCGTTCGAGCATCCGCTGCTGTTCTTCGGGCCGTATACCGAATTCGCCGGTACGGGCAAGGAGATCGGCTACCCGCTGCTGCGTGACCAGGGCAATTCGGCCTACCTGCGCGATACGGGCGACCCGACCACCTCCGAAGGCGGGCAGATTGAGTGGGGATACTACGAGCAGGACAATCCGCGCATGGTGCAATCGCGCGATATCGCCGAGCCCGGCGAGGCGCGATTGTCCCCATCGATGCGCGAGATGGATATTGAGCAGGTGATGCGCGGCTATGAGCGCGCCACCGAGATCGTGCCGCTGCTCGGGGAGCTCGGCTGGGATTCCAAGCGCTCATTCAACGGCCTGATGTCGATCACGACCGACGGTATGCCGCTGGTCGGGGAGTCCCCGGAGGTCGGCGGCCTGTGGTTCGCCGAAGCGGTGTGGGTCAAGGATGCCCCGGGAATCGGCAAGGTTTTCGCCGATTGGCTGGTCAAGGGCCGCACCGATTGGGACATCTTCAGCATCGACATTGCGCGTTTCTATCCGGTGCAGAAGACTCCAGGATACGTGCTCGGACGGTGCACCGAGACAGCGAAGAAGGTCTACAACCCGCCCGTGCACCCGCGTGAACCGTATCTGACCGGACGCGACCTGCGCCGTGGCCCGTTCTGGGCACGCGAGAAGGAACTCGGTGGCTATTTCATGGAGTCGGCCGGCTGGGAGCGCGCTCACGGTTACCAGGCGAACGAGCATCTGCTCGAGAAGTATCGTGATCGCGTGCCGGAGCGACGCAACGAGTGGGATGCGCGGCATTTCTGGCCGGTTTCCAATGCCGAACAGCTCGCCATGAGCGAGAACGTCGGCATGGTGAACCTGTCCCACTTCGCGATTTTCGACGTGAGCGGCGCCGACGCCGAAGCATTGCTCGAATATCTGTCGGTGGCAAAGGTCGGTGGCACCACGGCGCTCGGGCGCGGCATTTACACCCACTTCCTCGATGAGGCGGGTGGGGTGCGCGCGGACATCACGATCATTCGGCTCGATGGCTCTCTGTACCGGGTGGTTTGCGGTGGCAGTACCGGACCGCGCGACTTGGCGTGGATGAAGCGCATCCGCGAGCAGCGCAAATTCCATGTTGAGATCCAGGATCGCACCGACGACATCGTCACACTCGGACTCTGGGGTCCGAACGCTCGCCAGGTTCTGCAAACCCTAGCGGATGATCCAGAGGGGCTCTCCAACGAGCGCTTCCCGTTCGCCACGGCGCGCGCGATCCGGGTGCGGGGACTGCCCGTGTGGGCGTTCCGTATCTCCTATGTCGGAGAGCAGGGCTGGGAGCTGTACATATCGCCGAGCTATGGTCTGGCCCTTTGGGACATGTTGTACGAGCAGGGCGTCACGCCCGTCGGCATCGAGACCTATGCCAATACGCGTCGCCTGGAGAAGAGCCTGCGGTTGCAAAACGCGGATCTGCTGACGGAATACAATCTGTACGAAGCCGGATTGGCGCGCGCCAAGATCAAGGCAGATGATTTCCACGGCAAAGCCGCGTACGTGGCGCAGCGCGAGCGGCAGCGTCAGGCAGCCTATCTGTGCACGCTCAGCATGGTGAGCCATACCGACAGCCAGGGCGTCGCACGCTATCCGGTCGGGCAGTGGCCGATTCTAGACCCCGAGACTGGCGCCGTGTTGGTCGATGAACTCGGCCGCCGCTCGTTCACCACGAGTATTGCGTATGGTCCTTCGGTCGGGAAGAACCTAGCGCTCGGCTATCTGCCGGAGCGCTACGCGAAGGAGGGCCAGATGCTGGCCATGGAGTACTTCGGCGAGCGCTATCCGCTGCGCGTCGAGGCAGTTGGGCAGCGCGGCCTGTACGACCCGCAGAACGAGCGTCAGAAGTCCTGATACGCCGACGGGCGAAGCCAAACGAGCGGGCGGACGGATCGCCCGCTCCTCGCCCGCATCACGGCAGCTCGCGGTTACTCAGCAGCACGTGGGCAGGGTATGCCGAGGGCTTGCCGGTGCAAATGCGCTGCGGTCTAAAGTAAGGGTTGATGCCGAACTCTGGCGGTGTGCCTGGGCGATGCACCGGCCGCCGTTGCGCAAGGAACTCAGCGCGTCGCCCCGGGGCCGAGCGACGGGGAGTGCGGAGCGCTCGCGCCATCGATCCTCTCAGTGACGCGCGGCCGTGTGTACTCACAGCACGGCCGCAGAGACTGAGCAGCTGGTGCGCTTCGGCGGCCTTATTCGGCCAGTTCGCCGGCGGCGAGCGCCAGATACTTCGACAGATACGCCGCGAAGGAACGCCACACCTCGATGTGAAAGCGCTGCTCGGCGGTACGCCAGAGCACGATTTCCGTCTTGGCAAACATTGTGCGTGTGCACATCCCCGGGGGGAAGGCGCTCACGTGCAGGTCGAGCGGGCAGCCGGAATTGAGTAACACCGCGGCGTGCTGGCCGGCAATCTCCAGCGCCACCTGGCGGTGGCTGACCTCCACGAGCGAATGCGGCTGAGCGGAGAGTGCCGTGTGCAGACGCGAGGCGAGCTCGCCCTGAGTGTTGGCCGGCGCGATGAGCAAGCGCTCATCCGGTCCCAGCCACAGCGCGGCGGATTCCGCCGCGGCGGCTGCCTGGCAAGGCCGCTCGACGAACGGCACGCCGAGGGTGCGCGCGGCCGCGGCCATGACGGTGGAATCACCCCGCAGCACCCAACGTGCGGCGGGCGGCAGCACGCGGACCAGCGGGCTGGGTGCGACGTATGGGCCCTGACGGGTCGCGGTGGCATTAGGCATTGAGGCGTGTCCCCTGCGGGTCGTAGAACACAGGTGAGGTCACCTGCACAGGCACAGGTTGTCCATCGGCGAGTACGTAGAGCGTCTCGCCCTGGCGTGCCCGTCCACCCCGCACGAGTGCGAGCGCGATGGAGCGGCCGAGCGTCGCACTGTAGTAGGAGGAGGTCACGTGGCCGATTGGACGCTCCCCGGAGTTGTGCTGCGCCGAGGCAATGAGTTGAGCACCTTCCTCGAGCACCACGTGCGGCGCGCGGGTGAGCAACCCGACGAACTGCTTGCGATCGACTGACTGCATGGCCGGGCGCTCGAGCGCCCGCTTGCCCACGAAGTCGCTCTTGCCCTTGCCGATCGCCCAGGTCAGTCCGGCATCGTGCGGCGTCACCGTACCGTCGGTGTCCTGGCCCACGATGATGAAGCCCTTCTCGGCGCGCAACACGTGCATCGCCTCCGTGCCATAGGGCGTAATTCCGTGCGGCTGACCGGCCGCGTGGATCGCCTCCCAGACGCTCAGGCCGAAGTCCGCGGGGACATTGATCTCGAAGCCGAGTTCGCCGGTGAAACTGACGCGGAACAGGCGCATTGGAACGCCACAGATGCGCCCATGCGCAACCCCCATGTGCGGCAGCGCGGTGCTCGAGAGGTCTACCCCTTCGACCAGTCCGGCAATCACCTCGCGCGATTTCGGTCCTTGCACGGCGATGACCGACCATTGTTCGCTGGTAGAGGTCAGCCAGACCTCGAGGTCGCGCCATTCGGTCTGCAGGAAGTCCTCCATCATTCCGAGCACCGCGGCGGCGCCCCCGGTAGTGGTGGTGACGTGGAAGCGATCCTCGGCAATGCGTGCCACGACACCATCATCCATGATGAATCCGTCATCACGCAGCAGGATCCCGTAGCGGCAGCGTCCCACTGCCAGATTAGTCCAGGAATTGATGTACAGGCGGTTCATGAACGTTACTGCGTCCTTGCCGACCACCTCGATCTTGCCGAGTGTGGACGCATCGAACATCCCGCAGCCGTTGCGTACTGCGAGGCACTCGCGCTGCACCGCTGCATGCATCGATTCGTCGTTGTGCGGAAAGTAGCGGGCGCGCTTCCAGAGCCCGACATCCTCGAACACCGCCCTTCGGCGCACGGCCCACTCGTGTGTCGGCGTTGTGCGCACCGGATCGAAAAGCTCGCCGCGGGTGTAGGCGGCGAAGCTGCCGAAGGTCACGGGCGTATACGGCATGCGGAAAGTGGTCAGGCCGACCTCGGGAATGGACTTGCCAATCTCACCGGCTACGATGGCAAGGGCGTTGAGATTGGAGGTCTTGCCCTGGTCGGTCGCCATACCCGTGGTGGTATAACGTTTGACGTGCTCGATCGAGCGGAAGCCTTCGCGCGCTGCGAGTGCGAGGTCCTTCGATGTGACATCGTTCTGCCAGTCGACGAACGCCTTGACGACCGGTTTCCCCGCGGGCTGCGGTAGCGCGCCGAGTATGCCGCCGAACTCGCCCGCGTCGGCCTCGCGGGCTTTGCCGCCGCCCGAGGCGCCTTCCCCTGCGGCTCGGGCCGCTGCGCTGCGCCCGTCTTCGACCGCATCCGCAAGGCTGAATACGCCGCGGCAGGCACCAGCGCAGTGCGTCCGTTCGGCGGGCTCACCCGGCAGGAACGTCTGCTGCGAATCGCTCCAGATGAGCTTGCCGCGCGACTGCGAGAACAGATGCACGCTCGGGGTGTAGCCGGCGGACATCAGCACCGCATCACAGGCAATGCGCTCGATGCCGCCCTGCGGCGCTGCGGAGGCGTCCAGTCTCGCCATGCGAATCGCCTTGACCCGCTGACCGCCCTGGGTGCCAACCACAGTTGCGTTACTGTGCACCGTCAGCCCAGCGCGCCGCGCCGCTTCGGGCAGTGCACCATCGGCCTGCTTGCGCACGTCGATGATCGCGGCAATTTCGACTCCGGCCGAGCGCAGCTCGAGAGCCGTGCGGTACGCGGCGTCGCATGCTGTGACCACCACGGCACGCCGACCCGGCAACACCCCATACTGGTTCAGATACGTGCGAGCCGCGCCGGCCAACATGATCCCCGGGCGGTCGTTGCCTGGAAATACGAGCGGCCGCTCGAGCGCGCCGGTGGCGAGCACAACTTCCTTGGCGCGCACTTGCCAGAGCCGCTCACGCGGCTGACCGGGCTGCACGCTGTCCAGATGGTCTGTCAACCGTTCGGACAAGCCGATGAAGTTGTGCGGGAAGTATCCGAACGCAGTGGTCCGCGACAACAGTGTCACCTGCGGAAGGCGCGCCAGTTCCTGCAGACTCGCACTCAGCCACTGCTCGGCGGGCTGACCGTCGATCAGAGCGGTCGAGGCGCTCGGCTCGGCGAGCAATGAGCCGCCAAACTGCGGCTGCTCGTCGCAGAGGATGACCCGCGCTGCGCGTGCAGCCGCTGCGCGCGCAGCGGCGATGCCCGCCGGTCCGGCGCCCACCACCAGCACATCGCAATGGGCAAAGCGGGTGGCGTATGTGTCAGGGTCGGGCTTCTCCGGGGCGCGGCCGAGTCCGGCGGCGGCGCGGATCTTCGGCTCGTAAAGCGACCGCCAGGCACCGCGCGGCCACATGAATGTCTTGTAGTAGAAGCCCGCCGGGATGAACGGCGCGAGCAGATTGTTGATGGCGCCAACATCGACGCCGAGGCTAGGCCATCGGTTCTGGCTGATCGCATCGAGTCCGGCGTACAGCGGCACCTCAGTGGCGCGCAGATCCGGTGTGACGCGCGCCGCATCGCGACGCACGGTCACGATGGCATTCGGCTCTTCCGGACCCGCGCTGAGAATGCCGCGCGGCCGGTGATACTTGAACGACCGGCCGACCAAATGCACGCCATTGGCGAGCAGGGCGGAGGCGAGGGTGTCACCTTCGTAGCCGGTCAGTTCGCGACCGTCGAACGTGAAGCGCAGCTCACGATGGCGGTTGATCCGGCCGCCGGCCGGCGTGCGCCAGGGCTGGCTCATGAGTGGATCCCTTTCAGATTGGCGGGCGGCTCCTGGCCGACCTCATAGGTGGCGAGGAACCGGTCGGTGGTGGTGTCGCGCAGCGCATTGAAGAAGCGGGCACAGCCGTGCGTATGGCGCCAGCGTTCGGCGTGCACGCCCTTCACGTTGTCACGCAGGTACAGATAGTCCGCCCATTGCTGATCGGAGCAGGCGCGCGGGTCGGCCGGCCGAGCAATGTGCGCCTGACCGCCGTAGACGAATTCCGGCTCGGGGCGCTCGCCGCAATAAGGACAGTTGATCAACAGCATGCTGGTGCGCTCTAGTGGGCGACCGCGGCGGCCGCGGCCTCGTCGATCAGTTCGCCATCACGGAAGCGTTCGATGGTGAACGGTGCGTTAATCGGATGCGGAGCATCGTGCGCGATCGTCCAGGCGAGCAGGTTCGCTGCCCCCGGGGTGGCCTTGAATCCGCCGGTGCCCCAGCCGCAATTGACGTACAGGCCCGGCACAGGGGTCTTGGCGACGATCGGGGAACGATCGGGAGTCACATCGACGATTCCACCCCAGGCGCGCATCATTCGCAGCCGGCGGAACATCGGAAACAGCTCACAGATGGCTTCGAGCGCGTGGCGACTGATGTGCAGGCCGCCGCGCTGAGTATAAGAGGTGTAGGCGTCCGTGCCGGCGCCGATCACCATTTCGCCTTTGTCGGACTGGCTGATATAGGCGTGAATGGTGTTCGACATCACCACGCAGGGAAATATGGGCTTCACGGGCTCGGAAACCAGCGCCTGCAGCGGGTAGCTTTCGAGCGGCATGCGCACATCGACCATGCGCAGCAGCACGCTGGTGTGTCCGGCCGCCGACACGCCGATGCGGGGGGCGCGGATCACCCCGCGTGTGGTCTCAATGCCTGCGACCGCGCCGTTGCTGTCGCGTAGAAAACCGGTCACCTCGCAGTTCTCGATGATGTCCACGCCGAGGGCGTCCGCGGCACGCGCGAAGCCCCAAGCCACGGCGTCGTGCCGCGCGGTGCCGCCGCGGGCCTGGAAGGCCGCACCCATGACTGGGAAGCGGATGTCGTCGACCTTCAAAAGAGGGCAGATGCGCTGCGCTTCCTCGGGGGTCAACCACTGGTTGTCGACCCCGTTTGCGCGGTTCGCATAGATGTGCCGCTTCGACACCTGTACGTCGTGCACCGTGTGCGCAAGCATCATCACGCCGCGCTGGGAGAACATCACGTTGTAATTGAGCTCTTGGGAAAGCGTTTCCCAGAGCTTCACCGAGTGATCGTAGAGCGCAGCACTCTCATCGAACAGATAGTTCGAGCGGATGATGGTGGTATTGCGTCCGGTATTGCCACCGCCGATCCAGCCTTTCTCCACGACCGCAACACGCTTCAGGCCGTGCTCTTTGGCCAGATAGTACGCAGTTCCGAGACCATGTCCGCCACCGCCGACGATGATGGCATCATAAGAGGGCTTCGGCTCGGCCCGGCGCCACTGGGGCTGCCAGCCGCGCTGACCGGAGAGGCCCCGCCGAAGCAGCGTCAGGCCGGAGAAGCGTTGCATGATGGGTCCTCGTGCGCTCGGTGCGTGCCGATTTTGCGCGCATCATGCCGCGTGTCCCAAGGGCCTACGAGCATACGCCCGCCGACTCACTTGAACGGACGCGACATGCGCAGTACGCTTGCGCCGTCGCGAGATCGGATGTGTGCGGCCAGACCCTGTGCTGCCCGTCAGTCGCCCGGACGGTTATGGATAAGTGCATGCCGCAAATTGATCTGCCGGTAGGCAGGCGCCGCGTTCATACTAATGGGGTAGGTCCATCCGGACGTCCGATAAACTTGGGGATTTCCTTTGCAAACGCAACCTACCTCCGCCTCCCGGTCGCGCCGTCCGAGCGGGCGTGATGCCAAGCGGGCCGCTCGCACCGCGCGCTCGCATACCTCTGTCCCGTTCATCACCCGCAACATTCCCCTCTATGAGGTGCTGAATACCGACGGGCTTGAATTGCTCGAGCACAATGCCGATACGATCCTCGAGGAGATCGGCGTCGACTTCCGTGACGACCCGGAAACGCTCGACATCCTGCGCAAGGGTGGGGCCGATGTGCAGGGGGAGCGGGTGCGCTTTCCGCGCGGCATGTGCCGCACCATCGTCACCCGCTCCGCGCCTCGGGAGTTCACCCAGCACGCGCGCAATCCCGAGCGCAGCGTAGTGATCGGCGGGGCGCGCACGGTGTTTGCGCCGGCATATGGCTCGCCGTTTGTCCGTAACCTTGACGAGGGCCGCCGTTACGCACGGCTCGAGGATTTCCGCAACTTCGTCAAGTTGACGTACATGTCGAATGCGCTGCATCACTCCGGCGGCACGATCTGCGAGCCAGTCGACTTGCCGGTCAACAAGCGGCACTTCGATATGGTCTACAGCCACATGCGCTGGAGCGACAAGCCGTACATGGGCTCGGTCACGGCCGCCGAACGGGCTGCTGACACGGTGGAGATGACCAAGATCCTCTTCGGGGAGCAGTATCTTGACCCCGACACGGGCAAGCCGCGTACCTGCGTGATCAGCCTGATCAACGCCAATTCGCCCATGACTTGGGATGCGACCATGCTCGGGGCCTTGAAGACGTATGCGCGGGCCAACCAAGCGACCATTCTCACCCCGTTCATCCTGGCCGGGGCGATGTCCCCGGTGACGGTGGCCGGCACCGTCGCGCAGACGCTCGCCGAGGCCCTCGCCGGCATGACCGTTGCGCAATTGGTCAACCCGGGCGCCCCGGTGGTGCTCGGCAGCTTCGCCTCATCGCTCTCGATGCAGTCGGGCGCTCCGACCTTCGGTACGCCGGAGCCGGCCCTGGTGCTGTACGTCATGGCGCAGCTGGCGCGCCGGTTGGGTGTGCCGTTCAGATCCGGCGGCTCGCTGTGCGCTGCGAAGATCGCCGATGGCCAGGCGGCTTTCGAATCGGCGAATACGCTGCTGCCGACGTGCATGGCGGGCGTGAACTTCGTGCTGCACACCGCCGGATGGCTCGAAGGCGGGCTGACCATGGGCTACGAGAAGTTCGTGATGGATGCCGATCAGGCCGGCATGATGCACACGCTGCTCGCAGGCGTTGATCTCAGCGAGAACGGCCAGGCGATGGAAGCACTGCGCGAAGTGGGTCCGGGCAAGCATTTCCTAGGCTGTGCCCATACCCAGGCCAATTTCGAGACCGCGTTCTACCGCTCGCCGCTCGCTGACAACAACAGTTTCGAGCAATGGGAAGCCGAGGGCGCGAAGGACATCACGCAGCGCGCAAACGCACTGTGGAAGAAGCAGCTGTCCGAGTACGAGGCCCCGTCGATCGACCCGGCGACAGACGAGGCGCTGCTCGATTACATGCAGCGGCGCAAGGCTGCGTTCCCCGACTCGAACGTCTGAGCATGTTCTGCATTACGCCCGTCCAACCTCTATGTGATGACAATCAGCCATGACCACCACCATTGAAGAATCACGGCCCGCCGCCGCTCGCGCAGAGCACGGCCGCGCCTCTGAGTCCCACGCTGCGAAGCAGCCGGCGCTCTACACGCTCACCACGGCCTGTCCAGACACCACCGGCATCGTGGCGGCAATCGCCGGATTTCTTGCCGCGAACAATGCGACCATCACCGAGGCGCAGCATCACAACGATCCGCGCACACGCATGTCCTTCATGCGCACCGTATTTCGCGACGACGGGCATGGGATCGCCTCGCTCGAGGCGATCGATCGACTGTTTGCCGAGCAGGTCGGTAAGAAATTCCAGATGCACTGGCGCTTCCAGGCCGCAGCGCGTCATTGTCGGGTGGTGCTGGCGGTCTCACGCCAGGGGCACTGCCTGAACAGCATCCTGCATCGCTGGAGCACCGGCACACTGCCGATTGAGGTGGTGGCTGTGGTGTCCAATCACCAGGACATGCGTAGCCTTGCCGAGTGGCACGGCATTCCGTACCACTACCTGCCGATCATCGACGGCCGCAAGGCCGAGCAGGAGCAGCGCATGATCGAGCTGTACGAGAAAGTGGATGCCGAACTGCTCGTACTGGCCCGCTACATGCAGATTTTGAGCGGTGATGCGTGCCGCTACTTTGATGGCAAGGCCATCAATATCCACCACTCCTTCCTGCCGGGTTTCAAGGGCGCGAAGGCCTACCATCAGGCTTACGAGCGCGGGGTGAAGCTGATCGGCGCCACGGCGCACTACGTGACGACTGATCTAGATGAAGGTCCGATCATTGAGCAGGAAGTTGCCCGTGTCGATCACACCCAGTCGCCCGAGGACCTCACGGTGATCGGAAGCGAACTCGAAACGGTGGTGCTCAATCGCGCCATCAAGTGGCACGCGGAGCGGCGGGTGTTCCGGAATGCCAAGACCACGGTCGTTCTGAAGTAGCCGCAGAGCTTCGACCCAGCGAGCAAAGCGCAAAGGGCCGCGTGCCATGCACGCGGCCCTTTGCGTTTCAATAGAACATTCGGCGCGACCCGTGCGTCCTCTGTCAGGGTGGGTGGATCAAGAGGCCACCCCCCTCGAAGCAACGACACCTCGAGCGCAGCGCTTCGCGCTCGAGGTGAGTCGGCCGCGGGCGGGCACAAAGCCCGCGGTGAGCGTCAGTGCGCCCGCGCGGCGCGGCGCTGGGCGATGAGGCTCTTGGCGGTCTCGACTGCTACGGCGGCGTCACGGCAGTACGCATCGGCGCCGACGGCTTTGCCGAACTCCTCGTTCAGCGGTGCGCCACCGACCAGCACGATGAAATCCTTGCGGATGCCGAGCTCCTGCAGCTTGTCGATCACGACCTTCATGTAC
>DAHVTM010000117.1:0-7545 GCA_027324195.1 Gammaproteobacteria bacterium | reverse complement strand
CCGGCGAAGTTCCGCGAGAGCATCGAGCCGCTGATCGGTCGCCCGGTACCGGTGCCGGCGCAGCTGGCCGAGCTGTACGAGCGGCCGAGCCAGTTCGAGGAGATCGACGCCGATCTCAGTGCGCTGCGCGCCGCGCTCGATTGAGGGGGGCTTAGCGCACAGGTGATGGGTCTGTGCGCGGGCACCGTGCCCGCGCACTGCAAACCGTCATCAGCCGCTGATCAGCTTTTCCAGCTCCGGCACGGCCTGGAACAGATCGGCGACGAGACCGATGTCGGCCACTTCGAAGATTGGCGCTTCCGGATCTTTGTTGATCGCGACGATGGTGCGCGCATCCTTGATGCCGGTGAGGTGCTGGATGGCCCCGGAGATACCCACCGCCATGTACAGCTGTGGTGCGATGATCTTACCGGTCTGCCCGACTTGCAGCTCATTCGGCGCGTAGCCGGCATCGACCGCCGCCCGCGAGGCGCCGACGGCCGCGCCGATCTTGTCGGCGAGGCTGTAGAGGATTTTGAACGCATCGGCACTGCCGAGTCCGCGCCCACCCGAGACCACCTTGGCGGCAGTCTGCAGGTCCGGCCGATCGCTCTTGCTGCTCGAGACGGACACGAAGCGAGTGTGGGTCGGCAGCTCGACGCTCGAAGTGACCGTCTCGATCGTTGCGCTGCCGCCGAGCGGTGCCGGTTGGAACGAGGCGGTACGCACGGTGCCGATCACCTTGGTGCCGGCGGCGACCTCGACGGTGACCAGAGCGTTGCTCGCGTAAATCGGCCGGCGGAAGCGCGTGGCGCTCTCAACGGCCATGATGTCGCTGATCTGCGGGCTGTCGAGCAGGGCTGCGATGCGCGGCATGACGTCCTTGCCGAACGTGCTCGAGGGGCCGATTACATGGCTGTACGGGCCGGCGAGTGCGGCGATCTGTGGGGCAATCAGTGCCGCCAGCGGGTGCGCATGGACGGCCTGTTCGATCACGAGTACTTTGCCGACGCCCTGCAGCTGGGCCGCCTGCGCGGCAACTGCGCTAGCATCGGCGGCACACACGGCAATCGTGATGTCAGCGTCCGGGATGCCGGCGGCGCAGGCGACGCACTTGGCGGTGCCGACACTCAGTTGATTCTGGCTGTGCTCAGCGAGGATCAGGATGGAGTGGCTCATGGTTACAGCAGCCCTTTCTGCTTCAGTGCGGCGAGGAGCTCGGCGGGATCCTTGACCCGGATTCCTTTCTGACGCTGCGGCGGTGCTTCGAAGCGCACCGCCTTCAGCTGCTCGCGAGCCTCGAGGCCGAGGCTGGCAAGATCGAGCGTCTCGAGCGGCTTCTTTTTTGCCTTCATGATGTCTGGCAGCTTCACGTAGCGCGGCTCGTTCAAGCGCAGATCCACCGTCACCACCGCCGGCAGGTCGATCTCGATCGTCTCGAGTCCGGCGTCGACCTCGCGGGTAACCTGCGCCTTGCTGCCCTCGAGCTGCAATTTGGAGGCGAACGTGGCCTGCGGCCGGTTCCACAGCCCCGCCAGCATCTGCCCGGTCTGGCCATTGTCATTGTCGATGGCCTGCTTGCCGAGCAGGACGAGGAAGGGCTGCTCACGCTCGACCAGCTTCAGCAGCACACGCGCGGCCACCAGTGGCTCGATCGAGGCGTCAGTCTGCACGTGCAGCGCGCGGTCGGCTCCCATGGCGAGCGCCGTGCGCAGTTGCTGCTGGCAGTCCGCCGGACCGACGCTGGCGACAACGACTTCCTCGGCTGCACCGCGCTCCTTGATCCGCAGTGCCTCCTCGAGCGCAATCTCGTCGAACGGATTGACACTCATCTTGACCCCGTCGGTGACCACGCCGGTGCCGTCGGGTTTGACACGGATGCGTACGTTGTAGTCCACAACGCGCTTAATGCCGACCAGTATCCGTTGCATCAGTTCGTTTCCAGGCAAAACAATTTAGGAAAGAGTGCGTGACTCAATGTCAGTTACTCTCGACCGCGTCCGGTCGCCGCCGCCGGGCACGCGTATTTTCCCGAGGCGCACTTGCCTTCGGGGCCGGCAAGTTTACCACCTTGCGCAATTGAACGTACTGTGCGCTCGAGTGGGGGATGCCCATGGCCTCGACGAAGTGCGCCTGGAAGCGCGGCTCGATCGCCGTTTCGATTTTTTCGACCCGGTGCACGAGCGTTTCAATCGTATGCCGGGCGCTGTAATCGAGCAGAGCTATGCGCGCCCCGGTGCCGGCGGCGTTGCCGGCCGACTTAACGTGCTCGAGATCACAATCGGGGATCATGCCGAGCACCATGGCGTACTTGACGTCGATGTGAGCGCCGAAGGCCCCGGCGAGCCGGATGTTGTCGACGCGCTCGGTGCCGAAGCGCTCCATCAGCAAGGTGATGCCCGCATTCAGTGCCGCTTTGGCAAGCTGGATGGCGCGCACGTCGTTCTGGGTGATGGTCAGGGTCTGCGTACCCTGGTGCACCAGATAGCCGAATGTGCGGCCCTGGGCGACGATGCGTCCGCTACGCTCAGCGAGCCGGCCGTCGATCACCCCGTCCTGGTTGATGACCCCGGAGAGATACATCTCGGCGATGATCTCGATGATCCCGGAGCCGCAAATGCCCGTCACACCGGTTGACTTGATCGACTCGGCGAACCCGGGTTCATCGGACCACAGTTCCGAACCGATCACCTTGAAGCGCGGCTCGAGCGTGGTTGGATCGATGCGCACGCGCTCGATCGCGCCCGGGGCGGCACGCTGACCGCAGCTGATCTGCGCGCCCTCGAATGCAGGGCCGGTGGGGCTGGAGCATGCGACCAGACGCGTGGAGTTGCCGAGCACGATCTCGGCGTTCGTGCCGACATCGACCAACAGAGTGATCGCCTCGCTGAGATCCGGCCGTTCGGCGAGGATCATGCCGGCGGTGTCCGCGCCGACGTGTCCAGCGATGCACGGCAGCGTGTACGCCCGGGCGTTCGGGTGTACGGCGATGCCGATTTCAGCGGCGGTGATCGACATGGCCTCATCGGTCGCGAGCGCGAACGGTGCGCCGCCGAGCTCGTCCGGATTCAGCCCGAGCAGCAGGTGGTGCATGATCGGGTTGCCGACCAGAGTGAGCTCGAGGATGTCCTGTGCCGTGACGCCCGCCTCGCGCGCCACCTCGGCAGCGAGCGTGCTGAGCGCCTCGCGCACCGCACGGGTCATCTGTTCGGCACCATCAGGGTGCATCATCGAGTAGGACACGCGGCTCATCAGATCCTCACCGAAGCGGATCTGCGGATTCATCATGCCGCTTGAGGCCAGGACCTCCCCGGTGGTGAGATTACACAGGTGCGCGGCGATCGTAGTCGAGCCGATGTCGACGGCGAGTCCGAGCAGCCGCTCGTGAAAGCCCGGCCAGATGCCGATGATCTGCCGGCCGGCGTGCACTGCGACGGTGACTTTCCACTCGCCCTTGCGCAGTGTCGGCTGCAGAGTCTGCAGGACTGACAAATCACAGCCGAGATCGCGCAATTGCCATTCGCGCTCGAGCGCTTCCTTCAGGCGCTGCAGGTCCCCGGCCGGATCGTGCATGTCCGGCTGACGCACCTCGACATAGTACAGATGCGCGACCGGATCGAGGTTGATGGCGCGTGCGTCGGCGGCCTTGCGGATCACCTGGCGGTGCACCTGGCTGCTCGGCGGAACGTCAACCAGCAGATCGCCTTCGATGCGCGACTGACAGGACAGGCGCCGCCCGGGGGCGAGCGCGCGGCGCCGCGCGTAGCTCTCCTCGGCGCTGCTGCGCGCCGAGAGGTGTTCAGTGGAGGAGTTCACTCCCTGCTTGGCAAACTCGCCCTCCATGACCAGTACCTGACAGCGGCCGCAGATCGCGCGGCCGCCGCAGACCGAATCGATGTCCACCCCTAGGGAGCGAGCCGCCTGCAGCAGCGGCGTGCCGCTCGGGAAGCGTCCGCGCTTGCCCGAGGGGGTGAACACGACGAGCGGCATCTGTTCAGCTGACACGGCGGCGGTGCCCCCCTTCGCGTCGACCGCGGGCGGCGCCTTCCGTCCCGGGAGCGCCCGCGGGCGGCACCTCGCGGAAGCGGCGGATCCAACGCGCGCAGTCCGGATCGTGTCCCATCATGACATCGGCCCCCATGATGGCGCGCACCACTTCGAGGTGCAGCGGGTTCATGATCGCGGAGGTCATCCCCGCGGTGATCGCCGCGACCAGAAATGCGCTGGTCACGCCCTCGCGTGCCGGCAGACCGAAACTGATGTTCGAGGCGCCGCAGGTCGTGTTGACCTTCAGCTCCGAGCGCAGTCGCCGCAGCAGATGCATCACCTGCACGCCGGCCTGGTTGATCGCGCCGATCGGCATCACCAGAGGATCGACGACCACGTCGCTTGAGGGAATGCCGTAATCGGCTGCGCGGTGCACGATTTTCTTAGCGACCTCGAAGCGCACGTCGGGGTCTTCGGAGATGCCGGTCTCATCGTTGGAAATGGCCACCACCGCCGCACCGTATTTCTTCACCAGCGGCAGCACGGCCTCGAGCCGCTCTTCCTCGCCGGTGACCGAGTTGACCAGGGCTTTGCCCTTGTAAACCGCCAGGCCGGCCTCGAGGGCGGCGACGATCGAGGAATCGATCGACAGCGGCACATCGGTGATTGATTGGACCAGCTGCACCGTCTTGGCGAGAATCGCCGGCTCATCGGCGAGCGGGATGCCCGCGTTGACATCGAGCATATGCGCTCCGGCGGCCACCTGTGCCCGCGCGTCCGCCTCGACTCGCGAGAAGTCTCCGGCGGCCATTTCGGCGGCCAGCACCTTGCGACCCGTGGGATTGATGCGCTCGCCAATCATCACGAACGGTCGATCGAAGCCGATGAGCACTTCGCGGGTTGCGGAGCTGATGACGGTATCGGTCATGATGCTTTCCTGTGTGAATTGGATTGAGGATCGCGACCGGGGTACCAGGGCACGCGCCCTGCGAGCACTCCAGACCGTTCGACGATCTCCGGGACACTTTCTTCCTGGCGGTACGCCATGATGTGCACGCCGCTCACGCCGCGGATCTCGCGCAACTGCTGAATGATCTCGATGCACAGCTCACGACCCTCGCGGGCCTGATCCTGTGCGCCGGCGAGGCGCTTGATGATCGCATCGGGGATGTGCAGGCCAGGCACGTTCTTGCGCATCCACTCGGCGGTCTTGGCCGAGCGCAACGGTCCGACGCCAACCAGCAGGAAAACCTTGCCGATGAGGCCGAGGTCGTCCACGCGCTGCATGTACTGCTGCAGCAGCGGCACGTCGTAACAATATTGGGTCTGGATGAACTGGGCGCCCGCATCCACCTTCTTGGCGAGCCGCTCGGCGCGCCACTCGAGAGGCGGAGCAAAGGGGTTGGCCGCTGCACCGAGCAGCACCCGCGGCGGATAAGTGAGCTTGCGTCCGCTGAGAAAGCGCTGCTCATCGCGCAGCGTGCGCGCCGTGGTGAGCAGTGACATGCAGTCGAGGTCAAATACCGGCAGCGCCTGCGGATGATCGCCCGCCTGCACCCCATCTCCGCTCAGGCACAGGATGTTGCACACGCCCATCGCAGCGCCGCCGAGGATGTCGCCCTGGATCGCGATGCGGTTCTTGTCCCGGCAGGAGATCTGCATTACCGGCGCATACCCGATCCGGGTGAGCAGCGCACATACCGCGACGCTCGACATGTGGCAATTCGCGCCGCTGCCGTCGGTTGCATTGATCGCGTCGACATAACCGTCGAAGATTTTGGCGCGCTGATAGACTTCCTCGGGATCGGCTGAGTCCGGTGGCGCCAACTCGGTGGTGATCGCGAACTGTCCGGCGCGCAGGATGCGCTCGAGTCGCCCCGGCGAGGTGTGCCCGGGGAGGATCGGCAGCGGATAACCGGGTACCGGTTCGTCTTCGAAAATCATACCTTCGACCCCGCGCGCTCGCGCGCCACGCGCAGCCATGAGGAGTGGCCCGTCAGGCGCCGATCGACCGGCGGTTGAACCGTGCGGATCGCCGCCGCCCCGCCATTGATGCGCGCGCTGCCGGCAATGGCCTGATGCCACACGCACTTCATTTCGGGCCGCACTTCACAATGGCCGTTCTCGCGCACTCCGCCGCAAGGTCCGTTGCGCAAGTTCTTCGGGCAATTCATCGGGCAGGACATGCCTGTGGAACTGAGCACGCACTGGCCGCACATCTTGCAGTCGAACAGCATGCCTTTGACCGTGCGCTCGACGGCGGCGACGGGGCGATCGAGCCGCTCGTAGCCGATGCGCCGCCAGAGCGGGTCGAGCGCGACGAGCACGCGTTCAATTGCGCGGTAGAGCGAGTTCAGGCCGCGCGCATGACGCACCGACCACAATCTGAGGGTGTACATCGGTTCTCTTGCGAGTGAGAGGAGGGGTCAGTCGGAGGTGGACTCGGCTGCGGCCGGTGAGGTCGGATCGAGGCCCTTGGCACGGATCATTTGCTCGAGCCGCTCGTCGCTGTAGAGACTCTCAAGGCGCGCGGCCTCAGCATTGGCCTCGGCCTGCAGATCATCCCCGCACGGGCGGGGCTCGCTGCGCCGCCAGTCGGCGAGGTACGCGTTCGAGGTCCCGCGTCCGGCGCGCATCGCAGCGCGATCGACGGCCTCCTGAAATCGTTGGGACAGCTGTACCTTGGCCGTCTCTCGGCCGCGCTTGACGATGACCTGCGCGGGAATGTCCCGCCAGGAGATGATGATCAGGTTTGCCACGTGGGGATTGCCTCGGGTGCCATGGCCGCAAGGCGCTCACCGAGCAGGCCAAAACCGGTGAAATGCTCTTCGAACTGCAGATTCAGCCGCGCGGCGATCCGCCGCGCCTCCTCCGAGAGTGCACTCGAGCGCGTCTGGGCCAGATAAACCACCTTGCGGTAGTTGTGGAAATACATCTGCTCGAGTTCCGGGTGCCGGTCGATCCCGAGCCCCTGGATCACCAACCGTTCGAAGTGCCGGGTGAGAAAGTCAGTCAGATAAAACGTGCCGGGCTCGGCATCGGCCAGTGCGGCGAAGGCCTGCGGCCCGGCGAAGAATTCGTAGCAGTGCGCCCCAGGCAGCCGCTCGATGCCCTCTTCAGCAAGCAGTTTGTCGAGCGCACCGCCGGTGCCGCATTCGCCATAGGCGATGAAGATCTTGCGGTATTGCGCGCGGTGAGCGCGGATCTGCTCACGCACGGCCGGAGCGATCCGCTCCGGCCGGTTGTGCAGCTCAGGCGGCAGACACTGCACATCGACCGCCCAACCGTTGGTACGGCGCAGCGCGGCAACCTCGTGCGCGAGCGCGCCGCAGGCGATGATGAGCGTGCCGTTGCCTGAGTTCATCTTGAGCGCCGCGGCTCGCTCAGGCAGCCCGCGCGGCGCGGCGCTTGGCGATGAGGCTCTTGGCGGTCTCGACCGCTACGGCGGCGTCACGGCAGTACGCATCGGCGCCGACGGCTTTGCCGAACTCCTCGTTCAGCGGTGCGCCACCGACCAGCACGATGAAATCCTTGCGGATGCCGAGCTCCTGCAGCTTGTCGATCACGACCTTCATGTAC
>DAHVTM010000088.1:0-12767 GCA_027324195.1 Gammaproteobacteria bacterium | reverse complement strand
CTCGTCGGCCGGTGCCGACGGCTCGCCGGCGAGCAGCGATTCCGTGTCCGGTGCCTTTTCGTACACCGGAATGCCCATCTCGTTGATGGTGTTGACGATGTCCTCGATCTGTTCCGGATCGACGATCTCGGAGGGCAGGTGGTCGTTGACCTGCGCATACGTGAGGTAGCCCTGCTCCTTGCCGCGCGCGATGAGCAGCTTCAACTGCGATTGGCGGTCTTCGGGCATGGCGACGGGGCGCCGCTCGGCGACGGGACGCTTGTCCGCGCTCTGGCGCGGTTCGGCGTCGGCCTCGTGCGGGTGCGTGACGCGCTTGCTGGCCGGTACGGCCTTGGTGTGCGCTTTGTGGGCACCCACGTGAGCGGCCTTCTCGGCGCTGCTGACTTTGGCCGGCTTGCCGGAGTGCGCCGCAGACCGCTTGTGGCTCGTTGCAGAAGATTTGGACTTGGCTTTCATTGAATCTCGAAGAATTGGGCGAGCGGCCTCACCCCTATGTATTTGCAGGAGAGGGCGGACTCAAGGGGCGCCAAAATAAATTCGCCTAGTGTATGAGGCTCCACTGTCGATCACAAGTTCACGCCGGTCACGTTTTTTCATCCCGAACGCTTCGCTTTGACATAAGCATTTGAAATTCCTTCATTTCCTCAGCATTCAGCGGCCGGTCTCGGCTCTGCGCTTCAAGCGCCCGCAAGCGGTGCTCGGCACTCAGCCCGGCCAGCTTCTCAAGTGCTGCTCGCAGCTCAATGGCCGTGGCGCCCGCGTCATCGAGCACCGCTTCGCGCTCGAGCAGTCGCCCCAGATGCTCCCCGCCGGGACGATCGCGCCAGCGCTCGATGACCTGGGCCGATATCTGTAACGGCCGTTCGCGCAAATCATCGAGCAGCGCGCACAGCAACGCCGCTCCGGGCTCGGCGCAGCCCTCGAGGCCACGTCGCTCGCTCGCCGTGACCGCGGCGGCGATCGCCGGGAAACGCACCAGCCGCGCGATCGCCTGGCGGACCAAGCTGCCTCGCCCGGCGCTACGCACCGTACGTGCCGTACGCGCAGGCGCTGGCGCAGGCGTGGCCGCAACAGAGGCGGCCGTCGTGCCGGCGTCCTGCCAGAGCGCCTCGAGCCGTGCTGCCGGTAACCGTACCACTTCGGCCACGCGGCCGATCAGCAGTTCCCGATACACTCCGGGGGGAACTTGGGCCACCAGCGGTCGGGCCGCTTCGGCAAGGCGGGCCCGTCCGTCAGCATGCGCGATATCCAATTGCGCCGACAACTCTCCGACGAGGTACTCGGACAGAGGCAGTGCGCCGTCGAGCCGCTGCTCGAAGGCTGCGCGGCCTTCGGTCCCGACTAGGCTGTCTGGGTCCTCGCCTTCAGGCAGAAACAAGAAGCGAATCTCACGACCCTCTCGGGTCTCGGGCAGCGCGTGCTGCAGCGCACGCCAGGCGGCTGCGCGGCCGGCACGATCACCGTCGAACGCAAAGACCACCTCGCGGACTAGCCGAAAGATCCGCTTCAGATGCTCGGCAGTGGTCGCCGTGCCCAGCGTCGCCACCGCATAGGTGATGCCGGCCTGATGCAGACGCACCGCATCCATGTAGCCTTCCACCACCACCAGGCGCTTCAGGCTGGCCCCGCTCGTACGGGCTTCATAGAGCCCATACAACTCCCGCCCCTTGTGAAATAGGGGCGTCTCGGGCGAATTCAAGTACTTGGGTTCGCCGCGGTCGAGCACGCGGCCACCAAAGGCGATCACTCGGCCACGGTTGTCCCGGATCGGAAACATAATCCGGTCGCGGAAACGGTCGTAGTGCCGGTCGCCCCGGCTGTCCGCGCGCTCGATGATGAGTCCGGTCGCGGCGAGGGCATGGCGGTCTGCATCGCGGAGGCCGAACCGACTCAGCACCGCATTCCAAGCATCCGGCGCATAGCCGAGCGCAAAGCGCTGTACGGTTTCGGCACTGAGCCCGCGTCGTTTGACATAATCGGACGCGCGTGCGTCACGACTGAGCGCTTCGGTGTAAAAGTTCGCAACCCGTCCCATCAGCTCGTACAGCGCCGAGTGCTGGCTGTCGGCGGCGTTGCCGGTGCCGCCTTCGCGCGGCACGGTCAGCCCGAGCCGCCCGGCGAGATCCTCGATCGCCTCGGGAAAGCTCATGTGATCGTATTCCATCAGGAAGCGCAGCGCCGTGCCGTGCGCCCCGCAGCCAAAACAGTGGTAGAACTGCTTCTCGGGACTGACCCAGAACGAGGCGGTCTTTTCGCTGTGAAACGGGCAGCAGGCCTTGTATTCGCGACCCGCCTTGGTCAGTGGCACGCGCGAACCGACCACCTCCACGATGTCCGTGCGGGCGATCAGCTCATCGATGAAACTCTGCGGAATGATGGGGGCCGACTACCCCTGCAGACGGCCCAGTCGTTCACGCACGAGCGCGCTCACGGCGCTCATGTCGGCTCGGCCCTGGGCCTGGGCTTTGACGGCGGCCATGACTTTTCCCATGTCCTTGACCGAGCTGGCGCCGTGTGCGGCGATCACCTGCGTAATGAGTGCATCGACTTCGGCGCTGCTCATCTGGGCCGGCAGATACGCCTCCAGCACCGCGATCTCGGCGCTCTCCTTGGCGACCAGATCGGCGCGACCGCCGCTGTGAAACTGCTCAATGGCTTCCTTGCGCTGCTTGATCATCTTCTCGAGCACGCCGAGCACCTGAGAGTCATCGAGCGTCACCCGCTCATCAACCTCGCGCTGCTTGATCGCGGCCAGGGCCATGCGGATGGTGGCAAGACGCTCCTTCTCGCCGGCGCGCATCGCGCTCTTCATGTCTTCGGTGATGCGTTCCTTGAGCGTCATGCCAAAGAACCTCAGCGCGCGGGCCGCATGCCCTCGCGGGAGACGCGCTTCATGTGCCGTTTCACCGCCGCGGCTTTCTTGCGTTTCCGCTCCTGGGTCGGCTTCTCGTAGAATTCGCGCCGGCGCAGCTCGGTGAGGATGCCGGCCTTTTCACAGGCGCGTTTGAAACGCCGCAAGGCGGCATCGAAATACTCGTTCTCGCGGATACGGACGCTCGGCATCGAAACCTCTGAGGAAATGTAGGGGCCGGATCCCGATTCGCCTCTCGCACCCTGGCGGGGTACCCTGCGGCGGACTCGAAGAGCCGGATCAAATGGGCCGGCAATTCTAGTAGAGGCTTGAGGTAAAGGCAAAAAATGCGTGTGCTGGCCATCGAATCCTCGTGTGACGAGAGCGCCGCGGCGGTCCTGGATGAGACGCAGGGGCTGCTGGCGCACGAGCTGTACAGCCAAATTGACCTGCACCGGGCCTATGGCGGCGTCGTGCCGGAGCTGGCCTCGCGGGACCATGTACGCAAACTGCTGCCGCTGGTGAAGCGGGCGCTGGCCGCTGCCGAGGGGGGCGCTCAGGGCCTGGATGGCGTGGCATACACCGCCGGTCCCGGTCTGATTGGCGCTCTGCTCACCGGGGCGGCGCTGGCCCGCAGCCTGGCCTATGCCTGGGGCGTGCCAGCGGTGGGGGTGCACCACCTGGAGGGCCACCTGCTTGCGCCGCTGCTCGAACCTGAGCCGCCGCCGTTTCCGCACTTGGCCCTGCTGGTCTCCGGTGGCCATACCCAGCTCATCGAAGTCCGTGGCATCGGGCGGTATCGCATCCTTGGCGATACACGCGACGATGCCGCCGGTGAAGCATTCGACAAGACGGCGAAGCTGCTCGGACTGCCGTATCCCGGCGGCCCGGAGCTCGCGCGGCTCGCGCGCGCGGGCGCGGCTGACGCGTTCCATTTTCCCCGGCCCATGCTCGACCGTCCGGGGCTCGAGTTCAGCTTCTCGGGACTGAAGACCGCTGTGCTGCAGACGGTGCGCGGGCGAGTCCTCGATGATCGACTGAAGGCGGACGTCGCCCGTGCGGTACAGGAGGCGATCATCGAGACGCTGACCGTCAAGGCCGAGCGCGCCCTCGAGCAGACCGGGCTCGGTGCGCTGGTGGTCTCGGGGGGGGTGAGCGCCAATCAGTCGCTGCGCGCGGCGCTCGCGAACGCTGCCGCCCGGCACGGCGCACGCGTGTACTATCCGCGCATCGAGTTTTGCACCGACAACGCTGCGATGATCGCCGTGGCCGGACTGCACCGGTTGCGTGCCGGCGAGCGCCAGGGCCTCGCCATTGCAGCGTACGCCCAATGGCCGATCGAATCGCTGCCGCCGGTTGGCGGCGAGGGCACGCTGGGGATGAATTGTAAGGGGATTGAGCAAACATGACGAACACGGCGCTTTCCGGCGACCGGATCTTTCTGCGCGGGTTAACCGCAGAGTGCATCATTGGCTTTATCGACTGGGAGCGGCTCGTCAAGCAGACCGTGGTGGTCGATATCGAGCTGCCCGTCGATTGCGCGCAGGCAGGCGCCTCCGATGAGGTGGCCGACACCGTGGATTACAAGCGGGTGGCCAAGCGAGTGGTGTCATACATCGAGGCCTCTGAGTTCAAGCTCGTCGAGACCCTGGCGCATCGGCTGGCCGTGCTGCTGCTCGAGGAGTTCGGGCTGCAGTGGGTGCGTCTGTCCCTGAACAAGCCTGGGGCCATTCGCAACTCGCGCGACGTCGGCGTGATGATCGAGCGGCACCGGGCTGATCTGGCCGCATCCCGCTGAAGCGCCCCTATGCCCGAGGTCTACGTCGCAGCCGGCAGCAACGTCGAGCCCGAGAGGCATCTGGCGCTTGCGGCGAGCGAACTGCGTCGTACCTTTGCGCACGTGCGATTCTCCCCCTGGTATCGCAATCGCGCAGTCGGGTTCGAGGGGGACGATTTCATCAACTTCGTGGCCGGATTCAGCACCGAAGTGACGCTCGATGCACTGATCGCGCGTCTGCAGGTCATTGAGGGCATGTGCGGGCGTACCCGTGCCGCGCCGCGCTGGGCGCCGCGCACGATGGATCTGGATCTGTTGCTGTACGGCGAGCGGATCGTGGACACCCCGGCTTTGCGAGTGCCGCGCCCGGACTTGCTGAAGCGTGCCTACATGCTCGGCCCCCTGGCCGATCTGGCGCCGGATCTGACCCATCCAACCGAAGGGCTGACCATCGCCGAACTTTGGCGGCGTTTCGATCAGGCCGCACACCCGCTGGTTCCGGTGCGCGCGCCCGAGGCGGGTCCGCAGGTGTGAATGCGCTACCAGCCGATGCTGCGCCCGCCGTCGATGGCGAGAATCTGGCCGGTGACGAACGGCGCGTCACACGCGAAAAACAACGCCGCACGCGCGATGTCCTCGGGCGAGCCCGTGCGCTTCAAGGCCGTTCGCTCAACGATGTGCTGGCGCAGCGCCTCATCGACGCCGCTCTCCGGCCACATCACGGGGCCGGGGGCAATGGCGTTCACCCGCACCTGCGGGCCGAGTTCGCGCGCCAGCGACTTGGTGAGCATGATCAGACCGGCCTTGGCGACGCTGTAGACCGTGTGATGGCGCAGCGGCCGCATGCCGTGGATGTCCACGAGATTGAGTATCAGTCCGCCGCTCTCGCGCAACGCACTACTCGCCGCCTGCGCCAGCAGCAGCGGCGCTTTGAGATTGGTGCCGATGAGGTCGTTCCAGACACGCTCGTCGATCTGTCCCAGCGGGGTCGGATAGAACGTCGAGGCGTTGTTGACGAGGACATCGAGTCGCCCAAAGGCCGCCGCCGCGGTGGCGGCGAGCTGCTGCAGCGCGTGCGGATCGAGCAGGTCCGCTTTGGCGAGCACTACCGATTCGGCACGCTCGCCATTCAGCTGTGCGGCGAGCTGCTCGGCTGCCCGCGCCGAGCTGCGGTAGTGCAGCACGATGCGCGCGCCGGCGCCGTGCAGCGCACGAGCCACCACCGCGCCGACGCGCCGCGCCCCGCCGGTCACGAGAGCGGTTTTGCCGGTCAGTGGCCCGTTCGTGTGTGGGGCGTCGCTGGGTGGTGTCATGGGTATCGGGTGATTCAGTGGTGAGTTCAAGCGACATTATGACCCCGCTGCTGTCGGCGGAAGAAGCCGAGCATGGGCGCGTGCTCACCGAGCACATCTGCGCCGCGGTGCGCGCGGCCGGCGGCTGGCTGTCGTTCGAGCAGTTCATGGCGCTGGCGTTGTACGCGCCGGGTCTCGGCTACTACAGTGCCGGCAGCGAAAAAATCGGTGCGGGCGGGGATTTCGTGACGGCACCGGAAATGTCGGACCTGTTCAGCCGGTGTGTGGCCGCGCAATGTGCCGAGGTGCTTGAAGACGGCGGACAGATCCTCGAACTCGGCGCCGGCACCGGGCGAATGGCCGCGTCGGTGCTGAGCGAGCTTGCTGCGCGCGGGCGTCTCCCGCAGCGCTATGCGATTCTCGAAGTCAGTGCCGATCTGGCTGCCCGGCAGCGCCGGCGGATTGCCACGCTGCCCACGGCGCTCGCCGAGCGGGTCGTGTGGCTTGAGCGCCTGCCCGAACGGCCGTTTCGCGGGGTGATCCTCGCCAATGAGGTGCTCGATGCGCTGCCCTGCCGGCGCTTCATGTTCGCGGGCGGGCAGATCCGCGAACTCGGCATCGGGCTTGAGGAGGGCCGGCTTATCGAACGCTCCAGGCCAGCCGACGCGCAGTTGGCGGCAGAATGGGAGCGTTTGCGCGCAGGGCTGCCGGCCGCACTGCCCGACGGATACATCTCAGAGATGTGCCTGCGCGTGGGGCCCTGGCTTGCGGGGGTCGCTGAGCCTCTCGTGCGCGGGCTGCTGCTCCTTCTCGATTACGGCTTGCCGCGCGCCCACTACTATCATCCGCAGCGGCTCACCGGCACGCTGCGCTGTCATTTCAAACATCGGGTCCACGATGATCCCTACGTGAACCTCGGGGTGCAGGACATCACCGCATGGGTGGATTTCACGCGGGTCGCCGAGGCCGCCCTGGAGTGCGCCCTGGATGTCGCCGGCTTCGCGACGCAGGCGGCCTTTCTGCTCGGTACGGGAATCCAGCGCTACATCGCCGAGACCGGTGCGGATACGGTGGAGCATGCACGGCGTGCCGGGGAGGCGCGCCGGCTGCTGTTGCCGGGGGAAATGGGCGAGGCTTTCAAGGTGATGGCGCTGACCCGAGATCTCGACCAGGCGCTCAGCGGCTTTGCGCTGCAGGACCTGCGCGGGTCGCTCTAGAGGGAGGGGCCCGGACGATTGCCGGTGCGCGGGTCACCGGCGCGCCGTGAGCCTGCGGCGAGGCGCGCACAGCGCGCGGTCTCGCTCGCTCTTCGGTTCCTGCGCCAGGCGCCGGGCCGCCGCGTAGAACTGGGGCAGATTGTCCTGTTCGTGCTGCAGCAACCGCTCGAATCCTGGCAGGCAGTCGTAATAGGTGCCGACGGAGACCAGATCGGCGTTGTTTAATCCGTACCGGATCCAACGGTCGTAAACCGGCGCATGCACGTGCAGCCGCCGCTCAAGCTCCCGCAGTCGGCGAGCCAGGCGGGCGAAGACGGCGCGCTTACGTTGCGCCATGCGCGCGCGAGGAATTGCGGAGGCATACAATCGGGCGAGCCGCGTGCGCGTATCGCGCAACAGCGCGGCGAACGCGCGGTCCGCCGCGTCGAGCCGTTCGAACTCGGCGATGCGCTCAGGCTCATGGCGAAACCGCAGCCAGCGCTTCAAGCCTTCGTTCTCGACCGTCATTGCGAACGCCTCATCGAAGCGCGAGTCGTTCGGCACGTAGAGCAACTGGTGGGCGAGTTCATGGAAAATCATGCCGGCGAGCTCGTCGGCACCGTAACGCAGCATGGTGCTCATCACTGGATCGGGAAGTCTGCCGAGCGTCGAGTAGGCGGGCACGCCCTCGACCAGGACGTCGTAGCCTTCCCGCCGCAGATGACGGGCGAAGATCTGGGCGCTCTGTTCATGGAAGTAACCGCGATAGGCGACGCATCCGGCGATCGGAAAGCACCACTGCTTGGGCTTGACGGAGAACCGGGGCGCCGCGACCACGTTCCAGACGACATAGCGGCGTCCGATGTTGACGTAACTGCGGTAGCTGTCGTTGTTCGGCAGGTCTAGCTGCTGCGAGGCGAAGCGGCGTGCCGCGCGGACATCGCTGAGCTCGCGGATCAGGGCCTCCGGCGCATTGGGCTCGTCGATCACATCCACGATCGGGCGGCGTCCATGGATCACCTGCCACTCGCCTGCTGCGGCCTGCATCAGGTACAGGGTGTTCGCGCATCCGCAGAGTGCCGACAAAGCCAGAAGACCGCACGCGTACCGCGCGACCCGAGCGATGAGGCCCGGGCGCACCCGAGGGACATCGCGCAGAGAACGGTTCCGGGACTCGGTTACCATGTGAGCATGGAAGTCTACCTAGTCGGCGGAGCGGTGCGGGACCGGTTGCTCGGGCGAGCGGTGAGCGAGCGCGACTGGGTGGTCGTCGGGGCCCGTCCGCAGGACCTCGAGCGCCAGGGTTACCTGCCGGTGGGCCGGGAGTTCCCGGTGTTTCTGCATCCCGAGACTCGAGAGGAATACGCCCTGGCGCGGCTCGAGCGCAAAGTCGGACCGGGCTACCGGGGATTCGCGACCGAATTCTCTCCGAGCGTGACGCTGGAGGAGGATCTGCGCCGGCGGGATTTGACAATTAACGCCATGGCAGAAAGCGCCACAGGAGAGATCATCGACCCGTACGGTGGCCAGCGCGATCTCGCTGCGCGCCTGCTGCGGCACGTTTCCGCGGCCTTCGTCGAGGACCCGGTGCGCGTACTGCGCGTCGCGCGCTTCGCGGCGCGCTACGCAACCCTCGGCTTTCGAGTGGCGGATGAGACGCAGGCCTTGATGCGACGCATGAGCGAGTCCGGCGAACTCGATGCGCTGGTGCCCGAGCGCCTCTGGCAGGAGACCGAGCGTGCACTTGCAGAGAGCCGGCCGGACGTCTTTTTCGAGACGCTGCGCGCATGCGGGGCGTTGGCCGTGATCTTCCCCGAGGTGCAGGCGCTCTACGGTGTGCCGCAGCCCGCCAAATGGCACCCGGAGATCGATACCGGTGCGCACGTCATGCTGGCGTTGCGCTGGGCGGCCGATGCGGGGCTGCCGACGGACGCGCGCTTCGCAGTGCTCATGCATGATCTGGGCAAGGCGTGCACGCCACCGGAGCGCTGGCCGAGTCATCATGGGCACGAGGAGGCCGGCGTCCCGCTCATCGAGGCATTGTGCGCACGCCTGAAAGTACCCACCGTGTACCGGGAACTCGCCGTGCTGACCGCGCGATATCACGCCCAGGTGCATCGTGCGACAGAGTTGCGTCCCGTGACCGTGCTGCAGCTGCTCGAGAGCACCGATGCGCTACGCCGGCCCGAGCGGTTCGATGCGCTGTTACGTGCGTGCGAGGCCGATGCTCGTGGTCGAGCGGGGCTGGAAGGCCAGCCCTATCCACAGGCGCAATTTCTGCGCCGTGCGCGCACGACGGTCGCAGCCGTGACGCTGAATGCGCAAGAGCGCGCGGGGCTCTCTGGGGCGGCTATCGGCGAGAAGATCCGTCAGCGTCGGCTAGAGGCTGTTCGCGGGCTCGAACCGGCAGACACGCCGTCACCCTGAGTTTGTTTCTCCCCATCCGCGGGTGACGCCGCCGTGGATTGAGGTCCGAGACCTCGCAGCCGGATCAGGAGGACAGCGTGAACGGCGTCGTCGGGGCGCTTGGCGCCAAATAGGTCGGCAGAACATCCATCATGCTGTGGCGCTGAAGTCCGAGGCGCGCGAAGCCGTTTTCCGCGCACACGCTATCTAGCGTCAGCGAGCGAAAATTGTCGAGCGTGAAGGGCTTGCCGGGCAGGCACTGCATCAGTGCCCCTTGCAGTCGACCGAACGCATCCGCCAGTCGCACGATCCGGCACGGCAAAGCACCTACCGCCGCCGTCGTGCGCACGAGCTGTGCGAGGGTCATGACCTGCGGACCGCAAAGCTCATAGGTCTGACCGATAGTTGTGCGATCGTGCAGAGCGTGTACAAACGCCTCGGCAACGTCTCCGACGTACACCGGTGCGAAACGGGCGTGTGCGCGGGCGAGCGGCAACCAGCCATGGGACAGGCGCAGCAGGCTGGCGAAGCGGTTGGTGAGTGAGTCGCCGGGACCAAAAATGACCGATGGGCGGAAGATCGTGAAATCCGCGTGCGTCGCGCCTGCGCGCACGTGTGCCTCGGCCTCGCCCTTGCTGCGCAGGTAGCGGCTGGGCCCGTGCAAGTCGGCGCCGAGAGCGCTCATGTGCAGCACTCGGTGTACGCGACCGGCCTTCAACGCAGCCATCAGCTTTGCGGCAAGATCGGCGTGCGCGCGCTGGAAGGTGTTGCGGCCGTGCTCATTGAGGATCCCGACAAGATTGATGACGGCATCGGCGCCTTCAACCAGTCGATCGAGCACTCGCGGGTCATGCACATTCGCCCGCAGCAGTCTGACCGTTGGCAAAACTCGAAGTGAATGATTCAGCGCCGCATCGCGTGTGGGCACGCGAACCCAGTGACCCTGTTGAGCGAGCCGGTTGATCAGGGCGGTGCCGACGAAGCCGGTACCACCCAACACGCAAATGTTCATTGGGGCTGCCATGGAGGGGTTCTAGAGTGTACGCTGCCCGCGCGGCCGCGGGATGCCTGTCATCCAGCGCGCTGAGCCCCGGGGTGAGGAGTGCCGTCCCCGGGGCATCAGCACGCCATCTCAGGCCGCCCGCACCTCGATGTTGCGGGGTTGAAGTTGCGGCTGCTTCGGAATCACGACCTCCAGCACGCCGTGCGCCTGCTTGGCCGTGATGGCATCGACATCGGCGCCTTCCGGTAGAGTGAAGGTGCGCAGGAACACCCCGGTTCGTCGCTCCAGGCGCTGCCGCGCGTTGCTCGGCTGAGTGTCCCGTGTGCGCTTCTCGCCGCGGATGGTGAGCAGCCCCTTGTCGGCGGTGATGCGCACATCCTTCGGCTCAACGCCTGGCACGTCGGCAACCACCACGTAACGATCGGGCTCCTCATAGACATCGACTTGGGGAATCCACGCAACGTCGGCGGCGGCATTATCGCCGGTCTCGCTCGAGAACGCCTGATCCAGCTGACGCTGCAGGCTGTCGATGAGTGTCCAAGGCTGATAGCGAACAACAGTCATGATCCAACCTCCAATGAGTGATGATGTCGGGCTTATGTGCCGTCTGTCTGCAGCGGATCTGTGGCCGGCTGCGGAGTTTTCAAGCCCGGTGGTGCGGGGGCATCCCGGGGTGCCATCCGCCCCGTTGTGGAATGGCCCGTCGTCACCGCGGTAGCGCCGCGTTCTTTGAGACGCGTAGGTGTGCATAACCTGTGGGTATGCGGGGGATACAATATATTGGGGTTATAGGTTGCGAGTGAATTCAGATTCAGGCAAAAAAAACCCCGCGGTCAACGCAGCCGCGTTCTCTATAAGATATTGTTTTTCAAGACTTTAATGGGTTCGGTGTCGCGCGTGCGCAATCTTGACGCCAAGGCAGGTGCTCATTAGGCTCTTTACCCCGACACAAGATCTTGTGTCCGCCACTTGGTGGTCCGAGATCGCGCGTTCGGGAGGCTCAGGGGGATACAGGCTGTGGATCGGCGTACCGGCGGATCCGGTTACGCGCAGCCCCGCGCTTTCCGCGCTGCCCGTATTCCCTGTGATCCGGTGTGCAGACACTTGGGGCGCCGCGGACACATGAATACCGTCGTGAAGATCGAAACAAAGGACATAGACGCCATTCCGTTCCAGGAGGCGTCGATCGATATCTGGGACAAGAAATACCGCCTGACCGCCAAAGACGGCACGGCCATCGACAAAACGATGGACGATACGTACAGGCGCGTCGCGCGCGCGCTGGCGGACGTCGAGCGCGAAGAGCTGCGCGAGGAGTGGTACGAGCGGTTCCTCTGGGCGTTGCGCCGCGGCGCGATTCCGGCCGGTCGCGTCACCTCCAATGCCGGCGCGCGCGAGCACAAGCCCGCCACCTCGACGATCAACTGCACCGTCTCGGGGACCATCGAGGATTCGATGGACAACATCCTGGGCAAGGTCCATGAGGCAGGGCTGACGCTGAAGGCCGGGTGTGTAGCGCCCGGCACCTGGGTACGCACCGAGCGCGGACTGGTCACCGCCGATCAGGCGGTGCAGGAGAAGCACGAGCGCATTCTCAGCTATGACCGTCAGACGCGCCGCTTCGAGATGCGCAAGATCCTGCGGCACATGACCACGCACGTGCCGCAGCACGAGAACATCCGCATCTGGTCAAACGGCCTCTCACTGACGACGTCGATTCGCCACCCGGTGCTGGTGTTCCGTGAAGAGCGGCTGGTTTACGTGCGGGCCGATGAGGTGAGGGAATCGGATGCGCTCGTACACCACCGCTACGAATGGGCTGGTGAGACGAACCGCGCGCTCGAGGCGTGGTTCGCCGGGGCGCATCTCGGCGACGGCAGTGCATACGAAAAGAAACACTCGGACAAGCCCGCGCACCTGCGGTGGCATGGCAAGACCGGTGCATTGGGGCAGTGGTTCGTGTTCAAGATTCGCGCAGTGGCGCGCGAAGTCGCGGAGCGTTACGCAGCGTTCTTTGCTGCCTTTGCCGACAGCCGGGCGCAACTGGTGTCCGCGCGGACCGCAAACGACACTCCGGTGTGGGACTTCACGGTATCCAGCTTCGCTGCAAGCCGCGCGCTCGATCTCATCGATGGTCAGACCGGCAACCAATCCGCGACGCTGCGAGTGCCGGCATGGGTGGCGGCCGAGCCGGAGCGGTTCTTCCTGCCGTTCCTTGCCGGATTGATCGACACCGACGGGA
>DAHVTM010000075.1:0-74012 GCA_027324195.1 Gammaproteobacteria bacterium | reverse complement strand
ACCCGTGCGTGCGCTTACGGCGCAGCTTGCTCGGTTGATAGGTACGCTTCATACCGCGGGCTCCAGAAGGTCCATTGGGGGTTCCAAAAAGGGGCGGCAAGGCTAAGCCGTTGACCGCCAAGGTGTCAATATTTAATCGCGCTAAAATCTTCAGCACAGCGGCCGATCGGTATAGACTGCCGAGCCTTTTCCACGAAGCCGGACCCCTCCATGGTGCACGTTCTGCGGTCTCGCTGCCGTGGCATCTTTCCGCGATCGCTCCGCACGGGCGGTGCATGTCGCTGCCCGGGAGCGCTCGCGGAAGGGCTGTCACGAACGGCGAACGCCCCGGCACCCATGGCCGGGGACGGCGCCTAGATCCAGTCGGGGGAGTGCGCGCGTGGAAGCGTCGCTATGGGCCCGGTGCGTGTGCGCACTGGAAGCCGAGCTGCCGGAGCAGCAGTTCAATACCTGGGTGCGGCCGCTGCAGGCGCTCGAGGGCGCCGGCGCGCTGAAGCTGCTTGCGCCCAACCGTTTCGTGGTCGAATGGATCAACGAACGGCTGCTGCCGCGCATTGGTGAGCTGCTGCGTGACAAGAGCACCGGGGATGTGCCGATCGTTACGGTAGAGGTCGGCTCGCGCAGCCCCGTGAATGAGCCACCGCCACCACCCGTACCGGCTCTGGAGCCTGCGAAGCGGCCACGACGCGGCGAAGGCCTGGTGATCGGCGCCCGGCTCAATGCGGATTTTTCGTTCGCGACCTTCGTCGAGGGCAAGAGCAACCAGATGGCCAAGGCCGCCTCGCTGCAGGTTGCCGAGAATCCGGGCAAGGCCTACAACCCGCTGTTCCTGTACGGCGGTGTCGGCCTCGGCAAAACGCATCTGATGCATGCCATCGCACACTGCATTCGCGAGCAGAACGAGGAGGCGCGCATCGCCTATGTGCACTCCGAGCGCTTCGTCAGCGATATGGTGCGCGCGCTGCAGCACAACTCCATGAACGAGTTCAAGACGGCATACCGCTCGCTCGATGCGCTGCTGATCGATGACATCCAGTTCTTTGCCGGCAAGGACCGCTCGCAGGAGGAGTTCTTCCACACCTTCAACGCCCTGCTCGAGGGCCAGCATCAGGTCATTCTCAGCTGCGATCGCTACCCGAAGGAGGTCGATGGACTGGAGGAGCGGTTAAAATCGCGCTTCGGATGGGGCCTGACGGTTGCCATCGAGCCGCCTGAGCTCGAGACCTGCGTGGCAATTCTGATGAGCAAGTCGCGTCAGTTCGGCATGCCGCTGCCGGAGGAAGTCGCGTTCTTCATCGCCAAGCGAATTCGCTCCAACGTGCGCGAGCTCGAAGGCGCTCTGCGCCGGGTGATTGCCAATGCTCGCTTCACGGGGCGCCCGATCACCCTGGAGTTCACCAAGGAGGCGCTGAAGGATCTGCTGTCGCTGCAAGCGAAGCTGGTGACCATCGAGAACATCCAGAAGACGGTCGCGGATTATTACAAAGTGCGGGTTGCGGACCTGCTGTCCAAGCGGCGCAGCCGCTCAGTGGCCCGGCCTCGTCAGGTGGCCATGGCGCTCGCCAAAGAGCTGACCAGTCAGAGCCTGCCTGAAATCGGGGATGCCTTCGGCGGGCGCGACCACACGACGGTGCTGCATGCCTGCAAGCGAATCAAGGAGCTGCGTGATATCGACATCCGGATGAGCGAGGATTACTCGAACCTGTTGAGAACCTTGACGGCTTGAGAGGATAAGTCTGTGGATATCCGGTGGAGCGATCTGGGGATAAAGTTACACACAGACGATACACAGCTCACTCCCAGGCAGTCCCCGAAAAGCGCAAGCGAAAGCAGCGCATAACAGCTTGATCGGATTCGGGTGCGAGCGAAATCATCACTATTCACAGGCCCAATCATCACTACAATCTGAATTCTTAAAGATCTAAGAGAAGAAGATAAGACTTATGAAGCTGACGGCGAAGCGCGAGGAGCTCCTCGCTCCCCTGCAAAGCGTGATCGGTGTAGTCGAACGGCGGCAGACCATGCCGGTGCTGGCAAATATCTTGTTGTCGGCACGCGAGAAGCGTCTCGGCATGACCGGTACGGATCTCGAGGTCGAGCTCGCTGCGACGACCACGGTGGCCGCCGAGGCCGCCGGCGACATCACGGTACCGGGCCGCAAGTTTCTCGACATCCTGCGGGCACTGCCGGCGGGAGTGGACGTTACGTTGACCACCGAAGGGGAGAAGGCGACGGTGCGCGCGGGGCGCAGCCGCTTCACGCTCTCGACCCTGCCCGCGGCGGAATTTCCGGTCCTGGAGGAAATTCACGCGCAACAGACCCTCACGCTGGCACAGGGGGCATTTCACCGTCTGATCGACAAAACCCATTTTTCGATGGCGCAGCAGGACGTGCGGTACTACCTCAACGGGTTGCTGCTCGAGACGCAGGACAGCACGCTGCGCGCGGTGGCGACGGATGGGCACCGTTTGGCGCTGTGCGAGATGACCCTCACGGAGGCGGCTCGCGTCGGTCAGGTGATCGTGCCCCGCAAGGCCATTCTCGAGTTGCAACGAATTCTCGGCACAGAGGGTGAAATCGAGTTGGCCATTGGAACGAACCACGTTCGAGCCCAGATCGGCGAAATTCGATTCACTTCCAAGCTGATTGATGGGCGCTTCCCGGAGTACGGTCGAGTCATTCCAGACAATCCGCCCAAAGTAGCGCTGGCCGATCGTGAATTGCTACGACAGGCGCTACAGCGCACCGCCATCCTGTCCAATGAGAAGTACCGTGGTATCCGGGTCGGAATCAAATCGGGAATCCTGACGCTGCAGGCCCACAACCCCGAGCATGAAGAAGCCGAAGACCAGATTGAGATCGACTACACCGGCGACGAAGTCGAAATTGGCTTCAACGTGAATTACCTCCTTGATGCTCTGAATGCGATCGACACGGATCAGGTTGAGCTCGGCTTTACGGATGCCAACAGCAGTTGCCTGGTTCGGGCGCCTGGGTTATCCGAGGCCCGCTACGTCGTCATGCCTATGCGGCTGTAACGCTACGCAGCAGCCACAGCGATTCATCATCGAGGCGGCGGGTCACGGGTACCGCGGATGAGCCTCATCGAGCTTCAGGTCGAGAACCTGCGCTGCGTCGAGTCGGCGCAGCTGGCTCTCCACCCGCGTTGCACCCTGATCTGGGGAGAAAACGGTGCCGGCAAGACGTCCCTGCTTGAAGCGGCATTTCTCTTGGGTCGAGGTCGATCTTTTCGCAGTCGTCAGACCGAGCAGCTGATCCGACGCCCGGCGCCGAAGCTTCTGATCTTCGGACGGACGGACGGACCGCATCCGCACGCGCTGGGGCTCGAATTCAGTCGCGATCACGGCGTGCAGGCGCGGCTCGATGGCCAGGACGTCAAATCGCTGGCAGACCTGACCCTCGCGTTTCCGGTTCAGGTCATCGACCCCGATATTCATAAACTGATCGAGGAGGGCGGCCGCCGTCGTCGTCGCTGGCTCGATTGGGCGGTGTTCCACGTGGAACCTCAATTCGGAGAAGCTTGGTATCGCTACGCCCGGGCGCTCCGTCAGCGCAATGCCGCATTGAAGAGCCGCCCCGCCGACGCGCGGCCCTGGGAAGCCGAGCTCATCGCGCAGGGGGAGCGCATTTCCGCCGCTCGGCGGCAGGTCCTGGCACAGATCGAACCGCATTGGGCAACCGCGTTGGCTTCGATGGATTGCCCGGCTGCGCGTCTTGCCTACGCACAGGGGTGGCCGGACGCGCAGGGTCTCGAGGAGGCCTTACGCCACGCCCGTGCCCGGGACGAAGCTCGCCAGACGACTACTGTCGGACCTCACCGCGCCGACGTGCGCATCTGGGTCGAGCAGAAGTCGGCGCGGGACGTTCTGTCCCGGGGTCAGCAGAAGCTGGTGGCCGCGGCGCTGACGCTGGCGCAATTACACCTGTTGTCGCAGCACGCCGGACTGGTCCCCACGCTCCTGCTCGACGATCCTGCGGCAGAACTCGACGCTCGCCACCAGGCCGGATTCGTCGCCGAAATTTCTCGCCTGCAGTGCCAGCTGATTCTCACCGCGTTACAGCCGGAAATTCCCGGATTCACTCAGCCCGATCGCGTGTTTCACGTGGAACACGGACGCGTCCGACCGCTATAATGGGACATTGCACAACGGACTCGTCCATGGCATCAGAAGACGTCTACGATTCTAGTAAAATCAAAGTCTTAAAGGGTCTCGATGCCGTGCGCAAGCGACCCGGGATGTACATCGGTGACACCGATGACGGTACCGGCCTGCACCACATGGTCTTCGAAGTCGTGGACAACTCGATTGACGAGGCATTGGCCGGCTTCTGCGACCGGATCGTGGTCACCATCCACGCCGATGAGTCGGTCACGGTGTCCGATAACGGGCGGGGCATCCCCGTCGACCTGCATCCTGAAGAAGGTCGCTCGGCGGCGGAAGTCATCATGACCATTCTGCATGCCGGGGGAAAGTTTGACGCCAGCTCGTACAAGGTCTCTGGCGGCCTGCACGGCGTGGGCGTCTCTGTCGTCAACGCGCTCTCGGATTACCTCCTCCTCACCATCCATCGCGATGGCAAGGTTCACCGTCAGGAATACCGGCTTGGCGACCCGCTTGCGCCCCTAGCCGTAGTCGGTCCCTCAGAGCAACGCGGCACCACCATCCGCTTCAAGCCGAGTGCGCAGATCTTCACGCACATTCAGTTCAGCTACGACATTCTCGCGAAGCGGTTGCGCGAATTATCTTTCCTGAACTCCGGCGTGCGCATCGAACTGATCGATGAGCGTGAGAACAAATCGGACATTTTTCAGCACGAGGGTGGATTAAAGGCCTTCGTGAAGTACTTGAACCGCTCCCGGGTCCCGATTCACGAATCCGTACCCTGGTTTAAAACCCAGGAGGGGCCGGTCACAGTCGAAGTGGCGCTGCAGTGGAACGACTCCTATCAGGAGAGCATGTTCTGCTACACAAACAATATTCCGCAGAAGGATGGCGGGACGCACCTGGCCGGCTTTCGCAGTGCGCTCACCCGCACACTCAACGATTACATCGAGAAGGAAATGTCGGCCAAGAAGGACAAGCTGGCCACCACCGGGGACGACGCCCGCGAGGGGCTGACGGCCATTCTCTCGGTGAAGCTTCCCGATCCGAAGTTCTCCTCGCAGACCAAGGACAAGCTGGTCTCCTCCGAGGTCAAGGCGATCGTCGAAGCGGCAGTCGGCGCGAAGCTGCAGGACTTCCTGCTCGAACATCCGCAGGACGCCAAGGCGATCGTCGCCAAGATCATTGAAGCGGCGCGCGCCCGCGAGGCCGCCCGCAAGGCCCGCGAGATGACTCGCCGCAAGGGCGCACTCGATGTGGCCGGCCTGCCCGGAAAGCTCGCCGATTGCCAGGAAAAGGATCCCGCGCTGTCGGAAATCTTCATCGTCGAGGGCGATTCGGCCGGGGGTTCCGCCAAGCAGGGCCGCGACCGCCGCACGCAGGCCATCCTGCCCCTGAAGGGCAAGATCCTCAACGTCGAGAAAGCCCGCTTCGACAAGATGCTGTCGTCGGCCGAGGTCGGTACGCTGATCACCGCGCTCGGCTGCGGCATCGGCAAGGATGATTTCGACCTCGCCAAGCTGCGCTACCATCGCGTGATCATCATGACCGATGCCGACGTCGACGGTAGCCACATCCGAACACTTCTGCTGACGTTCTTCTATCGGCAGATGCCGGCATTGATCGAACACGGCCACATCTACATCGCCCAGCCGCCGCTGTTCAAGGTGAAGCGCGGTAAACAGGAGATGTACGTCAAGGACGAACCGGAGCTCGATGCGGTGCTGTTGAATTCGGCGCTGGAGAACGCCGCCGTTCATGTCAACGCCGACGCACCGCCGTTACAGGGTCCCGGGCTCGAAGCGCTCGCCCGCCAGTACACCGAGGTCCAGGCGATCATCAAGCGCTGGTCTCGGCGCTACGACGAGCGGCTGTTGGAACAGCTCATCTATCTGCCCGTGGTCCGACCGCAGGAGTTCGATCAGGCTCTGTGGCTCCGGGATTGGGCCGCTCAGTTGCACCTCAGCCTCAATGCACGCAGCGATGCCACCCGTGCGTATGTGGTCGACTTGCGAGAGGGGAGCGATGGCCACGGCAGCCGGGTGGTGATCCGCCGCACCGAGCACGGTACCCAGAGCACGAAATATCTGACCCGGGAATTCTTCGAGTCGGCCGAGTATCAGCGCATCGCGGAACTGGCACGCACGCTCGCCGGATTGATCGGGGAGGGCGCGTTCGTGACACGCGGTGAGGCACGTCAGGCGATCGGCTCGTTCAAGGAAGCCATGAAGTGGCTGTTCGATCAGGCGCGCAAGGGACAGACCATCCAGCGCTACAAGGGGCTCGGTGAGATGAATCCCGAACAGCTGTGGGAAACCACCATCAATCCCGAAACCCGCCGGCTGATGCAGGTGAAGATCGAAGATGCGGTGGCCGCCGATGACATCTTCACGACACTGATGGGCGATCAGGTCGAACCCCGCCGGGAATTCATCGAGAAGAACGCCCTGTCGGTCACCAACCTCGACATCTGAGCGCCGGCTGGCGGGCGCTGCTCACACGATGTCGTCCGACATCGTCGCCTTGCGCTGCGCGATGAACTCCTGCAGTTGCGCGTCCGTGGCGGGATCCAGCGCCGGCGGAGTGTATCCGGCGAGCAGCGCCTTCCACTTGCGGTTCGCACGCGCCAGCTGATCCTGCGCGCCTTCGGCGCTCCATTGCTCGAAAGAATTGTTGTCCGCCAGCTCGAAATCGTAGAACGCCGTCTCGTAGTTGGCGAGCGTGTGGGCAGAGCCGAGAAAGTGCTTGCCGGGACCCACCTCCCGGAACGCCGCGAGCGCGAAGGCGTTCTCATCGAGCGACATGCCGTTCGCCATCGTGTGAAATGCGCCGCACTGATCCACGTCCATCACGAACTTCTCGTACGACATGGCCAGTCCGCCTTCCAGCCAGCCAGCCGAATGCAGGATGAAATTCGCACCGGCGAAGAATGCCGGCCACATCGAATTCGCGCTCTCGTAGGCGGCTTGGGTGTCGGCGACCTTCGCGGCGCACAGGTTGCCACCGCAGCGCAGCGGCACACCAAGTCGGCGCGCGAGCTGTCCGATCACCAGATACGCCAGAGCCGGTTCGGGTGTGCCGAAGGTGGGCGCCCCGCTGCGCAGCGACATCGAGGAGAGGAAGTTGCCGAGAATTGCCGGCGAACCGGGCCGCTCGAGCTGTGCGAGCGCCACGCAAAATACGGCTTCGGCAAAACACTGCGCCAGTGCGCCGGCCGTAGTCACCGGCCCCATGGCACCACCGAGAATGAACGGCACGCACACGGGGGCCTGATTGGCCGCCGCATAGGTACGAATGACCCGGCTCGCCTCGCCGTCGAGCACCAGAGGTGAATTGACGTTGACGTTGCCCAGGATCACGCAGTGCTCGGCGACGAATTGCGCGCCAAAGAGGATGCGGCACATTTCGATCGAATCCGCCGCGCGTGCCGCATTGGTCACCGCACCCATGAACGGCTTGTCGGACCAGCGCATGTGCGCATACACCATGTCCAGATGACGCTTGTTCACCGGCACATCGACCGGCTCGCAAACGGTGCCGCCCGAATGGTGCAGCCACGGCGCGAGGTAGGCGAGCTTCACGAAATTGTGGAAATCCTCCAGTGTTCCATAGCGCCGGCCGCGATCGAGATCGGAGACGAACGGCGAGCCATATGAGGGCGCGAACACTGTGCTGTTGCCACCGATGCGCACGCTGCGCGCGGGGTTGCGCGCATGTTGGATGAACTCGGCGGGTGCGGAGCGGCGAACGATCTCGCGTGCCAGGCCGGCCGGGACATGCACCCGCCACTGCTCGGTGATGGTCGCGCCGGCTTGCCGCCAGAGCCGGATCGCCTCGGCATCGCCGCGGATTTCCAGGCCGATCTCCTGAAGCAGCCGATCGGCGTGGTGCTCGATCGCCTCCAGGCCCTCCTCGGACAGCAGTGCGTACGGGGGGATCGCGCGCGTGATGTACGCCGGACCACTGGGCCGGATCGCGCGCTGGGCCTTGCGGGTCTCCCGGGCGCTCACCCGGACTTTGCGCGGTGACGCTGCTTCATCAGCCATGGCTTTTCCAGTCATCGGAGACCGTTGCAACCCATCCACAATGTCTGCCTCGCTTGACACGATAGCGATCCGCAAGCGGAAGTGGCTTCGTTCACGTGTCCCATTGCTAGGAGTTTGACCGTGATTGCCCCACATCGTCCGCCATCCGCGCCCGAGTTTCTCTACCACATTGTTTTAAATCGTCTTTTTGACCCTTCCGACCGTTTCGACGTGCGGGGCCCTGCATCCGGTGCCGCCGAGCGGTGATGCGGCGCTTGCGCGCGGCAGACACTTACGGCAAGTTCGCTGCCCTGATGAGTCTGCCCAGCGAGCTTCACGGCCAGCGCCCCGCGTGAACCCGATCCGATCCGAATCCGAAGAGATCTCTGCGAGTCCCTCGCGCAAGCAGGGATTGTTCCGCGCCCTGCTCGCCGGTCCCGGCCGTACCCTGGCCGATGCCTTTGCCAGCCTCGAGCGCGCACCGCACCTGGAGCGGATCCTCCGCCATCCGAGCCGCGAGGTCATGGGCGCGCAGGTCGCCCTTGCCCCGGAGGAGGGCGAGGGCTACTGGCAGTTCGCCCGCATCCAGAACGAGATCTACGTGGTGGTGGCGAACTGCGCCTATCACGACCCACGCACCGAGCGAGTCCCCGGCGACGGGCTGGTGCAGTTCGATTTCAAGATTACCGGTGACCTCACGCTCGGCGTCGGACGCACCGAACCGGTGCGCTGGAACCGCCCCTCGCTGCTGGTCTGGTCACAGCCCAAGGGCGTCGACATCAATGAGTGGACGGCGCCGCGTGCGCGCGAGCAGTTCATCATCGTCAGCATGCGACCGGAGTTTCTCGCCGAGAACTTTCTGCCCTCGAGCGTGGCGGTTTCCGGGGCGCTCAGCGCCTATGCGGCGAATCACGGCGAGAAAATCAATTACTGCCAGCAGCCGATTTCGGCCCACACGCTCGAAGTCGCCCTGCGGCTGATCAACAATCAGCACGATGGCGCCCTCGGCCTGGTCTACACCGAAGCGCTGGCGCTGGAGCTCATCTGCCACGCGGTCGCCAGCCTCTCGGCGCGCGCCGAACCGACCGCCGAGCAATTCAGTGACCGAGAGCTGCGCTGTCTGCACGCCGCGCGCGCGATCCTGATGCACCAGTTCTCCCCTCCGCCCACGATCGATGCGCTCGCACGCACGGTCGGAATGTCGAAATCGATCCTGACCAAGGGCTTCAAGGCCGTCTTCGGCGAAACCATCTTCGATTTCAGCCTCGGTTGCCGCATGCGTCACGCCCTCAATCTGATCCGCGACCAGGGCTGCACGGTCGAGCAGGCTGGCGAGGCGATCGGTTACGCGCATCCCACCTCGTTCACCACCGCCTTCCGCCGCCATTTCGGCATGCGCCCGATCGACGTGCGGCGCTCCAAGGCGCAATTGCGGTCAAACTCCTAGCAAATCCGCTGGCCGTACGAAGACCGCTGTCGTGCGCGGCGCGTATCGTTCGTCCAACAAGGCACCTGTCTGCCCGCGCCGGGAACGGCAACCCGGCACGGGCGGACGCGGGCGCTTCAGCCGCCACGAAGAGCATTTCCCCGGGGGACTGGATATGAATGACGCAAATGAGCGGCGCGGCCGCGCGAGACGGGACAGCCGGACGCAGCGCCGGGTTCTGAGCGCGGTGGGCGCCGCGGTCTGCCTGGCGTTGTACGGCGCGCCGCCGCGGGCGTGCGCCGCGCAAGCCGCTGTGCTGAGCCAGAACGCCAAGCCGGCGCACCACGTGAACGCCGCGCCAGAGCTGCCCGCAACGCTGCAGGAAATTACCGTCACCGCGACCCGCCATCGGGAAACGGCCATTTCCATCGCCGGCAGCCTCGCCGTCATCACTCCACAGCAGCTCACTGACGCCGGTGTGACCGGTCTCGCTTCGCTCGCCAACGCGGTGCCTGGCCTCAGCATGTATGATTTCGGCGCGCGGCTGGCTGGCGCCACCGTCCCCATCATCCGCGGCATCAATGCCACCGGTGAGCCGATCCGCGGCTTTCGCAGTTTCGAGCAGAGTCCGGTCGGGATATATGTCGATAACTCCCCGGTTGGCGGGTACATCCAGCTGATCGACCTGAAGCGCATCGAAGTGTTGCGCGGTCCGCAGGGCACGTTGTACGGGGCAGGCTCGCTTGCCGGCACGATCCGCCTGATTCCAAACAACCCACAGCTGAACAGACTTTCCGGTAGTGTCGAGGTCGGTGGCGACACCGTCACCCATTCCAATGGCAACGGCTACACCCTGCAGGGCGTCATCAACCTGCCGATCGGGCGCAAGCTGGCGTTCCGCGCAGCCGCCAAGTACGACTATCAACCCGGCTGGATCAATGTCTACGGGCTGCTGAAGCGCACCAACCCCGGGCTGACGGGGGTGCCCGTGCTCGCCAACCCATCCGATCCGGTCGGCAGCTCGGCGATCTACTCACAGCGCTCGGACTGGAACTGGCAGAAAACCTTCACGGGGCGCGCCGCGCTGCTGTGGAAACCGATCGAGTCCTTCAAGGCCGTGCTCGCCATTCTGCATACCGGGCTGCGCGGCGATGGTGGGCCGCAGGTCAATCCTGATTTTCAGGGTGGCGTCTCGCCGATCGACCCCAACGCGACGCTGCCGCCGGGCGGGCCTTACCAGGAGTTCTCTCAGGTTGACCAGCCGTTCTCGCGCTATACCAACCTGACCAGCCTGGACATGAGCTACGACGCCGGATTTGCCACGTTGTCGACGACCAGCTCCTACCGCACCACCCGCGGCCAGCTGCTCGAGGATGACAGCTACCGCATCGCCGGCATCGCCGGCGGTGCCTACCTGCCCTACTATGCAGGCACGCCGACCAACCCCCGGTTCGTGTACGACTACCAGTTCGCCGATCATTCGCACGCATTCACCCAGGAAATCAGGCTGGTCTCGAACACCCGGCTGTGGAACATGTTTGATTATGTCGCCGGCCTGTTCTACGACAAGGAGACCCGCCAGGGTGCCTGGAACATCGCGAATCCGGGCTCTCCGGAGCGCTCCGTTGCCCAGGGCTGCACCGGCGCAATTTACTATGGCTCGACCTATCCGACCTGCCTGGTGACCAGCGGCCCGAACGATCTGGTGTTCACGCAGATCGACACGCAGCGCTTTCAGGAGGAGTCGATTTATGGCGATCTGACCTGGCACTTCGCGCACCATGCCAAGATCACCGGCGGGTTTCGGCACTACATCGAGCAGTTCACCGACGCGCAGCTGTACGCCGATTACACGTTCCCGACCTTCCTGCCGGCCGTGCCGCACGCCGCACCCGCCTCGACGAGTATCGGCAAGCTGGACATCTCCTATCAATATCTGCCCAATCAGTTCGTTTATGCGCTTTGGTCGCAGGGATTTCGCCGCGGCGGGGCGAATTCGGTGCCGTTGTCGGGGCCCTTCCAGGAAAGCCCGCTGCTGCGCACGTACGCGCCCGATCGGACGAACAATTACGAGATCGGCCTGAAGGGACAGTTCGCGAACGGCCTCACCTATGCGTTCGATCTCTTCGATGTCAAATGGGACAAACCCCAGATCTCCTCGAGCCTGCCGGACGGCAATCTCGCCGTCTACAACGCCAACACGGCTGAATCCAAGGGCTTCGAACTCGAGACCTCCGGGCCGCTGCTGTTGCGCGGACTGACCTACAACTTCGGCATTACCTATGCCGATGCCAAGCTGACCAGCGGCTTCTCGCTGCCCGCCAACAACGGGCTCGGCACGGTCGTCCCCGGGGAGCTCACCGGCAAGTCCGGCGAGCGTCTGCCGGGCAGTCCCAAGACGAGCCTCAGCGCGGCGCTCGATTACGAGCGGCACCTCGCGCCGGGCTACACGATGGCGCTGTCGCTGAACGGCAGCTACCGCAGCCCGGTGGTGATGAACCTCACGGCCGCTGAGGGCACCACCAGCGTGCAGCGCTCCTCGAGCTATCTGGTCATCAACACCGCGGCATCCTTGATCCATTATCCCTGGCGCACGACGGTGTACGTCACCAACCTGGCGAACAAGCGGGAGATTCTCGCGCCACCGACTCTGGTCGCCTTCGACAATCTCACCAACGACTACATCGTCAACCAGCCGCGGGTGGTCGGCGTGCGGCTTGCCTACCGCTTCTGAACCGAGGTCAGGCGCCGTCCGGCAGCGCAATCTGCCGGCGGCGCAGCTCGGCGATGAGCGGCGAGAGCGGCCCGCGATAGTGACGCCATCGTCCGGAAGAGGTGCCGTAGATCGGCCGTCGTATCTGCGCGGCGCTCGCGGTCAGTGACACCGCAGCATTGCCCTCGATGGCGATCGCCCCGTCCTGCCACTGCAGGTCGCAGAATCGCGCGGCGGCCCCGGCCGTACCGATCGGGTCGCGGACCAGTGCGTCATAACTCACCTCATGGAGCGCCTCGCCGAGCGTCGTGCGCCAGTGCGTCATCAACTGCGTGTAGGCGGCGTAGTAGCGGGCCAGATCGTGCAGGTCGTAACTGAAGGGGTAGGCCGCGCCGAACAAAGTCCGATACATCGCAAAACAGCTGTCGAGCGGCGAGCGTGTGACGAACAGCAGGCGGGCCCGCGGCAGGGCGCGGTGGATGGCGCCGAGATACAGAAAGTTCATCGGCAGCTTATCGAGGATCCAGCCGCCGCGGCGCTCGGCGCCGGCCAGCCGCGCATAGTGAGCTGCGACAGCAGCCGGATCCGCCGCCGCGGCGCGCTCGAACACATCGGCGTAAGTCCCGCCCGCAGAGCGGCTCTGTGGCGCGGCAGCGAGCAGGGCGTGCGCGAAGTGGTCGGTTTCCCCGTTGGAGTGCACGTCAGGAAGATTGCTGAGAATGCGCTCGAGCAGCGTCGTGCCGGAGCGGGGCAGGCCGACGATGAAGATGAACCGCTCCGACCCGGTGGCTTCGCCCCCGCAGCGAGCCTGCGCAAATACCGCCGCAATGCGTTTCAGCTTGTGCTCGTCGCGGCCGACGTCGTATTGCAGACGGTGCCGGCGCGTGCTCGCCGCGAGCGAAAACCAGCGGAATGCCTCATCGAACTCGCTGAGATCGTCGAGCTCCTTGCCGAGGGCGTAACCCAGAAACACCCGCGCCGTATCGTCGAGCTGCGCCCGGCCGAGCTGCTCCCGCAGCTGCGCCACGTGATTGTCCGCCGCGGTCTGCACCCGCAGCTCGGAGCGCAGCAGATAGCTTCGATATTCCTGCTCATCGAGAGCGATCGCCCGATTGCAGGCCTCCTCGGCCTGCGCGAGCCTGCCGAAGCTCCGCTCGCTCGAGGCGAGGTTGTACCAATGCCGGGGCACATCAGGTGCCAGCTGCGCCGCGCGCCGGTACAGATCATTGGCGCGCGTATGCTCGCCGAGATGCAGCGAAACGTATGCGAGCGCATCCCAGGCATCGGCGTTGGTCGGCTCGAGTCCCATGGCCATCTCGATCAGCGCATCTGCCTCGGCCGCGCGACCGAGCTGCAGCAGGATCGTCGCCAGCAGGCCGTGCGCAGAGGAGCAGCCCCGCGCGAGCGCGACGGCCCGCTCGGCTTGCACGCGCGCCTCATCCAGGCGGCCGGCGCGCATCAGCTGAAAAGCCGCAACGTCGGGAGTGGTGGCAGTCATAGGCTCTGGGCAGGAGATTCGGGCCTTATACCGCGCGGCCGCCGCAGGGTCGAGCCCGGCGTGCGCGGCCGCGGTGGCGCAGCGGCGAAAAAGCTGATTTCCTAGCATCCGCGCGCGATCCGAAAGGCCGCTCCGACCGCCGGGGCGCTAAGGTCCGAAGCGCATGATCCGCCTTGCCGGGAACAGACGCGTGAGTTCGACCGACCCATTGCTGCAGCCGTACTCGTTGAAGCACCTCACGCTGCGCAATCGGATCATCACCACGGCGCACGAACCGGCCTACCCGGAAGACGGCATGCCCAAGGCGCGCTATCGCGCCTATCACGTCGAGCGCGCTAAGGGCGGCATCGCACTTACCATGACGGCCGGCTCTGCAGCGGTGTCGCGCGACAGCCCGCCGGCTTTCAATAACATCCTGCTGTACAAGGACGAAGTCGTCCGCTGGATGCGTGAGTTGGCCGATGCGTGCCATGAGCACGGTGCCGCCGTGATGGTGCAGATCACCCATCTCGGCCGCCGCACCCGCTGGGACCGCGGTGCCTGGTTGCCGGTGGTCTCGCCCTCGCACCAGAAGGAGCCTGCCCACCGCGCTTTTCCCAAACAGATCGAGGCGTGGGACATCCGGCGCATCGTCGCGGATTTCGCCGATGCGGCCGAGCGTATGCACGCCGCGGGTCTCGATGGCATCGAGCTCGAGGCATACGGCCATCTCATCGATCAGTTCTGGTCGCCGGCCACCAATGCGCTGCAGGCTCCGTATGGGGGCACGCTCGAGAGCCGCATGCGCTTTACCTTCGAAGTGCTGAGTGCGATCCGCAAGCGCGTCGGTGCGCAATTCATCGTCGGCATCCGCTGTGTGCTCGATGAGCGCATGCCCGGCGGACTGACGCGCACCGAGGGGTTGGAGATCGCCCGTCGGCTGAAGGCGAGCGGCATGGTCGATTTTCTCAACATCATCCGTGGCCACATCGACACCGATGCAGGCCTGACGGATGTCATCCCGATTCAAGGCATGGCGAGCGCGCCGCATCTGGATTTTGCTGGCGAGATCCGCGCGGCCGTCGGGCTGCCGACTTTCCATGCCGCCCGGATCCAGGACACGGCCACGGCGCGTCACGCGATCGCGACCGGCAAGCTCGACATGGTCGGGCTCACCCGCGCGCATATGGCCGATCCGCATATCGTGCGCAAGCTGGCCCAGGGACGCGAAGCGGCGATCCGACCGTGCGTCGGGGCCAATTACTGTCTCGACCGCATTTATCAGGGTGGATCGGCGTACTGCATCCACAATGCGGCCACCGGCCGAGAGCTTACGATGCCCCACGAGATCGAACCGGCAGCGCAGCGGCGCACGATTCTCGTGGTCGGTGCCGGTCCCGGCGGCCTGGAGGCGGCGCGGGTTGCCGCCGAGCGTGGCCACGAGGTGCTGGTGCTCGAGGCCGGTGCGCAGCCGGGTGGACAGGTGAGCCTCACCGCCCGCAGCGGCCGTCGCCGCGAAATGCTCGGCATCATCGAGTGGCGGATGGCGCAGTGCGCTGCGCGCGGCGTACGCTTCCGGTTCGGCGAATGGGTCGAGGCCGAGCAGGTGCTCAACGAGGCACCCGAGGTGGTCATCGTGGCCACGGGTGGAATACCGCACACCGAGGTGCTGCAGTCGGGCGATTCGCTGGTGGTCTCGAGCTGGGACATCCTCTCCGGAAGCGTTGCGCCGGGCGCGAACGTCCTGCTGTTCGATGATGCCGGCGATCACACCGGGCTGCAGGCCGCGGAGGTCATCGCCGCCAGCGGTGCGCGACTCGAATTCATGACGCCGGATCGGTGTTTCGCACCGGAGGTCATGAGCATGAACCTCGTGCCTTACATGCGCAGCCTGCAGAAGCTCGACGTCACATTCACCGTCACGTACCGACTGCAGCAAGTCCTGCGGGACGACGACCGGCTGATCGCCGTGGTCGGCAGCGATTACTGTGGTGTGCGCCAGGAGCGCCGCGTCGACCAGGTGGTGATCAATCACGGGACGGTTCCCAACGATGCGCTGTACTTTGCGTTGCAGCCGCACTCCACCAACCTCGGTGAAGTGGATTATGACCGGCTCATTGCAGGCGGCCGCCAGGATATCTGCAGCAATCCGCAGGGACGCTTCCAGCTGTTTCGCATCGGCGACGCCGTCGCCGCACGCAACACCCACGCTGCGATCTACGATGCGCTGAGACTGCTCAAGGATCTCTGAACTCGCCTATCCGTTCGAATCGCGCGCGGCCGGCGCAAGTCGCGACCACTACAAGGGGGATCCGCGTTGATAGCTTCCGACGCAACTGCTTCGCGGCCACCGCAGCGGGCGCTGATCCTCGCCGCTGGCCTCGCCTTGGTGATCGTCGGCGGCAGCATGTTCAACATCCTGCCCCTGATCACGGCGGGCGCTGCGGACAAACTCGGCTTCACGGCGCGTCAGGCCGGCATTCTCTCCTCGCTCCTCACCGTCGCCTCGGGTCTGAGCGCTCTGTTGGCGGGCCTGTGGGTGCGCACGCTGTCCTGGCCGCGCGCCGCGGCGCTCGCCCTGAGCGGCATGTGCGCCTCGCTGTTGGCTGCTCTCGGCGTACACGGCTACTGGGCGTTCGTTGCGTTGCAAGCGGCGGCCGCTTTCTTCAGCAGTGCCGCCTTTTCGCTCGGCATGACGATCATCTCCGACGGTCACGAGTCGGAGCGCAGCTTTGGCGCAGCGATCTCCGCGCAAGCGGCCTATCAGATCGCCGCATTGTGGGCCGGCCCGTTGCTGCTGCGTCTCTCGGGTCTCGCCGGGGTGCTGCTGCTGCTCGCCGCGCCGGCAGCGCTCGCTCTGCTCGTGACGCCGCTGTTGCCCACACGGGGCCGGCCGACGCCGCGCGCGGCCCGCGGCGGGTTGGTCCGGCCGGCTCTGCTGCTCGCCTTCGTCGGCTTTGCCCTGTTTTTCGTTGGCGCCGGGGCGTATTGGACCTACATCGAGCTGCTCGGACAGGCACAGGGACTCTCCGCACCCCTCGTCGCCGACTGCCTCGCGCTCAGCGTGGCGGCTGGGATTCCCGGCGGGTTGCTCGCCTCGGCCCAGGGCAGCCGCTTCGGCACTCTGTGGCCGCTCGTGTTCGCCACCGCCCTGATGCTCGCGGCCGCCGCGCTGCTGGGCACGGCCGATGGGCTCTGGGCTTTCGGCGCCGCCGGCGTTCTTTACTACTTCGCCTGGTGCTATTCGCTGGCGTATCAGTTCACCCTCGTCAACCGCGTCGATGCCACCGGGCGGGCCGTGGCGTTGACCGGCGCATGCGCGTTCTTCGGCTCGGCGGGTGGCGCAGCGGTGGCTGCGCCATTCGTGAGCCCCCACGATTACCGAGCCGTGGTGTGGATCGCCGTGATCGCAGCCGGATTCAGTCTGTTCGCCTACCTGTTGGCTTGGCGGGTGCATGCCCGCGCCACGCGCGCCGGTCTCGGGCCGAGCGTTACCGTGGGAGGACGCCGGTGAGGACAGCGACCGCGGGCTGCCGGACTCTGCGCGGCCGTGCTGCGGGCGGCCATGGCGAAATCAACAGCCGCATGCCCCGCCGCGCTGCCGTAGGGCCCCTGAAGCCATTGCGGCCCTGACCGGATCGGACCGCTTCACCATGCACCCGTCCGACGGATGTCTCTCGCCTGCACCCGAACGCACCCTGACCGGCGTGGTGGGACTGGTCCTGGTGCTGATCGGTGCGAGCATGTTCAATATCCTGCCGCTCATCACGGCGGGCGCTGCGGACAAGCTCGGCTTCTCCACGGGTGAAGTCGGCATCGTCTCAGCGGTGTTGACCCTGACCTCTGGCACCAGTTCGCTGCTGGCGGGTCTGTGGGTGCGATCGGTGTCCTGGCCACGGGCCGCCGCGCTGTCGCTCGGGGCCATGGGACTGTGCCTCGTACTCGCCATGCCCGTCGAGCGCTTCTGGGTGTTTGCGGCGATGCAGGGCGCCGCAGGCTTCTTCGCCAGCGCGGCCTTCTCCCTCGGCATGACGATCATCTCCGACGGTCGCGAATCGGCGCGCACATTCGGTGCGGCGATGGCGGCGCAAGCCGCCTACCAGATCGGTGCGCTGTGGGCCGGTCCGTTCCTGCTGCATTTTTCCGGGCTGAATGGCGTGCTGCTGCTGCTGGCTGCGCCCGCGGTACTGGCGCTGCTGCTGGCGCCGACGTTGCCGGCGCGCGGGCGTGCCATACCGCGCACGGCGCGTGGCGGACTGCTGCGCCCGGCGGTATTGCTGACTTTCCTCGGTGCCGGCACGTTCTTTGTCGGTGCCGGGGCCTATTGGACGTACATCGAGCTGATGGGGCAGGCGTGGGGGATGCCGGGTCCGCTCATCGCCGAGTGCATCGCCGTGAGCGTGGCCGCCGGTATACCCGGCGGGCTGCTGGCGTCGGCACAGGGCAACCGGTTCGGCAGCCTGATGCCGCTCGCCTTTGCGACCGCGCTGGTGCTGGCCGCCGCGCAGCTGCTGAGCGGTGCACACGGCGGCGCACTGCGGTTCGGCACCGCCGGTTTCCTATATTCCTTCGCCTGGTGCTACGCGCTTGCCTACCAGTTCACCTTCGTGAACGCGGTCGATGCCAGCGGGCGCGCCGTGGCCGTCACTGGAGCCTGTGGTTCATTCGGCACGGCGGCCGGGGCGTCGCTCGCGGCGGCCTGGGTGAGCCCGCATGATTTCCAGGCGGTGATCTGGATTGTCGTGATCGCCTCGTGTGTCAGCCTGGCGATGTATGGCATTTCCGCGGCGCTGCATGAGCGCTCAGCCGGCACCGCCAGCGCGCTGCAACGCGACGTCGGCAACTCGTGATTGAATCTCTGGAGGCCAATATGTCTGTCCATGTTGAGGAACACGTCTGGATCACGCTGAGCGATGGATGCCGCCTCGGAGCGCGGCTCTGGATTCCCCGCGAGGCGTTCCAGACCCCGGTTCCCGCAGTGCTCGAGTACATCCCCTACCGCAAGCGCGACGGCACACGCAAACGCGACGAGCCGATGCACGGCTATTTCGCGGCGCACGGCTATGCCGCTGTGCGTGTCGATATGCGCGGCTCGGGGGAATCCGACGGTCATCTCGCCGACGAATACCTCAAGCAGGAGCAGGACGACGCGCTGGAGGTGATTGCCTGGATCGCCCGCCAACCTTGGTGCAGCGGTGCGGTCGGCATGCAGGGCAAATCGTGGGGCGGATTCAACGCGCTGCAGGTCGCGGCGCGGCGCCCACCGGCGCTGAAGGCGATCATCACCACCTTCTCCACGGACCATCGTTACACCGATGACATCCATTACATGGGCGGCTGTCTGCTCAACGACAATCTGTGGTGGGGCAGCATCATGCTCGCCTATCAGAGCCATCCGCTCGATCCACAGATCGTCGGCGAGAGCTGGCGGGAGCGCTGGCTCGAGCGTCTCGAGCGTCTGCCGTTTTTCCCGGCACTGTGGTTGGCCCACCAGCGCTATGACGCGTACTGGAAGCACGGCTCGGTGTGCGAGGACTTCGCGGCCATCGAGTGCCCGGTGCTGGCCATCGGCGGCTGGTCGGACGCCTACACGAATGCGGTGCCCCGCCTTCTGCAGGGGCTGAAGGTGCCGCGGCTGGGCATCATCGGCCCCTGGGGGCACATTTATCCGCATGACGGTTCGCCGGGACCGGCGATCGGCTACCTGCAGGAGGCCGTACGCTGGTGGGATCAGTGGCTCAAGGGGCGTGACACCGGGATCATGCGCGAACCGATGCTGCGCGCATACCTGGAGGATCCGGTGCCGCCGGACGGCACCCGCAGCTTCATTCCGGGCCGATGGGTCGGCGAGCCGTCGTATCCGTCCTCGAACATCCAACCGCGGCGCCTGCATCTGCACGCCGATGGCCGTCTCGGGGAGCATCCCGATACCCGCAGCGCCACTCTCACCATCCGCTCGCCACAGAGCCACGGCAAGGCCGCCGGTGAATGGATGGCAACCGGCTGTCCGGGGGAGCAGCCGACCGATCAGCGGCTCGATGATGGCGGCGCACTGATTTTCGACTCCGAGACACTCGCCGATGAGCTGTGCGTGCTCGGTGCGCCGGCCCTGCAGTTGCGAGTGGCCGCGGATGTACCGGTTGCTCAGCTCTCGGTCCGCCTGTCTGACATTGCGCCCGACGGGCGGGTGACGCGCGTGAGCTACCAGGTCCTCAATCTGACGCATCGGGATGGCCACGAAGCGCCGGCCGCCCTCGAGCCCGGGCACTACTATGACGTGACCGTGACGCTGAACGCGTGTGGGCATCGCTTCCCACCCGGCCATCGCATCAGGGTGGCGATCGGGACGGCATACTGGCCACTCGTCTGGCCCGCGCCCTATCCGGCGACGCTCTCGATCGACACTGCCGCCAGCGCCCTCGAACTGCCGGCGCGGCAGCACAACCGCGGACCGCAGGTCGTCTTCGATCCGCCTGCGCATGGCCCGACGACACCGGTCACTGTGATCGACCCCGGGAGCGTTCAGCGGCTCAGCATCCAGAACCACGTCACTGGCGAGCACACGTACATCACCGAAGGTATCGGCGGACTGTTCGGTGAAGGCATCCTGCGGCTCGAGGCCATCGACTTGCAGGTTGCCCACAGTCTCAAGCGTGAACTGACGATCCGCGACGACGATCCACTCTCGGCGCGGTACGTGTTGAGTCAATCCTACGAGATGGGGCGGGAGGGCTGGCGAACCCTCATCAACACGCGTGCCGAGATGCGCAGCGATCAGGACAACTTCTACATCGCCGGCACCTTGACCGCCCGGCTGAACGGCGAGCTCCTGGCCGAGCGGCAGTGGGACGTGACGATCGCTCGCGACCTGATGTGAGCGCATCCTCCGCGGCGCGGTCCGGGCGAAGCCACCGTGCTGCACCCGGACCGCCTCGGGCGGCCCCCCGCGCGTGACCGAGGACCCCTCGCGGGCCGGACTAGAGGTTCACCGTGGCCATCCCGGCAGCCGGATAGCGCGTACCGGCCGGTGCATCGAGCGGAAACACCTCGGCCAGCGCCTGCCGTTCCGCGGCACTCAGTTGTATCTCGAGCGCGCGGAGGTTCTCCTCGAGGCGGCCGCGGCGCTTGGTGCCGGGTATCGGCACGATGTCCTCGCCCTGCGCGAGCACCCAGGCAAGCGCGAGCTGCGCCGGCGTGCAGCCCTTTGCACCCGCTAGCGTGCGCACCTGCTCGACCAGCTGCAGGTTGCGCATGAAATTCGCACCCTGGAAGCGGGGGTGGTTGCGCCGTACATCGTCCTGCGCCAAATCTTCCGGCCGGGTGAGCGCGCCGGTGAGAAATCCACGGCCGAGCGGCGAGTACGCGACCAACGCCACGCCGAGCCGCCGGCACGTTGCCAACACCCCGTTTTCTTCCAGGTCGCGCGACCAGAGCGAGAACTCGCTCTGCAGAGCCGCAATCGGGTGCACGCGCACGGCGCGCTCCAGGGTCTGCGCTGAGGCTTCCGAGAGACCGAGGTAACGGACCTTGCCTGCCGCGACCAGATCGGCCATGGCGCCGACCGTCTCCTCGATCGGCACCTGCGGATCCACCCGATGCTGATAGTACAGGTCGATGTGCTCGACCCCGAGACGCTTCAGGCTTGCCTCGCAGGACGCGCGCACGTACTCGGGCCGGCCGCTGACCCCACGCTTCTTGGGGTCGGACGCATCGCGCAGGATGCCAAATTTCGTGGCTAGAAAGACCGCATCGCGGCGGCCGCGGATTGCGCGGCCGACCAGCGTCTCGTTGGTGAACGGTCCGTACATGTCGGCCGTATCGAGCAGCGTCACGCCGCGCTCCAGCGCCAAGTGAATGGTCGCGACCGATTCGGCATCATCCCGAGCGCCGTAAAACTCGCTCATCCCCATGCATCCCAGGCCCACCGCAGAAACCTGCGGACCCTGTCTGCCGAGCATGCGTGTACGCATCGCCAACTCCTCGTTCATCAAGTGAATGCCCGCCGCGGGCAGCGGCGTCTCGAGACAGTATATCGCCGCACCCTGGCGCTGCCGCGCAGCGCGGCGGTGCGGGCGTAGCGGTGGCAGAATCCCCGCCTCACTCTTCACACCCCGAAAGGGGGATGGCGACCATGTCCACCGAGAACCTCGCGCCCTCGGCGCTGCAGCTGAGCCCCCGCCGGCATTCCACGGCGGCCCATACCCTCGAGGAGCTGGTCCAAGAGCAGCTCGAGCACTTCGGCATCACCGTCAATTCCCCGCACGGACAGGCGCTGCGGCGTCTCTCGCTCGCGCTGATCGAGGCAAATGGCGCCGCGCAGGACGCCTGGCGGCTCACCACCGAGACGCTCTCGGGCCTGGAGCGGCGCGATCGCATCGCGTGGTTCAATGCCAAGCGCTTCGCCTGCTTTCAGCTGGCCAAAGTGCTCGATACGCTGCAGAACCCGCTGCGCGCCACGTACCAGTCGATCATGGACGATGCGCCCACGGCCATCGCCAAGGGGCCGTATCCGCTGTTCGACAACGTGACGGCGCTGTTCAGCGCCACACCCGTGATCACTCGCACCGCAACCTACGTCTATGCGTGCACGGAGTGGGTCGAGGACGCCTTCCAAGGCAAGGAGCTGCTCCACGAGATCTACTCCCGCCTGCTCAATCCGACCTCGATCTGTCTGGCCAACCATATCGTCGATCTGGAGGCCGGGCCGGACGCGGCGGATTACTTCGCCTGGAACTTCAACTCCGGCATGGCAGCGATCGATGCCACGCTCGCCAACCTCCTCGGCTACGAGGACATCGTGCTCGCCAGCCGCAACGTCTACGGTGGCACCTACCAGCTCCTGCACGACTGGTACGGCAAACGTAGCAACCTCAACGTGTGCGTCGAATGGTTCGACGGCGAGGCGGCCGATAGCTTCGCCGCCCGGCTCAACGAGCTCGAGCAGCGGCACGCTGAACGCCTCGCGCGCGGCCGCCAGATTTACCTCTACCTGGAATCGCCGTGTAATCCGCACGGCAATATCCTCGATGTGCCGGCGATCTGCCGCACGGCGCACGCGAAGGGTCTCACCGTCATCTGCGACGCGACTGTTGGCACCCCGGTACTGCAGCGTCTGCTGCAGCGCCCGGATCGCAGCGAACGGCCGGATTTCCTCATTCATTCCTACACCAAGGACCTCTGCGGCTCGGGCAATACCACTGCCGGCGTCGTCATTGGCCGCAACGAGCGGATGTTCCTGCCAAAAGGGCAAAGCGTGCGGGCCGCCGGCCACGACGGCCGCGAGCGCGAATACCGCTGGGACGAAACGATGTTCTGGAACGTCTATTACGTCAAAGGCGCATTTCTCGACGCGGACAAAGCGTTCGAGGTGCTGAGCGGCATGCGTACGATGGAGCTGCGGGTGCTGCAGAAATGCATCAACACGATCGTGCTCGCCCGCGCCCTGGCGCTGCATCCGATGATCAACGTACACTGCTCCGCGGTCGAAAATCATCCCAACGGCGAGCTGCGCGAACGTCTCATGACGCTCGGGCTGCCGGCGCCGCTGTTCACGATCGATTTTCAGGGGACGCCGCGCCATCCACAGCCGCTGCCCCGCTGGCGCCTGCAGCGCCTGCTCGACAGCCTGGAGCCCGCGTTCGGACTTCAGGTCACGCTCGGTCAGACCAACACAGTGGTGCTGTGTCCGGCGCTGACCAGCCACTCGGAGATGTCCGAGCAGGCTCTCGCGGCCGCGGGCATCACCCCGACGACGCTGCGGATCTCGGTCGGCGACGAGGATCCGCGCTATCTGCTTGAGCACTTGCACCGCGCCGCGCAGCTCGCTGCCGGCGATGAGGAGACGGATTTCGCGGCCGGGTTTGCCGACCGGAGCGTGCTCAACGCGATCTATGCCCAGGTGTACACCGACGTGCACCAACGCTGGATTGCGGCGCGCTGCGCGCAGTGACGGCCGGCGGGCGCCCTGCGCACGGGCGGCGCCCGCCGCCTCGCAACACTCCCTCAGCGCAGCGGATCGAAGAACAGCAGCCGCAGCGAGTCAGGCGTGAACGGCGAGCGGCGAGGCATTCTGCCCGAACGCCGCCACGCCGCGATGAAAGCGTGCAGCGCCTGCGGCGTGGTGTGTGCCGCCACCACGTATACCCGGCCGCTGACCGGGTCGAGTGCCATGGTGCGGCCTGAGAGCGCCGTACGCACCGTTGCGACCGGCACGAATCTCTGCGGGCTCGCTTCGCGGATGACCGAGAGCGTTCCGTCGCTGCCATTGGCGCTGAAGATGAGCCTGCGGCGTGCATCGAAACGATCGGCGTCGGTGCCCTGCCCGATCGGTACCGTCGCCAGGGTCTTGCCGTCGTTCGCATCGACGATGACCAGCCGCCCGTTCTCGCAGCTCGCGAACAGGCGGTGCGTCACCGTATCGATCGCGAGCCCGTGCGGTGCACGGCAGGTTGGCATCGGCCAAGCGGCATCGACGCGGTCGGTCGCGGTATCGATCCGGAAAATCTCGTGATGTGTCACGCCATTGACGTAGAGCTGACCGTTGTTCCCGGGTACTGCGTACTCGAGATCTCCGCCCACATGGATGAACGTTACGACCCGGCGGCGCAGCGGATCGATGACCGCAACCGTTCCGGTGCGCCCGTCGATCACGAACGCATGCCCGCTCACCGGATCGAAGGCCACGGCATCCGCGCCACGCTCGATCTTCAGCCGCGCCAACACGCGCAGCGAATGCGTGTCGAACAGCACGGCCTCGCCGCGGCGGCCATCGTCAGTGATGCCGACCGCCGCTCGCGTATCGAACGCAATCCCGTGCGGCCCGCCCGGAATCGGGCCAACCTGCCCGAGGATCCGTCCGCTGCGCCCGTCGAGCACCGTCAGCCGATTGCCATGTGCGACGAACACCCGGTGGGAGCCCGGATCGTAGACGGCGTAATCCCAACGGTCCGGCCTGCCGAGTGCGACGCTGCGCACCAGGTGATAGGTCGGTGCGCTCTGGTCGCTCGCTGAGTGCGCCAGCGCCGGCGCTGCGAGCAGCAGCCACAGCGCAACGGTGAGTTGTGCGAGTATCACGCAACGTTGGCGCATCCGGGTCCTCCACTGTTGTCGTACGGTGGCCGTGACCGCAATCATGCCACGGCACTACCGCTGGTGCGACGCTGCGCAGGTTCGGCTGCGAATCGGCCTGTCGTGCTGTCGCCGATCGTCATCACAATTGGCGCTGACCTGCGCCGGCGCGCTAGGGTGTCGGCCCAGGTGGATCGAGCCCGCCACAGGAGGCACCATGAGCCGAATCAGCTTGCCGCAGAGCACACGCGAGCCGCTGCACGGAGCGCGCCCCCTGCGTCGCGCCGCCACGGACGAGCGGCTGGAAGTCACTCTGGTGCTGCGACCCGGTGCACCCGAACTGTGGCGCCAGCGCCTCGCGCAACTGGAGCGGGCCGAGCGGCCCGCGCCTCTGACGCGCGAGCAGTTTGCTCAGTTGCACGGCACCGCGGACGCCGATCTGCGAGCCGTGGCAGCGTTCGCCGCCCAGAGCGGGTTGAAGGTTGTGCAGCAGGATGCTGCGCGGCGCACCGTGGTGGTCACGGGCACCGTCGGGCAGATGAATGATGCATTCGGCGTGGAGCTGTGGCAGTTCGAACATGCGCAGGGCACGTATCGGGGGCTGCACGCGCCCATTCAACTGCCTGCCGAACTGCAGCCGGTCGTGGTGGCCGTACTCGGCCTGGACAACCGACCGCAGGCCCGTCCGCATTTTCGAATCCGCAGCGCGCGCAAGCCGCGCCGCTCGCGCGCGGCGGCTGCGCTCGAGGCATCGTTCACGCCGCTGCAGTTGGCCGCGCTCTATCAGTTTCCGCCCGCCACGGGTGCCAATCAGTGCATCGCGCTCATCGAACTCGGTGGCGGTTACCGCCCGGCCGATCTGAGCACGTATTTTGCGGGACTGGGATTGCCGGTTCCCGAAGTCCTGGCCGTTTCGGTCGACCATGGCGGCAACGCGCCCAGCGGCAATCCCAACAGCGCCGATGGCGAGGTGATGCTGGACATCGAGATCGCAGGGGCCATTGCCCCGGCGGCCACCCTCGCGGTCTACTTCGCACCCAACACCGATGCCGGCTTTCTCAACGCGGTGACCACAGCCATCCATGACCCCGTCAACCGTCCGACCGTGATATCGATCAGCTGGGGCGGACCGGAACCCACCTGGTCCGCGCAGGCGCTGCGCGCCATGGACCAGGCGTTTCAGGCTGCTGCCCTGCTGGGCATCACGATCTGCGTGGCGGCCGGTGACGGCGGCTCGACGGACGGTCTGGGCGGCACGGCCAACGTGGTCGACTTTCCGGCCTCCAGTCCGCATGCCCTGGCGTGTGGCGGAACCCGCCTGCACGCCACTGCAACGGCCATTGTCCGCGAGAGCGTCTGGAATGACGGTCTGCCCGCCAAAGGGGCCAGCGGCGGTGGCGTCAGCGGCTTTTTCCCTTTGCCGCCGTGGCAGGAGGGACTGCACGCTACGGATACCCAAGGTCAGCGTATGGCGTTGAGCAGTCGCGGTGTGCCCGACGTCGCTGCTGATGCAGATCCGCGGTCCGGCTACGATGTCATTGTCGATGGCGCGGCGGCAGTGTTGGGTGGCACCAGCGCGGTGGCTCCGCTGTGGGCGGGACTGATCGCTCGCCTCAATGGCTCCGGGACCGCCGCGGTTGGATGGATCAACCCGCTGCTGTATGCGCATCCGGCGGCGCTGCGCGACATCACTCGAGGCAACAATGGCGGTTATCGCGCTTCGCGCGGCTGGGACGCCTGCACCGGCCTTGGCAGTCCGCTCGGCGCGCACATTGCCGCCCTGCCCGGCCTCTGAGTTCGCACTGCCGGCAGTGCAGCCGCCCCGGGGCCACTCAGAACTCGGCGTGCCCTTCCAAAAAGAACACGCACGCGCCTTCGAGCACCACCCGCGCGCCACGCACTGTGCAGAAGAGCTCGCCACCGCGCCGCGATGCCTGATAAGCGCGCAGAGAGGGTTGGCCGAGCCGCTCCGCCCAGTACGGCGCGAGCGCGCAGTGCGCACTGCCGGTGACCGGATCTTCCGCGACACCCCGGGCCGGGGTGAAATAACGGCTGACACAGTCGTACTCGCCATCGCCGCGCGCGGTGACGATCACCCCGAGGCGGTCGAGGCCCGCGATGGCAGCGATGTCCGGCTGCAGCTCGCGCACGGCCCGCTCGCTCTCGAGTACGGCGAGATAATTGATCGCATCGGCGCGCACGGTTTGTGGCACTGCGCCCAGCGCCCGCACGAGCGCCTCGGACGCGCCGATCTCGGCGGTCGGCCGGGCCGGAAAGTCCATCGCGTAACCGGCGCTCGAGCGTCGCACCTGCAGCGCACCGCTCGCGGTGTGGAACGTGACGACAGAGCGATCGGGCTCGAGTCTCTCGAGCACCACCGCAGCGCTTGCCAGTGTCGCATGCCCGCACAGCGGCACCTCCACCTGCGGGGTGAACCAGCGCAGGTGGTAAGAGCCGTTGCCGCCGACGAGAAACGCCGTCTCGGAGAGGTTGTTCTCGGCGGCGAGCGCTTGCAGGAGCGCATCGTCCGCAAAGGCCTCGAGCGGCATGACGGCAGCGGGATTGCCGTGGAAGCGCTCGCCCGTGAAGGCATCGACTTGGAAGATTCGGCTGCGCACTGCCGCCACCTCACTCGGCCGGCGCACGGCCCTCGAGCCGCGCGACGGTGCCCTCGATCCACCCCTGCACCTGCTCGTTGACCTCGCGCGGATCACGCCCGGTGGCGCTGACCGGCGGGCCGATGACCACACGGATGGTGCCGGGCCGTTTGCGCCAGCCGCGCCGCGGCCAGAAGCGGCCCGCATCGTGCGCGACCGGCACCAGCAGCCGACCGGTCTGCGCGCCGAGCAGCGCACCGCTGACGCCGTAGCGGCGCGTCTGGCCCGGCGGCATGCGGGTGCCCTCCGGGAAGATGATGATCCAGTCACCCTCTGCCAGGCGCTGCTTGCCCTGCGTGACGACCTGACTCACGGCCGAGTGACCCGACTTGCGATCGATCGCGATGGCGTGCATCTGACGGATCCCCCAGCCGACCGCCGGGACCCAGGTCAGCTCGCGCTTGAGCACCCAGACCTGCTGCGGGAACACCAGCGCCATGGCAATCGTTTCCCAGGAAGAGGAGTGCTTCCACAAGGCGATGTGATTGCCGGCCGGTACGTTCTGCAGACCCTCGACCCGATAGTCGAGCCCGCACGTCCATTTCAGCACCTGCAGCAGGACCCGCGACCAGACCCTCACCAGGATGAAGCGGCGCGGAAACGGCAACATGGAGCAGGCGATCACGAAAAAGATCGAGTACAGGAACGTCCACAGGAAAAAGAACAGCGTGAAGAACAGCGAGCCGAGTAGCTGCATGATGTGCGCTCAGCCCGGCAGCCGTGACAGGTCGGCGACCCCGGCGAACAGCGCGCGCATCTCGCGCAGCAGCGCCAGGCGGTTCGCGCGCAACTCCGGGTCCTTGTCCATGACCATGACCGTGTCGAAAAAAGCATCGATGCTCTGTCGCAACCCAGCCAGCTCCGTCAGTGCGCCGGCGTAATCACGCCGTGCGATGGCCTGCGGGACCGTCGCGCGCAGCGCAAGCAGCGCCTCGAACAGCTGTCGCTCCGCCGGTTCCTGCAGCAGCGCCGGATTGGCCGGCCGCTGCGGGTCGGCGCCCGGTGCGCCAGCGGTCGGCTCGCTCTTGCGCAGGAGGTTGGCCACGCGTTTGTTGGCCGCCGTGAGACTCGCCGCCTCGCTGAGGGCCAGGAATGCGCTGAGCGCGCTGAGCCGCGCATCGAACTCGAGCGGCGAGCGCGGCCGGGTCGCGAGCACCGCATCGAACATCTCGGTGCTGATCACACCCGAATCGCTCGCGCGGGATGCGCCTTCCAGGTAATGCGCCCGCAGCCGCTCAAACACGTAGTCGTAGAGTTCCCCGGCCGTGTCAGGTACCGCAGGCACGGGCTTGCCCGCGCTCACGGCGATCCGCTCGATGTCCGAGCGCGCCAGGCGGGCGGCCTGCTCGAGCAGGCCGGTGAGATCCACATCGAGGCGCTTCTCGAGCAGGATGCGCACCAGGCCGATGGCCGCGCGGCGCAGCCCGAAGGGATCTTTCGTGCCGGTCGGCTTCTCGCCGATCGCAAAGATGCCGGCGAGCGTATCGAGCTTGTCGGCGACCGCGAGGATGGTGCCGGTCGCGGTGAGCGGCAACGCATCCCCGGCCGCGCGCGGCAGGTAGTGCTCGCCGAGCGCCGCGGCGACTTCGCGGTCTTCGCCGTCCGCAGCCGCATAGTGCGCGCCCATCGTACCTTGCAGCTCCGGGAACTCCCCGACCATCGCGGTGAGCAGGTCGCATTTGCACAGCAGCGCGGCCCGCTCCACCGAGGCGGTCGGCTGAGCGAGGCCGGTGGCCATCTGTACGGCGAGCGCGCGGATCCGGCGGGCGCGGTCGCCGAGGGATCCCAGCCGAACCTGGAAGGTGACCGCATCCAGCGCCTCGATCCGCGCGGCCAGCGGGCTCTTGCGGTCCTGGGCCCAGAAAAACGCCGCATCGGCCAAGCGCGGTCGCACCACCCGCTCATTGCCTTCGATCACCTTGGCCGGCTCGCGGCTGTCGAGATTGGCGACGGTGACGAAACACGGCAGCAGCGTGCCGTCGGCGCGTTCGACCGGGAAGTAGCGTTGGTGATCCTCGAGCGTCGAGATCAGCACCTCGCGCGGCAGCTGCAGAAAGCGCGGCTCGAAGCGCCCGGCGAGCGCGACCGGCCACTCCACCAGCGCGGTGACCTCATCGAGCAGCGCCTCACTCAACAGCGCCTCACCGCCGAGTTCGGTCGCCGCCGCGGTCACGCCCGCGCGGATCCGCTCGCGCCGAGCGGCGAAATCCGCCACCACGTGGCCGCGTTCGGCGAGCGTGCGCTCGTAGGCGCCGGGACTCGTCAGCCGCAGCGGCTTCGGGGCGTGGAAGCGGTGTCCCCAGGTCAGCCGGCCGGCGGTGCTCTCCAGCACCGTCGTCGGGACGACTTCCCGTCCGAACAGCAGCACGACCCAGTGCACGGGGCGCACGAACTGCGCCTCGCTCGTCCCCCACCGCATGCGGCGGGGAATGGGCAGCGCCTCCAGCGCACTGTGCACGATCCCGGGCAGCAGTTCTGCGGTCGCAGCGCCGCTTTTGACCCCGGTGTAGTAGAGAAACTCCCCTTTGGGTTCGCGGCGCCGCTCGAGGGTATCGAGGCCGACTCCGCAGCTGGCGGCAAACGCCTGCGCCGCGCGGGTCGGCGCGCCGCTCGGATCGAACGCGGCGCTCAGCGGCGGGCCACGCCGCTCAAGGCGCTGCTCGGGCTGCTGGACGGCCAGTCGCTTCACCCGCACGGCGAGCCGCCGTGGGGTGGCAAAGGACTGCAGTGCACCGTGCGCGAGGGACGCTTTGAGCAGGCCGCTCTCGATTGCGGCGGCAAACGCCTGCTCGAGCGAGCGCAGGGCCTTCGGCGGCAGCTCCTCGGTGCCGATCTCGACCAGCAAGTCGCGCTTCTGCATGCTCAAGCCCCCACCGCGTGCTGCAGCAGAGGAAAGCCGAGCGCCTGTCGGCTCTCGAAGTAGGTGCGCGCCACCGCGCTCGCGAGCGTGCGCACGCGCAGGATATAACGCTGTCGCTCCGTGACCGAAATGGCTCGCCGGGCATCGAGCAGATTGAACGTGTGCGAGGCCTTGAGCGTCTGCTCGTAGGCCGGGAGCGCCAGTCCTTGCGCGAGCAGTGCCTGACACACCCGCTCGTGATCCTCGAAGTGGCGCAGCAGCGTCGGCACGTCGGCCTGCTCGAAGTTGTAGCGCGACTGCTCGACTTCATTCTGGTGGAACACATCGCCGTAGGTCACCCGTCCGCGCGGACCGTCGGTCCACACGATGTCATACAGGCTCTCAACGCCCTGCAGATACATCGCGAGCCGCTCCAGACCGTAGGTGATCTCGCCGCTGACCGGCCGGCAATCCAGTCCGCCCACCTGTTGGAAGTAGGTGAACTGAGTGATCTCCATGCCATTCAGCCAGACTTCCCAGCCGAGCCCCCAGGCACCCAGGCTCGGGGATTCCCAATTGTCTTCGACGAAGCGCACGTCGTGGACCAGCGGGTCGAGTCCGAGCGCCCGCAGGCTGCCGAGGTACTGCTCGATCAGATCGGCCGGCGAGGGCTTGATGATGACCTGGAACTGGTAGTAGTGCTGCGCCCGGAAGGGGTTCTCCCCGTAGCGGCCATCGGTCGGGCGGCGCGAGGGTTGGGCGTAGGCGGCGCTCCAGGGCTCCGGCCCGATCGAGTGCAGGAACGTGGCGGTATGAAAGGTACCGGCGCCCACCTCCATGTCATAGGGCTGAAGAACGATGCAGCCGCGCTCAGACCAGTAACGCTGCAGCGCGAAAATGAGCGCCTGAAAGGTGCGGGGAGGCTGCGGGATTTTCATGAGTTCGCCGGTAGAGCAGAAGAGCTCGCAAGTATAGCGAACGACCGCGGGGGAAAAGGCCGCACCAAAATTGGGCCACTAGCACTGCACAGGCCGGCTGGCCCATCGGCCTTGCGCGCAATCTGCACAATTTTGGTGCCGTGACTGATTGAAACGCACTATTATGGTGCCATTCGGTTGCAGTCGGCCGATAAGCGATTGATTTCACGAGCCTGAATTCCTGGCACGGGAACTGCACTATTCGAGTGCTCCGCCACGTGGCTCAGCAGCGAACGAACGTCGAGCGACTCGCAGGCCCTTCGGGATCGACCGGATCCGGCGGCAGGCCGGGCGGTCCCGATGCGGCGGGCGCCATTTCCATTCCTCCGGAGGCGATATGACACCGAGCGATGTACTGAAGCTGATCAAGGAAAAAGACGTCAAGTTCGCGGACCTCAGGTTCACCGACAGCCGCGGCAAGGAGCAGCACGTCACCATTCCGGCGCGACTGGTCGATGAAGACCTGTTCCGCGACGGCAAGATGTTCGACGGCTCGTCCATCGCCGGCTGGAAGGGTATCAACGAGTCGGACATGATCCTGATGCCCGAGGCGAACACCGCGGTGCTCGACCCGTTCTTCGAGGAAACCACCGTCAACTTGCGCTGCGACGTGATCGAGCCGGCCACCATGCAGGGCTACGAACGCGATCCGCGCTCCCTCGCCAAGCGCGCCGAGGCGTACCTGAAGTCGACCGGCATCGCCGACAATGCCCTGTTCGGTCCCGAGAACGAATTCTTCATCTTCGACAATGTGCGCTACGGCAACGAGATGCACGGCTCGTTCTACAGCATCGATTCGGTGCAGGGCGCGTGGAACTCCGGCACGGACTTCTCCGAAGGCAACACCGGACATCGTCCGGGCATCAAGGGCGGTTATTTCCCGGTGCCGCCGGTCGACGCCTATCAGGACATCCGTTCGGCGATGTGTCTGGCCTGCGAGGAGCTCGGCCTGGTCGTCGAGGTCCATCACCACGAAGTGGCCACGGGCGGCCAGGGTGAAATCGGCATCGGCGCCGGCACCCTGGTGCAGAAGGCCGATCAGGTGCAGCTGCTGAAGTACGCGGTGCTGAACGTCGCGCAGCGCTACGGCAAGACGGCCACCTTCATGCCGAAACCGCTCGTCGGCGACAATGGCAGCGGCATGCACGTGCACCAGTCCCTGCAAAAGGACGGCAAGGCGCTGTTCGCCGGCGACAAGTACGGCGGCCTGTCGGAGCTCGCGCTGTATTACATCGGCGGTATCATCAAGCATGCCAAGGCGCTCAACGCCTTCACCAACCCGGGTACCAACAGCTACAAGCGTCTGGTGCCGGGCTTCGAGGCGCCGGTCATGTTGGCCTATTCGGCGCGCAATCGTTCCGCCTCGATCCGCATTCCGTGGGTGTCGAACCCGAAGGCGCGCCGCATCGAGGTGCGGTTCCCCGACTCGATCGCGAATCCGTACTTCGCCTTCACGGCCATGATGCTGGCCGGGCTGGACGGTATCCAGAACAAGATCCACCCCGGTGATCCGGCCGACAAGGACCTGTACGACCTCGAGCCGGAGGAGGCCAAGCACATTCCCACCGTGTGCCACTCCCTCGACATGGCGCTCGAGCACCTCGACAAGGACCGCGAGTTCCTCACCCGCGGCGGCGTGTTCACTCACGACGTGATTGATGCCTACATCAATCTGAAGATGCAGGAGGTGACCCGCTTCCGCATGGCGACTCATCCGGTGGAGCTGGAGCTGTATTACAGCTGCTGATCGGCCATGACCGCACCGCTCTCATCCGACGCCGAAGCCGCTCCCGAGTCGGTAGCGTGCTTCGGCGCGGATGGGACGGCTGTGGGCGTAGCCGGCGCGCGACAGGAACGCGCAGTTTTGTGCTTCGCGCGCCAAGGGGATATGCTCACCTCTCATGAACGCCTTGCGTGTGAGCGTCGCGACGGCCTGGGTTGCCGTGCTGTGCGTGGGACTGTCCGCGCCGGTGTGGGCCGGAGGCGGCGACAACGCCACGGTTTACAAGTGGGTCGATGCGCACGGTGTGATTCACTACAGCGACCACCCGCACCCGAACGCGATCAAGCTGAGCATCGAGGGGGCGCAGACGTATGCGCCGCCGCCACCGATGCCTGCCGATCTGAATGCCACACCGCCGGCATCCTCGGCACGCCCCGCGCACGCCTACAGCAGCTGCCGCATCGCGCAGCCACACAATCAGCAGATGCTGATGAATGCCTACCATGCCACCGCCATCGTGCGCACCAACCCGCCACTGTTGCCCGGCAATCGGATTCAGCTGTACTTCGACGGTCGGCGCATGCCCGGCGACGGACCGGCGTTCACCTTCCCCGTCTATCGCGGCCAACATTCGGTCTCGGCGGTGGTGCTGAACAGCGTCGGACAGATCGTCTGCGAGACCTCGACGGTGACGTTCTACGTCCATCAACCGTCGATTCAAAATCCGCACAACCCCGTTCGACCGCACTGATCCCGGATTCGCCCGCCGGGGAGCACCGGCCGCGAGGAGCGCTCGGTGGCGGTTGAGCCCGGTTTGCCCTCGGCGCTCGCACACTTCGACCCGGCCGGTCTGTTCGATGCACTGTCGACCGGCATCATCGTCCTCGACGCGCAGCTGTGCGCGATTTACGCCAATGTGGCCGCGCAGGATCTGCTCGCCTTCAGTCTCAACCAGGCGCGGGGCCGACCGTTCACCGATTTCCTGCCCGACAGCAATGGATTGCGCGGTCTGATGTACCGCGCGCTCACGAGCGGGGAGGGGATCGCGGACCGGGAACTCACCGTGCGACCGGCCGGCACGCCGCGCGAGACTCGCACGCTCGATGTCACCATCACGCCGCTCGAGGGTGAGATTACCGGTACCCACCTGCTGCTCGAGCTGGCCGATGCGACGCAGCGTCAGCGCATCACGCGCGAGAACGATCTGCTCGCCCGTCTCGATGGCAGTCGGCTGATGATCCGCCAGCTGGCCCACGAGATTAAGAACCCGCTGGGCGGACTGCGCGGGGCGGCGCAACTGCTCGAGCGCGAGCTGCCCGATGAGGCACTGAAGGAATATACCCATGTGATCATCGGCGAGGCCGACCGGCTGGCGGCGCTCGTCGATTCGATCGCGGGCCCGGCCCGCGTCCCGGAGAAAACACTGCTCAACGTGCACGAGATCTGTGAACATGTTTACCGGCTGCTGCGCGCCGAGGCGCCTGCCGAAGTGCTCATCGAGCGTGACTACGACCCCAGCCTGCCGTTGGCCACGCTCGATCGTCATCAGCTGATCCAGGCGCTGCTGAACGTCGCGCGCAATGCGCTGCAGGCGCTCGCGGGCCGTGGCCGTATCGTGCTGCGCACCCGGGCGTCGTCAAACGTGAGCATCGGCTCGGCCCGTCATCGGCTGGTCGCGAGCGTGCAGGTTCAGGATGACGGACCCGGTGTGCCGCCGCATCTGCACACCAGCCTGTTCTATCCTCTGGTGACCGGCCGCCCGGATGGCACGGGCCTCGGCCTCGCCGTCGCCCAGGAACTGGTGAGCCGCAATGGCGGCCTGATCGAATTCGACAGCGAGCCGGGCCGCACGGTCTTCACGTTGTTGCTGCCGCTCGGGGAGGGCGCATGAATCCGGCGCTGCGGGTCTGGATCGTCGATGACGATGCGTCGATCCGCTGGGTGCTCGAGCGGGCGCTGCGCAACGGTGGACTGGTGGCCCGCGCGTTTGATTCGGCCGAGCCGGCGCTCGAGGCACTGCGGCGCGATGCGCCCGATGTGCTGATGACCGATATCCGCATGTCCGGGCGCTCCGGTCTGGATCTGCTGCGCCGCGTGCACGACACTCGTCCGCAGCTGCCGGTCATCGTCATGACCGCGCACTCCGATCTCGACAGCGCGGTGTCGGCCTACGAGGGTGGCGCATTCGAGTACCTGCCGAAGCCTTTTGACATCGATCAGGCCGTGGCGCTGGTGCGTCGGGCGGCCCGTGTGCAGCCCACGCCGGCAAACGATGGTGCAGCCGATCAGCAGATCCCGGAACTGCTCGGGACTGCACCGGCCATGCAGCAGGTGTTCCGCGGCATCGGCCGGCTGTCGCGCTCGAGCGTGACGGTACTGATCACCGGGGAGTCCGGTACCGGCAAGGAGCTGGTCGCCCGTGCACTGCACGAACACAGTCCGCGCACCGGGCGCCCGTTCATCGCACTCAACACCGCCGCCATTCCCGGCGATCTGCTCGAGTCCGAGCTGTTCGGTCACGAGCGGGGCGCCTTCACCGGCGCCGACGCGCAGCGGCGTGGCCGCTTCGAGCAGGCCGACGGTGGCACGCTGTTTCTCGATGAGATCGGCGACATGTCGACACCGCTGCAGACGCGACTGCTGCGCGTGCTGGCAGAAGGCGAGTTCTACCGCGTGGGCGGGCAAACCCCGATTCGCGTCGATGTGCGCGTCATCGCGGCGACTCACCAGAATCTGCAGGAACGCGTGGCGCAGGGGTCGTTTCGCGAGGACCTGTACCATCGCCTGAACGTCATCCGTATCGCTCTGCCGCCGCTGCGCGAGCGGCTCGAGGATATCCCGCTGCTGCTGCGCCACTACCTGCGAATGGCCGCGCGCGACCTCGGCGTCGAGATCAAGGCGCTCGCGCCGCAGGCCGAGCAGCGGCTCGTCGCCTATCGCTGGCCGGGCAACGTGCGTGAGTTGGTCAATGTCTGCCGCCGGCTGTCGGTGCTCGCGCCGGGCCGGGAAATCGGTCCAGAAGATCTGCCGGCGGAAATCGACGCGCGTGCGGCCGACTCGCACGCCGACTGGCAGAGCACGCTCGCGGACTGGGCCGACCGGCAGGCCGCGAGCGGCGAGGCTGCGTTGCTCGATGTGGCGTTGCCGCAGTTCGAGCGGATTCTCATTCGCGCCGCGCTCAAACGTACCCAGGGCCACCGCCAGCAGGCGGCGCGGCTGCTCGGCTGGGGACGCAACACCCTGACACGCAAGCTGAAGGAACTTCAGCTCGAGATTCCCGAGCCGAGTGGTGAGTCGATGGAGCCGTGAGCGCCTGGCGGCGCCGCGCAGGCGGAGCGCTCAGACGTGCAGCGTGCCGGTCAGTTCCGTGACGCTGCCGAAGCCGTGCTCGTGCAGATAGTCGCTGATCCCGGCGTTGATTCGCTTGCACGCCATCGGATCGTAGAACAGCGCCGTACCGACCCCCACCGCGCTCGCCCCGGCGATGAGAAACTCGATCGCGTCCGTGGCCGAGGTGATGCCGCCCTGGCCGATGATCGGAATGCCATGCTTGCGCGCCACCTCGTGCACCTGATGCACCTTGAGCAGCGCGATCGGCTTGATGGCCGGGCCGGACAGCCCGCCCTGGATGTTGCCGATCACCGGCTTGCGGGTGCGCGCGTCGATCGCCATGCCCATCACCGTGTTGATCACCGAGAGTGCATCCGTGCCCGCCTCGATGCAGCGTCGGGCATTCTCACGGATGTCGGTCTGATTGGGCGACAGCTTGGTGATTAGCGGCTTGCCGGTCACGCGGCGGCACGCTTCGACCACCTGCGCCGACATGTCCGGATAGTTGCCAAAGGCCACCCCGCCCTCCTTGACGTTCGGGCAGGAGATGTTGATTTCGATGGCGTCGATGGGCGACTGGTCGAACAGGCGGGTGACTTCGGCGTACTCCTCGACCGTCGAGCCTGACACGTTGGCGATGAAGCGCGTCTCGGAAAAATCGAGCTCGGGCAGGATGCGCTCGATGACGTGCCGCGTGCCGGGGTTCTGCAGGCCGATCGCGTTCAACATGCCACCCGGGGTCTCGTACACCCGGTGCGGCGGGTTGCCGAGCCGCGCACCGAGCGTGGTGCCCTTGAGCACGACGGCGCCGGCGTCGCGATTGGAGAAGCCCTCGATCCGGGTGTATTCCTCCCCGAAGCCGACGCAGCCGGACAGCAGGACGATGGGTGAGGCGAAGTGCAGCCCGCAGAATTTCAGTCTTAGTGCGTCAGACGGAGCAGTCGGTGCCTGGGTCATGGGGCGTTCAGCGGCGATGTCCGGCACGGATGCCGGCAGAGCCACTCATTATCGCACTGTGCGCCGGTGCCCAGAAACTCAATCGCGATGCCGATGGATGTGGATCTGGATGCGCCCTTTCGGACCGATCAGCCACGAGGCGAGCCAGCCGGCGATCCAGACGATGAGCGCAGCCTGAAACGCGGTCCAGAAGCCGCCGTAGAGGTGGAAGCCCGGCAGCATCCAGGCGACGAGCGCCAGCATGGCGGTATTGACGACGAGCAGAAACACCCCGAGCGTGAGCAGGGTCAGGGGCAGCGTCAGCAGGATCACGACGGGGCGCACGATGGCGTTGACGACACCGAGCAGCAGTCCGGCGAGGACCAGCGTGCCCGGATCATCGATGCGGATACCCGGCACCCAGCGCGTCGCGACCCACAAGCCCAGGGCGGTCACCACCGCGCGCAGCACGAATGACGTCACAATCCCTCCACAGCGTCCGTCGACTCGAGCAGGGCCTTCAGGCGCACCAGGGCTGCCTGCCAGCCGGTCCGCAGCCGCAGGTACGGCAGATCCCACTGTGGGTCGGCGGGAATGCCCGAGCCGAGCAATCGCAGGATGGTGCCCGAGCGGGCCGGCTCGAGAATGAAATCATCGACGAGCGCGCTCTCGGTCGGTGGCAGCGCCGCGGACGGCAGATAGATCAGCCGCAGGCGCTGCTCCGGTACCCAAACGTCGATGCAGGCCTCGAGTTCCGTGAGGCGATCGACGCGCGCCCGAAACAGCCCGCCGGGTCGGGCGCTGATGGTGGCATCGGGGGAGCACCATTGGGCCAGCAGTTCCGAGTCGGTCAGTGCCGCCCAGACCGGGGTGACGTCGGTGCGCAGGTCGAGCCGATGGGCATAGCCCCGGGTCTTCTCCATGGCGGCCATTGTGCCATCGCGCCGCTGCGCGTGCAGGGGCGGCGCCCTGCCCCCCGGCGCGGCTGAATGGCCATCACGCTGGCGCCGGAATGGGCACAATACGCACGCCGGCCCGGCGCGGGCCGGTGACCCCATTCCTGGACAGCCTCGGAGGCCTCGATGGCGCTCGTGCAACTGGTGATCGTGCTGGCTCTATTAGAGTTCTTCGCGTTCGGCGCGGCCGTCGGCAAGGCACGCGGTACCTACGGCGTGGCCGCTCCGGCGACCAGCGGTAACACCATGTTCGAACGGTATTATCGCGTGCAGATGAACACGCTCGAGCTGCTCGTGATGTTGATTCCCGCGATGTGGCTGGCGGCGAACTACATGAACCCGCGCATCGTGGCCGGTCTCGGCGCACTGTACCTCGTTGGCCGGCTGGTCTATTTCCGGTCTTATGTGAAAGATCCGAAGACGCGCAGTCTGGGGTTCGCGCTCTCGAGCGGGCCGATCCTGGTGCTCATGCTCGGCGCGCTGGTCGGTGCGGCTCGCGCCGTGTGGCATCCTTTCTGAGCGCCGCTCAGTCCGTTTCGGGCTTGATCGGCCGGCGCATCAACCCGCGGACCGCCTCGCCCGGCGTGAGGCCCTCGTACAGCACCCGGTAGACGCTCTCGCTGAGCGGCATATCGACGCCGTGTCGGGCCGCCACCTCGTGCACGGCGCGCGCCGCGGGATAGCCCTCGACCACCTGACCGATGGCGGCCAGAGCCTCGGCCGGCGTGTGGCCGGCGGCGAGCGCGAGCCCGAAGCGCCGGTTGCGCGACTGGTCATCGGTGCAGGTCAGCACCAGATCGCCGAGACCGGCCAGGCCCATGAAGGTCTCGCGCTGCGCGCCGAGCGCGACGCCGAGGCGCATCATTTCGGCGAGCCCTCGGGTGATCAGCGCGACCCGGGTATTGGCCCCGAAGCCCAGTCCGTCGGATAGTCCCGCGCCGACCGCCAGCACGTTCTTCACCGCACCGCCCACCTCGACGCCCACGATATCGGTGGAGGTATAGGCGCGGAAGTTCTCTGCCGACAGATCCTGCGCCAGCGAGGTGGCAAAGGCGGCGTCCGCCGAAGCGATGGTCATGGCGGTCGGCAGGCCAGCGCCGACCTCGCGGGCGAAAGTCGGGCCGGAGAGCACCGCGACCGAGCGTGCAGGCCCGAGGATCTCGCGGGCCACCTGATGGGGCAACAGCCCGGTGGGCAGCTCGAATCCCTTGGTTGCCCAGGCGAGCTGGGTCTGAGGCGCGAGCAACGGGGCGATGTGCTCGAGCAGCGTGCGAAACGCATGACTGGGCACTGCGATCAGCAGGTCCCGCGCGCCGGCGAGCGCGCACTTCAGGTCCGGCTGGACCTGCAGCGCCTCGGGAAAGGCGCCGGAGGGAAGATAGCGTTCGTTGCGGCGCTCGCGCGCCATGCGCTCGAGCTGTGCGCGGTCCCGGCCCCAGAGCCGCGTCGGACGGCCGCTGCGCGCGAACTGAACCGCGAGCGCCGTCCCCCACGAGCCCGCGCCGAGCACGGCCACCGGCCGGTCCATTCCGGATGCGGTGCGCATGATCAGGCGCGGGCCGTGCCGTTCAGTTTGCCTGCTGGTTGGCGGGCATACCCTGCGGGGTTTGGTTCGCTGCGTACAGCGCGTCGAAATTCACCGGCGGCAGCAGCAGCTGCGGGAAACCGCCCTGGGTGATCAGATGCGACACCTGGGCGCGGGCATAGGGGAACAGCACGCCCGGACAGATCGCGCCGACCGCCCGCTTGGTGTCCTCGTCGCTGAGGTTGCGCAGCAGGAATACGCCGGCCTGCTTGACCTCGACCAGAAACGCCGTCGTCTCGCCCTGCTTGGCCGACACCGTCACCGTCAGCACCACTTCCTGTACCTCGGGCGCGAGCGCATTGACCGCGGTCTGCAGGTCGAGATTGATCTGAGGATTCCAGTTGCCGTCCCCGCGCGGCCCGTTCGGCGCCTCGTACGAGCAGTCCTTCAGATAGACGTGCTGCAACTGCAGGATGGGGCCGTTGGCGTCTTCGGGTGCCGGCACGGTGCCGGCGGCTTCATTTGCCATGATTCAGACTCCGCTTTGTAAAAGTTTGTCGAGGCCGCCTCGGGCATCGAGCGCAAAAAGATCGTCACAACCGCCGACGTGCGTCTCGCCGACGAAGATCTGCGGCACGGTGTGCCGGTGGCTGCGTGCCATCATTTCGGCACGTGCCTCGGGGAACTCGTCCACGTCGATTTCCTGAAACGCAATGCCCTTTTGCTGCAGCAGCTGCCGGGCACGGGCACAGTACGGACACCAGCTGGTGGCGTACATCAGAACCTTCGGCCCACTCATGCGCTGCGTCCTGCGCCCTTCTCGAGCGGCAGATGCTCGGCGCGCCACGCCGAGATTCCGCCACGCAGATTCATGGCCTGCTCGAAGCCCTGTGCGCGCAACTGGCGGACGGCTGCCCCGGCCAGCGAACCGCTGTTGCAGTACACGATGATCGGCTTCTGCTTGTTCTTCTTCAGCACGTCCGAAGCCTTGAGAATCTGCTCGCCATCCATGCGGCGTGCGCCCGCCAAGTGGCCTGCGGCAAATTGCTCCCCGGGCCGCAGGTCGATGGTCAGTGCGCCGCGATTCATCATCTGAATGGCTTCCTGGGGCGAGACGGACGCGAAACTCTCCGTCCGTGCCCGAATCTCAACCAGGACCGCGAGCGCCGCCACGACTGCTGTCGCGGTGACGAGCCAGGGATGCAGATGGATATATTGAGAAAGATGATCCGTGAACACAGGGGTGCGAGAAGATCGTATCGGCCGCCAAAAGGTCGCGCATTATAGCGCCCCTATGCGATCCGGCATGTCCCTAAAACCCATGGGGTTCGGCGCGCGGATATTCATGGCTACGGTCGTGCTTGTGCTCTGGCCTGCCATGCCGGCGACCGCGCGGGTGTCTCCCCAGGTCGCGGCCCGCCGGACCCAGGAACGCCTGCACGTGGTGCAGGCACAGATCGCGCGGGTGGCCCGCCAGGTCGAGCAGTCGCGGCTCGAGCAGAGCCGCTTGACGCAGGCGCTGCGATCCACCGAGCAGTCCGCCGGCACGGCGCGCACGGCGCTGGCGAGTATTCGTCGCCAGCGCGCCGCGCTCGCCGCTCGCCGCGCGCAGCTCGCCGCACGGCAGCAGACGAGCCAGGCGGACCTGAAGCGCACTCGCCATCTGCTGCTCGGGGAGTTGCGTGCGGCCTATCTGATCGGCCGAGAGGGTCCGCTCACGTTGCTGCTCAATCAGGGCCGCCCTGGCCGCATGCAGCGGATGTTCGCGTATTACAGCTACTTCGGCCGCCAGCGCGCCCACGATCTGGCGCAGATCGAGGCCGATCTGCAGCACATCGAGCAGCTCGATGGCGCGTTGCGCGCCGCGGATGTGCAGCTCGAGGGGCTCGAACAGCAGCGCCAGGGGCAGCTGACGGCGCTCGAGCAGGCGAGCGCCGCCCGCCGCAAGGTGCTGGCGAGCATTGCCGCGCGCACCCGCACCCGTGCCGAGCGGCTGCAGCGCCTGCGCCGCCAGCAGCAGGGTCTGCAAATCCTGCTCGCGGCGCTGCGCCGCGCCGAGGCACGTCTGCCGCACGAGCATCCTGCCCAGCGCTTCACCCGCCTGCAGGGTCATCTGCACTGGCCCGTGGTCGGTCGCCTGATGGCGCGCTTCGGTGAGCCGCGTGCCGGCGGTCTGCGCTGGGACGGCGATCTCATCGCCACCCGGCTGGATGCGCCCGTGCACGCGGTGGCGCCGGGTCGGGTGATCTTTGCGGATTGGCTGGCCGGCCTCGGACTGCTCATTATCATCGATCACGGCGGTGGCTATATGAGTCTCTACGGACACAACGACCATCTTTACGCGCGCGTCGGGCAGCAGGTCGCGGCCGGTCAGCTGATTGCCGCGGCGGGCAACAGCGGCGGGGCGAGCCGGCCTGAGCTGTACTTCGGGATCCGTCACGGGACCCGGCCCGTCGATCCGCGACTGTGGCTCGAGCGGCATGCCCGCTAGACTGTCGCCATGATTGCCTGGCTCATCGATTTTGTCCTGCACCTCGACACTCACCTCACGGCCCTGCTGGTCCAGGTCGGTGCCTGGACGTACCCCATTCTGTTCGCGGTGATCTTCGCCGAGACCGGCCTGGTGGTCGCCCCGTTCCTGCCGGGCGATTCTCTGCTCTTTGGCGTCGGGGCGGTGGCCGCGGTCGATACCAGCGGCACGCTGAGCGCGCCGCTGGCCACCCTCGTGCTGGCACTCGCGGCGATCCTCGGCAACACCGTCAATTACGGTGTGGGGCGCGTGATTGGACCGCCCGCATTCAGCGGCCGCTACCGGCTGCTGAAAGTCGATTATCTGCATCGCACGCACGCGTTCTTCGTCCGCCATGGCGGCAAGGCGATCGCGCTGTCGCGCTTCCTGCCCATCATCCGCACCTGCATGCCGTTCGTTGCTGGGGTCGGACAGATGCCCTACGGGCGCTTCCAGGGCTACAACGTCCTCGGTGGCGTCGGCTGGGTGTCGCTATTTCTCTGGGGAGGGTATTTCTTCGGCAACGTCCCGCTCGTGAAACGCAACTTCGGTCTGGTCACCCTGATCATCATCGGGGTGTCGCTGCTGCCGGTGGCGATCGCGTTTCTGCGGCGGCACCGGGCGCATTCGCCCGCCTCATGAGCGGATCGGCTGATGAGAGCCGCTCGTGCCAAAACCCGCCGCAGCAACGAGCAGCGCAAGCGCGATGCACTGGTTGCGGCCGGGATTGCCCCGAGCCGCTTCGGCAAACGCAAGCCGGGGCAGCCGCACCGGGACCGCCAGCACGCGGCGGCTCGCGGGGAGCGCAAGCACAAGCGACCGTGGGACTGAGCGGTGCCGCAGGGGAGGCCGCATGGGTGCGGACTATGACTACATCATCGTCGGTGCCGGCTCGGCCGGCTGCGTACTGGCGCATCGGCTGAGCGCAGACCCCACGGTCCGGGTGCTGCTGCTCGAGGCCGGCGGCCGGGACAACTCCTTCCTGATTCGCATGCCGGCCGGCATCGCGCGGCTGATTGCCCCCCGAGTGAACTGGCTTTATCAGACCGAGCCGCAGCCTACGCTGCAGAACAGACGCCTGTTCTGGCCACGCGGCAAGACGCTGGGCGGCTCGAGCTCGATCAACGCCATGGTCTACATCCGCGGTCAGGCCCGGGACTACGATCACTGGGGCGATCTCGGCAATCCAGGCTGGAGCTATCGCGACGTGCTGCCCTACTTCCGTCGTGCCGAGCACAATGAGTCGATTCACGACGAGTGGCACGGAGACGGCGGCCCGCTCAACGTGTGCGAACGCCGCTACACCAACCCCCTCAGTCATCAGTTCGTTGCGGCCGCCGTCGCGAGTGGTCTGCCCGCTAATGCCGACTTCAATGGTCGCGACCAGGTCGGTGCGGGTTTGTATCAGGTGACGCAGAAGGCGGGCCGCCGTTGCAGCGCGGCGGCCGCGTACCTGCATCCGATCGCCGCTCGGCCCAACCTGACCGTTCTCACCGGTGCCCAGGGGCTGCGCGTCCGGTTGCAGGGCCGCCAGGCGGTGGGGATCGACTACGCCCGGGGAGGCGCTTGCCTGACCGCCCGTGCGCAGCGCGAAGTGCTGCTCGCCGCCGGTGCGATCAACTCCCCGCAGCTGTTGCTGCTCTCGGGTATCGGACCGGCCGAGGAGCTGCGCGCGCAGGGCCTCGCCGTGCAGCACGATCTACCCGGAGTCGGCCGTAATCTGCAGGACCACCTCGACGTCCATGTGATCCACGCCTGCACGCAACCGATCACTCTCGATCCGCTTGCGCGCGGCTTTGGCGCGGTGCGTACTGCACTGCGTTACGCGCTCCTGCACGATGGGCCCGGCGCGAGTAATGTCGCGGAGGCCGGCGCGTTCCTGTGCTGTGACGAGCGGGCCGCGACCCCGGACGTGCAGTTGCACTTCATTCCGGCCTATGTCGTCGACCACGGGCGCCGCAGGATGCCCGGCTATGGCATGACGCTGCACGTGTGTTATCTGCGCCCGGCCAGCCGGGGCACGATCCGCCTCGCCTCGGCCGATCCGCTGCAGCCTCCGCGCATTGACCCGGCCTATCTCAGTGTCCCGCAGGACCTCGGGCCGCTGGTTGCCGGGATTCGCCGCGCACGCGATATTTTCGCTCAGGCGCCGCTGCGCGCCGTGACCGGTGCGGAGGTGTTCCCGGGCGCCGAGCGCCGTACCGATACGCAGATCGAGGCGTTCATCCGCGCCGCGGCCGAGACCGAATACCATCCGGTGGGCACCTGTCGCATGGGCACGGACGATATGGCCGTCGTCGACCCACAGCTGCGGGTGCGCGGTCTGGAGGGCCTGCGCGTGGTCGATGCCTCGATCATGCCGAGCCTCGTGAGCGGCAATACCAACGCGCCCACGATCATGATCGCGGAGAAAGCCGCGGATCTGATTCTGGGCGCGGGGCCTCGGCCGTGACTCCATCGGCCGCGCGCTCCCGGTAGACTGTCCGGCAATGCCGACCGAACCGCTTGCTGGACGCACCATCGCGGTGCCCGAAGGGCGCGAGCTCGCGACCTTTGCCGGGCTGCTCGAGCGCCGCGGCGCGCGCGTGCTGCGCTGCCCCATGGTGTCGATCCGCGATGCCCCCGATCCGGCTCCGGTACTGGCATGGTGCCGTCAGTGTGCCGCAGGACGCCTCGATGACCTCATCCTGCTCACCGGCGAGGGGCTGCGCCGTCTGCTCGCCGCCATCGAGCAGCATCAGCCGGCGCTGCGTGCAGATTTTCTCGCCGCGCTCGCACGTGTGCGGAAAATCACGCGCGGTCCGAAGCCGGCGAAAGTATTGCGCGAGCTCGGCCTGCACACCGATCTGTCGGTCGAGGAAGCGACGACACGCGGGGTCATGGCGGCGCTGGCGGCCGGGCCGCTGACGGGGCGGCGCATCGGCGTGCAGCTCTACGGCACCGACCCGAATCGGCCGCTGGTCGATTTTCTGCAGCACGCGGGCGCGCAGGTCTCGACTGTTGCGCCCTACGTCTATGCCGATGCCGCGGATGAGAACGCGGTGCGAAGTCTGCTCGAGCAACTGCGTTCGGGCACCGTCGACGCCATTGCGTTCACCAGCTCCAAACAGCTCGAACGGCTGGTTGGCGTTGCCGGTGAGGCGGATGTGCGTGCGGCACTGCGCCACACGGTGGTGGCCACAGTCGGACCCGTTGTCGCCGATGCGCTGCGTCGTCTCGGGATCGAACCGCAGCTGACGCCGGCCGCGGCGTTCTACCTGAAGCCACTCACCACGTTGCTGCAGGCTGCGCTCGGCAGCCCGTGAACGCGGCCGCCCCGCGCCGGCCCTGCGCGAGGGCGCGCTACTGAGCGCCCTCGCGCAGGGCCGCGAGCGGCGGCTGGTTGAGCGTCGCACGGGTCGCGATCCAGCCGCTGGCGGCCACCAGCACGGCTCCGCCGATGATCGCGATGAGGCAGGCGGGCACATTGAACCGATACGGCAGATTCAACACCTCGCGCGTCAGATACCATGCGGCCGCGCTGGCCCCGGCGGCGCCGATCAGCCCGGAGAGGGCGCCGAGCGCGGCGAATTCCGCCAGCACGCCCTGCGTGACGGTTGCACGGCTTGCGCCCAGCGTGCGCAGCAGGGCGCTCTCGTAGCGCCGTTGCTCGCTGCTCGCCTGCACCGCGGCGAGCAGTACGGTGAGTCCCGCCAGGAGCGTGAAGATGAACACGCTCTGCACCGCGAGAATTGCCTTCTCGAGCATCGCCCGCACGTCTCGCAGCAGATTGTCGATATCGAAGATCGACACGCTGGGGAAGCGATGCGCCACCTGCGCCAGCGAGCGTGCCTGGCGCGGCGTGAGGTAGGCGCTGGTGAGATACGTTCCGGTCTGCTTCTCGAGCAGGCCGGGCGCGAACACCAGGAAGAAGTTGGGTTTGAAGCTGTCCCAACGCACCTTGCGCACGCTCGCGATGCGCACCGTGAAGTGATCGCCCGCAACGTCGAATGTCAGCTGCTCACCGAGGTGCAACCCCAGCCAGCGCATGAACTCGCTCGATACCGACACCAGCGGCTGGCCGTACTCGCTTGCGCTCCACCAGCGGCCGGCGAGCAGGCGGTTCGCACTGCCGAGGGTCGCCGACCAGGTCAGATTCTGCTCTCGGGTCGCGAATCGCTCGCCACGCGGATCGGGGAAATGGATCGACTCCACCGGTCGCCCGTCGATTGCGGTCAGCCGACCGCGCAGCAGCGGCAGCATGCGCTGCGGCTGGGCGCCCTGAGCGCGCAGAAACGCCGCGAATCCCGCGCGGCTCGCCGGCGGAATATTGATGAAGAAATAGTTCGGCAGATCCGCCGGCAGCGTGCGCCGCCAGCCGCCCGTCAGATCGGTGCGCAGAATCCCGAGCAGAGCCAGTGCCATGATGCCCGTGCCGAACGCAACGACTTGCACCACGCTGTCGGTGCGCCGGCGGCCGAGATTCGCAAGGCCGTAGCGCCAGGCAATTCCGACCGTGCCGCGCAGCCGGCTGGCGAGTCGCACCAGTGCCCATCCGGCTGCACTCAGCAGAGCGATGAATCCCGCCAGGCCGATCGCCAGGCGCAGGAACAGCCCCGTCTCACCCACGATCCAATAGATGAGCAGTACCAGTAGTGCGGCGGCCGGCCCAAAGGCGAGCAGCATCGCCGCTCGGGGTGGCTCCAGGTCGCGCCGCAGGACTCGCACCGCCGGTGTGCGCGTCAGCTGCAACAGGGGCGGCAGTGCGAAGCCGCCGAGCAACGCGAGCGCCGTCGTGAAGCCGATGGCTGCGGGGGCGAGGCTCGGCGCCGGCAGACCCCCTGCGGCCAATACCCCACGCAGCGCGTGCACCAGCCAGAGCTGCGTCAACGCCCCGAGCGCACAGCCCACCGTCGCTGTCAGCAGTCCAATCGCCGTCAGCTGTGCGATTGCCAGACCCAACACGCTGCGGCGCGTCGCTCCCAGCGTCTTCAACAGCGCGACCGTATCGAGGTGGCGTGTGACGTAACGCCGCGCTGCCATCGCTACGGCGGCGGCGCACAGGAGCACCGCGGCCAGCGCCGCCAGGTTCAGGAAGCGTTCGGCGCGCTCGAGCGCGCCGTGGATCTGCCGGCTGGCATCGGCGAGCGTGCGCAGCCGCTCGCCGGTGCCGAGGTGAGCCTGCAGCCACGAGCGAAATGCGCGCACCCGGCGCGGCGTGCCCGCGAACAGGGCGCTGTAGCGCACGCGGCTGCCGGGTTGCACAAGCTGGGTGCGCGCCACATCGGCGGCGTTCATCACCAGATCCGGGACGAGTCCGGTGAAGGTGCTGGCCTGATCCGGCCGTGAAATGAGCACCCGCCCGATCGTGAATGTGCCGGCACCGATGGTGAGACGTGAGCCGACGGCGGCGCCGAGTGCGGCGATGAGCCGCGAGTCCGCCCACACGACCCCTGACGCAGGCCTGCCGGCGATCGCTGTCCCCGGGGCGAACGGCCGTTGTGCGACGAGCACGCGGCCGCGCAGCGGATAGCCCGCCGAGACCGCATACAGGTCGGTGAGCTGACTGCGCTCGCCGTGAAATACCACACTTAACATGCCGATTGCGTAGGCGCTGCGCAGGCCGCGGTGCGCCGCCGCAGTGAAATCCGCCGCCGGTATCGGCCGCGGCGACTCCACACGCAGGTCGGCCGCGAGTATGGCGCTCGCCTGCAGCGCCACCGCGGCGCGAATCCGGCTGACGAGAAAGCCGACGCCCGAGAGCGCCCCGACGGCCACGATCAAAGCGAGCAGCAGCACGCCGAGTTCCCCGGAGCGCCACTCCCGGCCCAACAGGCGCAGCGCGAAGCGCACTGTACGCACGCTAGAGGATCCGGCCGGCTTCCATGCGCAGCGTGCGGGCGCAGCGTGCCGCGAGCGCATGGTCGTGGGTCACGAGGATCAGCGTGGTGCCGGCCTCGGCGTTCAGCGCGAACAGCCGCTCGATGATGTTGGCACCGGTCTGGGCATCGAGATTGCCGGTCGGTTCGTCGGCGAACAGCACCGCCGGACGGCGCACGAACGCGCGCGCCAACGCAACGCGCTGCTGCTCGCCCCCCGAGAGCTGTCGCGGGTAGTGTCCCGCGCGCTGCGCCAGACCCACATGCTCGAGCGCGGCGCGGGCTTGTGCGCCGGCGCCGGGCAGCCCCGCCAGTTCCAGCGGCAGAGCGACGTTCTCGAGCGCCGTCAGCGTCGGGATCAGATGAAAGGCCTGAAACACGAAGCCGACGTGCTGGCCCCGCACGCGCGCCCGGCCGTCCTCATCGAGTGCGGTCAGGTCCGACCCGGCGAGCACCACCCGGCCGCGGGTCGGCAGATCCAGCCCCGCCAGCAGCGCGAGCAGCGTCGATTTGCCGGCACCCGAGGGTCCGATCACCGCCAGCGTCTCGGCGGCCGCGATCTCGACCGACACCTCGTGCACAATAGTGAGCGGACCTGCCGGACTGTCCACTGTCTTCGTGAGGTGCTCGGCTTTGAGAACGCATTCTCGCATCGCGCCGTCTTGGCTCGCTGTCATGTTGGGTATCGGGCTGCTGCTCAGCACACCGCCATCCGCCTGGGCATCAGGCCGCACCATCCTGGTATTCGGCGACAGCCTCAGTGCCGCACACGGATTGCGTCCGGAGCAGGGATGGGTGGCGCTGCTGGCGAAACGCCTGCAAAGCCAAGGGTACCGATACCGTATCGTCAATGCCAGCGTCAGCGGAGAGACCACCACCGGCGGGCTGCAGCGTCTGCCGCACGCGCTGCACGCCTATCACCCCGCTATCCTCATCCTCGAGCTCGGCGCGAACGACGGGTTGCGCGGCTTGCCACTTGCGCTCGCGGCGCACAATCTCGCCTCGATGGTGCGACTGGCGCGTGCCGCGCACGCGCGTGTACTGCTGCTAGGCATCGAGATTCCACCGAACTATGGACCGCGCTACACGCGTCAGTTTGCGGCGCTGTATCCGCGGCTGGCCCGGCAGTTTCACGTGCCGCTCGTACCGTTTCTGCTCGCGCACGTCGCGCTCGATCCGCGCTTGATGCAAGCCGACGGTCTGCATCCCAATGCGCGCGGCGAGCCGCGGGTGCTCGACACGGTATGGCCGTACCTGCGGCGGTTGCTCACGCGCACGCGTTGAGCGCGACGCGACCTGAACACAGCGAGTCGGACTGAAGAGCGCAGGGCTGCCTGTCAGGCCATCGTCGCTGACACATCGGTGCAGCAGACCGAGGCGGTCGCCCGCTGCACCAGCAAGTCAGTGCTGATGTTGCGCGAGAGGCCGATGGGAAAAGCATTGCCCGGCCATTGTGTGGGTTCACGGTCGGGCATACACTCCTTGCCGGCTACACGGTTGCAGCCGTCAGAACCGGCGGAACGGAGCGCGCGTGGCGCGGCCGCAGGCCCGCCAGGGCCGTGGAGCGGGCCCGATGGCAAGCGCCGCGACGCCGTTGCGAGCAGGTGCAAACCGACCAACCGGTCCGCTGCAGACAGGCTCCTGCACAGGCCCGCCGGACGACGGGGTGCGGCACGCTCGTGGCCGGACTGTGAATCGTTGTTTGCGTTGACACCCGGAGGTCATCTCATGCGCCCATCCGCTCCGCACGCTGCGTGTCGCTCGCGCCGCGACCGCTTTGGCCAAGGCCCCGCCCGTCTGCTGCTCTGGGCAGCCGCCTGCGCGCTCGCCGGCGCCGGCTTGACCGTCAATGCCCTCGCGGCAACTCCACCTGCCGTGCAGCGCGCGCTGCAGGCGGCCATTAATGGCTCGCAGCGCACGCCGGCTTACAAGGAGCGCGACCCGTACCGCCATCCGCTGCAGACGCTGGAGTTTTTCGGCATTCGCCCGACCATGCGTGTGGTGGAAGTCCTGCCGGGCGGCGGCTGGTACACCGAGATTCTCGCCCCGTTCCTGCATGCGCACGGTCAACTGATCGAGGCGACCGCGCCGGTGGCCGGTACGAGTGGTTGGGCGCACCGCTCGGCCTTGGCATACGAGCACAAACTCGCCGCCGACCCCGCCGTATACGGCCGGGTGCGGCTCGAACCGTTCGAATTGCCGAATTACCTGCATCTGGGCGCACCCGATTCGGCCGACATGGTGGTCACCTTCAACAACATGCACGATCTGATGTTCGAGAACGTGCACCATGAGGTGACGCCGATCTTTCTCGAGCGGTTTCTGCGCAGCGCCTATCGGGTGCTCAAGCCGGGTGGCATTCTCGGCATTGCCGGTCACCGCTGCACGCCCGGCACCCCGCTCGAGCAGTGCTTCCCGATGGCGCGCCTCCCCCAGGCATTCGTGATTCATGAGGCCGAGGCGGCCGGCTTTGAGCTCGGCGGCACCTCCGAAGCCCTCGCCAACCCGAAGGATCCGCGCAACGTTCCGGTCTTCTTCTTGCCGCCGTCGCTGGCAGACAAGACGGCCGCCGCCCGCCGGCACTACGCGGCCATCGGTTACGCGGACGCCTATCTGCTGAGATTCATCAAGCCGGCGCACTGAGGCTGGCCGATACCGGCTGGCGCCGCGGCGGCGGCGCCAGCCGCTTCAGCGCCCTCCCGGCGCACGCAAAAAGGACACGCTCTTCGCCTCCTTGCCGAGCAGGGTCGCCACGGTCAGCGCCACGGCGACGATGCCGAGCGTTGCGGCGAGCACCGCGGCAAGATCGTGACCGTGGCGCGCGGCGATCGCAGACTGCGCCGGCGCGAGTAGCGCCATGGCGAAATTGCCGAGCTGGTACGCGAAGGCCGGCAGGATTGCCCGTACCCCTGGCGGGGAGAGTTCATTCAGGTGCGCCGGCACGATACCCCAGGCCCCCTGCACCATGAACTGCATCAGGAACGCCCCGAGTGCCAGCAGCGGCACGCTCGGGGCGTACGTCCAGAGCGGAATCACCGGCACGGCGAGCAGCGCCGCGCTGGCGATCGCCTTGCGGCGGCCGATGCGCTCGGACAGGGCGCCAAAGACCATGCCACCGAGCAATGCGCCGATGTTCATCAACATCAGCAGATCATCGGCGCGCGCGCCGCTCAGTCCGCGTTGCCCGATCAGGAACGGCTTATACAGATCCTGCGAGCCGTGCGAAAACGCATTGAACAGCGCCATGAGCGCAATCATGTACAGCAACAGCGGCAGGTTGGCCGCCGCGATGCGACCGATCTCGCGCAGCGAGGCGCGCCGGGCATGTCGGCCCTCGAGCCACGCCGGTGATTCCTCGACCCCGATGCGGATATAGAGCACGAGCAGCGCCGGTAACGCCCCGATGATGAACAGTCCGCGCCAGCCGACCGTCGCGAAGAACAGGCGCGAGACGGCGGCAGCGAGCAGGAAGCCGAGCACGTAACCTTCCTGCAACAGTCCGGAGAAGAACCCGCGTCCCTGCGCCGGCAGGGTCTCGAATGCGAGCGCCGCGCCGACCCCCCACTCCCCGCCCATGGCAAGACCGAATACCGCGCGCAGCGCGAGCAGCACGGCGAGATTTGGCGCGAACGCCGAGGCGAGTTCGATCAGCGCGAAGGACAGCACGTTCGCCATGAGAATCGGGCGGCGCCCGTACTTTTCCGCGAGCCAGCCGAACAGCAGCGCGCCCAGGGGGCGCATCGCCAGAGTGAGGGTGATGCCGAAGCTCACCGCCGTGAGACTGACCCGGAAATCCGAGCCGATCGCGTGCAGGGAGACAATGAAAATGAAGAAATCAAACGCATCGAGTGTCCAGCCGCCGAGCGCCGCAAAATAGGCGTGGCGCTGCGCGCGCGTCAGTTTGGCGAAGTTCTCGATCAGTCTCATGCTTGTGCTCCCACTCGCGGACCCGGTTAGCCCACGCCGGCCATCAATCGCTTCACCGGCGCGGTGATCAACAGCAGCAGCGCCCCGCCGCCGGCGCTCCACCAGAACAGCTTCAGGTACAGCGCCGGCAGCGTCGCCAGATGCTGGGCGTTATAGTCGCCCGAGAGCAGCCCGGCGAGAAAGCTGCCGAGTGCCAGGGTCAGGAACCACAAGCCCATCGTCTGTCCGGCGAAGCGCGCAGGCGCCAATTGGGTGGTCGAGGACAGGCCCACCGGCGAGAGGCACAACTCGCCGCAGGCGTTGAGGAAGTAGGTGGCGGTCAGCCACAGTGGGGAGACCCGCTGCCCGTGCATCACTCGCAGCGCCGCCCCATACATCACGAGCATGCTCGCAGCCATCAGCAGCAGCCCCCAGGCGAATTTCGCCGGTGAGGACAAGTCTCGTCCGCGCCGGCCGAGGGCGACCCAAAGAGCCGCAAACAGCGGCGCCAGCGTGATGATGAATACGGGGTCGACGGCTTGCATGTCGCCGGCCGGCATGCGCCAGCCGAACAGGTTCAAATCGGTGTAGCGTTCGGCGAACAGCGTGAACGAGCCGAACATCTGCATGTAAGCCATCCAGAATACGGTGGATGCCGCAAACAGCGCCATCATGGCGAACACGCGGCCGCGCTCCTCGCGGCTGAGTCCCCCTGCGAGCGCCATGTACAGCAGATACGCTGCCATCAGAATGCCGACTGCCCAGGAAATCGATGCCGACAGACTGACCGCATTGAGCGTGAGGCGGCCCGTGAGCGTCAGAAACACCAGCAGCACGATCAAGACCGTGAACCCCCACAGGGCGAGCCAGGAGCGCCGCTGAGTGTTCGCGGGCGCGTTGCCTGCGCGTCCCAGGTAGCGCTGCGTGGCGAGGAATTGCACGACCCCGATCAGCATGCCGAGGGCAGGCAGAGCGAACCCCGCGTGCCAGCCGAAATGTTGGGCTACGACCGGCACGAACATCGGACCGAATAGTGAGCCGATGTTGATGCCCATGTAGAAAATCGAGAAGCCGGCGTCGCGCCGTGAGCCGCCCTCGGGGTATAGCGCGCCCACCGTGGCGCTGACGTTGGGCTTGAGCAGGCCCACGCCGAGCACGTTGAAGATGAGACCGAGGAAGAACGCGCGGTGGCTGCCGGCGGCGAGCAGAGCGTTGCCGGCGCTGATCAGCAGCCCGCCGACGAGCACGGCCCGGCGGCCACCGATCAGTCGGTCGGCGATCCAGCCGCCGAGCAGCGACAACAGGTAGGTGCCGCCGAAATACAGACCGACGATGGCGTTGGCGCTGCGATCCCCGACACCCAGTCCGCCGCGGCCGCTGGCGGCGACCATGAACAGGATCAGAATCGATTGGATGCCGTAGTAGGTGAAGCGCTCCCACATCTCGGTGAAGAACAGTGTCGCGAGGCCACGCGGGTGGCCGAACAGAACGCGCTCCACGGCGGGCTCGGCGTGCCGCGTGTCAGTGCTGGTCGTGCGCATGATCCCCCGGGAATGTTGTTCTTCTGTGCCTCAATGAGCCGTGCTCTTCGGCTCAGGATGGTGCGGTCGGCTCCTCTTCGGCCGCGCCGGCGCCGGGGCGCACCAGAATGCGCGCCATGATCACGCCGGTTTCGTAGAGCAGATACATCGGCACGGCCATGATCGATTGCGAGACGGCGTCCGGCGGTGTGATAAAGGCCGCGACGATGAACACCCCGAGCAGCACATAGCCGCGGATGGCGCGCAGTTTCTGCACCGTCACCAGATTCATCACCACCAGCAGCACCACCGCGACCGGCACTTCGAATGCTGCCCCGAAAGCGAAAAACATCACCAGCACGAAGTCCAGGTACTGCGAGATGTCGGTCATCATCGCCACGCCCTTCGGGGTGGTCGCGGCGAAGAAGTGGAAAATTGCTGGAAACACCGCGAAATACGCGAATGTCATGCCGGTGTAGAACAGTACGATCGAGGAGACGAGCAAGGGCAGCGCAAAGCGCTTCTCGTGCCGGTACAGTCCGGGCGCCACGAATGCCCAGACCTGATACAGCACGTAGGGCATGGCCGCAAAGAGCGCAACGAAGAAGGCCAGCTTGAACGGTGTCGTGAACGGCGCTGCCACGCCGGTGGCAATCAGGCTCGAGCCCTTGGGCAGCATTTTCAGCAGCGGCCGGGCCGCCCAGGAAAACAACTGATTGGCGTACAACGCGCAGGGCACGAACAGCAGCCCGATCGCCACCAGCGCGCGGATGAGCCGCTCGCGCAGCTCGAGCAGGTGGGAGATCAGCGTCCCTTCGGCCAGATCTTCAGACTCGGGGCTCATGGCTGCCCGCACTCTTTAGGTCGGTCTCCGGAGGACTCTCGGGCCGTCCGTCGTTCTCGCCTGCCGTCTCCACGGTCGTGACCGTTGCGCTTGGCGCGATCACGGGCTCGGGCTCGGGCACCGTGGCCGGTGACTGCGGCGGTGTGGCGCGGCGCCGGCCGTCGAGGTCGATCTCCTCCTCCAGCTGCTCCTGCAGTTGCCGCGCCATGGCGCGCGCGCGCCCGACCCAGCGGCCGACGCGGCGCACCACGCTCGGCAGCCTCTCCGGACCCAGCACGATCAGTGCGAGGACGAAGATGAGCAGAATCTCGGAAAAGCCGAAGTCGAACATGGCTGCTCAGCGGCTACATCGAGTGCGCACCCAAACCCTGCCGGTCGCGGCCGCCGGCACCGCGCAGCAAGGGCCCGTGCGCACCACGGGCCTCAGGTATTGCGACCGCCCTTGGGGGCCTGAGCGCCGCTTTTCATCTCGGGGAACTCGGCGTCGGCCCCATCGGAGCGGATCTGCCGGGTCTCGACGGACGAGGCGCTCTCCTCCTTGTCGCCCTCGTTCATCGCCTTCTTGAAACCCCGCACGGCGTGGCCCAGGTCATCGCCGATCGTACGCAGTTTCTTGCCACCGAAAATCAGCAGCACGACGACCAGGATGACCAGCAGGGTCTTGAAATCGAAATCCATAAGCTCTGGACTCCGCTGACGCGAAAAAAATGGAATAACCGAACCGCATCATAGGCCAATTGGCCTGCCCGGGCCGAGAAACTTTGCCTGCTCGGCCCATCCGCACAACTCCGGATGGCGCCAGCGTCAGCTTTCCAGCCAGAACGTGACCGGTCCGTCGTTGACCAGCTCGACCTGCATGTCCGCGCCGAACTCCCCGCTCGCGACCGGCGCGTGCCGTGCGGCGGCTTGGCGCACCAGGTGGGCGAACAGCTCGCGCGCCTGCTCGGGCGGCGCCGCGGTGCTGAAGCCGGCCCGGGTCCCTTTGTGGGTATCGGCGGCGAGCGTGAACTGCGGGACGAGCAGCAGGCCGCCTCCCGCCTCGCGCAGCGAGACGTTCATGCGTCCGCTTGCATCGGGAAAGATGCGATAGGCGAGCAGGCGCTCGAGCAACCGGTCGGCTGCCGCTTGGTCATCGCCGCGGCGCACGCCGATCAGCGCCAGGGTGCCCCGTTCGATGCTGCCGAGCGGCCGGCCCTGCGCGCTCACCCGTGCCCGGCCGACCCGCTGGATCAATCCGATCATGATTCGCTCGCCCGGCTGGCGTTCGAGGTGGCCGGTCCGATAAGATCGGAGACTGCTTTGCGCACTGAGCCGGAGATCACCATGTCGGAACTTTGGCTATGTTCACACGTGCGTTCGGGCCGGCGAATCGTCCTGGTGCTCGCCGCAGGGATGCTTGCGGCTTTCGGCACCTCGGCATCGGCTCAGCAGCCGCCTGCGGGCAACGCGCGTCAGGGGAAAATCATTGCCTATACCTGTCTGGGCTGCCACGGCATTCAAGGATACCGTAATGCCTACCCGGACTACGCCGTGCCGCGGCTGCGGGGCCAGTCGGTGACGTACCTGGAAAACGCGTTGAACGAATACCGCAACGGTCAGCGCGCCTATCCGACGATGCATCTGCAGGCACTGTCGCTCAGTGAGCAGCAGATTGCCGATGCCGCCGCCTATCTCGGCGGCAAGCCGGTGACCGCCAAACCGGTTGCCGCATCGGCAGTGCCCCAGGCTGCGGCGGTGTGCGCCTCGTGCCACGGCAGCAATGGCATCGGCGTTGCGCCGATGTATCCCACGCTCGCCGGCCAGCACGAGAGCTATCTGATCCGGGTGTTGCACGAGTATCAGACGGGCTATCGGCAAAGTCCCATCATGGATGCCATCGCGCACTCGCTCACCAACGCGCAGATTCGCATCGTGGCGGCCTACTTCAGCCACCTCAAGCCCGGCCTGCACACGGTGCCGCGGCCCTATACGCGCTGGTCGTCCGGGCACTGAGCCTCAGCGTCGGCGCCGCCGGCACACAACACGGTCCGGGGAGGGAGCAGGCCCCCCCCGGACCGCAATTCACCGGCCGGGGAACCGGCGTCGGCTGGGCGCACTCCACGCCCTTGATTCATCGGCGACACCGGGCGCGGACCGCCTGCGCCCTTGCGTCTGTCGCCATGAGCCTGTCCCTGTCTCGAATCAACTGTGGGCCAGACCGGACGGCGTGCACTCACCGTCCGGTCCGGCCCGCCGGTCACTGCACCTCGACCGGAACGAAGATCCGCGCGTCGCCACGCTGAATCAGTAGCGCGACATGGCCTTTGGACTTGGCCACGGCCGCCTGCAGCTGGCTCGCCGTGGAGACCGGCTCGCCGTTGGCCGAGAGCACGATGTCACCGGGCTGGATACCGGCATCCTCCGAGGGGCCGCTGACGCCCTGCACCATCAGGCCGCCGTGGGTGTTGTCCTGCTGCTGCTCATCCGCCGTCAGCGGGCGGACCACCAGGCCCAGCCGGCCGCCGGGCCGGTTCGCGCTGCCGGCGGCAGCCAGCGACTTGGTGCCCATGGCGCCCAGGGTGGCGATCACGTGCCGCGCAGCGTGATTGCGCCAGATGGTGAGATTCACCTTGGTGCCCGGGGGCAGACTCGCGATGCGCACCGGCAGATCGTTCGAATCTTCGATCTTGCGGCCGTTGAGCGCGATGATGACATCGCCGGGCTCGATGCCCGCAGCCTGCGCGGGGGAGTTGGGGTTGACGCTCGCGACGAGCGCACCTTCCGGCGCCGGCAGCCCGAAGGAGTCGGCGAGTCCCTGGTCGACCGGCTGGATGTAGATGCCGAGCTCACCGCGGCGGACGTGTCCGGTGGCGATCAGCTGGTCGGCCACGTGCATCGCCACGTTGATCGGAATCGAGAACGACAGGCCCATGAAGCCGCCCGAGCGGCTGTAGATCTGCGAGTTGATGCCGACCACCTGGCCCTGCATGTTGAACAGCGGACCGCCGGAATTGCCCGGATTGATCGGCACGTCCGTCTGGATGAACGGCACGTAATTCGAGTGCGGCAGCATGCGGCCCTTGGCGCTGACAATGCCCGCGGTGGCACTGTTGTCGAAGCCGAATGGTGCGCCGATCGCGAGCACCCATTGGCCGACCTCGAGGTCACTCGAGTCCCCGATGTGCACGGTCGGCAGATCATTGGCGGCAATCTTGATCACGGCGACATCGGAGACTTTGTCGATGCCGATGATCTTGGCCGGATATTCCCGCCGATTGCGCAACTGCACGGTCACCTTGCTCGCGCCGGCGACCACGTGCGCGTTGGTGAGAATGAGGCCGTCCGGACGGATAATGAAGCCCGAGCCCTCGCCCTCGATGGGGGTCTGTTGCGGCGCCTGGAACGGGAAGTTGTGGAAGAACGGCGCGAACGGGCTGCCCGGACCGAACGGCGAGCCCTGCATGCCCGAGCCGGAGGATTTCTCGATGACACGGATGCTCACCACCGCCGGTCCATATTTCTTGACCAGGGTGGAGAAGTCCGGCAGGACGACGGCCACTCCGCCGCGTGGTGAGCTCGATGTCAGGCCCGCCGGTGGGGTGGTGTTGGCGGCGTTGGCGGCGCGCACGCTGTACAGCGCGGCGAGCGGAGCGGCCCCGATCAGCGCGCCGAGCGCGGCGGCCAGCAGCGGATTACGGATCAGTTTCCTCATGGTCATAGCAGCCTCTGCGAGTCCGATGGTCAGTCTGCGAACGAATCCAGATGGCGAGCATAGGGGGCCAATCTTAAGTGACCCTTAAGGGCGGGCCGCCCCCGGCAGCTGCCACTCAGGCGGCGCGCGTGTCCAGCCAATGGACCAGGCCCTGCGTGTTCAGCTCCAGGTCCCCGGCGAGCAGCTCGGCCAGCCGCGCCTCGCTCACCGGGCAGCCGTGCCGGTGTGCCAAGTCGCGCCACAGGTGCCACATCGCCGCCTGAATCGCGCCGGGGCGATCCGCAGCGCCGGCGTTTGCGCGGGCGATGCGCTCGAGCTCTTGCAGCTGCTGCAGCAGCGAGTCCCCGAGCCGTGGCACGTCGGTGACGCGGCTGTAGTGCATCAGGTACATCGCCTCGGGCGCGTAGCCGAGCAGCCGCTCGATCGAGGCGCGCATCTGTGCGGGGTCGAACTGGGTCGGCGTGGTGGTCGGGGTGATGAAGGCGCCCGCGGGACTGTCGAGCTCGCGGTAGGAGATGCCGAAGGTGTCGCCGGTGAACATGCAGCGGTGCGCCGCATCGACGAACACTTGATGGTGCAGAGCATGCCCGGGCGTGTGCAGGACTTCGAACTCCCGGCCCGCGAGGCTCACTCGCTCCCCGTCGTGGGTGACGTGCACGCGCTCGGCGGCGATCGGCTCGATCCGTCCATAGAGCCGCTCGAAGCGCTCCGGGCCGTAGACGGCCCGCGATCCGGCCGTGAGTCGTGTCGGATCGATCATGTGCGGCGCGCCTCGCGGGTGCAGCACGCACACGGCATTCGGCAGCGCGCGCATCAGCGCGCCGGCGCCCCCGGCGTGATCGAGGTGCACGTGCGTCAGCAGGACGTAGTCGACCGCTTCGGGCCTGAGACCGAGTGCCCCGAGCGCCGCGAGCAGATAGGGAACCGAATGATTGGTGCCCACGTCGACAAATGCCGCGCGCCCGCCATGGCGCACGATGTGCGCGGCGGCGTGACCGGGATACAGGTATTCGGTATCAACGGCCGTGATGCCATCGGGGTGATGCAACAGTCTGGGAGTCGGCAGCGCCGAAGCCTCGTCTCTCATGCCGTCATGGTAGCCCGTTGCGCTAGCATAGCGATATGACTTCCCCGAAGATGATCCGCCCGGCGCTCGCTGCCGTGGCTCTCAGCAGTCTTTATCTCGCGGCGCGCGCCACGGCGGCCGTCGCGCCGGCGGTGAGCGACATTCCGCCGCTCGCCCCAGCGCTCGTACACGCGCTGCAGCGCGCCGAACAGTGGCGCGGTGAGCGATTTCTCGCCTGGACCTCCGGCGGGGGAATGCTGCTCGAGGTGCACACCGGGCGGCGTATCCTGCTCGAGCGTCTCGTCAGCGCGACGGCCAAGCCAGCCGTGCTGCTCAGCCTGGAGCGGGGGATTCGCCGCGCCGTTGCGCCGCGGGTCGGTGACGCCGTGATCTACCCGCAGCGCCGCGACGGGGTCACGCAGTGGCAGCTGCGCGCCGCGTCGGGGCCTGCCCGTCCGCTCGCTCCAGGACAGCGGATCAGGGGCACGCCGCTGTGGTCTGCCGGCGGGCACCGCATCGCCTTTCTCGCCTCGGCCCCAGGTGGTACGGACGCGGCGGTCTACATCGAGCATCGGGTGAACGCCGGGGTGCCGCGCCTGGTGGCGGGCGCACTGTCCGGCCGCTGGCGACTGCTCGACTGGTCGGCGAGCGGCGATCGGTTGCTGCTCGCGCGTGAGGCAGGCCCCGACGAGCAGACGCTGTACACGGTTCGCGCCAAAACCGGCGCACTCACGCGCCTGCCGCTGCAGCCGGCACGGATCCTGAGCGCGGCCTTCGCCCCCGGTGGCGCGGCGATCTACGTGATCTGCGATCAGGGCAGCGATTACGAGCGGCTGTTGCGGCTCGCGCCGGGCTCGGGACGCGTGCAGCGCGTCTCGGCGCCGCTGCCCTGGGACGTCGAGCGATTCGCGGTGAGCCCGGACGGGCGATTTGTCGCGTACACGGTCGACGTCGACGGCCAAAGCCACTTGCATGTGCGAGACCGGCAGGCCCAGCTCGACGTTGCCGTACCCTGGCTGCGTGATGGGGTCATCGAGAATCTGCACTTCGACTCCGGCCACCGACTGGGATTCACCTTCCAATCGAGCCGCCAGCCTCCGGGCGCCTACGTGTATGACGCCGAGCAGCGAGTGATGCAGCGCTGGCGGGGCGGCTCGCCTGCGCCGCTCGGTCCCCTCGGGCCCGCCCGCGCGCGGCTCGTGCATTTTCCCACCTGGGACCGGGTCGATGGGCACTGGCGGATGATCTCCGCCGACGTCTATCTGCCGCCCGGAGCGGGGCCGGCGCCCGTGCTGATCGTGCTGCATGCGGGCGTGGCCGGGCAGTTCCGTCCGCGCTGGCGGCCGTTCCTGCAATTCGTGGTCGATCGGCTCGGCTACGCGGTGATTGCCCCGAACGTGCGCGGCTCATCCGGCTATGGCCGTACCTTCCGCACGCTAGTGGCCGGCGCCCACCGTCAGGACGCGGTCCGGGACATCGGTTCGCTCATGGTGTGGATCGGTATGCAGCCGGGTTTTGACGTGCACCGGATCGTGTTGCTCGGGCGCGGTTACGGCGGCTGGCTTGCGGTGAACTGTCTGGCCACGTTCGACGGTCATCTGCTGGGGGCCGTCGACATCGATGGCATTTCGAGCCTCGACGATTACCTCACGCGCGCCTCTGCGGCGCAGCGGGCTTACCGCCGCGCGGAAATCGGCGATCCGCGCGACCCGTCGACGGCAAGCTTCCTGCACCGCATTTCCCCGCTCGGCGAGGTCGCCCGCATCCGCTCGCCGCTGCTGATCGCACAGGGACTCGCCGGCGATGCGGTCCGCGCCGCCGATGCGCAGCAGCTGACGTATCTGCTGCGCTTCCACAACCAGACGGTCGAGCTGTTGAGCGCGCCGACGGCGGGCCGCCGCTTCGATGAACCGGCTGCGCGGCGTGCCCTGGAGGCGGCCAGCGCCCAGTTCCTGCTGGCGCTCAAGGCGCATCGCGCGAAATGAGCGGGCCCGCGGCGGCGAAGGTCACACTGACGCTCAGGCCCTGGCCGCCCTCGCCCGTGCCGAGCTCAATGCCCGCCCCGTGTGCGTCGGCAATCGCTTTGACGATGGCCAGCCCGAGGCCGCTGCCCGGTGCCTGCACGCCCGGCTGCCGGTAGAAGCGGTCGAAGACACGGGAGCGCTCCTGGGCCGCGATGCCCGGACCATTGTCGGCGACTTTCAGCACCACGTGCCCCTCGTCGCTCGCAGCCCGGGCGACCGAGACGTCGACGCGGCCTCCTGCGGGCGTATAGCGCACGGCGTTGTCGACGAGATTGCGGATCAGCGTGGCCAGCGCTTCGCGCTCACCGAGGATGATCGCCGGCTGCGCATCGGCGACACCGAGGTCGATCCGGCGAGCGTCGGCGAGCGGCACCAGCTCGGCGACCACGTCCCGCGCCAGTTCATCGAGTGCGATCCGTCCGTGCGCCGGCTCGGCACGCGGCTCCTGGCGCGCGAGCGACAACAGCTGCTCGACGAGCCGAATGGAGCGTTGTACGCCGGCCGCAAGCCGCTCCATTGCCTCGGCGCGCTCGCGGTCCGTACCGGCCCGCGCGAGCGCCCCGAGCTGCAGATGCAATGCCGTGAGTGGCGTGCGCAGCTCGTGCGCCGCGTCGGCCATGAACGCGCGCTCGCGTTCCAGAGCGCCGGAGAGGCGTCCGAGCAGATCGTTGAGGGCCGCTACGAGCGGCTGCACTTCATCGGGCAACTGCGCCGAGGGCAGCGGCTCGAGCGCAGTGACCCGGCGTGCCTTGACCGAGCTGGCGAGGCGCTGCAGCGGTTCGAGCGCGTGCCCGACAGCAAACCAGACCAGGATGCCGAGAATGGGCACTGCCAGGGCGAAGGGCTCGAGCGTCTTGACCGCCAGTTGGATGGCCTGCTGACGCCGCGCGCGCATCAGCTGTGCGACCTGGATGACGCGCGTCGGGGAGGCCACCCCGTAGACGCGCCAGCGGCCCTCGCTGGTCTTGACCGTCGAGAAGCCGATGGTCGTGAAGTTGGGCAAAACCGTGTGCGGCGGTGCCCAGATGCGCTGCCCATCGATGGTCCAGACCTGGACCACAAAGCCGTACGCCGCCGCGCGTGAGGGAATCTCGAGCGGCCAGAGGTATTCCACCGGTTGATCGCGCAGCAGCAACGCCATCTGCTCGAGGTGGTAATCGAAGAATGCGTCCGCCTGACGCAGCGTGTTGTGGTAAACGACCAGTCCGCCGGACAGTCCCACCACGGCAATACCGCCGAGCAGCCAGGCGAGCAGGCGCGCCCGCAGCGAATTGCGGGTCATGCGGGTCTCACCCGGTAGCCGACCCCGCGCACGGTGAGAATGAAGTCCGCACCCAGCTTGCGCCGCAGGCCGTGCACGTGCACCTCGATCGCATTGCTCTCGAGCTCCTCGCCCCACCCGTACAGGCGCTCCTCGATTCGCGCGCGCGAGTGGATGGTTCCGGGCCGCTCCATCAGTAGCTGCAGCAGCGCGAACTCCCGCGGCGAGAGCGCAACGTCCTGCCCGTCCCGTTGCACCGTGTGCGCGGCCGGATTCAGTACCACGCCCAGGTGCTCGATCGCCGGGGCGGTCTGCCCCGATTTGCGCCGCAGCAACGCCCGGATGCGCGCGGCGAGCTCATCGAGGTCGAAAGGCTTGACCAGGTAATCGTCGGCCCCCGCATCGAGGCCCTGGACGCGGTCCGAAACCGAATCGCGCGCAGTCAGGATGATCACCGGGAGTGCATCGCCTCGCGCCCGCAGCCCACTCAGCACCGCGAGGCCTGCTCTGCGCGGCAGGCCCAGGTCAAGCAGCAGCGTATCGAAGGACTCGGTCTTGAGCACTTGCTCGGCGGTTTCGCCGTCGTGTACCCAGTCCACGGTGAAACCGTCGCGCCGCAGGCCGGCGCGGATCGCCTCGCCGATCATGGCGTCGTCTTCAACCAGCAGCAGTCTCACGTCGGTGTCTCGCCAAGTGGCCCGATGGGGCGCAATTTCCACAGCACGCGGCGTGCGCCTCTGCCACAATCGATGCCGTTCGAGGCCGCGTGACCCATGAGTTCCTCCCAGCCGACGCACGGGGCGCCCGACGCCCAGCGCACAGTCCATACGCTCATCCACGGCGCTGCCGGGTTAGGTGTGGCGCTCACCGAGCATGATGCGCTGCGGCTGCTGCAGTTGCTGGAGGAACTGACCCGCTGGAATCGCCGCTTCAACCTGACGGCCATCACGGATCAGGCCGACATGGTAACCCATCACCTGCTCGACAGCCTGGCGGCGCACCGATTTCTACACGGCGCCCGGATCGCCGATGTCGGCACGGGTGCGGGGTTTCCCGGTCTGCCGCTCGCGCTCGCCAACCCCGAGCGGCGCTTTACGCTGATCGATTCGAACGGCAAGAAGATCCGCTTCGTCTCGCATGCAGCACATGCGCTGGGGCTGGTGAACGTCGAGACGCTCCAGGCGCGGGTTGAATCGCTGCGACCCGATCGGCCGTTTGACACGGTGATTGCCCGCGCGTTCGCCGCGCTGCCGGAGCTGGTTGCGGCCGTGGCTCCGCTCTGCGGTCCGGCGACGCGCATCCTGGCGCTCAAGGGCAAGTGGCCGAAAGCCGAGCTCGACGGCCTGCCGCCCGGGTGGCAGGCCGAGACCATCGCGCTCGAGGTGCCGGGGCTTGCCGCGGACCGCTGCCTGATCGTGCTCAGCGCGCCGCGCCCTTCGAGCCCGCACTGAGCGGCAGCACCGTGGTCTCCTTGATGACCGAGAGTGCAATGAACGAGTGCACCGACTGAACGCCCGGGAAGCGCGAGAGGTGATCGAGGAAGAATGCCTCGTAAGCCTTGATGTCGCGGCAGGCGATGCGCAGTAAGAAGTCGGTCTCGCCCATGAGCGTGTAGCACTCGAGGATCTCCGGGTGCTGGCGCACGGCCTGCTCGAACTTCAGCAGCGCGTCACGTCCGTGGCCGGCGAGCTTCACCTGTGAGAACACCAGGACGTTCAGCCCGACCTTTTCCCGATCGAGCAGGGCCACGCGCTTGCGAATCACGCCGCCTTCCTCCAGACGGCTCATCCGCCGCCAGCAGGTCGAAGGGGTCATCCCGAGGCGCTCGGCGACCTCGGCGGCCGACAGATCGCCATGCTCCTGCACCAGATCGAGGATGCGCACGTCGCTGCGGTCAAAATCGCTCTGCATAAAACATCTCGCCAAAAGGATCTGAGGTGGAATGAATAATTCATCGATCGGGCGGATAGAGCAAGCATTGTGACGTGTGGTGCACCCCTCGGGCGTAAGGTGAGTCGGCCGGATGCACACCGGAGAACTCGGGAGCGCGCCCATGGATTTATTCACGTTGCCGGACTTCGACGGCCACGAACAGGTGCTGTTCGGTTACGACGCTGCCACGGGGCTGCGGGCGATCATCGCCATTCATTCCACGGCGCTCGGACCGGCCGCCGGGGGCTGCAGGCTGTGGACCTATCCCTCGAGCGAGGCGGCACTCACCGATGCTCTGCGTCTCTCACGGGGCATGAGCTACAAAAACGCCATGGCCGAGCTCGATCTCGGCGGCGGCAAGGCGGTGATCCTCGGCGATGCGATCGCGCAGTCGCGCCCGGCGCGCTTTGCCGCATTCGGCCGGCTGGTCGATGCGCTGGGTGGCCGCTACATCACTGCCGAGGACGTCGGCACCAGCACCGCGGACATGCAGCAGGTCGCAACGATGACCCGGTTCGTGAGTGGTCTCGCCCGGGGCCGCGGCGAGGTCGGTGGTGATCCGGGACCGAAGACGGCGCTCGGGGTGTTTCTCGGCATCGAGGCCGCGGTGCGCTTCCAGCTGGGCCGGGCCCTCGATGGGCTGAGCGTGGCCGTGCAGGGCCTGGGCGGGGTCGGCCAACCCTTGTGCCGACTGCTCGCCGCCGCCGGGGCGCGTCTGGTCGTGGCCGATGCCCGGGCGGAGCAGGCCGAACGGGTGCGCGAGGAACTCGGCGCCACCGTGGTGCCTGTGCAGAGCCTCATCGAGCATCCCGCAGAGGTCTTTGCGCCGTGCGCGCTCGGGGCCGTTCTTAACGCGCAGACCATTGCGCGTCTGCGCGCACGCGTCGTGGCCGGGGCGGCGAACAATCAGCTGGCGCGGGCCGCTGACGGCGAGGCGCTGATGCGGGCCGGCATTCTCTATGCGCCGGACTACGTGATCAATGCCGGCGGCATCATCAATGTGGCCCATGAATACCGCGGCGGCTCGAGTGAGGCGGCCGTGCGCGCGGCGATCGAGAAGATCCCCGATCGCTTGACCCGGATCTTCGAGCGTGCCCGGCGCGAAGCGCTGCCGACCAGCACGGTGGCCGACCAGATGGCGCGCGAGCGGCTGCAGGCGGGACGGCGCGGCTGAGCGCCGCGCTCGCGCGCGGCTCCGGGCCCGGGCGGTGGTGAAGTACACTGTCGCCCCATGAAGCGTGTGATCGCGATTGCCAATCAGAAAGGTGGCGTCGGCAAGACGACCACGGCGGTCAATCTGGCCGCCTCCCTCGCCGCCACCCGGCGGCGGGTGCTGCTGCTCGACCTGGATCCGCAGGGCAATGCGACCATGGGGAGCGGGATCGACAAGTCGCAGATCGAGCGCGGGGCCTGCGAGGTGTTGCTCGCGGAAGCCGAGCTCGGCACGGCGCTGCGCACGGTCGAGCAGGGCGGCTACGCGCTGCTGCCGGCCAACCAGGATCTCACCGCCGCGGAGGTGCGGCTGCTCGGGATGACCGTGGGGCGCGAAACGCGCTTGCGCCAGGCGCTGGCGCCGGTGCGCGAGGCGTACGAGGTGATCCTGATCGATTGTCCGCCGGCGCTCAACATGCTCACCGTCAATGCGCTGGTGGCCGCCGACAGCGTGTTGATCCCCATGCAGTGCGAGTATTACGCCCTCGAGGGTCTCTCCGCGCTGCTCGGCACCATCGAACAGATCCGCGCTGCGGTCAACCCGTCGCTCGAGATCGAGGGCATCTTGCGCACCATGTTCGACCCGCGCAATAACCTGGCCAACGAAGTGAGCGCGCAGCTGATCATGCATTTCAGCGACAAGGTGTTCCGCACGGTCATCCCGCGCAACGTGCGTCTGGCCGAGGCGCCCTCGTTCGGGCGGCCGGTACTCTTTCACGACAAGGACTCCCGGGGCGCGCTCGCGTACCTGGCGCTGGCCGGTGAGATGATCCGTCGCGCCGAGGCCTGCGCCGAGCCTGAACAGATGTCCGGGGAGAGTGGGGCGATGAGCGGGGAGGCGGCGTCATGATTCAAAAGAAGCCGACCCTGGGGCGGGGATTGGCCGATCTGCTCGGCCCCGGGGCGCGGGCCGCCGCCGAGACGAGCGCGCCGCCGGCCGCGCCCGCCGGGGACGAGCTGACGCGGCTGCCCCTCGATGTGCTGCAACGGGGCAAGTACCAGCCGCGCACAGACATGCATCCGGAGTCGCTCGAGGAGCTGGCCGGCTCCATCAAGGCGCAAGGCGTCGTGCAGCCCATCGTGGTGCGCCCGCTGGCGGGGCCGTCCGGTGCGCCGCAGCGCTACGAAATCATTGCTGGGGAGCGGCGCTGGCGCGCCGCGCAGCTGGCGGGTCTGGCGGACATCCCGGCCATCGTGCGGCGGATTCCCGACGAGGCGGCGATCGCGGTCGCACTGATCGAGAACATTCAGCGCGAAAACCTCAATCCGCTCGAGGAGGCGCGCGCGCTGCAACGGCTGATCAGCGAGTTCAATCTCACGCATGCGCAGGCGGCCGAGGCGGTCGGACGCTCGCGCGCCGGGGTCAGCAACCTGTTGCGACTGCTGGAGCTGCCCACCGAGGTCTGCGAGCTGATCGAACGGCGCCAGATCGAGATGGGTCATGCGCGCGCGCTGCTCGGCCTCGCCCAGCGTACCGAACAACGTCAGGCGGCCGCCGAGGTGGTGGCGAAGGGACTCTCGGTGCGCGAGACCGAGGCGCTGGTTCGGCGCATGCTGCGCCCGCCCGTCGCGGCCCCCGCCGCTCGCAGTGCCGATCCCGATGTGCGCCGCCTCGAGCAGCAGCTGGCGGAGAAGCTGGGCGCTCAGGTCGCGATCCGGCAGGGCTCTGGCGGCAAAGGCTCGCTGGTCGTCACCTACCATAGCCTCGATGAACTGGACGGTATTCTCGCCCATATCCATTAGGATCTTCCCGGATACGCATCCGCAGGAATACGGACGCGCGCCGCGCGGAAATTTCACACAATTTTCACAGGCTTAGATCGGACGCGGATGGAGTAGACTCCCCCGGGGCCGGTCAATATAATCGCGCGGCTTTTCGGTCCGAGAGGTGTGAGCACCACCGGAGCGAAATGCGGTCCGGCGCGCGGCGGTACACCCGCGAGTGAGAATTCGGTGATCGTGATCGACCTGCCCCAAGCGCGGCGGCTGGCATTCGGCGTCGTGCTGGGCCAGGTGGCCGCAACGCTGCTGGCCGGATTGCTCGCCTGGGCGATATCCGGACGGCTCGCGGCTTTCTCCGCGCTGCTCGGCGGGGGCATCGGGGTCGCTGCGAGCCTGATTTTGGCACTGGCCGGCTTCCGCCGGCGTGAGATGAGCGCCGAGCGGGCGCTGCGGGCCTTTATGGGGGGGGAGGCGCTGAAGCTCATCGCCGTGATCGGGCTGTTCGTGGCGACCTTCGAGTGGGTGAAGGTCGCGCCGTTGGCGATGTTCGCGGCCTTCGTGGCGACATTTATCGTGTATTGGTTGGCGCTCGCCGCAGCCCTGTGGTTCGGCGCGCGCTCGCGTGGACGGCAGCAGCCGGGATCGGCTGCAGCCGCGCATACAGTGAAAGATTGACCTCGGAATCGACCAGAATGGCAGCTTCGCAGTCGTCGCGGATCGGTGAGTACATTACCCACCATCTCACCTTTCTGACCAACAAGCCGCAGACGTCGATCATCGACTTTTCGGTCGTCAATTACGACACCGTGTTCTTCTCGGTGCTGCTCGCGGTGTTGTTCGCCGGCAGTTTCTATTGGGCCGCCCGCAAGGCGAGCGCCAACACGGGCGCGCCGCGGGGATTTCAGAGCTTCGTTGAGATGATCGTCGAGTTCATCGACAATCAGGTCACGGACATGTTCCACGGCACGAGCCAGCTGGTCGCGCCGCTTGCACTCACCATTTTTTGCTGGGTGTTCCTGTTCAATGCCATGGACCTGCTGCCCGTCGACCTGCTGCCGGACATCGCCGGCGGACTGGGTCTGGCGCACCTCAAGGTGGTGCCCAGCACCGACCTCAGTTCCGTCTTCGGACTGTCCCTCACGGTATTCCTGCTCACGATTTTCTACAGCATCAAGATCAAGGGACCGCTCGGCTTTCTCGGCGAGCTGACGCTACGCCCCTTCAGCAGCAAGAACGTGTTTGTCCAGGCGCTGTTCGTGCCGATCAATTTCGTGCTCGAATCGGTGACCTTCTGTGCGCGCCCCATTTCGCTCGCACTGCGATTGTTCGGTAACATCTTCGCCGGCGAGATGGTGTTTGCCCTGCTTGCCCTGCTCACGCTGCTGCACAGCTTCGCCGGTCTTGAGACCGTGAGCGGCTGGGCGATGATGCTGATGCAGGTGGTGCTGACCTTCGCGTGGGAGGTCTTCCACCTGCTCATCATCACGATTCAGGCCTTTGTCTTCATGGTGCTCACCGTCGTGTACCTGTCGATGGCACACGAGCACCACTGAGTTTTCCGTTCATTAACGTCTTCGTCCTCGAGGAGATTTACATGCATGACGTCGCATTGATCCAAGCCATGACCGTGCTCGCGGTGGGCATCATCTTCGGAGCCGGCGCGTTCGGTACCGCCATCGGCTTCGGTATCCTGGGCGGCCGCCTGATCGAAGGCTCGGCTCGCCAGCCCGAGCTGATGCCGGCGCTACTCGGCCGGTTCTTCCTGGTCGCCGGTCTGCTCGACGCCGTGGCCATGATCGGCATCGGGTTTGCGTTGTTCTTCACCTTCGCCAACCCGTTCCTCGCGGCGCTGCACGCAGTCGCGCATTGAGGCAACGCCTGCAAACGGCTGTTCGGTAGGAGGCGACCGTGTACATCAATCTGACGCTCATCATCCAGATGGCGGTATTCGCCGTGCTCATCTGGTTCACGATGAAGTTCGTCTGGCCGCCGCTGCTTGGAAAGATGCAGGAGCGCGAGCGCAGGATCGCGCAAGGGCTGGCAGCAGCCGGTAAGGGCGAGGAGGAGCTCAAGCAGGCTCGCGCCGGCGCGGACGCCATTCTGCGCGAGGCGCGCGAGCGCGCCGGGGTCATCGTCGATCAGGCACAGCGCAGCGCCAGCGAAATCCTCGAGCAGGCGCGCAGCGCCGCGACGCAGGAAGGCCAGCGCCTGGTGGCCGCCGCGCAGCAGCAGATCGAGCTCGATGCCGCGCGGGCGAAGGAACAGTTGCGCCAACAGGTCGGGGCGATCGCCGTTGCGGCCGCCGCGAAGCTGCTCGAGCGCGAAATCGATGCGCGCGCCCACGAGGCGCTGCTCAACGAGTTTGCCGCGCAGTTGTAAGGCGTAGACGGAGAACACGATGCCGGACAAGAGCACCATCGCCAGGCCCTACGCCAAGGCTGCGTTCGCGGCGGCCAGCGGCCGCCTCAATGAATGGTCCGAGGCACTGCTGCGGGCGGCGGCCGTGGTGAGCGATCCTCGCGTCGCGGCATTACTCGACAACCCGCACGTGACCGCCGAGCAGCTCGCCGATCTGATCTCCTCGATCGCCGGGCCGCAGCTCGATCAGGCCGGCCACAACTTCATCCGTACGCTCGCCGACAACCACCGGCTCGACTGCCTGCCGGAGGTCGCTGCGCGTTTCGAGGCGTTGAAAGCCGATGCGGAGGGAACGATCGAGGTGCAAGTCACCTCTGCAACGCCGCTCACCGAGGCGCTCGAGCGAGCCCTCACGAGCGCACTCGAGCGGCGCTTGCAACGCACGGTCCGTCTGCGCTGCGTGCTCGATCCGGCGATGATCGGCGGTGCCAGCGTGCGCGCCGGCGATCTGGTCATCGACGGCTCGCTGCGCAGCAGACTCGAGCGCATCCGGCATCAGCTCACCGCGTAAGCCAATTTCCGGGGAAACAATTTTATGGCCATCAAGGCATCCGAAATCAGCGATCTGATCAAGCAGCGGATCGAGAGCTTCAAGACCGCTACCGAGGCACGCGACGTCGGCACCATCGTGTCGGTGACCGACGGCATCACGCGCATCCACGGGTTGGCTGACGCGCGCTACGGCGAAATGCTCGAGTTTCCGGGCAACGTGTTCGGCCTGGCGCTGAATCTCGAGCAGGACTCCGTCGGCGCGGTGGTGCTCGGGGAATACAAGCACCTGCGCGAGGGCGACACCGTCAAGACCACCGGGCGCATCCTCGAGGTGCCGGTCGGACGGGAGCTGCTCGGCCGCGTGGTCGATGCGCTCGGCCGGCCGATCGACGGCAAGGGGCCGCTGAATGCCACTCGGACCGCGCCCATCGAGCGCGTTGCTCCGGGCGTGATCTACCGCAAATCGGTCAGCCAGCCGGTGCAGACCGGGTACAAGGCGGTCGACTCGATGGTGCCGATCGGCCGCGGCCAGCGCGAACTGATCATCGGCGACCGACAGACCGGCAAGACCGCGCTCGCCATCGACACCATCATCAACCAGAAGAGCTCGGGCGTTAAGTGCATCTATGTGGCGATCGGCCAGAAGCAATCGACGATCGCCGGCGTGGTGCGCAAGCTCGAGGAGAACGGGGCGCTCGCGCACACGGTGATCGTCGCCGCCTCGGCCTCGAGCCCGGCTGCCCTGCAGTACATTGCCGCCTACTCCGGCTGCACCATGGGCGAGTTCTTCATGGACAACGGCGAGGATGCGCTGATCGTGTACGACGACCTGTCGAAGCAGGCGGTCGCATACCGGCAGATCTCGCTGCTGCTGCGCCGTCCGCCGGGCCGCGAGGCGTTTCCGGGCGACGTGTTCTACCTGCACTCGCGACTGCTCGAGCGCAGTGCGCGCGTCAACGAACAGTATGTCGAGATGCAGAGCAAGGGCGCCGTCAAGGGTCGGACCGGCTCGCTCACCGGCCTGCCGATCATCGAGACCCAGGCCGGCGACGTCACGGCGTTCGTTCCGACCAACGTCATCTCGATCACCGACGGGCAGATCTTCCTCGAGACCGATCTGTTCAACGCCGGTATCCGCCCGGCGATGAACGCCGGCATCTCGGTCTCGCGCGTCGGCGGCGCCGCGCAGACCGACATCATCAAAAAGCTCGGCGGCGGCATCCGCCTCGCGCTGGCGCAATATCGCGAACTCGCGGCGTTTTCGCAGTTTGCCTCCGACCTCGATGAGGCGACCCGCAAGCAGCTCGAGCGCGGCCAGCGCGTCACCGAGATGATGAAGCAGAAACAGTACGCGCCGATGTCGGTCGCGGAAATGGCGCTGTCCATCTATGCGGTCAACAACGGCTACATGGACAAGGTCGAGCTTAAGAAGGTGGTCGCCTTCGAGGCGGCGTTGCAGTCCTTCGCGCAGGCCCACTATGCGGCGATGCTCGAGCGCATCAACCAGGAGCCGAAGTTCAGCAAGGAAAACGAGGCGGAATTGAAGAAGTGCGTCGAGGACTTCGTCGCCACGGGCACCTACTGAGCGCCGTGGTCGACTCTGCGCTGCCAACACCGACGAGGCGTTCCTGATGCCAGGCACCAAGGAAATCCGCGCCAAGATCGCGAGTGTGAAGAACACTCAGAAGATCACTCGCGCCATGCAGATGGTGGCGACCAGCAAGATGCGCCGCGCGCAGGAGCGCATGCGCGCTGCGCGCCCCTATGCCGAGAGGATGCGCAACGTCATCGGCCACCTGACCGAGGCGAATCCGGACTACCGCAGCCCCTACCTGCAGGTCCGCGACACGGTACGCAACATCGGCATCATCGTCGTGTCCACCGACCGTGGCCTCGCCGGCGCGCTCAATGCCAATGTGTTCAAGCAGACCCTGCTGCTGATGCGCGAGTGGCAGAGCAAGGGCGCGGCCGTGAAGCTCTGCCTGGTGGGCGCCAAGGGGATGGCATTTTTCCGCCGTCTCGATGCCCAGATCCTCGCCAGCGCTTCGCATCTCGGCGACCGGCCGCACGTGAAAGACCTGATCGGGACCGTGAAGGTCATGCTGGATGCGTACCGGGACGGGCAGATCGACCGGCTGTTCCTGGTGAACGCCGAGTTCGTGAACACCATGACCCAGCGCCCCTCGACCGGACAGCTCCTGCCCGTCGAGCCGATCGATACCGAGAGCCTCGCCGAGCACTGGGATTATCTCTACGAGCCCGAGGCGGCGCAGATTCTCGATGGACTGCTGATGCGTTACATCGAATCGCAGGTGTACCGTGCAGCGGTCGAGAACGTCGCCTCGGAAATGGCGGCACGGATGGTGGCCATGAAGGCCGCCACCGACAATGCCGGCAAGCTGATCAATGAAATGCAACTGATTTACAACAAGGCCCGTCAGGCCGCGATCACCAAGGAACTGGCCGAGATCGTGGGCGGCGCGGCTGCGGTTTAAGAGAGACAACACATGGCAACCATGGCCGAAGGCAAGATCACCCAGATCATCGGCGCCGTCATCGACGTCGAATTTCCGCGTGACGCCATTCCGCGTGTCTATGACGCGCTGAAGCTCAAAGATGTCGACCTGACGCTCGAGGTACAGCAGGAACTTGGCGACGGCATCGTGCGTACGATTGCCATGGGCCCCTCCGAAGGCCTGCAGCGCGGACTGGCGGTCGTCGCAACCGGCAACCCGATCAGTGTGCCGGTCGGCAAGGCCACGCTCGGACGCATCATGGACGTGCTCGGTGCGCCGCAGGACAACCGCGGTCCGGTCGCCGCCGAGGCCAATCTGCCCATTCACCGGCCCCCGCCGTCCTTCGAGGACCAGGCTGGCGGCCAGGAGCTGCTGGTCACGGGCATCAAGGTCATCGACCTGCTGGTGCCGTTCGCCAAGGGCGGCAAGGTGGGCCTGTTCGGTGGCGCGGGCGTCGGCAAGACCGTCAACATGCTCGAGCTGATCAACAACATCGCCAAGCAATACAGCGGTCTGTCGGTGTTCGCCGGCGTCGGCGAGCGAACCCGCGAAGGCAACGACTTCTATCACGAGATGATCGAGTCGGGCGTCATCGACCCGAAAGAGCTGTCCAATTCGAAGGTGGCGATGGTCTATGGCCAGATGAACGAGCCGCCCGGCAACCGTCTGCGCGTCGCGCTCACGGGTCTCACCATGGCCGAGTATTTCCGTGACGAGCAGCATGCGGACGGCACCAAGGGTCGCGACGTGCTGCTGTTTATCGACAACATCTACCGCTACACGCTCGCCGGCACCGAAGTGTCGGCGCTGCTCGGGCGCATGCCCTCGGCAGTGGGCTATCAGCCGACGCTGGCCGAGGAGATGGGCGTGCTGCAGGAGCGCATCACCTCCACCAAGACCGGCTCGATCACCTCGATCCAGGCGGTCTACGTGCCCGCCGACGACCTGACCGATCCCTCGCCGGCCACCACGTTCGCGCACCTTGACGCAACCGTCGTGCTGTCGCGCCAGATTGCCTCCCTCGGTATCTACCCGGCCGTCGATCCACTCGACTCGACCAGCCGTCAGCTCGATCCGCTGGTGGTCGGCGAGGAGCACTACAACACCGCGCGCGGCGTGCAGGCGGTGCTGCAGCGCTACAAGGAGCTGCAGGACATCATCGCCATCCTCGGCATGGATGAACTGTCCGAGGAAGACAAGCTCACCGTGTTCCGGGCGCGCAAAGTGCAGCGCTTCCTGTCTCAGCCGTTCAATGTTGCCAAGGTG
>DAHVTM010000051.1:0-11532 GCA_027324195.1 Gammaproteobacteria bacterium | reverse complement strand
CCCGTCGCACGCCGGATCGCGATCCTGTGAACGCGTCCCCCGAGTCGGCCGCACAGGCACGGACCGGTCGAAGGTCAGCCGCGCTTAGGCGGCGAGAGCGAAGTTGTCGTCGTTGGCAACTATAGTTTTGCAGCGAGATTTTCGAGGGCACTGCGCCTCGGTACGCCTCTGAAGGTTCGCAACCCACGTCGAAACCGGTCGCCCCCTTGAAGAGAACGAGTAAGCATACCCCAGAGCGGCACCGGGCGCACCTACGCTCGCGGCCGCGGTCATGGCCTCGCTCCCGAGGCTGATGCGCGCCCGGACAGCCACCGACTTCGCGGTACGGCGCGGGCTCGCCGTGCGAGACGGTCTGTGCCGAGGAGCGCGCACCGCCGGAGCGCATGCGCTCGGCGTCAGCGTCGCGGTGGGTGGCCGGTCGCGAACCCTGACTGCCTTGTGCGGCTCAGCCGCGGCGCAGCAAGCGGGCTTTGTCGCGCTGCCAGTCGCGGTCTTTCTCCGTCGCACGCTTGTCGTGCTGCTTCTTGCCCTTGGCGAGGCCCACGGCGAGCTTGGCGCGTCCGTGCTTCCAGTACAGCTCGAGCGGCACTAGCGTATAGCCGCGACGCTCGACCGCGCCGATCAGCCGGTCGAGCTCGTTGCGATTCAGCAGCAACTTGCGCGAGCGCAGCGGGTCGGCGATGACGTGGCTCGAGGTCGAGGGCAGCGGGGAGAAGTGCGCGCCGATCAGATACGCCTCCGCGCCCCGCAGGGTCACGTACCCTTCTTTGAGCTGGGCCCGGCCCGCGCGCAGCGATTTGACTTCCCAGCCCTGCAGGACGAGTCCCGCCTCGTAGCGTTCCTCGATGAAGTAATCGAAGCGCGCCTTGCGGTTCTCGGCAATCAGCCGGTCGGAGGAGTCGGACTTGCGGGACATCGTGCGCGGTCGGTCGGTCGGGGCGCGCATTGTAGCGTGCATGCGGCGCTGACTGCGGACTTGCCGCCGCACCCTTGTCCCTGCCGGCCCGATCCTGGGACAATACCGGCCATGCGAGAAGTCAAGCGCTCGGCGCTGATCAGCCTGCCGCCGGACCGCCTGTTCGCGCTGATCAACGACATCGACAGCTATCCTCAGTTTCTGCCCTGGTGCACTCACGCCCGAGTGCTCTCGCGCAGCGACAGTGAGATCGTCGCCACCATCGGCGTGCGCCGTGGACCGTTCAACGGGGAGTTCACCACCCGCAACACGCTCGAGCCCTATCGGCGCGTGCACATGCGGCTGGTGAGCGGACCGTTCAGCGCGCTCGAGGGCGAGTGGCGCCTGAATCCAGCCGGGGAGGGCACGCTGGTCGAACTGGCGCTGCGCTTTCAGTTCAAGAGTTCGCTCTCGGCGGTGCTCTTCGAGCGCATCTTCGCCGAGACCGTCGGCTCGCTGGTCGACGCCTTCGTCGCCCGCAGCCGCACCGTGCGGCCGGCCGCCGGGCTCGCCGGGTCGTGACCGGCGCGGCGCGCAAGCACTGCATGGTGGCCTATGCCACGGCCGAGCGGCAGTTTATCTGGAGCGTTGAAATTGCCGCCGGGGCGAGCATTGCCGAGGTGATCGCGGCGGCGCGCTGCGCGGCCCCTGAGGCGCCCGTGCCTTGGGACGAGGCGCCGGTCGGGGTATTCGGCGAGCTGCGCAGTCGCGATTCGGTGCCCGCCGACGGGGAGCGCATCGAGTTGTACCGGCCACTCGCGACGGATCCGCGCGCGCGCCGGCGCGCGCGGCTCACGGCGCCGCGGCGCTGAATCAGAGCGGGAATTTCTTCGCCGAGGGCAGCAGTCCCGGGGCGATCGGCTGGCCCTTCGGGACATTCATCAACGCGAAGTGGCTGACCTTGCCGTCGTGGAAGAATACCGTGACGCGGCTCTCGATCGGACGCTCGACGTAGCCGCGCTTGAAGTAATACACATAGTCCCAGCGGTCGGTGTCGAACACGTCCTTGATCATGGGCGTGCCGAGCAGGTAGCGCACCTGTACGCGGGTCATGCCTACCTTCAACTGGCTCACGGTGTGGCCGTCCAGATAGTTGCCCTGCTGAATATCCATCCGGTAGACGCACCCGGCGAGCAATCCCGAGAGTGCCGCGACGGCGGCGGTGAGGCGCAGAGCGGAAATCAAGTGAGCTGGTCGCATGGCGGTCCGATGGGCAATAATTGGGGCGGATCATACCTGATCGTGCAAGCGCCGCCGTGGTTCCCCGCGGCGTTCACCTCTGGAGGCTCGAGACGCGTGGAAAGCAAGGACCTGCGCAAAGCCGGCCTGAAAGTCACGCTGCCGCGGCTGAAAATCCTTGAGATTCTCGCCGGCAGTCAGACGCGCCACCTCTCGGCCGAGGACATCTACCGCAGCCTGCTCGACTCGCACGAGGACATCGGGCTCGCGACGGTGTATCGGGTGCTCACCCAGTTTGAGGCGGCCGGTCTCGTCACGCGTCATCATTTCGAGGACGGCATGGCGGTGTTCGAGCTCAACCAGGGCACGCATCACGATCATATCGTCTGTCTCGACTGTGGCCACGTCGAGGAGTTCGTCGATGAGAGCATCGAGGCGCGACAGAACGCTGTGGCGCAGCGGCTGCAGTTCGAGATCCGCGATCACTCCCTGATTCTGTACGGGCATTGCCGTCGCGAGGGCTGCCCGCATCGGCGGCCGGGCGGGCATTGAGGGCGCTCAGCGGCGGCGCGCGGCGCGTTTGGGACGGCGTGGCGCGCCACCCGAGGGAGCCGCTCCGCGCAGCATCTCGCGTGCATGTTCGCGCGCGGTGGCGGTGACGTCGACGCCGCCGAGCATGCGCGCAAGCTCCTCGATGCGCTCGGTCTCGGACAGTTCGCTGAGGCTGGTGCGGGTGGCGCGCCCGTCGGTGAGCTTCGCGACCCGCAGATGCTGATGACCCTGCGAGGCCACCTGCGGCAGATGCGTCACGCACAGCACCTGACCGCGCTCCCCGAGCGCGCGCAGCTCGCGGCCGACGATTTCAGCCACGGCCCCGCCAATACCCGAGTCGACCTCATCGAAAACCATGCAGCGGGTCTCCCGAGCACTGCTCGCCACCTCGACCGCGAGCGACAGGCGCGAGAGCTCCCCGCCGGAGGCAACCTTGGCGAGCGAGCGGACCGGCTGGCCGGGGTTGGCGCTGACGCGAAACTCCACCTCATCGGCGCCGTGCGGTGCGGGCTCCTCCGCGCGTGCCCCGAGGGCCACCTCAAAACGGCCGCCGACCATGCCGAGCGCCTGCATGTGTTGGGTTACGGTCGCGCCGAGGGCCTGCGCGGCGGCGCTGCGCGCGCTCGAGAGCGAGTCGGCATGGCGGCGGTACTGGCTGAGCGCCTCGGCCAGCTCGCCGCGCACGGCGTGCAGATCGACCGCCGCGCGCTCGAGGCGCTCCAGATCCGCCTCGAGCTGCGCGGCGCGCTCGGGCAGCTCGGCCGGAGTGAGCCGATGCTTGCGGGCCAGCTCCTCGATCGCCGCCAGCCGGCTTTCCACCGCATCCTGGCGCGCGGTGTCGAGTTCCAAGTCCTGCGCGTAGCGCTCGAGCTCGCGGGCCGCTTCGCGCAGGTTCACCTCCGCCTCCTGCGCAAGGGCAATGATGGGGGCTAACTGCGCATCGAGCGCCGCCGCCGCGCGCAGCGCCTGCAGTGCCCGGCCCACGGCGCTGTGTGCGTTGTGCGTCTCGTCCTGATAGAGCAGCGCGAGCGCCCCCTGAGCCGCCTCGGCCAGCCGACCGCGATGCGCCAGGCGCAGCCGCTCCTCGCTCAGGCGTTCCAGCTCCCCCGCAGCCAGCTCGAGTGCGCGCAGCTCACCGACCTGGTGGCGCAGCAGATCGAGCCGCGCGTCGCGGTCGCGGGCCGCCTCGGCGAGTTCGCGCTCGCGCGCATGCAGCGTCCGCCAACGCCGGTAGGCTTCGGCGACTGCCTGCAGCTGCGGCGCGAGAGCGCCGTATTCATCGAGCAGATCGCGCTGGCGCGGCGCGCGGGTGAGGGACTGGAATTCATGTTGCCCGTGGATGTCGATGAGCAGATTACCGGCCTCGCGCAGCAGCTGCAGCGGGACCGGCTGACCGTTGAGCCAGGCGCGCGAGCGCCCATCGGCGCTCAGCAACCGGCGCACGATGAGTTCATCGTCGGCGAGCGCCTGTTGCGCGAGCCACGCGCTGAGCTCGGGGGGCGCCCCGCGCACATCGAAGGTGGCGCTGATGTCGGCGCGCTCGGCGCCGTGGCGGATCAGCTCCGCGCCGGCGCGTGCGCCGCAAAGCACTTGCAGAGCATCGACCATGATCGATTTGCCGGCGCCGGTCTCTCCGGTGAGCACCGTCAGCCCCGGGCGCAGCGTGAGCTCGAGTGCATCGATGATGGCGAAATCGCGAATGGTGAGGGCGGTGAGCATGGCGGGTGGATCGGTATCTCGGGGAAATCTAGAGTTCAGCGTTCGATATCGCCGCGTCCCCAGTGCAGCTTCGAGCGCAGCAGCCGGAAGTAGTCGTGACCGGGCGGATGCAGCAGCGTGATGCGCTCGGCGGCGGGGCGGATCTCCAGCCGCTCGCCCGGCACGAGCGTGCCGAGAATGGTGCCGTCGCAGGTCACCTGTGCGCGCGTGTCGGGTCGCTCGAGCAGACGCACCTCGACGACCGAGCGGCCGGAGACCACGATCGGGCGGTCGGAGAGGGTGTGCGGGCAGATCGGGGCGAGCACGAGAATGTCGAGCTGCGGCTCGATGATCGGTCCGCCGCAGGACAGTGCGTACGCGGTCGAGCCGGTCGCGCTGGCGATTACGATGCCATCGCCGGCGTGCGTGTTGACGAAACGGCCGGCCACACGCGTTTCAAAATCGAGCATCCGTCCGGTGGCGAGTTTCTGCAGCACCACGTCGTTCAGGGCGAGGCATTCGCTGCTGGCGCCGTCGGCCCGATGCAGATGCGCCCGCAGCAGCGGGCGCTCATCCGCATCGAGCTGCCCGGCGAGCGCCGCATCGAGGCATGCGGGAATGTCCTGTGGCATCACGTCGGTGAGAAAGCCGAGGCGGCCGCGGTTGATGCCGAGCAGCGGCACGCCGTGGCGGGCGACCAGACCGGCCGCGTAGAGCAGGGTGCCATCGCCACCGACCGCAATCATCAGATCGGCGCTGCCACCGAGCTCGCTGAGCGGGACGCCGCTCGCACCGGGGCAGGCGGAGAGCGCTGCGGCCGCATCGACCCGCACCGGCACGCCCCGGCTTGCCATGTGCGCGAGCACCGCCTGGGCGGATTCGGCAACCCGCGGGTCCGCGAACCGGCCGACCAGCGCACAAGTGCGGGGAGGGATCATCGAAGCATCCTGGCAGTCAGAGTGCAGCCATCATCCCACAGCCCAGCGTGTTCGTGTTTGTACCGGCCGGGCCGCATCGAGACTGTTATTATATACAGATCTCGACCGCCGCGCAACGTGCGCAGTGCCCGCACGCCGTCGCGTCCGCGCGCCGTGCCGATTCGCTCGGCAGAGTGTTGCTTGACGCTCGCGCTCCGCGCCTATAGTTTGAGACCTGCGGTTGGGCGATTGCGGCAAGCGCGCGCGGCCGCGAACCTATGAGCTTAGAGGGCCGTGAAGAACAATTGAACGAACGCGCGCAGCATCTGCTGCGCGTGCTCGTCGAGAGCTACATCCGCGACGGGCAGCCGGTCGGCTCGCGAGCGTTGTCGCGCGAATCCGGATTGCAGCTGTCCTCGGCGACCATCCGCAACGTGATGGCCGATCTCGAGGAGCTCGGCTTCGTTGCCTCGCCGCACACCTCCGCGGGGCGCGTGCCGACCGACAAGGGCTATCGGTTCTTCGTCGATGCGCTGCTGCAGGTCCAGTCGATCGATGCGGCGGCCGCCGCCGAGATCGAGCGGCAGTTCGAGAGTGCGCGCGATAGCGGTCGGGATCTGGTGAACACCGTCTCGCAGTTGCTCTCGAGTCTGACGCGCCTCGCCGGAGTCGTGACGCTGCCGCGCGCGACGCAGGCCTCGATCACCCAGATCGAGTTCGTCAGTCTCTCGGAGAACCGCGTGCTCGTGGTGCTGGTGTACGGTGAGCGCGAGGTGCAGAACCGCATCATTCAGCTCGAGCGCTACTACTCCGCCGATGAGCTGCGCCGTGCCGCGAACTTCCTCAACGAGCAGTTCCGCGGCCGCTCGCTCGATGAGGTGCGCCAGGAGATTCTGCGCCAGCTGAGCGAGACGCGCGCGCACATGAATCAGGTCATGCTCGATGCGATCTCCATGGCGCAGCACGTGTTCGAAACCGGCGCGCAGGCCGGGGAGCTCGAGTACGTGATCAAGGGTGAGACCAATCTCATGAGCGTCGCGGAGCTCTCGAGCGTCGAGCGGTTGCGGCGGCTGTTCGAGGCGTTCAACGAGAAGCGTGACTTCCTGCACCTGCTCGATCACAGTCTGCGCGCCGAAGGGGTGCAGATCTTCATCGGACACGAGTCCGGCTACCGGATCCTCGATGACTGCAGCGTGGTCACCGCGCCGTACGGCTCGCCCGGTTCGGCGTTCGGCGTGCTCGGGGTCATCGGTCCGACCCGCATGGCGTATGAGCGGGTCATTCCCATCGTGGACATGACGGCCAAACTATTGGGCGCTGCCTTGAATTCGCGGCGCTGATCCCCACACCGAGCCGGTGAGGCGCACCCGGTGCGAGCCGGGGCGCGCGGATTGGTTTTGACTTCCTGACGGTTAAAGAGGATTGCGGATGAGCACAGATCAGGCCGGCGTGAGCCCGGCAGGCGAGCGGCTTGGCGGTGACGAAACGGCGCACGCCCCGGGCGAGATGCCGACGGAACTTGAGCAGCTGCAGCAGTCCCTCGCGCAGGCCGAGCAGCGCGCGGGCGAATTTCGCGAGCAATATCTGCGTGCGGTGGCGGAGCTCGACAACGTGCGCAAGCGTGCTCAGCGCGACATCGAGGCGGCCAACCGCTATGGACTGGAGAAGTTCGCCGCTGAGCTGCTGCCCGTGCAGGACAGCCTCGAGCTCGCCGTGCAGAGCGCCGCACAGGCCGATGTACAGGTGCACAGCCTCAAGGAGGGGCAGGAGGCGACGCTGAAGCTGCTGGTCAAGGCGCTCGAGAAGCTCGGCGTGCGCCCGATCCGCCCCCTCGGCGAGCCGTTCGATCCGGCGCGGCACGAGGCCATGCTGGCGCAGGAATCGGCCAGCGCGGCCCCGGATACCGTGCTGCAGGTGGTGCAGAGCGGCTACGAGCTCAATGGCCGGCTGCTGCGCCCCGCGCGGGTGATCGTTGCCAAGTCCCCCGCGGCGGCCTGAGCCGCGGGCAGGCCCTTGAATCGGCGGGACCGACCCCCAGTAAAGACTCCCAGCGAACCCTTAAGCAACTGATTTTCGGCGGAGCAGATCATGGCAAAGGTAATCGGCATCGACCTCGGCACCACGAACTCGTGTGTGGCCATCATGGAGGGCGGTAAGCCCCGGGTGATCGAGAACAGCGAGGGCGATCGCACGACTCCATCGATCGTCGCGTTCACCAAGGACAATGAGGTGATCGTGGGCCAGCCGGCCAAGCGACAGGCGGTCACCAATCCGCAGAACACCCTGTTCGCGATCAAGCGGCTGATCGGCCGCAAGTTCGAGGACGAGGTGGTGCAGCGCGACGCGAAGATGGTGCCCTACAAGATCGCGCGCGCCGACAACGGGGATGCCTGGGTCGATGCGCAGGGCAAGAAAATGGCCCCGCCGGAGATCTCCGCGCGGGTGCTGATGAAGATGAAGAAGACCGCCGAGGACTATCTCGGCGAGCCGGTCACCGAGGCGGTGATCACGGTGCCGGCGTACTTCAACGACTCGCAGCGCCAGGCGACCAAGGATGCCGGACGCATCGCCGGCCTCGAGGTCAAGCGAATCATCAATGAGCCGACCGCCGCCTCACTCGCCTACGGGCTCGACAAGCAGGGCGGGGACCGCAAGATCGCCGTGTACGACCTTGGCGGCGGCACGTTCGACATCTCGGTGATCGAGATCGCGGAGATCGACGGTGAGCACCAGTTCGAGGTGCTCTCGACCAACGGCGACACGTTCCTCGGTGGCGAGGACTTTGACCTGCGCATCATTAATTTCCTCGCCGAGGAGTTCCTGAAGGAATCCGGCGTCGATGTGCGCAAGGACCCACTCGCGATGCAGCGTCTGAAGGAGGCGGCCGAGAAGGCCAAGATCGAGCTGTCCTCGACGCAGCACAGCGACATCAACCTGCCGTACATCACCGCGGATGCCTCGGGGCCGAAGCACCTGGCGATCAAGCTCACGCGCGCCAAACTCGAGGCGCTGGTCGAGGAGCTGGTGCAGAAGACCATCGCGCCGTGCCGCACCGCCATGAAGGATGCGGGCGTGTCAGCTGGCGATATCGCCGAGGTGATCCTCGTCGGTGGCCAGACCCGCATGCCGCTCGTGCAGAAGTACGTCAAGGACTTCTTCGGCCGCGAGCCGCGCAAGGACGTCAATCCCGATGAGGCCGTGGCAGTTGGCGCGGCCATCCAGGCCGGCGTGTTGGCCGGGGAAGTCAAGGACGTGCTGCTGCTCGACGTGACGCCGCTGTCGCTGGGCATCGAGACCCTCGGCGGCGTCATGACCAAGCTGATCGAGAAGAACACCACGATTCCGACCAAGGCATCGCAGGTGTTCTCGACGGCCGATGACAATCAGACCGCCGTCACCATCCACGTGCTGCAGGGTGAGCGGGAGCGGGCGGTCGACAACAAGTCGCTCGGCAAGTTCGATCTGACCGACATTCCGCCTGCGCCACGCGGCATGCCGCAGGTTGAGGTGTCCTTCGACATCGACGCCAACGGCATTCTGAACGTCTCGGCGAAGGACAAGGCCACCGGGCGCGAGCAGAAGATCGTGATCAAGGCCTCGAGCGGACTGAACGAGGAGGAGATCAAGCGCATGGTGCGCGACGCCGAGGCGCATGCCGCCGAGGACAAGCGCTTCCGCGAGCTCATCGAGACGCGCAACAAAGCCGACGCGATGATCCACGCGGTGGAGCGGAGCCTGAAGGATCTGGGCGAGAAGGTCGAAGCGAGCGAGCGCGCCAGCGTCGAGTCGGCGATTTCCGATCTGCGCACCGCGCTGAAGGGCGACGATCGCGAGGTGATCGAGAAAAAGACCGAGGCGCTCGCTCAGGCCTCCGCCGGCATCGCGCAGAAGGCCTATGCCGGGCAGGCTGGCGAGGCGGGCGGCGCGGGCGCCGCCGGTGCCGAGGGCGCTGCTGGGGCGGGTGCGGCGGGCGGCGGCAAGGAAGACGTCGTCGATGCGGAGTTCGAGGAGGTCAAGGACAAGGGCCGCAAAGCCTCCTGACCGGAACGTTGATCCAGCCGTTATAGTGAGCGGGGTTCGCGCTGCGAACCCCGCTATTGCTGCGCGAGGCGCATGAAAAAAGACTACTACAAAGTCCTCGACGTGCCGAAGACGGCCGCCGAGGCGGACATCAAGAAGGCGTATCGGCGTCTGGCCATGAAATATCACCCGGACCGTAATCCGGATGACAAGGAGGCCGAAGAGCGCTTCAAGGAGGCCAAGGAGGCCTACGAGGTGCTGACCGATGCGCAAAAGCGCGCCGCGTACGACCAGTATGGTCACGCTGGCCTCGAGGCGGCCGCTGGCGCACGCGGCCATGCGAGCGCCGCCGATGCCTTCAGCGACATCTTCGGGGATGTGTTCGGGGACATCTTCGGATCGGCGCGCCGTGGCGGGCACGCACAGGTGTTTCGTGGCGCCGACCTGCGCTACGAACTCGAGCTCGATCTGCACGAGGCCGTATTCGGCCACAGCGTGGAGATCGAGGTGCCGAAGCTGGTCGAGTGCGAAACCTGCCATGGCACCGGCTCGGCCAAGGGCAGCAAGCCGATCGCCTGCGAGACCTGCGGTGGCAGCGGTCAGGTGCGTATCTCGCAAGGCTTCTTCCAGCTGCAGCAGACCTGCCCCAAATGCCGCGGCGCGGGCACGGTCGTGCGCAACCCGTGCGATACCTGCTTCGGTCAGGGACGTGTGCGCCGCTCCCGCAAGCTCTCGGTGAAGATCCCGGCCGGGGTCGACACCGGTGATCGGATCCGCCTCTCTGGCGAGGGAGAGGCCGGGCGCAACGGTGGTCCACCCGGAGACCTGTACGTGGAAGTTCACGTGCGCGAGCACGCGATCTTCGAGCGCGACGGGGAACATCTGTCCTGCGAGGTGCCGGTGAGCTTCGCCACCGCTTCGCTCGGCGGGACGGTCGAAGTGCCGACGCTCGATGGGAATGTCGTGCTGAAGATTCCGGCCGAGACCCAGTCCGGCCGCGTGTTTCGTCTGCGCGACAAAGGCGTCAAGCCGGTGCGCGGCGGCGCGCGCGGCGACCTGTTCTGCCGGGTCGTGGTCGAAACACCGGTGCACCTCTCCGGCGAGCAGCGCGAGCTGATTCGCAAGCTCGAGGAGTCACTCAAGAAGGACCACACACGCCACTCGCCGCGGGAGAAGGGATTTTTTGAGGGTGTACGGCGGTTCTTCGGGGTGTGAGGCGCACCGATGAGTACCCGCGTCGTGATCATCGGGGCGAGCGGCCGCATGGGCTGTACGCTGCTGCGTACGGCGGGTGAGTTCCCCGAGCTACGCCTCAGCGGGGCAATCGCCTCGGCCTGCAGCACGGCGCTCGGCCGTGACGCCGGCGAGCTTGCCGGCGGCGCGCCGCTCGGCGTTGCGATCAGCGCTGATCTGCCGTCCGCGCTGGCGGCAGCCGATGTTGCCATCGATTTCTCCCATGCCGATGCCACGGTAGAGCACCTGGCGGCGTGCGAGGCGGCCGGCATACCGCTGCTGATCGGGACGACGGGGTTCGCACCGGATCTTGAGAGGCGACTCGCCGCGGCGGCACGCCACATCGCGCTGCTGGTGGCAGCGAACACCAGCCTCGGCGTGACGTTGCTGGTGGAACTCGTACGGACCGCGGCCGAGGCCTTGCCGGGGAGTTTCGACATCGAGATCCTCGAGACCCACCACCGATTGAAGCGTGATGCTCCCTCGGGCACCGCCCTGGCTCTGGCCCGGGCCGCAGGGGAGGGGCGGGGCCAGTCCGCCGAGCAGGCCCTCGCGGGGGCCGGAGCGGCGCGGGCCGGCGCCCGTGCGGCCGGGCAGATCGGCTTCGCCGTCCGGCGCGGTGGCGATGTGATCGGGGAGCACGAAGTGCGTTTCTTCGGGGCAGGTGAATCGCTTGAACTGGCTCACCGCGCCACCGATCGCGCCATTTTCGCTCGCGGTGCGCTGACGGCTGCGCTCTGGCTCGCGCAGCAGCCGGCGGGGCGCTATTTCATGCGAGATATTTTCTTTAAAAATCAATAGATTATGAATTTTTCTGCGGCGTATTCCCCCGTCCTCGCGGGCGAATTTTCCATGGACACCCGCACCCGCCGACCGTAGAATTTCGCCCGATCCGCGTGCGGGTTAGTCGATTCGTGTGCGGGTTAGTCCACGCAAGGCGGGAGGATGTTCGCTCAGAACTCCTCCCGCTTTGTATAT
>DAHVTM010000042.1:0-17674 GCA_027324195.1 Gammaproteobacteria bacterium | reverse complement strand
AGTGGGACGGGCTGCGGCAGGTAAGGCTTTCCGCTCAGGGCGGACTTGCACAATTCTGCCGGCAAGCCCTGAAGTCCCATGGGTGTTTCAATTAGGGTCCGAGGTAACCCGGCCCGCGTGTCGAACACCGCAGGCGACGCTTTGAGCACTGTACACCAAAGCCCGCTCGGGCGCAGGTTGCGCGCCTGCCGCACGCGTGGCATCACAGGTCAAGCGGCTGGCTGTGTCCGAGCGCCGTTTCCACGCGCTCGCGTAGGGCGCGCACTTTGTCGCCGGCCTCGACTGCGCCCCGGCTGCCCCGTTCGCGCTGCTGCAGCAGCTCATTGGCCATATTGAGCGCGACCATGACGGCGATCCGATCGAGTCCAACGACCTTGCCGCTGTCGCGTATCTCGCGCATGCGGGCGTTGAGGTACTCCGCGGCGTCGAGCAGCGCCGGGCGCTCCTCGTGCGGGCAGGCGACCATGTAGTCCCGATCGAGTATGCGCACGCTGACGCGTGCCGGGTCCTCATTCACGCGCCGTGCTCCAGGGTTTTCAGCCGACCGATCATGGCCTCGACTCGCGCGCGCACCTGTTCATTCTTCTGCAGCAGCGTTGCGCGCTCACCGGCGAGCGATTCGTGCCGCTGCTTCAATGCGCGATTCTCATCACGCAATTGCTCCAGGGCTGCCAGCAACTCATCGACCCGTCGAGCCAGGCGGTCGAGTTCCGTATCCAAGGGTGAAGATGCGCTGGCGCTCATGCTGGCGCGACTATAGTGCCGGGCTCTCCATGCGGTCAATGAGAGCGCAGTGCAACGCCCCGCCGCTGCGCTCGGGGATCCGTCGGGGTCGACATGCGGCATAATGGCTCACGATGATCCAAGCAGACTATGCCGAGATTCAAAGTGTGCTCACCGGCGAGCACTCCCTCGCCGAGGCGGCCGAGGCGCACGGTACGCTCACCGGCTCGCTGTGCTCTGCGCCCGGGTACCGCTTCGCGGATTGGCTGCTCGACATCCTGCCCGAGGGGCAGGCCCAGCCCGCGAGCGCTCAGGTGCTGCGGGCGCTGTATCGGCACACTGCCGGGGCGCTCGGCGAGCCGGAGATGCAATTCGACCTGCTGCTGCCCGATGATGGCTGTCCGATCATCGAACGCGCCGCGGCGCTCGCGCTGTGGTGTCAGGGCTTTCTCTATGGTCTCGGGCTCGGTGTGCTGCGCGATGCGGCCAACATGCCCGGCGAGGTCAGCGAGATCGTCAGTGACATCCGGGAAATCGGTAGCGCCGCGGTGGACCCGACGCAGAGCGAGGAGTCGAACGAGGAGGCCTACGCTGAACTCGTCGAATTCATCCGCGTCAGCGTGCAAGTGGTATTCGAGGAGCTCGCGCCGCTGCGCGAGCCGCCACCCAACCCGCCTGGAGCACCCTTTCATTGAAACCCGTGAGCCCCGCCGAAGAATTTGCCCGCCGCCGCAGTGCATTGATGCGACTGATGGGTCGTGACGCCATTGCCATCGTGCCGGCCGCTCCGGTGCGTACGCGCAACAACGACGTGACTTACGCGTACCGGCAGGACAGTGATTTTCACTACCTCACCGGTTTTGGTGAGCCCGAATCGGTTGCCGTGCTGATTCCGGGCCGTGAGCAGGCCGAGTACATCCTGTTCGTCCGCGATCGCGATCCGGCGCGCGAGACCTGGGACGGGCGACGAGCCGGACCGGTGGGCGCGCGGCGCCGCTATGGCGCCGACGATGCCTTCCCCATAACGGACATCGACGAGATCCTGCCGGGATTGATGGAAAACCGGGTGAAAGTGTTCTACGCGATGGGAATCTATCCCGAGTTTGACGCGCGCGTGGTTGGCTGGGTGAACGGCCTGCGCACCCAGGCGCGCAACGGTCGCCATCCGCCGCAGGAGTTCGTGGCGCTCGATCAGGTCCTGCATGAGCTGCGTCTGTTTAAGTCCCGCGCCGAGCTCGAGCTGATGCGCGAGGCGGCCAGGATCGGTGCGCTCGCCCACGTGCGAGCGATGCGCCATTGCCGACCCGGCCGGATCGAATACGAGCTCATGGCCGAAATCGTGCACGAGTTCGGACGTCACGGTGCCGACACGTCCTACCACCCGATCGTCGGCTCCGGGGCGAACAGCTGCATCCTGCACTACAACGAAAACGATCAACCCTTGCGCGACGGGGAGGTGGTGCTGATCGATGCCGGGTGCGAATACCAGTGCTATGCCTCGGATATCACCCGGACTTTCCCAGTCAATGGGCGCTTCTCGCCCGAGCAGCGCGCGGTCTATGAGGTGGTGCACGAGGCGAACCTCGCGGCGATCGCCCGGGTGCGTCCGGGTGCGCATTGGAACGAGCCGCACGAGGCGGCGGTGCGCGTCATCACCCAGGGGCTGGTGCGGCTGGGGTTGCTCAAGGGCAAGCCGGCGAAGCTCGAGCGCGATGGCGCCTATCGGCGTTTCTTCATGCACCGCACCGGCCATTGGCTGGGGATGGACGTGCACGATGTCGGCGATTACAAGGTGGGGGATGCCTGGCGCGTCCTCGAACCCGGCATGGTGCTCACGATCGAACCGGGCATCTATATCCCCCGTGGCGCGCGCGGCGTGCCGAAGCGCCTGCAGGGCATCGGGGTGCGCATCGAAGATGACGTGGCGGTTACCAAGAGCGGGCATGAAGTGCTCACCGACGGGGTGCCGAAAGATCCGGACCTGATCGAGGCGCTGATGGCCGAGCCGCAGCCGAGCGCCGCTCAGCCACCAGGGGCGCATGGGCGCGCCCGACGAGATCAGCGTGTCCGAGCCTGACGGACACGCCGGCACGCCGCGGCAGTTTGATGTCGCGATCGTCGGCGGTGGGCTGGTCGGGGCGAGCCTCGCGCTGGCGCTCGAGGGCAGCGCAGTGCGGGTGTTGCTCATCGAAGGTGTCGAACCCGGCTCGAGTGAGCAGCCGAGCTTCGATGAGCGCACGACCGCGCTCGGCAACGCCAGCCGGCGCATCTTTGAGGCACTCGGCGTCTGGGACGAACTGGCGCGTGAGGCCGCACCGGTGCGCACCATCCATGTCTCCGAAGCAGGTCGTTTTGGCAGCGCGCGTCTGCGCGCCGCGGAGCAAGGGGTCGAGGCGTTCGGATACGTCATCCCCAATCGGCTCATCGGTGCAGCGCTGTGGCGCGCTCTAAAGCGCGCCAGCGGCGTCACGCTGCGCATGCCGGCGCGGGTCGGCGCGGTACAGATCGCCACGGACGGCGCAGCGCTCACGGTGCTCGATGCAGCAGGTGCAGTCGAGACAGCGAGCGCACGGCTGTTGGTTGCGGCCGACGGCGCCAATTCGATCGTACGGGCGGCGGCAGGCATCGAGGCGCAGGTCGAGGACTATGCGCAGGTGGCGATCACCGCGGCGGTGATGAGCGACCGGCCCCAGGACGGCACGGCGTACGAGCGTTTCACCCCCAGCGGTCCGGTCGCTGTCCTGCCGCTGCACGGCGGCGGCTACGGCACAGTCTGGGCGTGCGAGCCGGGACGTGCGGCCGAGCTGCTCGAACTGAGCGACGCGGCCTATCTGAGCGCGCTGCAGGAGCGCTTCGGCTGGCGTGCCGGGCGTTTCCTGCACATCGGCCGGCGCGCGTCCTATCCGCTACGGCTGTCCCGGGCTGCTGCGACGGTGGGTCTGCGCACCGTGCTGGTGGGCAATGCGGCGCAGGGGTTGCATCCGATTGCCGGCCAGGGGTTCAACCTGGGTCTGCGTGACGCGGCGCTGCTCGCCGAGCGGATTGCGGCAGGTGGCGCCGATCCGGGTACGCCGGAGTTGCTCACGGCCTACAGTCAGGCGCGTGCGGCCGACCGCGGCGGTGTGGTGCACTTCACCGACTCGCTGGTCAAACTGTTTGCCAGCCAGCTGCCCGGGGCGAGCCTGCTGCGCAACCTCGGCCTGCTGGTGTTTGATCTGTCGCCGCCCGCGAAGCGGGCGCTCGCGCGGGTGAGTCTCGGGTTCGGCGGCCCGACGCCCCGTCTGGCGCGCGGACTGCCGCTCGCATGAGCGGCAGCGACTCGATTTGGGACGTGTTGATCGTCGGTGGGGGCCCGGTCGGCGCCTGCGCCGGGGCGTTGCTGCAGCGCGCCGGCGGCACGGGACGCAGACCGCTGCGCATCGGACTGCTCGAGCCGGCGCGTCCCGTGCCGCCGGCTGCGCAGGATGCGCTCGACGTGCGCGTGTCCGCCTGGTCGCGCGCAAGTGAGCGGATTCTCACAGCGGCCGGCGCCTGGGAGCGGATGCCCGCACAGCGGATTGAGCCCTATGAGCGGATGTGCGTGTGGCCGGCGCATCGGCCGGCACGCAGTGCCGATGCTCTGGTGTTTGACGCTGCCTATGCGGGTGAGAGCAATCTCGGCACTATTGCCGAGAATCGACTCGTTCAGTGCGCCGCGCTCGCAGCGTTCGCGGCCGCTGGTGGAACCATCCTGCCCGCAGGCTTCGCCGGTCTTGAGATCGGTGAGCAGGACGTGCGGGTGCGCACCGACTCGCAGGTGCTGCAGTGTCGGCTCCTCGTGGGTGCCGACGGTGCGCGCTCCAGGGTGCGCGAGGCGATTGGTCTTGTGGCGCATGAGTCGAGCTATCAGCAGGTCGCGATCGTGGCCAACGTTCGTACGGAGCGTGCGCACGAGCGGACGGCCTGGCAGCGCTTCCTCGGCGTCGGGACGTTGGCGTTCCTGCCGCTCGCTGATGGCACGAGCTCAATTGTCTGGTCTGTCGAGGAGGCCGTCGGTCGCGAGCGGCTCGCCTTGAGCGCAGCGCAATTCGAGGCGGAATTGCTGGCCGCGTCCGACGGGGTGCTTGGGGCCGTGCAATTGTGCACCGAACGGCTCGCGGTGCCGCTGCGCCGGTTGCGCGCAGAGCGATTCACGGCTGCGCGCTGCGCACTCATCGGCGATGCCGCCCACGTCGTGCATCCGCTCGCCGGGCAGGGTGTCAATCAGGGTCTGCTCGATGCGGCGGCGCTCGCCGAGTGCGTCCTCGACGCGCAGCGCCGTGGCGAGGATCCCGGCGCGGCGGTGCCGCTGCGCCGTTACGAGCGCTGGCGCAAAAGCGAGTTGGCACCCATGGCGCTCGCCATCGACGCCTTTAACCGCTTTCTCGCCCATGAGGCCGGTCCCCTCGGGCAGCTGGCGCAGCAGGGGCTCGCCTGGGTGAATCGCAGCGAGGCGCTGAAGCGCCTGTTCATCGCGCAGGCACTCGGCTTGAGCGGTGAGCTGCCCGCCGCGGCGCGCGCCGGCGCGGCGACGCTCAGCTGAGCGGGATCTGGTCGATCTTCGCCGCGCAGATGAAATCGTTCTCTGACAGCCCCCGGATGGCGTGCGTGGTGTACTGCACGCGGCAGTAGTTGTAGCCGATCTCGAGGTCTGGATGATGATCCTCGATGTTGGCAACGTGCGCCACGGCATTGACGAAGCTCATCGTCCGGTAGAAATCCTTGAAGCGGAACTCGCGTCGCAGATAAGGCCCCTCCGGGGAGAGAATCCAGCCGGCGGCGAGCTGCTCCGCCAGCGCGCGTGCCTGCCCGGCGGTGAGCGCCGGGACACCGCCCTCGCAGGGTTTGCAGGTCTTCTCGCTCAACGCATCGCTCATGAGATCTCCTCGCACCGCTCTCAGGCGGCGGCGGTGTCGTGCGCCGCCTTGCGGCTGAACTTGCGGGCCACGTACTGTTCGAGCAATTCCTGAAATTCCTCCGCAATACGCTCACCCTTGAGTGTCACGGTCTTCTCACCGTCCTCGTACACTGGTGCGACCGGTCGCTCGCCCGTACCCGGCAGGCTGATGCCGATGTTGGCGTGCTTGCTCTCCCCGGGGCCATTGACCACGCAGCCCATGACCGCGACCGACATGTCCTCGACGCCCTCGTACTCGCGCCGCCACTCGGGCATGCGATGGCGGATGTGCGTCTGGATGCGCTGGGCGAGTTCCTGGAAGACGGTGCTCGTGGTGCGTCCGCACCCGGGGCAGGCGGTGACGAGTGGCAGGAACGAGCGCAGTCCCATGGTTTGCAGGATTTCCTGCGCGACGATGACTTCCTGCGTGCGATCACCGCCCGGCTCCGGAGTGAGCGAGACGCGGATCGTGTCACCGATGCCGCGCTGCAGCAGCACGGCCATGCCGGCGGTCGAGGCAACAATGCCCTTCGAGCCCATCCCGGCCTCGGTCAGTCCCAGGTGCAGCGGGTAGTCGCAGCGCGCGGCGAGATCGCTGTAGATCGCGATGAGGTCCTGCACGCCGCTGACCTTCGCGGAGAGGATGATGCGCTCGTGCGCCATGCCGAGCGCCTCGGCGCGCGCGGCACTCTCCAGTGCCGAGAGCACCACGGCGTTGCGCATGATCTGCTGGGCGCTCAGGGGTTCGGTGCGCGTCGCGTTCTCATCCATCAGACGCATCAGCAAATCCTGATCGAGGCTGCCCCAGTTGACCCCGATGCGCACCGGCTTGCCGTAACGACAGGCGGTCTCGATCATCTCGGCGAACTGCGGGTCGCGTTTGCTGCCGCGGCCGACGTTGCCCGGATTGATGCGGTACTTGGCGAGCGCCTCGGCGCACGCCGGATGCTCGCGCAGCAGCTTGTGGCCGTTGAAGTGGAAGTCACCGATCAGCGGCACCGTGACTCCCATCTGCTCCAGCCGCTCGCGGATGTGCGGTACCGCTGCGGCGGCTTCCGCCGAATTGACCGTGATGCGCACCAGCTCCGAGCCGGCGCGCGCGAGGGACTTCACTTGCTGCGCCGTGCCCTCGATGTCTGCCGTGTCGGTATTGGTCATCGACTGCACGACGATGGGTGCGTTGGCGCCGACTCGCACGGTGCCGATGAGGACTGGAACGGAGGAGCGGCGCGCAATTGAGGACATGGGTACCTGCCGGGTAACGGGGAGGGCTTCGAGAATGTGCGGGGATTTTACCGGGACGGCCCGCCCGCGGCGACCACCGGCGCGAGCGCGAGCGCAGCATGGGGCCGGCGCTACCGGGTGGCAAAGCTGCTATGATGTCGGCACCCTGAAAAACAATCTGCACGGAGAGAGTCCGGCCGACCCGCCGGAACGCCGAAGGCGCAATTCCCGCCCGGAAACGCTCAGGCACACGAACGGCAGATTGCGCGGACCGCCGATGGTCTGCGCGGGGTCTCTGGAGAGTGGCGGGCGCCGAGCGGCGTCGGCCCACCGAAGGGGAGAGGCGCCGAGCGCCTGATCTCTCAGGTCACCGGACAGAGGGGCGGCAGGCTGAAATCTGCCGCTCTGTTGCCTTCCGGAGGATCTGTGGCTCGACGAACTCCTCTTTTCGCCCTACATCAGGCTGCCGGCGCGCGCATCGTGGATTTCGGCGGCTGGGACATGCCCCTGCAGTACGGTTCGCTGCTCGCCGAGCACCACGCCGTGCGACGCCTTGCCGGCGTGTTTGATGTGTCCCATATGTGCGTCGTCGATCTGGAGGGCGCGGCAGTCCGGCCGTTTCTGCTGCAGCTCCTCGCCAACGACGTGAGCCGGCTCACCGAGCCCGGCAAGGCGCTCTACAGCTGTTTGCTCCATGAGCATGGCGGCATCATCGATGATCTGATCGTTTATTACCTGGGTACGCAGTGCTATCGCGCCGTGCTCAATGCCGGTACGCGGGAGAAGGATCTTGCCTGGATCCGCCGGCACGCCGAGCCGTTCGGCGTCACGGTGCGCGAGCGGGCCGATCTGGCCATGCTCGCGGTGCAGGGACCCCAGGCGCGTGCGCGTGTGGCGGCGCTGCTTGCGGGCGCTGCGGCCGAGCGCGCCCTGGCACTCGGGGTGTTCTTCGGCGCCAAGATTGACCGCTGGTTCATCTCCCGCACCGGCTATACGGGTGAGGACGGCTTCGAAATCATGCTGCCTGCGGCCGAGGCCGAGCCGCTCTGGCAGGCACTGCTGCGCGCCGGCGTGGTGCCCTGCGGCCTCGGTGCGCGCGACACGCTGCGCCTGGAGGCCGGCCTGAATCTCTACGGCAGCGACATGGATGAAAGTACCCACCCGTTCGAGTCCGGTCTGGGCTGGACGGTCGCACTGAGCGCGGAACGCGCATTCATCGGCCGGGAATCGCTCGAGGCGGTGCGCGCGCGCGGTAGCTCCCGCCAGCTCACCGGGCTGGTGCTCGCCGAGCGCGGGGTACTGCGCGCCCATCAGCGGGTGCTCGTTGCGGGCGGTGGCGAGGGTGAGGTGACGAGCGGCACGTTCTCCCCGACGCTCGAGCGCTCGATCGCGCTGGCGCGTATTCCGGCTGCGGCGGGGGAGTCGCTGCAGGTCGAGGTGCGCGGCAAACTCCTCCCCGCACGGGTGGTCAAACCGCCGTTTGTACGGCACGGCACATCCCGGGTGGATTGAATCGGCGCGCCCGCCCCTCTTTGAAATCCTACGCCATCGATCCACCGACACACACGATTCGACTCCACGGAGCGTCGCATGAGCAAGGTTCCTCCAGATCTCCAGTACACGCGCACCCACGAATGGCTGCGTACGCTGCCCGATGGCACCGTCGAGGTCGGCATCACCGATCACGCACAGCACGCACTCGGGGACCTCGTATTCATCGAAGTGCCCGAGAAGGGCCGCAGGGTCAGCCCAGGGCAGCCGTTCGCAGTGATCGAGTCGGTCAAGGCGGCCTCCGACGTGTACGCGCCGGTGGCCGGCGAAGTGCTCGAGGGCAACCCGGCGCTCGCTAACGCGCCAGAGACCGTCAACACCGATCCTTACGGCGGCGGCTGGCTCGCGCGAGTACGCCCTGAGGGGTTGCCTGCGGCGCTGTTGAGCGCCGCTGAGTACCAGAAGCTCACCACGGAGGAGGGCGACTGATGGGGTTCGTCCCGCACACGCGCGAGGAGGTCGGGGCGATGCTCGCGGCCATTGGCGTCGAGAGCATCGAGCGGTTGTTCGAGGAGATCCCGGCTCAACTGCGCATCGGCTCGCTCACCGGTGTGCCCGAAGCGCTCAACGAGATGCAGCTGGCGCGGCTGATGAACGAGCGTGCCCGCCGCGACGGGCGGCCTCTGTGTTTCATCGGCGCGGGCGCCTACGAGCATCACATTCCGGCGGCGGTCTGGGCGGTGGCAACCCGCGGGGAGTTCTACAGCGCCTACACGCCCTATCAGGCCGAGGCCAGCCAGGGCACGCTGCAGGTGCTGTACGAATACCAGACCATGATGGCGCGCCTGACCGCCATGGAAGTGTCCAACGCCTCGCTGTACGACGGCGCCAGCGCGCTCGCCGAGGCGAGCCTGATGGCCGTGCGTGCCAATCGGCGCTCGAACTCGCAGCGCATTCTCGTGCCGCGCAGCGTGCATCCGCACTACCGAGGCGCTGCGCTCAGTATCGCCGGCAATCAGGGGTTGCTGTTCGAGGAGGTGCCGCTGTCACTCGCGAGCGGCTGTACCGCCTCTGCAGCGCTCGAGCGCTATGAGGGTGAGGACATCACCGCCCTCGTCATCCAGCAGCCGAACGTGTTCGGGCGTCTGGAGGACGTAGATGCGCTCACCGATTGGGCGCATGCGCGCAACGCTCTGGTGGTGGCCGTGGTCAATCCGATCGCCCTGGCGCTGCTGAAGCCCCCGGGACATTGGGGCAGCAGAGGAGCGGATATCGTGGTCGGCGACGGCCAGCCGCTCGGCATCCCACTGTCTTCGGGCGGTCCGTATTTCGGGTTCATGACGACCCGCATGGCGCATGTGCGCCAGATGCCCGGGCGCATCGTGGGGCGCACGGTCGATGCGGACGGACGTCAGGGCTTCACCCTCACGCTGCAAGCCCGCGAGCAGCACATCCGGCGCGCCAAAGCCACCTCCAACATCTGCACCAATCAGGGCCTGATGGTGACGGCCGCCACCATTCATCTGTCGTTGCTGGGGGCCGAAGGTCTGCGGCGCGCGGCGATGGCCGCACACGCGCACACCCGGGAGCTGACCGGTGCGCTCTGCGGGCTCGCGGGTGTGCGCCAGCGGTTCCCGCACCCGGTGTTTCACGAGGCGGTGATCGGCTTCGATCAACCGGTTGCCCCGCTGCTCGAGCAGCTGGCCGCGCGCGGCATACTCGGCGGCTGGGATCTCGGTGAGCATTACCCGGAGCTCGGTCCGGCGCTGCTGGTCTGTGCCACCGAGACCAAGACCCGCGAGGACATCGAGCGTTACCGCGGCGCGCTCGAGGAATGTCTGCGCGAAGCGCGCGCCGCGTGAGGCGCAGACCGCCGATCAGCACAGCAGGAGTCGAACGCATGGAAAAACTGATCTTCGAGTATTCGGTGCCCGGTCGTGGCGCCGTCGAGCAGTGGCCACCGTCGCCCGACCCCTCGAGCTGCTCGGATCTGCCGGCCGAGCAGCTCCGCGCGGCAGCACCGGCGCTACCGGAGGTGAGCGAGCTCGAAGCGGTGCGCCACTACACGCGCCTCTCGCAGCTGAACTTCTCGATCGACACGAACTTCTACCCGCTCGGTTCGTGCACGATGAAGTACAACCCCAAGGCGTGCAACCAGTACGCCATGTTGCCGGAATTCCTGGCCCGTCATCCGCTTGCGCCGGACGCCCTCGGTCAGGGCGTGCTCGAGTGTCTGTTCGAGCTGCAGGAGATGCTGAAGGAGGTCACCGGCATGCAGGCCGTGGCCTTAAGTCCGATGGCCGGCGCACAGGGCGAGTACGCCGGTGTAGCGATGATCCGCGCCTATCATCGCGCGCGCGGCGATCTGCAGCGCAATGAGATCATCGTGCCTGAGGCGGCGCACGGCACCAACCCGGCGACAGCGACGCTGTGTGGCTGCGTCGTGCGCGAGATTGGGGTGAATGCCGACGGTGATATCGACATCGATGCGCTCCAGGCCGCGGTCGGACCGAGGACGGCCGGCATCATGCTGACCAACCCCTCGACGCTCGGGGTGTTCGAGCGGCGCATCGAGGCGGTGGCGCACACCGTCCATGCCGCGGGCGGACTGCTCTATTACGACGGCGCCAACCTCAATGCCATTCTCGGCAAGGTGCGGCCGGGCGACATGGGATTCGACGTGATTCACGTCAATCTGCACAAGACCTTCTCGACGCCCCACGGCGGCGGCGGGCCGGGCGCCGGCCCGGTTGGCGTCGCGGCGCGGCTTGAGCCGTTTCTGCCGGTGCCCCTGGTGGGACGGCGTGCGCAGCGCTATGTCTGGCTAGGCGAGCGCGAGCGGCCGCAATCGATCGGCCGGCTGTCGGCCTTCGCCGGCAATGTCGGGGTGCTGTTGCGGGCGTACATCTACATGCGCATGCTCGGTCGCGAGGGCATGGCAAGGGTCGGTGAGTACGCCACGCTCAATGCCAATTACCTGCTCGCCCGGCTCACCCAGGCGGGCTTCGATGCCGCCTATCCGCAGCGGCGCGCCAGCCATGAATTCATCATTACGCTGAAGCGTCAGGCGCGCGAGTTCGGGGTGACGGCCATGGACTTCGCCAAACGGCTGCTCGATCATGCTCAGCACGCCCCGACCACCTATTTTCCGCTGCTGGTACCGGAATGTCTGCTGATCGAGCCGACGGAAACGGAGAGCAAGGCCGCGCTGGATGCGTTCGTCGAGGCTATGACACGTATTCTCGGGGAGGCCGCGCAAGAACCCGAGCAGGTTACTGGCGCTCCGCATACCATGCCGGTACGGCGGCTCGATGACGTGCGGGCCGCCAAACAGCTGGATCTTGCGTGGAAACCGGCCCCATAGCCATCGACCGATACAAGCCGAGAGGCCTCACCCGGGTGCTGCGTGCCTTCGGCGCGAGCTGGCGGGGGCTGTGCGGTGCGTTTCGCGAGGAAGCCGCATTCCGTCAGGAGTTGGCGTTCGCGGCACTGGCGATCCCACTGGCGGTGTGGCTCGGCCACGACGGCACTCAGCGGGCGCTGCTCGTCGCTCCGGTGGTGCTGATTCTGGTGGTCGAGCTGATCAACAGCGCGATCGAGGCGACGGTCGATCGTATCGGCCTCGAGCGGCATGTGCTCGCCGGGCTGGCCAAGGACATCGGCTCGGCCGCGGTATTGATGTCGTTCGTGTTGCTTGGGGCGGTGTGGCTGCTGGTCCTGCTCGGCCGGTAGCCTGATGTCAATCGGGGGGACGATGCGCTTGCTACGACTGCTGTGCCTTTCTGTGCTCATTCTGCCGGTCGGCCTGGCCGGGGCCGCTGCCGCTGCGCCGCCGCGGGCACTGCCGGGCGGTACAGCCGTCGCGGCGCACCTGGCGCGCCAGGCTGCGGCGCTGGAGTCCAACCCGACCTGGGCGGCGACCCTGGCGCGCATCGCCAGCAGTGTCGTGGCGATCAATTTCAACCAGGACCGCGCATTCGACACCGACGTCAACGAGACGGCCGAGGCGACCGGCTTCGTGGTCGATGCCAAACGCGGCATCATCCTCACGAACCGTCACGTGGTGACGCCGGGACCGGTGACGGCCACGGCGACCTTTCTCGACCGTGAGCAGATTCCAATCTATCCGATCTACCGCGATCCCGTGCACGACTTCGGGTTCTATCGCTTCGACCCGAAGAAACTGCACTACATCCGCCCCAGGGCGCTGCAACTCGATCCGGCTGGCGCCCGCGTCGGCCGGGAGATCCGGGTGATCGGCAACAACGCCGGGGAGCAGCTGTCGATCCTCGCCGGCACGCTGGCGCGGCTGCACCGCCGGGCGCCCGATTACGGCTTCGGCAATTACAACGATTTCAACACGTTTTATCTGCAGGCCGCCTCCGGCACCTCCGGTGGATCCTCCGGCTCGCCGGTAATCGACATCCGCGGCCACGTCGTGGCGCTCAATGCCGGCGGCGCCAACAATGCCGCCTCGAGCTTCTATCTGCCGCTCGCGCCGGTGCAGCGGGCCCTGCGTCGAATCCAGCAGGGACGGCCCGTGACGCGCGGCACGCTGTACACGATCTTCCATTACACGCCGTTCGATGAGCTCGAGCGGCTCGGTCTGCCGCGCCCCGTCGAGGCCGCAGTGCGCAAGGCGTACCCGCAGCGCACCGGCATGCTGGTGGTGAGCACCGTGCTGCCGGGATCACCAAGCGCCCGGGTGCTCTCGCCGGGAGACATCCTGGTCCGCATCGATGGCCACTACGTGACCACCTTCGAGCCGCTCGAGCACATTCTCGATGGCGCGGTGGGCCGTCAGATCAACCTCGAGCTCGAACGGGGCGGTCAGCGCATCTCGGTTCGCCTGCCGGTGGGCGACCTGAACGCCATCACGCCGAGTGCCTACGTGCAGTTCGGCAATGCCGTGATCAACACGCTGTCGTACGAGATGGCCCTGCAGCTGAACGTGCCGCCGCGCGGGGTCTGGATCGCCAATCCCGGTTTCGTGTTCGGGGCGGCCGGCGTGCCGCGGGGCGCGGTCATCCACAGCATCGATTCCTGGCCGATCGACAACCTCACGGATTTCCGCCATGCGCTCGCGCGGCTCGCCAACGGCGAGTACGCCACGGTGCGCTTCACGCTCGCCAGCGATCCGAACAGCACGCAGCTCGCCTATTTCCGCATGGATCGGCGCTGGTTCCCGGCCGAGTACTGCGTGCGCGATGACCAACTCGGCATCTGGCCATGCAAGCCGCTGCCACCGGGCCCGCCGCAGCGTCCGCAGCCGGTGAACTCGACGCGCTTCCCGCGCTACCGCAATCCTCTGCTCACCCGACTGGCGCGCTCGCTGGTGTCAGTGACCTTCAGCATGCCGTACTCGGTGTCCGGCGTGACCGAGCACTACTACCACGGCACCGGTGTCGTCGTGGATGCCAAGCGCGGCTGGGTGGTGGTGGACCGCAACACCGTGCCGGTATCGCTCGGGGACGTCACGATCACTTTCGCCGGTACGCTGCAGGTGCCGGGCCGGGTGGTGTACGTCAGCCCCCTCCATAATCTGGCCGTCGTGGCGTACGATCCGCGGCTGATCGGTTCGACGCCGGTGCGCTCCGCGACGCTGTTGCCGCGACGGCTGCAGTCCGGTGAGCCGGTCAGCGTGGTCGGCATTGGCGGGGACAACGATCTGCATCTGCGCAATACCCAGGTCTCGAGCATCGAGCCGCTCGAGCTGCCGCTGTCGCGCACGATGCGCTTCCGCGATACCAACATCGAGAGCATCCAGCTCGTCAACCCGCCGAGCAACTTCGACGGCGTGCTGAGCAACCGCCAGGGCGATGTGCTTGGCTTGTGGTCGAGCTTTGCTTTCGATACGACCAACGGCGTCGGACAGGATCTGCAGGGTGTGCCGATCGCACCGGTGCGCGATATGATCGGCCGCATGCGCAGCGGCCAGCCGCTGCATTCCCTCGATGTGGAACTCGCCCTGACGCCGCTCGCGAGCGCCCGCCTGATCGGGCTTGCCCCCGCGTGGACCAAGCGTCTCGCCGCGGACAGCGCGACCCGGCGTGTGGTGCTGACCGTCATTCGCACGACCGGGGGGTCGCCCGCGGCGCGCATGCTCGAACCCGGCGATCTGCTCCTTGCCATCGACGGGCACGTCGTCACGCGGTTTGAGCAGGTCGAGCACGCCACTGCCGATCGTCAACAGGTGCGGCTGACGATCTGGCGGGGGCGGCAGGCCCTGACACTGACCGTGCCGACCGTGGTGCTGTCCGGAACGCGTCTGCATCGCGTAGTGGAGTGGGCCGGTGCAACGCTGCAGGCGCCTTTTCACTCCATGCTCGCCCAACGGGGCGTACCGCCACTCGGGGTGTATGTCGATGACTTCGACTATGGCTCACCGGCGGCTCGCTACGGGCTGTACTCTGGCATGCGCATCGTGGCAGTCGACGGTAAACCGACGGCTGATCTGAACGCGTTTTTGAACGCCGTGGCGAATCGCCCCGATCACTCCTCGGTGCGCATCACCACGCTCGGCTGGAACAATGCGCCACAGGTGATTACCTTGACGCTCGACGATCATTACTGGCCGGCCTATGAGCTGCTGCGGACCCGCGACGGCTGGGTGCGCCGCGCGCTGCAGTGAGCGGTGCCGATGAGTGGATCTATGGGGCGGGTCACTGCGCAGGATCTGGAGGCGGCCGTGCGTGCGCTGCGCGCGGGCGAGCTCGTCGCGTTTCCGACGGAAACGGTCTACGGTCTCGGCGCCGATGCGCGCAACCCGGCCGCGGTACGGCGCATCTTTGCAGTCAAGGGCCGGCCCGCGCGTCATCCGGTGATCGTGCATCTGCACGATATCGGCCAACTGTCGCAATGGGCCCGCGACGTTCCGCCCGAGGCGCGGCGTCTCGCCGAGCATTTCTGGCCCGGTCCGCTGACGCTGGTGTTGCCTCGGGCCGCGACGGTCGATGACAGCGTGACCGGCGGACAAGATACCGTGGCCGTGCGTGTGCCGGCGCATCCGCTCGCTCAGGCCCTGCTCGCGGCCTTCGGGGCCGGCATTGCTGCGCCCTCGGCCAATCGTTACGGACGATTGTCCCCGACTCGTGCCGAGCACGTGCGCGAGGAGCTCGGCGATGCGGTCAAGGTGGTGCTCGACGGCGGGGACTGCCCGATCGGACTGGAATCCACCATCGTCGCATTCCAGGACGGCGGGGCACGGGTGTTGCGTCCGGGGCGCATCACGGCCGGAGAGATTGGTGCGCTCATCGGCGGGCTCGGCGTTGGCGCTGATCCGCAGTCCCCGCGCGTGCCCGGCAGCACCGCGGCGCATTACGCGCCGCTCACGCCGCTCAGCATCGTGCCCGCGGAGCAAATCGACGCGCGCAGCACATCGCTCGCAGCGCGCGGACGCCGGGTGGGCGTGCTCGCGTGGCGCGAGCCGCTCACAGCGCAGGCGTCGGTCACCTGGGTCAGCGCCGCGGCGCAGCCGCAGCAGTACGGGCACGATTTGTACGCGAACCTGCGCGCACTCGACAAGTGCCGCTGCGAGTGCATTCTGGTGCAGGATGTTCCCAGCGGGGAGGCGTGGGTCGCCGTGCGTGACCGATTGCGCCGGGCGGCCGCTGGATCCGCCCCGGAGAGCCCACAGGGAGAGATGCCTTGAGCGCCAGACGCCACCGCTTCGTCGATCCATTCCAACCGGCGGAAATCCGCCGCCTGGTGCGCCAGTTCGGCTCGCCGCTGCTCATCCTCGATTGCGAGCGCGTGCGGGTGCAGTTCCGCAAGCTGCGCGCAGCGCTCGGACGGGTGGACCTGCACTATGCGCTGAAGCCGATGCCGCACGCCGCGGTGGTGCAGACGGTGCTTGCCGAAGGCGGCTTTCTCGACTTGGCCACGAGCGGCGAAGTGCAGCTGGTGCGCCGCCTCGGCGTTGATCCGACGCGCTGTATTCACACCCATCCGATCAAGCGTCCGCAGGACATCCGCAACGCGCTCGAGTTCGGGGTCCGCACGTTCGTGGCGGACAACCCCGACGAGGTGCGCAAATTCGAGCACTTCGCGGACCGCGCCGAACTGCTGCTGCGCGTTTCGTTCCGCAGTCCCGGCGCGGTGTGCGACCTGTCGCGCAAGTTCGGCTGCGACCCAGAGGATGCGCTGTCGCTCGCGCAGCTCGCCGCCGAGCTCGGGGTCACCGTGCGGGGCCTGTCGTTTCACGTCGGATCGCAGGCTGCGGACTCGGCGAAGCACGTCGAGGCGCTGCACGCCTGTGCGAGCCTGATGGCCGCAGGTCGCCGCCGCCGGCTCGGGGTGCTCGACACGCTCGACATCGGGGGTGGCTTCCCCATCGATTACACGCAGCCCGTGCAGGACATCGAGCGCTTCTGTGAGCCGCTGCGCACCGCGCTCGAGGCGTTGCCGAAGCGAGTGCGGGTGATCGCCGAGCCCGGGCGGTTCATCGTCGGCCCGGCCGCGATCGGCGTCGCCTCGGTGATGGGCCGCGCGCGCCGCGAAGGGCACTGGTGGTATTACCTCGACGACGGTTTGTACGGCTCCTACAGCGGCCAGCTCTACGATCACGCGCGCTACCCGGTCGAGCCGCTGAAGGACTCCGAGGAGCGCCTGCCCTCGGTGCTCGCCGGCCCGACCTGCGACAGCATCGATGTCATCGCCGAGAACCTGCTGCTGCCGAAGCTCGAGGCGGGCGATCTGATCATCGGGCGGGCAATGGGCGCTTACACCTGGGCGAGCGCCTCGGAGTTCAACTTCTTTCCCAAGGCAACCGTCGTGGCGGTGAACCTGACGCCGGGCGATGCCGGGATGGTGATGCCGTTCCCGCTGTGACGGGCCGCGCGAGAATCCAAGGAGCAGATCGTCTGATGCGCAACGTGGTGTTTGATATCGGCTGGGTGTTCGTGCACCTGGACAGCGAGCGGTTTCTGCAGTTTCTGCGCGCGCACGGGGCGGACGCCCGGGACTTGAACTCGGTGCTCACCCGCGTGGCGCTGCACGAGCACGAGTGCGGCCGGCTGTGCGGTCGGGAGCTGCTCGAGCGGTTCGCGCAGATCGCCCCGCAGCCGATGGACCTCACCGCAGCGCAGGAGCGCTGGCTCGATATGTTCGAGCTGCAGCCGGCGATGGTGGCACTGGCCAACCGGCTCAGCGAGCGTTACCGGGTCTACCTGTTGTCGAACATCGGCGATCTGCACTGGGCCCACCTGTCGCGCGAATTCGGCCTGCATCGCATCGGCCACGGCGCGCTGCCGTCGTTTCTCGCCGGGGTCATGAAGCCCGAGGCGGGCATCTACGCCGAGGCCGAGCGGCGCTTCGCCCTGG
>DAHVTM010000039.1:0-16955 GCA_027324195.1 Gammaproteobacteria bacterium | reverse complement strand
GATGCGCAGGCGGATCGCACCATTCGCCAGATCATTGCGGCGAACGATCCGAATCCGGCGCGCACCCGCCGTACGGCGGAGCGCGTCCGGGCCGAGGATGCCCGCTTGAACAACCTGCGCGGCGCCGGCTGGGGGCATGCGGGCTCTCATGCCGAGCGGCTGGCGGCAGAGGGTCGTTCAGGCACGCGCTCGACCGGGCTGCTCCACGCCGGGCACTGGATGTACTGAGGGAAGGCGCGACCCATGAGCGAATCTCACGCGCCGAGCGCGCCGGCGCCACGGCCGGTGGCCGGCCCGGGCCCGCTGCCGCCGCTGGAAGGGATGGCCGTCGTGCTCGGGACGATCGCGCTGTCGCTCGCGACGTTCATGAACGTGCTCGACACGTCGATCGCCAATGTGTCGATTCCGGCGATCGCCGGTGATCTGGGGGTCTCCCCCGACCAGGGCACCTGGGTCATCACCTCGTTCGTGGTGGCAAACGCCATTTCGATGCCCCTCACGGGCTGGCTGACCCGCCGTCTGGGGCAGGTGCGGCTGTTCACGGCCTCGACGCTGCTCTTCGTAGTCACCTCGGCGTTGTGCGGGCTGGCTCCGACCTTCAGCACTCTGGTGATCTTTCGTGCTCTGCAGGGACTGGTAGCCGGTCCCATGATCCCGCTGTCGCAGGCGCTGCTGCTCTCGAGTTACCCGAAGTCGCGGGCCGGCGCGGCGCTGGGCGTCTGGTCGATGACCACGCTGGTGGCGCCGGTCGTCGGCCCGGTGCTGGGTGGCTGGATCACGGACAATATCTCCTGGCCGTGGATCTTTTACATCAACGTGCCGATCGGCATTGTCGCGGCGATCATTACCTGGTCGGTCTACCGACGCCGGGAGACGCCCACGGCGCGCGTGCCCATTGATAAGGTCGGATTAGGCCTGCTCGTGCTGTGGGTGGGCTCGCTGCAGGTCGTGCTCGATCGGGGCAAGAACCTGGACTGGTTCGGCTCGCCGTTCGTCGTCACGCTCACGATCGTGGCAGCGATTGCCTTAGTGGTCTTCCTCGTGTGGGAACTGACGGACAAGCATCCCGTGGTGGATCTGCACTTGTTCACCGGACGGAATTTCCTGGTGGCGACGGTGGCGATGTCCATCGGCTACGGATTGTATTTCGGCACGGTCGTTCTGTTGCCGCTGTGGCTACAGCAGTACATGGGCTACACCGCGACGCTCGCGGGCTGGGTCCTCGCGCCCGTGGGCTTATTGGCGATCGTGCTGACGCCCGTGGTAGGGCGGCTGGTCGACCGCTTCGATCCGCGCTGGTTCGTGACGGTGTCATTCCTGATCTTCGCGGTGGTGATGTTCATGCGGGCGGACTTCACTACGCAGGCGAGCTTTGAAGTCATGCTCACGCCGACCCTGATTCAGGGCGCTGCGCTCTCGACGTTCTTCATCCCGCTGCTCGCGCTGGCGTTCTCCGGGCTGGAGTCCGAGCGAATTGCATCCGCTTCAGGATTAATTAACTTCGTGCGCATCACCGCCAGTTCCTTTGCAACGTCGATCACGACGACGCTCTGGTCGCGCCGCGCGCGGCTGCACCATGACCGGCTGGTGGCGAGCCTGGCGTCCAATCCCCAGGCCCATCAGTTCATGGTGCACATGCATGCGGAGGGACTCAGCAGTCAGCAGAGCTCGCTGCTGCTCAATCACATGGTGGACAATCAAGCCTTCATGATGTCCGCTGACGACATCTTCTATCTGTCGGGGATCTTATTTCTGGCGATGGTGTTCCTGGTCTGGTTCGCCAAACCGGTACGAACCGCGATGTCGGCGGAACTCTCCGCCGGCGCGCACTGAGCTGCGCTCAGTCTCTCGGCGGCCCCAGGGCGCCGGCGCGCAGGCCGGCGGCGAATTTGTTCTCCCGGGCCGGCAGTAGCCCGCAGGCGCCGCACAGGGCTTGCACCAGGGGCTGCAACGTCTCAGGGTTCCCGTCGATGAGCTCAACTTCGACGCGGCACAGCCGCTCGAGCGGCCGCTGTGCGGCGTCGAGCAGCTCCGTCTCATCCAGGGCGATCTCTCCGAGCTGACCGGCGGACATTCCGTGGCGTACCGCAAAGCGCTCCCGGTGGGTGCGTGCGATGAAGAGGGGGTGCAGTGCTGCGCTGCCGAGTGTGCGGCGCAACCACGATCCGACCGGACCGTCTGCGCGCTCGGGTCCGGTGGCGCCATCCGCAAGAGTCTCGGTTATCTCGCGACGCTCGGCCCGGTCCGTCCGTGCCGATCTGAGGCTCTTCAGCGTGGCCTCTGCGCGTGCGCCCTCCCGGCGCATGCGCAGGGCGAACCCGGCGCGCAGGACCCGCCAGTCCCGAGTATCGAGGTAGGTGTCGTGGAGCGATTGGGGCGGCAGCGGCTCCACCCCCAGCCCGGCCGGGGGCGAGCCGGCTCCGAGCCATCGGCGCACAGGGTCCAGATCCCCGGCTGCGAGCTGCCATTCGATCTCAGGGGCGTCCCGGGATGGCAACGGCGGGGGAGTCTGTGCGGGCGGCTCGGCGGTCATGGGCAGGCGTGCGGGGACTGGGTGGGGGGCATCATAGCCCGGCCGGCCTGTCCGGCCGCGCTGGCCGCTGCCCGAGCGGTCCCGGTAAAATCCAAATTGACGCTGGCGCCCGTGGTTACGTATTATTCGCGCCCCCGTGCGGCAGGTCTGGCTTGCGGGCAAGTGGGCGATGCAGTTTCGCGTGCCCGTAGCTCAGTTGGATAGAGCACCGGCCTTCTAAGCCGGTGGTCGCAGGTTCGAGTCCTGCCGGGCACGCCAGCCGCAGAGTGCGGTCGAGCGGGCTGCGCGCGGGGGATGGTTGTGACGACGGTGGACGTAGCTCAGCTGGTAGAGTCCCGGGTTGTGATCCCGGTTGTCGTGGGTTCGAGTCCCATCGTCCACCCCAGATTCTGCGGGAGCCGCATCGGGCGACTGTCGCGCTAAAAAATTGGGCCGTTAGCTCAGCTGGTAGAGCAGGAGACTCTTAATCTCTTGGTCGTAGGTTCGATCCCTACACGGCCCACCAAATCTCTCGAAATATCAGTGACTTGTCGGCGCGAAAAGCTGGCAAGCTTCACTGTATGCGTTGTTTAGTGCAGACTCCGTGCAGCGAATTACTCATCGCTGCACGCAGTGCACCGAGGCGCATATGGCTTCAATCCAGCGCATCGTCTCGCCGCTTACGAAGGACGTTTCCTATCGTGCGCAGGTGCGAGTAAAGGGGCGCTCGTCCGAGTCGGCGACATTCCCGAATCGGAAGGAGGCGGAAGCCTGGGCGGCGTCGATCGAGACCGCCATCCGGGAGGGACGTCACTTCCCGCACGCCGCCGCGAAACGCACGAGCTTCGACGCACTCGCCAAAGACTACGCGGAGACGGTCCTGGTGGAATTCGACGAGGTGCAGCGCGCTGCCCGCACCCTTCAGCTCAACTGGTGGTCCAAGCAATTCGCCGGCAAGAGCGTCGCCGAGATAACAGCCGACGCCGTCTCGAAAGCGCGGGACGCCTGCGCGGCGGAAACCTTCACCCGAGGCAAGCCGCGGAAGGACAAGAAAACCGGTGAGATCGTCCCGCCCAAGGAATATCCGCGCAGCGGCGCCACCGTCAACCGCTACATCGCGACTCTCTCGCACCTGTTCTCCTTCGCGGTCAAAGAGCGCCGGCTGCTCGACCGCAACCCGGTCGGAGACATCCGGCGCAAGAAGGAGGCGAGGGGCCGCACGCGGTTCCTCTCGGACGAGGAGCGTGCTGCGGTATTGGCGGCCTGCGCCAAATCCGATTGGTCGCCACTTCACGCCTTGGTTCTGCTCGCGATCACGACGGGCGCGCGACGCGGTGAGCTGCTGTCGCTCAAATGGGTCGACGTGGATCTGAAGGCCGGCCGTGCGACGCTTCACGACACGAAGAACGGAGAGCAGCGGACACTACCGCTCGCCGGCAAGGCGCTGGAATCCTTGCGCCAGCTCAAACTTCAGAACTCGGCGCGGAGTGAATACCTGTTTCCCTCGCCGACCGTGGTTCTCGATCCTAAGACCGGCAAGCCACAGCTCGATGCGCCCTATGAGCATTTCGATGCGCATTGGTACGCCGCGCTTGAGACGGCCGAGATCAGCGACTTTCGATTCCACGACCTGCGTCATACCACGGCCTCGATGCTCGCGGCGCAGGGTGCTTCTCTTCTTGAGATCGCCGACGTGTTAGGGCACAAGACTCTCGCGATGGTGAAGCGCTACTCGCATCTCGTGGTCGATCACAAGGCGAAGGTAATCGAGAAAATGATCACTGCGAAGGGTCTTTGAATACTCCGCCCAGCTGGGATCGTTCGCCTTGGCACCGCCCGACATGGCGCACGCCCAGGGTTCGAAGCGTCGCGTCGCCATGCATTTGGAGTCGACCCTGAACCGTCGCAACCTCAGCTGCAAAGCCGTCGTTCGCAATGCCGAAAGCGGACGGGTTGCGCAGCCTGAGATGGTGCGTCAGGTCTTCCCTCCGCGGGGCAGCTTCAGTGAGTGTCATAAACAACGCATTTACTCTCGCCTGGGCCGACGGGAGTCGAGCCCTTTCCCCCCTTCCCCGTTGCCAATCCGATGATCGCTTGCAGGGTTCACAACTTCGGCTATGGATTGGACGTCACTCGCGCGGCCGCGGGCGTGAAGATCCAGAAGCCTTGACCAGGTCGACCGTTTCTAACCCGCCAAGCGATCCCCAATCGTCGCAATCGTTCATTGATCCAGTCCTCAGGCAGCTGCTGCGGAGACTGTGTGTAAGCCCTTGGCGCATCCTCGTGTGTGGCGAGATATTCCGCTCGGAGCTTCTCAATTAGCTCGACGCGTTGCATCATTGCGTCGGGATGCACGGGCCCGCCGGCATCGCCGCCGCGACTCCCATTGCCATTTGGCTGTCCTGCCTGCCCGCCGTTACCGCCGTAGGCGCGGGCGTTATCGCCGCGGGCGATGCCAGAGCCACCTGCTCCCCCGCATCCCCCCGTTCCACCGCCGCCGCCCGTGCCCCCGACTGCGAGACCGTTAGCTCCGATCACTGTCGCGCTTCCACCAGCGCCTCCTTTGCCGAGGCACCACGAAGATGCGGAATTGCTGCCATGCGAAGTCGCAGGTCTGGGCTCGATTGTCCGCGCGTGCGCTGCCGAATTCCGCCCGCTCCACCAAGGCCATGGAACATGTAAGTAGCCTAGCGAATCCGCCAATCCACAGGGCAGATTCCCGCTATCTGCGGGAGCGCGTACAGCGCATTGCCGAGGAGCTCCGTGACTGGGGCCTCAAGCCAAACCCCGGAGAGGCGAAGCTCCTTGCAACCCGCAGTGATGTGATCGGGGGGGGGGCATGCCGTGGCCGATGCCTTCCTGGCTGCAGGGCAGGGCGCGATCGCCGAGAAGATCTGGGGTTTCATCGGTGGCATGCACCGACCGCTCACAACCGACGAGCAGCTGGTATCGAAGCTCGAGGAGCGGACACGCACCCGCGAGCGGGAACGGCAGGAGGGGCGTACTCGATGAGCCGACGAAGCAACCCAAAGATATTCGGACCGCCGCCTGTTCAGGCGGAGCTACCCATGATCGCCGTTCCGCCCTCCCTCCCGCCGACGACGGAGCTCGCCACCAAAGCTCAGCTTGTTGCACGACACCCGCATTTGCTCAGCGTCAATCGCGTCACATGGGCGCTCCGATGCCGCGCGGTGAACGGACTATCGGCCGCTGTCTTCAACTCGCCATGCGGAGAGTTGCTGATTCACGAACCGTCCTTCCTGGCTTGGTTCCTTGGCCTCAGCGGCCGTGCCAAGCCGCGCGCCGGGCGCAGGGCGGGGCGCCGGCTGCGGGGGCCGATGGGAATCGAGAACAATCGTGGCGGGCCCTGCTGAAGAAGCCAGGATCTCCGCTTCGCACTGCAGCTTGCGGCTATACGCAACTTGCGTATAATACTCACCGTCATGCAGGCGGTCTTCATCGAATTGCCGGCTTTCGAGCGAAGCCGAGAGAGCTACCTGGATGACGGTGGCTTCAGCCGCTTTCAGGAAGCCTTGATGGCGAACCCAGAGGCGGGCGAGGTGATCCCGGGTACCGGCGGCTTGCGTAAGGTGCGATTCAGCGACGCTCGCCGTTCCAAGGGCAAGCGCGGCGGTCTACGGGTGATCTATTACTACTGGACGGGTGGCGCGGAGTTCTGGCTGTTCACACTGTACGACAAAGATGAGATGGCGGATTTGACGCCTAAGCAACGAGAGGCGTTGAAGGAGCGCATCAAAGACGAGCTGAAAGCGAGGCGCAAGACATGAGAAAGAAGCGCAATCTGTTCGATGAGCTGATGGAAGGGTTTGATGCCCTGGCTGATCAGCGTGCTGGCAAACGAACGCTTCGGACGCATGCTGTGAAGCCGAAGCCCGTGCCGGAGATCCGCGCTGACGAACTCACGAAAGTCCGGGAGGACATGAAGCTCTCCCGCAGCCTTTTCGCACGATACCTGCGCACCAACGTCCGCACGCTGGAAAATTGGGAGCAGGGCCGGGCCAAGCCAAACGCGCAAGCGGCGCTGCTCATTCGCCTCGTGCAGCGCTATCCCGATACCGTACGGCGTCTCGCGGAGATCTAAAGCCGGCGCACTACGCGCCGTGCTGCCATGCTCGCCCGCGCTTTGCTTGCGGGCAGCGTCGTTTGACGCGACTCTCGTTTATAGACCGCGATGGAGACCGAAGAGGAATTTACCGGAGCTTTGGCTGCCCTGCAGCGCCGCAGCCCGGAGCAGCTTGCCGCCTTCATCGTTTCCCTGCTTGGTGGCGCGCCTGCGGGCGTCCGATCGTATATCGAGGCCTTTATCGCGGCGGCGGACCCCTTCATGGTCGCGACCATCGTTCGCCGCGAGATCGGCGCGCTGCGCATGGGCGAGCGCGAGTACGAGGTGCGCCACCGCCGCAGCGCCGAGATAGTCGCCCGCGCAGGCTACACCCTCGGAATCATTGAACGGGTCGTGCTGCCCAGCGACGTGGTGCTTGCCCGAAAGCTTCTGAGCGAACTGTTCGACGCCGAGCAGCAGATTGCGAACCAGGCCTACGAGGACGATTACGGCGCTGAGGAGCTATTTGCGCGGGTGCGGACCCTGCTCAGCGCGAGCACCGAGCGCTGACGGCTCAGTGCAAATTCAGTGCAGTGAGGTACTCGTCAAGCCTCGTTGGCACGCCTTCTCCCGCTCGCCGAGCCTTTGATATATGTCAATAAATCAGATATTTGCGCGGTGTCGGATGGCGTGCGCTCGAGCTGCGGCGAGCAGGCTCTGCGACTCTTAATCTCTTGGTCGTAGGTTCGATCCCTACACGGCCCATCATCCCTGTATCCCATGCGCTTCCGCTCTGTGCAGATATCTACAATAATCAAGCACTTAGCGATCACTTGAAGAAAGCCGAACCCTGTTAGACCTTGCGAGAGTGTGCGCGATCGGGGTGCAAGGTGGGGTAGTTGAGGCGCTAGCTCCTCCGCCTGGGGGTATCGGCTCATGCGAACCGGCGAAAAGCTCACTGAGCGATCAATTAAGGCCCTGAAGGCTGCTGATCGGCCCTGCGAGGCGGCAGACGGCGGCGGCCTGCGCCTCTACGTCACCCCGGCGGGCGGCAAGCTGTGGCGCATGAAGTACAGATTTGGGGGTAAGGAAAAGCTGCTGTCCTTCGGCCCGTGGCCGGATGTTTCGCTGGATGAGGCCCGCGCGTCCGCTACCGATGCGCGCGTTGCCTTGCGCGAGGGCAAAGACCCGGCGCGGGGGTACTGGCCAGCCGGCTGGGCGGACAAGCAAGCCTGGGCACCGTCGACGGAGCGGCGCGAACGCCACCTGGTGGTGCAGTGGTTGCCGGCGCTCCGAGACATACCGGCCCGCGCACTGACCCCGGCGGATATCCGACCCGTCGTGCTCGGCATCGAGGCTGACGGGCACGGCGAGAACGCGCGCCGCGCGCTGGCGCAGATCGGGCGCGTGATGCGCTATGCCGTGGCGCTCGGGCACGCCGAACGAGACGTGGCCGCAGACCTCGGCGACGTGCTGGCCCCGGTCCAATCCGAGAAATACGCGGCCCTGACCAAGCCGGTGGAGATTGCCGAGCTCATGAAGGCGATCCACGGCTACGGCGGCGATCCGAGCACGGTCTACTGCCTGAAGCTGCTGCCGCTGGTACTCACGCGCCCCGACGAGCTGCGCAACGCCCGCTGGCCGGAATTCGATCTGGACGGTCCCGAGCCGCTGTGGCGCATACCCGGCGAGCGCATGAAGATGCGCCGGAAGAATCCCGGCGAGCATCTGGTGCCGCTGTCGACACAAGTGGCGGGACTGCTGCGCGAGCTGCGCACAATCACCGGGGACAACGCACACGGCCTGCTGTTTCCTGGCTTGGTGGCCGGTAAACCGATATCCGATGCCACCTTGGGGCAAGCGCTGCGTCGGCTGGGCCACGGCCCTGATCGGATCGTGCCGCATGGATTCCGCGCGATGGCGAGCACCGCGCTAAACGAGCAAGGCCATGCGCCGGACCTAATCGAGCTGCAATTGGCACACCGCGATTCATCGGTGAGAGCGATCTACAACCGAAGCGCCCGACTGGCCGAGCGGCGGGCGATGATGCAGAGCTGGTCTGACCATCTGGACGCGCTGCGCACCGGCGCAAACGTGGTGCCGTTCCGTCGATCTGCCGGCACTGCCTGAATCATCCGAGCGCGTACCATTGCATCGCGTAGCGTTACGCGATACGCTAGGCCATGATCAAGAGCTTTCGGCATGACGGCCTTGAGCGATTCTTCGAGACCGGCTCGAAAGCCGGCATCCGGCCCGAGCACGCCAAGCGGCTCGCTGTGCAACTTGGCCGCCTGGACGGCGCGACCTGCCCGGACGATATGAACATGCCCGGCTGGCGCTTCCACGGCCTGCACGGAGACCTTGCCGGGCACTACGCGGTTTCGGTGAGCGGCAATTGGCGGCTCACGTTCAAGTTCGAGGGCAAGGATGCCGTGCTGGTCGATTATCAGGACTATCACTGACGGAGACACCTATGACTCGCATGTACAACCCACCGCATCCCGGCGCGGTCCTGGCTGATACCGTGCTGCGCAAGGACGGCGGCATCACGGTGACCGAGTTTGCCAAGCGGCTGCGCGTGTCCCGCGTGGCGCTCTCCCGCGTGGTCAATGGACGCGCTGCAGTGAGCGCAGAGCTTGCCATCCGGCTTGCTGCCGCACTCGGCGGCTCGGCGGAATCGTGGCTCAACATGCAGACCGCCTACGATCTGTGGCACGCCGAAAAGAAACGCCGCCCGAAGATCGCGCGTATGCGCGAGGCTGCGGCCTGACCTGACACGCGAACCTGACGCGCCTAGGGTAGCTCCCGAAAAGGCCGCATCCTGACGGCCCTGGCGCGGTGGTTCTATCAGGAGCGTCTACAGGAGACGCGCATGGCAAACCGACTCCGAAGGGAGACCGCCCGCACTACGCTGCTGCTACGGCGCGCGCTGGCGCAGTTGAGAGGCGACCCGCCTGCCGGCTGGCCGAACGTCACGCGCACCGAAACGCCCGAGCCTGGCGCACCATACGGCTCTGAGCTGTACGGCTCGCACTACCCGTTCCCGGTGATGACGAGGATGATGCCGCACCTCGGCAACCGGGCAACGCAAGCCGAATTGCGCCGCATGATCGAGCGGCTAGAAAAGGCCCCATTGGCACCGCATGGAGCAGGCTCGCCGCGCGATGCGCCGCGATGAGCCGAGATGCCGGCGAGATCGTCCTGATGGCGCTGGCCGAGGCGCTGGTTCCTTTCAACGTCACAGACCAAGCAAACACAACCGAGGCGCTGATGCGCGTGCAGGACGCTGCCGGCAAGCTCGCTGACGCAATCGAGGCGCTGGCCGCCACCGGCGCGCCGCTCGACTGGCTGGTGCCTGCTGACCCGCTGACACTGCCGGCGATTGCCGAAGCCGCCGCGATGGCCTGCGCGATGGACGGCAACACCCGGCCCCGAGCTGCGCTGCGGTATGCACTGACCCGGCCCGAGGTAGTGGTGGCGCTCCTGCGCGACCTGACCGAGTGCAAGATCGGCACCGCCGCGAAGCGGAGAGGCACTAAGGCCGAGCGGCAAGCGCGGATCATCGGGCGACACTTCGTCAAGATCGTGGATGCCAGCACCGCGCGCGACATTGCCGAGGCCGCCACCGGCGCGAGCATCACCGACCGCTCACTGCGGCCCGGAAGATAACCGCCCGAAAATTGCCTCGATAACTTCCGCCCAGCCGGCGCGAGAGCGCATAACTTGTTTAGCCGTGTTCAACCCCAGAGGGACCACGGTTATGAAATCCGATTCTGTCTGCCGCGCAGTCCGGTGCGCACTTCCCAAGTCTGAGACTGGGCCCGCCCGCATCGCGCGGCTCGGCGCGGTCGATATCGACAAACTGGCCGATGACGCACTGCTCCGCAACGAGCAGGTGGCTAGCATCTTGAACGTGCCGTTGAGCACGTTTCACCTGCTCCGCAAGCGTCCTGACTTCGTGCATCCGGTGCACATCGGCTGCCGCACGAGATGGCGCTGGGTGACTCTGAAGGCGTGGATGCGCGGGCAAGAGCAGGGGGGCGAAGCATGAGCACCAACACCCTGTTGGATCGGTTGGAGGGCGTGCGGCAGACCGTGTCGAATGCGGACAGGTGCGCTATCCGTCCTGTTTGATTGAGGGCATGGTTCCGTGAGCGCGAAGCGCAAGCTGAACAAGCGGGCGATCAAGTGCCTGAAATCGCGCGAAACGCCCCATGAACTCGCCGATGACGAGGGATGGCCTGTTTCAGGAGATCCTGGCAGGAGGCCCGCGCTGGCGGCTCGGGTACCGACAGCAACGGCGCGTGCGCTTCTAGCTTGCGCACTCGAGGTTCCCGCGGACCCGTGTCGCACCGCATGGCGCGCCAGTCCGTTCTCCGGATCGCCTGCTCCGTGGTGGTTCAGAGCCTGAAGCTCCACTGCCTGCGCCGTGCTCAGTATTGCCCAGGTGCTGACACCGTCGCGGCGTGCCATCGGTCGGGCGTGGACTCGTGAGCCGGTCAACGGGGTAAGGCCCGAGGAATGCCTCGCGCGGGAGCTTCTTTGCGGGTCGTGCGAAATGTCTGATTTCGGCGGCGCATTCTGACAGACCATCCGGTGCACGATGCCGCTCGCGCCGCGCGTGCCCGAAAGAGCGTCATTGTTGCGACGGCACAAGCGGAATCTCAAGCCCTTCGCGGCGCGGTATCTTTCTGCTCTCCAAACTGCATGTCGCCGCCGCGATTGCCGCGGTACATCGCGGCCAGAGAAATCGCAGAGCGTCGTCGCGTGACCAGCAGCGGCGCTGACTGCGTCGGGGTCTCGGCGGAAACGCTTCTTTGTCGATGGGTGGCGGGGCGCCACATACGTAGAATTACCTATCGGGATTCGCGAAACCAAGGTCAGTTGGTTTGGAGTTTTCCCGCTTAGCTTTGACGTGGCCATTGGGTCGTGGCGTGCCGTGCGAGCGTGCTCACACTATTCATCAGACGGCATAGCTGATGGTTCAATTCGGTATATCTTCGGCCGATATCAGGTATGGAGCGCCGCGAAGCTGCGGCGAAACAACGCTGATATTTGTCAGCAGGCGTGACTCGCAAACAACCGCGAAGCAGGAAACCTCATGTTCAAAATAAAATTCTCCTCGAACCGCTCCGGCGAAGGCCCTTCGCAATCTGTCAGTGCGCTCGAGCTGGCGGATTTGCGGGGACAGGTGGCGGCGATCGGTAAATCGCAGGCGGTGATCGAGTTCGGGCTGGATGGCAGCATCCTTACGGCCAACGACAATTTCCTGCAGGCCGTCGGTTACACGCTCGATGAGATCAAGGGTAAGCATCATCGCATTCTGGTCGATGCTGCCTATGCCCAGAGCCCCGAGTACCAGCAGTTCTGGGCCAAGCTCGCACGCGGGGAATTCGATGCGGGACAGTACAGGCGTTTCGGCAAGGGCGGACGGGAGGTGTGGCTGCAGGCCACCTACAACCCGATCCTCGATGCCGCCGGCAAGCCCTTCAAGGTCGTCAAAATCTGCGCGGATGTCACCCGCCAGAAGCTCGAGGCGGCCGACTCCGAAGGCAAGCTGCGGGCGGTCGATAAGGTGCAGGCCATCATCGAGTTCGACCTCGATGGCACCATCCGCACGGCCAACGACAACTTTCTGCGCGTCATCGGCTATTCCATGGCGGAAATCCGCGGCAAGCATCACCGGATATTCGTCGATCCGCAGTATGCGGCGAGTCCGGAGTACGAGGCGTTCTGGGCGAAGCTGCGTCGGGGCGAATACGATGCCGCCGAATACCGGCGTATCGCCAAGGGCGGCCGTGAGGTCTGGCTGCAGGCCTCCTACAACCCGGTCTTCGATGCGAACGGCCGGCCGATCAAAGTCGTCAAATTCGCCACCGACATCACCGAGCAGAAGCGCACGACGCAGCAACTTTCGGCTCTGGTTGCACAGATCCGTGTTTCGGTGTCCGAGGTGACCACGAGCGCCAAGGACATTGCCGACGGCAATACGAGTCTCAGCCAGCGTGTGGAGGAGCAGGCCGCCAGTCTCGAGCAGACAGCGAGTTCGATGGAGGAGATGACCGCGACGGTCAAGCAGAACTCCGACAATGCGGCGGCGGCCAAGCAGTTGGCGAGTGCGGCGCGGGAAAGCGCGGAAAAGGGCGGCGCGGTCGTGACCCAGGCGGTCGATGCGATGCAGGCCATCGATGCGGCCAGCCGCAAGATCTCCGACATCATCGGCGTCATCGACGAGATCGCCTTCCAGACCAATCTGCTGGCGCTGAATGCGGCCGTCGAGGCGGCGCGTGCCGGGGAGCAAGGGCGTGGCTTTGCCGTGGTCGCCTCCGAGGTGCGCAATCTGGCGGGCCGCTCGGCTTCGGCGGCGAAGGAAATCAAGGCGCTCATTCAGGACAGCAGCGCGAAGGTCGCCGACGGCTCGCGCCTGGTCTCGCAGTCGGGCGAGGGGCTGCAGGAGATCATCGGGTCGGTGAAGAAAGTCACCGACATCGTCGCCGAGATCGCCGCCGCCTCCGTCGAGCAGAGTGGTGGAATCGATCAGATCGCCCGCGCGGTGGCGCAGATGAACGAGGTGACGCAACAGAATGCGGCGCTGGTGGAGGAGGCGTCCGCGGCGAGCGAATCGATCCTGCAGCAGGCCAAGGATCTGGCCGTGGCCGTGGGAGCAGACAGCAGCGAGCCCCAAGGCGAACCGGCGAGCCGCAAGGCACCCAAGCCATCGGCGCAGCCGGGCCGCAAGGCTGCGCTGCAGGTGGTGCGCAAGCCTGGGGCAAAATCCGCAGCCCCCGCCCCGAGTGGTGCGAAAGTCGCTGCCGGCGGCGGGGCTGATTCGGAGTGGTCGGAGTTCTAGGTGCGCCCGGGCGCACGGGGCTATGGAGCCGCTGCGTGCGCCTTGGCGCCGGTCGGGAGTGAGGCGGCGGGATCGGCTGCCTGGGGCATGGTCGCTTGGCCCCAGTGTGGTCGATCTTGCGCCGACCGCTCCGTCCTCGCACGGCGGCAAGGGAGGGGATAGTCCACAGCATCGGTCCGCCGAATTGTTAAATGGTTCGAATTTTCCTGCCGTTGCGGTATTCCTGTTCCAGGTAATATGGTCAACAGGCCCAGCATGGTCCGGTATTGCATTGACCTGGTGACGCGCTGAAGACCCTCATGTCCGACCTGGTACGACCGCTGATCTGGACGGATGCGATGGCGACGGACATCGCCATGGTAGATGAGCAGCACCAGGAGCTGCTCGATATTTTCAACCGACTCGCGCTCGCGCAGGCCCACGATGCCGCGCACGAGACGATCATTTCCCTCCTCGATGAACTGGTGGCGTACACCCGCTATCACTTCCGCGATGAGGAGAAGCTGATGCTGAAGTGGTCGGTGGACTCGACCCACCGCATGATGCATCTGCGGGCCCACGAGAGCTTCCGGGGATTTCTGCAGCAAGCGCACGGCGCTCTGCAGGAACGGGCTGCGGAACGCTGGGATGACGTCAGCGTTGAAATTCTGGCATTTCTTGCCCAGTGGCTGCTGCACCACATCATGGAGGTCGACCGGCAGATGGCGAGCCAGATCCGCGCGGGCCAGAGCGGGCAGGTGCCCGGGGAGTCAGCACCGCAGGCGCCCGTGGAGAAGATCCCGGACGCCCGGAACGAACTCATCGCCACTGTCAGCCAGCTGACGGACCGGCTCGGTCGGCGCACCTTCGATCTGTTGAGCCAGCGCCAGCAACTGCTCGATGTTCAGGCCTTGTACCGGGCATTGCTGCACTGCGGTGACGTGCTGATTCAGAGCCGGGACGAACAGGGCATGCTCGAGAGCCTGTGCGCCAAGCTGGTGCAGGAGACCCCGTTCAATACGGCGTGGATCGGCCGGCCCGAATCATCTGAGATCTTCTCCGTGCTGGCCTTCGCCGGCGAGGGGGCCGAGCAGGGCCCGCGGGCGCGCCCGCGACTCTCTGATCCGCAGGCCACCTCTTTGGTGATCAGGGCCTGGCGGAGCCGGCAACCGGAGGTTTCTAACGATACGCTTGCGGATCCGACCTTGCAGTCTTGCCATGCGGAATTCCGCGTTCATCGCTGGCACAGCGCGGTTGCGATTCCGGTCCTGCGCGGGGGCGAGATCTGGGCCATTCTCGCGCTCGCTTCGCCGCGCAGAGAATGCTTCGATGTGCCGACCGTAGAGGTCTGCTCGCGCGTCGCGGCATTGTTGGGCCATGGCCTCGACGAGTTCGATCTGAAGCACCGCATCCGCACCCGGCAGGTGCAGGATGCGCGGATTGCCCGCACCGATGTTCTCACTGATCTGCCCAATCGGCTCGCGCTCGAGGAATATCTGCCGCAGGCGATTGCGCGCGCACGCCGGCACGGCACGACCTTGGCCGTCGGCGTGATCGATCTCGATGACTTCAAGCCCGTGAACGATCAGCTCGGACACGAGGCCGGGGATCAGCTGCTGCGCGCCATTGCGCGCGGCTTGCTCCAGTGGCTGCGGGAGTCGGATTTCATCGCCCGACTCGGCGGCGATGAGTTCGTGGTCGTGTTGGAGGACCTCGAGACTCCGCAGGCGCTCTCGCAGCTCGGCGCGGCGCTCGATCGGCTGCACCGGGCCGTCGAGACCCCCTTTGAGTTGGGTGCCAGCGAGCGCGCCTCGATCGACATGACCATGGGGGTGGCACTGTTTCCGCGCGATGGCGAGGATGCGGACCTGCTGCTGCGCCAGGCCGATGCCGCGATGTATCAGGCCAAGCAGTCGAAGCGCAGCCGGACCCGCTGGTGGCGCATCGGCGTCACGACGAATCCGGAGAAGATTGCCGAGGTGTCCTTTGACGCGTTCGGCCCGGAGGCGCGAGCCTTCATGTTGGCGCTCGCGCCGCATCTGCCGGGCGTGGCCGAGCAGTTCTCGGAGTCCTTCTACCGCGAGTTGCATGCGCACCCCGAAACCTCCGCGATCCTCAAATGCCTCTCGCCGGAGGAACTGAAGGCGCTGGCACGCAAGCAGGCGGCCCACGTTCGCGAGCTTCTCGACGCCGAAGCCACCGGGCAGCAGGTGCACGCGACGGCGCGGCAACTCGGCGTGGTGCATGCGCTCATCGGGGTATCGGGCGCTTGGATGACGCGGGCGATGGGTTTGTACCGGGACCTGCTGCGGACGCACCTCGATGCGGCACTGCTCACCGCCCGCACGCGCTACCGGACGCTGCGCGCCGCGGAGGCGCGGCTGCAGCTGGATGTCGAGAGTCAGCTGCAGGCGATCCAGACTGTCCTCGATCAGTACCAGACTCTGTTGTCGCGCCCGATGGAGGGCCGGGCGCTGGCGGCGGATTGGATGCAGAGCGAGCTCAATGCGCTCGCCGAACTGCCCGGCGTGCGTGCGGCGGTGGTATTCCGGCCCGATGCCGACAACCGGCTCGTCATCGAGCGCGCGGCGGGACGCAACGCCCAGGCGCTGGTCGCTGCGCACACGGCGCGCGAGCTCTTTCCGGTGCTCGATCCCCGCGATGTCCGCGGCCGAGGCCTGGTCTCGGCGACCTGGATGACCGACAGTCAGCAGGAGACCGCCGCCTATTGGCCCGAGGAGCGCCTCGAGCCGTGGGTGTCGCTGTTGCAGGAGTTCGGCATTCGCAGCGGCGTTGCCCTGCCGGTGCATCGCCACGGCGCGATCCATGCGGTGCTGTTGATCTACGGGGCCTACCCGCATCAATTCTCCTCCGGCTGGATGCACACCTGGCGGCTGTCACTGCAGAACCGCTGGGATCAGATGACGCGCGCCTCGCAGAGCCGGGGTCTGGCGATCGACAACACGCAGGCGACCCAGATCCGCTCCCTGCTCTACGGCGGGGGAGTGGAAATGTGGGTGCAACCCGTCGTGGATCTGCGCGACGGGACGCTGGTGAAGGTGGAGGCGCTGGCACGGCTGCGCGGGGACGATGGGTCGCTGTTGAGTCCGGCGCAGTTCCTGCCGGCGCTCGGGGAGAGCGACCTGGATGCGCTGTTCCGCCAGGGACTGAAGCAATCGCTCGCACACCTGCGGGGCTGGCGCGATGCGCGGCTGCCGATTGCCCTGTCGATCAACCTGGCGCCGAGTTCTCTGGTACACCCCGACTGTGCGCGCTGGGTCGAGGAGGCGCTGCGCGAGGCGCAGGTGGCGCCCGAGCATCTGACGCTGGAGGTGCTGGAAAGCCAGGCGCTCGAGGCCGCCCTGGTCGACGAGGCCATCACGCGGCTCGCCGCGGTGGGGGTGAAGATCGCCATGGACGATCTCGGCTCGGGATTCAGCAACCTCAAGCGCCTGGCGGATCTGCCGTTCGACGTGATCAAGATCGACCAGAACATCATCAAGGACCTGGCGCGCGATCCGGTCAAGGCGCTGAGCCTGATCCGCACGGTG
>DAHVTM010000037.1:0-128196 GCA_027324195.1 Gammaproteobacteria bacterium | reverse complement strand
CGCCGCTTCGCTCGGAACACGATCGTGCCGTCGTCAAGCTGCGTGAAGACCACACGCTCACCCGCTGAGAGTCCCATGGCTCTTCGGATATCAGCAGGAATCGTGACCTGTCCCTTGCTGGTGATAGTGGCTTCGGACATGTGCGGACTCCTTACGTACGATTACATTGTAAGGCATGAGGCGTATCGGCGCAAATCCGCTGCATCCTAGGCCAGCGCGGACAGACGGATGTCCGCTCTGGCCATCGTTGTACTTCTGGACGAAGGGTCAGTGAATGTCCCTTTGGGGTTGATCTGAGACTTCCCTGTCATGCATGGGATTCCTGGGAACTACCGCAACGGAGCGAAGGGCGCCATCTCGGGCGCGATCCGCGGGTGCGTCGACGTCGTTAGAGCCGAAGTCGAAGTGGAGGAATTGGTGTAACTTGTTCGGCGAACCGCGATCTTCACGATGACCCTTCAGGCTGGCCGCCGTCCTCCCAATCCATGCAGGCTACGGAATGCTCAACGTAGTACCAGGCGAAGCCCCCCACTGCCCGACGGCCATCGATCATCCCAGGGATCATGGTAGGACGGTACGGGTCGCCATCTCTCTTTGGCTAAACGGTATCGTAGAGGATCGAAATATGGTATTGCATAGTGTGGTTAAACCGTAGTATATGAAACGGCTGTATGGTATGGTTGATGGTGAAGCACGAAGGCGACGGCCGGATCCGAGCCATCAATCACCCATGAGCGATTACACGCAGCGGATCGTCGATCACGAACTCGACGAGCTTCTCCCAGGGCTCGCCGCCATCGCAATTGAGGGCCCCAAAGCGGTGGGCAAGACTGCGACGGCCGAACGCCGCGCGGCCACCGTGCATCGCCTTGATGTACCTGAGATCAGGTCCATCGCGACTGCGGACCCGACGGTGTTGCTCACAGATTCGCCGCCGATCTTGCTGGATGAGTGGCAGCATGTGCCGGCGATTTGGGACGCCGTGCGCGCGGCAGTCGATCGAGACCCGACCCCGGGCCGTTTCGTCCTTGCAGGATCAGCAACGCCCACAAAGCCACCGAACCATTCGGGGGCGGGCCGAATCGTGAGAGTCCGCATGCGCCCGCTCAGTCTGGCCGAGCGTGGCCTGGGTGAGCCAACCGTCAGTCTCAGCGACCTGCTTCGCGGCGCGCAGGCGAAAGCAGAGGGTCACACTAGCCTCGGCCTCGCCGACTACACCCACGAAATCGTCGCCTCAGGATTCCCTGGCATCCGAAGACTGTCAGGCCGGGCGCTGCGCGCCCAGCTCGACGGCTACCTCGAGCGAATCGTCGATCGGGATTTCGAGGAACAAGGGTACGCGGTCCGGCGACCACAGACCCTCCGCCGCTGGATGGCGGCATTCGCGGCGGCGACAGCCACCGCCACCTCGCTCGAGAAGATTCGCAATGCCGCCGCAACGGGGGCTGAAGAGGCTCCGGCGAAAACGACGGTCATCGCCTACCGCAATGTACTCGAGCAGCTGTGGATCCTCGATCAAGTTCCCGGCTGGATGCCGACGAAGAACCACCTGAGGCGGCTCACGCAGGCCCCAAAGCACCACTTGGTCGATCCCGCGCTCGCTGCACGACTGCTGGGCGTGGATACGGGGGCATTGCTCGGCGGGATCGCCGCAGGTGCCAAGCTCGTGACGATCGCGCCCACGGCCGCTCGGCCGCGGGATGGCACGCTTCTCGGGCAGTTGTTCGAGGCGCTCGTCACTCAGTCCGTGCGCGTCTATGCGCAGGCCGCGGAAGCCCGCGTGTACCACTGCCGTACCTACGATGGCCGGCGCGAGATCGACCTCATCGTCGAAACAGGCGACCACCGCGTGCTTGCACTTGAAGTCAAGACGAGCGCAGAGGTGACGGACGAGGACGTGAACCATCTTCTGTGGCTCCGTGAGCAGATCGGCAGCACCCTGACGGACATGGTGGTCATCACGACCGGCAAGCGCGCGTACCGGCGGCAGGATGGTGTCGCGGTCGTCCCTGCAGCCCTCCTCGGTCCCTAGCAACCACAGGACCGAGACATTTCGTTCCGTCAATTGCCGTACGTTGCCTCGCAGAGCCCCACGTACCCTGAAATCTCGCACTTGAATCGCACTTGCCTGTCTGAATAGAGCCAAGCTGCTGATTTGTCCCGAATCGCCCATGGGTTCGATTCCCATCACCCGCTCCATTCCCACGCGACGCCAGGCAAGCTGCGGCAACAGCAGCGACGGCAAATATCTGATCGCTTGGGAAATTTCATGGGAACTGCGCGGCGAGCCCGCCCGGGGTAATTGCCCGTGCTTGCCCCTCGTTGCCCCGGCATTCGCACGTAGCGTCGTACTTGGCTTGCGTCTCATATTCCAAGTGCGAATCAGAGACAACAAACTGAACCCCTCAATTCTTGATCAACCGATTGCTCGCCACCGAAGCGGAACTCCCGCAGTCGCGCAAAAACGGAAGGACGCTCAATTGAATTGGCCAGCCCATAGCACTCATTCGAATCGCCCCTCGGTGCTCGCCTCATCCCTATAGTCTTGGCCTTGGCTCTACGGGGTGCGTTGTGATGGTTAAGCCCGTAGCGATTTCAGTTGTGCTGAGTGCCTCAGGCTTGGCGATCATTAACGTGTTGACTAGGGCGATTTTCGGCCCGCGTACCGAAACTCCTAGTATCAGGGCGTCTGGAGCCGCTCCGGCCTCCCAGATGTCCATCTTCAGCTGCGTTCCAGCGGGCACAACGTCATTGGCCCATCGATATCCAGAGAAGGTGATTTGCCGGACGGTTGTAAATATGAAACTGAAACCGTCATTTTCTTGGCGTATGGCACCGGAGGTTCGCGCCATGCGGCAGATCGGAACCTCCGCGTGGTATACGGACTGCGCATCAACCGTGACATCAATGGCGAGGCCGTGACTGCCACACGATACGCGCCAGAACCAAGCAGCCGACCCGTCATGAGGACTTTTGGCTACGCTAGTGGCAGCGACTAATGCGGGGGCGAAGCCGAGAATAGTCGTTCTCATGGCGCACCCATCTAAAGAGGCCTGACGACTCGTCGGCGGTTGGCCATTTTCCCGATCTCAAAGCGGTCTGTCACGGCCGCCCACTCCGGGCCGAACTGAGAAGTATTCGGTACCAATCCCGGCTCGCCGATAACGATGTGCTGGTTGCGAGCACTCAGGGGCGTCTTTTCCGGCTGCGCATCGCGGGTTTGCCGAGTGCCGAGAGGAAGCCGCCGTTCGCCAGACTATCTAGCGGCATTACGCGCACCTGCGAATTCAAGTCGTAGGTGCGTGAGCCAGGATACAGAACGATCAACCGATTTAGTCCGAGATCCGCGATAGCAATTCGCATCGAGGGTGTAATAGCGGGTGCGTCCGCCCGCTTGATCTCAATGCCGATGCGGCGCCCCCCCTTGAACAGCAGCAGGTCGAGCTCAGCACCCTGATGTGTTGCCCAAAAGTATGCTTGCTCGGGCTCAAATATCTTGAGGATTTCCTCTATGGCGTACCCCTCCCACGACGCGCCACACTTCGGATGAGATAGCAGATCCTTCGCACTCCTGATGCCGAGGAGCGCATGCATCAACCCGCTATCGCGCACGTACACCTTCGGCGCTTTGACTTGCCGTTTGCTCAGGTTCTCATGCCAGGGCTGCAGCTGTCTTACGATGAGCAGGCTCGTAAACAGATCGAGGTAGCGCCGCACTGTGGACTCGCCGATGCCCAGTGATCGCGCCGGATCAGCTGCGTTCCAGATGCCTCCATGGCTGTGCGCCACCATAGTCCAGAAGCGCAGCAGCGCTGGAGCAGGGATCGTGACGCCGAGCTGTGGCAAATCGCGCTCGAGGAAGGTCTGGATAAACTGCTGTCGCCAGGCGACGCTGTCCGCATTTGTTCGCGCGAGGAACGACAGCGGGAATCCGCCCCTAAGCCAGTGGCGGTCAAGGGCGCGATCTCCAATTTCATCGAGGCTGAACCCTGAGACAGGTATCGTCTCGATTCGCCCGGCAAGAGATTCTGAAGACTGCCGCAGCAGATCAGGTGATGCACTGCCGAGAATCAGAAATCGAGCCGGTACCGGTTTGCGGTCGGCCAGCACGCGGAGCACCGGAAAGAGATCAGGGCGATGCTGGACCTCGTCTATGACCACGATGCCACGCAGACCCTGAAGGGCGGTCATGGGTTCGGCGAGGAGTGCTCGACTTGTCGGGTCCTCCAGGTCGAAGTAGTTGCCGGATCCGTTGGGCACTATTTTCCGCGCCAGAGTAGTCTTCCCGCTCTGTCGCGGGCCGATCAGGGCAACGACACGGCTTCGCCTAAGGCCACGGCGTACGCCGTGAAGCAATCGAGTTCGTTTCAGCACAGGCGCAGGATAGCATGAAATTCCTCCATTCGGTGGCGGCTTTTCATGCTCAATTGCGGCAGCGGCCTATCGATCGCCGCAGTCGCTGTACGAAATCGATATTTCGCCATTTGGTGCGCCACAAGTTCAGTGGCGGGTGCCCTACCAAATGGGCGAGTTCAAGATAGTCTGCCGCGGAAGAATCCGACGCCGTGTGTTAAGCGCCGTTGCGAACCTGCTGGGCATCCGGTCGGGAATCCTCAAATTTTTGCAATCGTACGCTGCTGTTCTGCTCACCCTGACACCGTGATCGCGAGCGTGACGCCTCTTCTAATTAAGACGGCTGGATCTGCGTGTTGCCGTACGTTGCCCAACATCGCCCCACATGCCGAAAATTCTCGCACTTGAATCGCACTTGCCTCTCTAAATGGAGCCACGCGACTGATTTGTCTGGAATCGTCCATGGGTTCGATTCCCATCACCCGCTCCATTCCAGGGCAAGCCCACGCAAGCTGCGATAACAGCAGCGACGAGTCCGCGCGGTACCCTCACCGCCATCGCTGCGCTTCAAATCCCCATAGCTCACCACCCTGACTGAGCCGCCTCGTCTCCTCCCGCGGTTTCCTCCCTTGGGTGTTGTCCGACGCCTACCCGTTAACCCTGTCCGGTCCGGATACCGCAGCACACGGGGCAGGCCTCGGACAACGCTTAACAGGAGCCGTCGTTCTGAGTATGGATGGTGAATTCTCCATTGCCGACGTGCAACCATTCAGGTTTTGGAATCAAGATCAGCCGTGAATCCGATCCCGCGGTGTGGGGGGACAAGGCGGATTCATCAGCTGGCGGATGGCTTTGAGAATTCCCACAATGGCTTCGTCATGAGTATCGAGTTTTCGCTCCAGCTCGCCGAGCTTCACGGTGAGTTCCTTGTTGGAGGATATGGCTTCTCGAAGTCTCACGAATACGCGCACCACGTAAACGCAAGTCTCCATCGCTCGCTGGTTGTTCAGAACCATCGCGGCCATGATTGCGCCGTGTTCCGTGAATGCATGAGGCCGGAAGCGCGGGTCCCGATGCTTCTGGGAACCGCTCGCATTTTGCGACCGGTTCAGCGCTTCCACTTCGGCTTTCGAAAGCTGAAAGAGAAAGTCCTCTGGGAACCGATCGAGGTTGCGCTTAACCTGTTCGTTGAGGCGCTTCGTGGCGACGCCGTACAGAGCAGCGAGGTCGACGTCGAGCAGAACCCGCCGTCCACGCACGATGCGGACCCCATGGCTGATGTGCTCCTCCGGGACAGGTGTGGTTTCGGGCTTGGGCATCTCCGCAGCGTAGCGGGTCGCTATCGCAAGCCGCTATCACGAAAACTGATGCGTTCGCACATAAATGCTGCAAATGTCCGCTCTGCCGCTGCTGGCAGGCGGCTAAAGGAACTGCCGGACGACCGGAACGGGTCGATCTGAGACTTCCCTGTCATGCGCGGGATTCCTGGGAACTACCGCAACGGAGCGGAGGGCGCCATCTCGGGCGCGATCCGCGGGTGCGTGGACGTCGTTAGAGCCGAAGTCGGAACGGAGGAATTGGCGCATGTTGTTCAGCGAACCGCGATCTTCACGGTGCCCCCTCAGGCTGGCCGTCGTCCTCCCAGCCCATGCAGGCTACGGAATCCTCAACGTAGTACCAGGCGAAGCTCTCGACTACCCGACGGCCATCGATCATCCCAGAGATCATGGTAGGACGGTACTGCTCGCCATCTCTATTTGGCTAAACGGTGGCGTAGAAGATGGAAATATAGTATTTCGTAATTCGGTTGAACGGTAGTATAGAGACCGGCTGTATGGTATCGTTGATGGCGAAGCACGCAGACGAGGATCGGACTCGAGCCACCAATCACCCATGACTGATTACACGCAGCGGATCGTCGATGATGAGCTCGACGAGCTTCTTCCAGAACTCGCCGCCATCGCAATTGAGGGTCCCAAAGCAGTGGGCAAGACTGCAACGGCCGAACGCCGCGCAGCAACCGTGCATCGCCTTGACGTGCCTGAGATCAGGTCCATTGCGGCTGCGGATCCGACGGTGTTGCTTAGGGGTCTGTCGCCAGTATTGCTCGATGAATGGCAGCACGTACCGGCGATTTGGGACGCCGTGCGCGCAGCAGTCGATCGAGACCCAACCCCGGGCCGGTTCCTCCTTACAGGATCAGCAACACCCACGAAGCCACCGAGCCATTCGGGAGCGGACCGAATCGTGAGAGTCCGCATGCGCCCGCTCAGTCTGGCCGAGCGAGGCCTAGGCGAGCCAACCGTCAGTCTCAGCGCGCTGCTTGGCGGCGCGCAGCCGAAAACAGGGGGTCAAACGCGCTTCGGCCTCGCCGACTACGCCCACGAAATCGTTGCCTCGGGCTTTCCCGCCATTAGGCGGCTGTCAGGTCGGGCGCTGCGCGCCCAGCTCGACGGCTACCTCGAGCGAATCGTCGATCGGGATTTCGAGGAACAAGGGTACGCGGTCCGACGGCCACAGACCCTCTGCCGCTGGATGGCGGCGTTCGCGGCGGCCACAGCGACCACCACCTCACTCGAAAAGATTCGCAATGCCGCCGCAACGGGGGCCGAAGAGGTTCCGGCGAAAACCACAGTCATCGCCTACCGCAATATCCTCGAGCAGCTGTGGATCCTCGATCAGGTCCCTGGTTGGATGCCGACGAACAACCACCTGAGCCGCCTCACGAAGGCCCCAAAGCATCACTTGGTCGATCCCGCGCTCGCTGCACGACTCCTGGGAGTCGATGTGGGGGCCTTGCTCGGCGGGATCACCGCAGGAGCCAAGCTCGTGACGATCGCGCCGACGGCCACGCGGCCGCGCGACGGCACGCTTCTCGGGCAGTTGTTCGAGGCGCTCGTGACTCAGTCCGTGCGCGTCTACGCGCAGGCCGCAGAGGCTCGTGTGTATCACTGCCGCACCTACGACGGCCGGCGCGAAATCGACCTCATCGTCGAGACAGACGACCACCGAGTGCTTGCACTTGAAGTCAAGACAAGTGCCGAGGTGACGGACGAGGACGTGAACCAACTTCTCTGGCTCCGCAAACAGATCGGCAGCACCCTGACGGACATGGCAGTCATCACGACCGGCAAGCACGCGTACCGCCGCCAGGATGGTGTCGCAGTCGTCCCTGCTGCCCTCCTCGGTCCCTAGCTACAGGACCGGATTGTTTCGTTCCGTCAATTGCCGCACGTTGCCTCACAGAGCCCCGCGTACCGCGAAATCTCGCACTTGAATCGCACTTGCCTCTCTAAAGAGATCCAAGCTGCTGACTTGTCCGGAATCGCCCATAGGTTGGATTCCCATCACCCGCTCCAATCCCGGGCAACGCCAACCGAACTGCGGCAAAGTGGCACGGATTTCTCATCCGTGCCGGAGTCGCCTTGAACACCGGGAAACTGGTATTCGCGCAATTGACCGCGCATCTTCCGCTGACAACATCTCGTCGCTGCGTGGCCCGTTACAAAGAGGATCACAAAGTCGAGAGCTTCACCCGCATCGAGCTATTGCAGGCCATGATCTTCGCGCACAATGCCTTTCGCGAGAATTTGCGCGACATCGAGGCATCTGTTCGCGCCCCGCCCGTCAAGCGCCGTCACATGGGATTGCATTCGCAGAATGCACGCAGCACGCTGGCAAACGGCAATGCCCTGTGCGATGGACGCATATACGTCGAATTCTTTAGCAGCGCTCATCGCGATGGTACGCAAATTTTACGCATGCGAATCGCTTTGGAGTCGAACCGCCCAATACGGTGTACGCGTTCGACTCGACGACCATCGATCTGTGTCTGTCGTTGGTACCTTAGGCAGCCCGCTCAGTCGACCAAAGCGGCGGTCAAGCTCCACGCACTGCTCGACCTACGCGGATTTACCACGACTTTCCTGCACATCCGCAATGGCAAGCTCCACGACATCAACGTCCTCGATCAGCTCCCTCCCAACGCTCGCGCCTCCTATGTCGTCGATTGCGGCCACATCGAGTTCGAGCGCTTGGCGCAATTCGATCAGGCTGATGCGCGCCTTGTGACCCGAGCCACACGAGGCATGCGGTCTATGCGACTCGCGTGGCACAAGACCGACCGCAGCGCAGGTATGATCTGCGACCGCACGATCGCTCCGACCATGTTGTGCTCCAAGCAGGGCTATTCAAAACCGTTGCACCGCGTTCGCTTCAAAGACCCCGAGACCGGCAAGAAGCTGGTGTTCATCACCAACCATCTTGACCTCGAGCGGCTCACGATCTGTCAGCTCTACACGATGTGCAGGCAAGTGGAGCTGTGCTTCAAATGGATCGAGCAGCAGCTGCGGATCAATGCGTTTTCCGGCACCTCGGAGAATGCCACCAAGAGCCAAATGTAGATCGCCCTGTGCATATCGGTGCTCCTGGTGATCGTGAGAGGGCGTCTGATATTTGAGGAGTCGATGCTTTGGAATCCTACATGCATTTATCTTGACTCTGTTCGAGAATGGCCCGATCGATCCGCCGCTTACGCTCGCCGTGGAGGGGCCAAGCCAATTCCACGACATCAGCCCGCTGATTTTGTTCGCAAAGCTCTGAAACAATGGTGACTTCGAACGTCAATTGAGCCAACACGGCTCCGCGTTCCGCTCTCGAAAGACATTCGCCATGCTCTTAGGCCTAAAAGACCTCACTCGCGAGCGCATCGAATCCATGAATCGGATCCGCTCCTAGACAGTCTGACCCAAGTGCTCCGCATGAAATTTCACTATTTCCGCTGCAATGATGCTCGGATTTTCGTGGTGCATCATGTGGCCGACTCCGCGAACTGAGACCCGTCGCAGTTTTCCGATGTGGGGCTCCATGAGTTCGACGGTCGCACCCGACCGCCGCACTTGAGGAGATTCCTCGCCCGTAATGAGGAGCACGGGGCTTGTGATTCGCTCCCAGCAGGCCTGCACTTCCGTCCTTCGATAGAGGATGGGATTGACAATGCGGTGTCGCGGATCAAAGAGGAGCTCAACTTCTCCGTCGACCTCTGAAGGATTCACCGGTCGCGTCCACGCCCGGGCCACGAACTCGGCTCGATCCGCCGGGAGCCTGGTATTTCTCGCAGACAGCAACGCCGCGAGCTCCGAGACTGATCGATATCGACGGTCGTGAACGGGCCGGTTGATCTCTCTCAGCCATTGCTCATATCGAACCGGAGCGTCTTCAGCTTTCGAGTCCGCAAGCCCCAGTCCCTCCAGGTTAATCAACCACGCTACGCGGTCCGGTCGAATTCCAGCGTACATCTGCGCAATGTTCGCACCCATACTGTGGCCGATAATGCGCGCCGGTGTTCGCGGAGAAAGCGATTCGAGCAGGGCATCGAGGTCAGCGAGATAATCCGGGAACCAGTACCCTCCCGGAGCCCAAGCACTGTGGCCGAAGCCTCGCCAGTCGAGTGCGGCGACGGAAAAATCTGCGGGCAGGCTGTCCACCAAGAACTGCCAGGTTGCTCCATTGTCCATGAACCCATGGAGCAGGACGATTGGAGAGGTCGATGATTCGCCCCAGCAGGCAATTCTGTGCCGCAGCTGACGGATGCTGAGATCTTGATATCGCGGGTTGCGTAGAGGCGTGTAGCTCATGGGTATCGCATTGATGTGACAGCCAGCGATCGTGTGATGTGAATTAGATATTAGCGGAGATTTCTCACCTCGGCAGTGTTAAGCGCACGATATGCCAGTCCCTGAGCACCGAGGGAAGCGGCGTTTGATGCGCAAAGACCCGACGGCAACTCTACCAATGTGCGCAGGCGCCTCCGGGCACAGCAGGTCCGGCAGCAATGTCTCGAAGCGTGTAGAGAGGCACTATCGTTACAATGACTTACGATTCTGCTAACCTTCGTTGCGGTTTGTTGCCCGCAGTAGGCTGTTCAATTCCCGGCCATCCATACGATCCCTTTTGAAACTCAGTTCATGGTAGACGAGCGCGAGGATGCGCTGCAACCTGGCAAGTTTCAGCGGATCATAGGGAATTCACGCTGGTCCTTGATGAGCTCGGAATTCCCAGGATCAGCCAGTTTCGGTCGTGGCGGGCATGCGATAAGCGGCCATGTCATCCAATTGCATGTGCTGTCGCCTGCGAATCGAGCGACGCACGTTGAGCCAACGGTTCCGGCGGTCTCGGGATGCCGACAGGTCATATGATGATGAAGGCACGACGGTTTTTGGCAGGGTTCGTGTTGCTGATACTGCTTGGTGTCGGCATCGCCGGTTTATATCTGACGTCGAACGCGGCCTACGACTCCACTTCGCACGGTTCCACGGGCGGCAGGGCAGCAGATCTTCTCTCATTGGATCCCCGTTACCTGACCACCGCGCTGCAGTTGGCGGCTGGGGCCTCGACCCCTCAGGAGCGGCGAGCCGCCCAGAGCGCGCTGGATTCGGCGGATCGGGAATTGGATCTGCAATACGGATTTGCATTACAGCTTGCTTCGATCACGCCAGTCCCGTCGAGTCCACGGATCAAGGAAATTCAGGCCCGGATCAAGCGTCTCGACACCGCGATTGCGACCCGGAAGGTGCAGGTCAGTCGGCTGGCGGCTCGTGTTGCTCACACGCATGGGACGCGCAAGAGCGCGCTGGAGCAGTTGCTCGATGTTCGGCAGGCAGAGTTGAGCCTGTTTCATGAAGCATTGCACGATGCTGAGGATTCGCTCGACCGGGACGGAGGAAGCCTGCAGGGCCGTCTCGCCCGGCTGGCAGCCGAGCACGCAGCTCTTTCCAGAGAGCATGATTCATTCCGATTTCAACCGCCTGCACGAGCCTCGATTGCCGGCAGCCTGTACCGGAAATGGACCCAGTACTCAGCGGTGACTCTGTTAGACGCACGGATTCGTGAGGCTCGGCAGGCAGCTCAATTTTATGCGGTGAGCCTTGCCGCACAGCGTGAGACGTTGAAAGCACGCGTTGCAGCGGAGGAAGCGCAGCGACGGGACTGGGCAAAGAGAGAATTACCTCCGAGGCGGACCGCTCTGCCGGCTTCAGCGCAGGCTGAGTCTGCAGCCCGGCCGGCGAGCAGCCCATCGGTCCCGGTCGGCAGTTCAGGCCTGAAGAAGGGACCATCCGATTCCCTCATAGCACTGATACAACAGATTTCCGCCGACCGCATCATGGTGCGGCTTCTCGATCGTCGCATCCAGAGCACTCGGGCGCTGGTTTCTGCCTACACGCGTTGGGACGCACTCGTGCTGGCGAGCAAGCGCGCCGCTCTGCACCATTTGATCGCAAGCTTTCTCTGGATCGTCGTGACCATGGCGGTCGTCTTCTTTGTCAACCGGATCATCGAGCACTTGTTCGCCGGGCTTGCGCTGCACCGCAAGCAAAAGGCGACGCTTCAGGCGATGCTGCGAATCAGTGCGCGGCTCGTAGGCGTTATCGTCATCCTGATGATTTTATTCGGACGACCGCGTAATTTATCAACAGTTCTCGGACTGGCCGGCGCAGGGCTTGCAATTGCACTGCAGGACTTCATCCTGTCGTTTCTCGGCTGGTTCATTTTGATGGGCAGGCACGGCATCCGAGTAGGAGACTTCGTAGAAATCAACACGAACTCCTTCAGCGGCGTGCGAGGAGAGGTAATCGAGATTACGCTGTTTCGCACGGTGCTTCTGGAAACGGGAAATTGGAATGAGCCGGGGCATCACACTGGCCGCCAGGTTGCGTTCATGAATATGTATGCGGTCGCAGGCTACTATTTCAATTTCAGCACGTCCGGCCAATGGCTCTGGGATGAACTCGAGGTCGCGATCCCGACCGGCGAAAATCCTTATCCAATCATGGATAGGATACGAACCGTCGTGGCCGCCGCGACGGAAAGTCAGGTTCAAGAGGCGGAGCGCGAGTGGCTTACGGTTTCGACTCGCTATGGAACGCGCTCGTTCTCCGCTCAGCCTGCCGTCAATATCCGAGCCGGGGATACCGGCGTGGTTGTAGTTGTACGCTATCTTACGCGGGCCGACGAACGGCCTGTGATGCGCAATCGCCTTAGCCACGAAATCATCAAGATCCTCCATCACGGCGAGACGCTGGTCTCTGAGACATAGGCTCATCGGTCGCACGCGATCGATCAGTTCGCGTCAACTGGTTCGTCGTGTCGCAGAGGGAATGCAGTCCCAGGTGTGCGCAATATTCAGTCACGAGCTTCTTGCGCCAGGATTGCGCAGCAGTTCCGAGGGTATAGTCGGGGAATAGAAGTTAGTGCGTACGCGTTAATGGTCATCACACCCGGAGCAGTGCCACGGTGCCGGCCGACATGAGCGCTGCTGCGGTAGCAAAGCCGATGGCAGGCGACAGAGACGTCCACAGCACTCCGACCAGGGCGCTGGATGCAAATTTCGCCACACCGTTGACAGAGCCGAGAACACCGTAGCTGACCATCACGGTTTCGGGCGAGACCAATTCTGCCGTCACAGTAGATTCCAGCGCCTCCTCTACTGCCACATAGCCTCCCCCGACGACAAAGATCATCGCGAGTATTGGCACGCTGTGCACCGACAGACAGAATGACAACGTCGCCAGAATCGCCGTTAGGGCGCCCAGCGCGTAGCCGAACGCCAGCATGGGTACATGCCCCAGACGGTCCGCCAGCGCGCCAACCGGGTAGGAGAGTACGGTCTGAACGACGTTGCGCAGCAGGTAAAGCAATCCGGCGGCCTCGGCCGCCGCGAGAATGCCGAGTGAAGGCGCGAGGAGACGGGTTGCCGCGAGAATCAGGAGCGACGGCGAGAAGTCTCCCAGTCCGAACAGGCCGATGGCGGCGAGATATCGCTTAAATCGCACTGGAAGAGCGTCAAGCGCAGGCACGAATCGGAGTGTCGGATTCGGCAATCGCCGCGGATCCGGCACCAGGATGAGAAACGCGAGAACTGCGAGCGTGCCCGGCAGCACCGACATCCACAAAACCAGCCGGAAGGGTGCCGCGGATGCATCCCAATGATGACCGTGAGCCCAGTTCAACAGCAGGACACCGAGTAGCGGTCCCAGAACTGCGCCGACCGAGTCGGCGGCCCGGTGAAATCCCATTGCGCGGCCTCTGGTTTGGGGCGTGACCGCCTGAACGACGATGGCATCCCGCAGCGGCCCGCGCAGGCCCTTACCGAGCCACGCAATCAGCCGTCCGATCAGCAGCAAAGGCCATCCCATTGCAAACGCGAGCGCCCCTTGTCCGAGTGGCGTCAATCCATATCCGATGAGGACGAGCAGCTTTCGATGACCAATCTTGTCCGCGACATAGCCGGCGGCCAGCTTGGCGAAACATGCGACCGCCTCTGCAGCACCTTCGATGAGTCCCAGAACTCCGGCGGACAAGCCAAGTACGGACAGAAATCCTGGCAGAATGACCGTTGCCGTCTCGTAGCAAAAATCCCCGAGAGCACTCGTAAGTCCCGCGCCCAAGACCACGCGATTGAGCCAGCCGGCCGATTCATTCGCGTTGTTTCGGTCGGGTTCAGTTGAATAGGTACGGTGGCTCAAAATGCGAACCTCGGCAGGGTATGCGGCCTACGTGCATCGTTCTGTCGCGCTCGTGTCGCCCACATGGCCCCGTGGCATGTGGGGAGCCACGATGCGGGCAGGGGCGATGCCGCCCTCGGATGGAGCGTAGCGAGCACGAGCCGCAAGGTTTGCGAGCGAGGACTCCTGATCACTCCAGGCACACGTCATGCTGGAGCCGCAAATAAGAGATGGTGCATAGTGCCGCACTGGCGCTGGTGCGCCGTCCTCAGGCGAAGCACGCTGGGCAGCATAACGACGTACAATTCTGCCATTGCGGCGCTGGCGGTGACGGTTCCCAAGGGGCCGTGACCGCCGCGGACCGACTCGGCACATCCACTGGATTATGATCGTCCCACCCATCGCAACGGCGGCAGTTCTGGGCGGAGCCAGTCTCCACGCCGCCTGGAACGTCGGTATCCGTGGCGGCCGGGACCGGCGCGCATCCACCGCCGTGCTCGTGCTGGCAGCCGGTCTGATGGGTGCTCTCGTCCTGCCGTTCCTGCCCGCTCCTGCGACCGCGGCCTGGCCGCATCTTGCCGTGTCCGCGGTGTTGCATGTTCTGTATTTCAATCTCGTTGCCGAAACGTATTCGCTGGGCGCGGTCAGCCTGACCTACCCGATCATGCGGGGTGCGGCACCGGCGCTGACTGCGGCGATCGCCGCAGTGTGTTTCGGTGAACACCTCGGTTTCACGGGCTGGAGCGGCTTACTGCTCATCGCAGCGGGCGCCTCCCTGCAGGCTCGCCGCAGTGGCGCCGCCGGTGAGGCTCGAGCGCTGCGCCTTGCGCTCTTGAACGCGTTCATTATCGCACTGTATACGGTCAACGACGGATTGGGGACCCGGAGCGCCCACTCTGCCGTCGCGTACGCGCTTTGGACCTTCGTTCTGCCGGCGTTGCCTACCGCTCTCGTACTCACGCGAGGTCGGCCAGATCTTCTGCTGAGAAGCGATACGCTGCCGTCATTGCTGCGGCGCGGCGTAGGCGGCGGTCTGTGTTCGATTGTCTCGTATTCCCTGGCGCTCTGGGCCATGACCATCGCTCCGATCGGAGCCATTGCTGCGTTGCGCGAGACAGCCATGCTCTTCGGTGTTCTGTTTGCGTGGTGGTTTCTCGCAGAACGCCCGGGTGGCCGGCGCATGACTGCCCTTGCCATGATTGCGCTCGGCGCAATGATTCTCGACATCGGCTAGCGATGGCGCTCCGTCGTCGACACGCCCGACCGCACAGTTCGATCACGCAGTCGGCAGACGGTCATGGCAAGGGCGGTTGCCGCAGCGCGGCAAGCAACCTTTTGTCAGGCCGCTTTCCCCCGTGCCTGGCGCTGCGTCGACACATCCGAGACTGAATCAGGATCCGGCATTGTGCTCCGCCAACGGTGCCTCGGGCTCCCCCGCCTGCATCTGCACTCGTGTGATGGGTAACGCCAGCTGACCGCCATTCTCTCTAATGATCCGCGCCGCGCCAAGAAGCACATCCTCCTGAATATCGAGCGACTCGCCCCACTGCACCGTGCTTGCAAAGCAGTAAATCAAGAGGTCGAGTGAATGCGTGCCGTAACCGGTGAAGTTCACCATCCGGCTCTGCGTGTGGTCAATGCCCGGATGCTGATCGATGTATCCGCGCAACTGCCTCAAGATCTGAGGCAGTCGTTCTGCGTCGGCATAGCGAACCGGAACGGTCTGCTGGATGCGCCTCGCCTGCATGCGCGGCGGGGTCTCCACCACGTGCGAATTGAACACATAATTGGGCACGTAGTAAGGACTGGTATCGAAACCGCGAATGCGTGTCGAGCGCCAACCGATGTGCTCTACGGTTCCCGATATGTTGATTTCTGGCAGTACGATCCACTCCCCGATCTTGAACGGTTTGTCGAGATAGATCACCAGTGCCCCAAAGAGATTTGAGACGACACCCTGAGCCGCAAACCCGATCGCAATTCCGGCAACCCCGCCGACGGTGAGCAGGCTTGCGATCGGAAAGTGCAGTGTCTTCAGGATCAGCAGCGCGGCAATCGTGAGCAAGATCAGGCGAGCAAACTTACCCGCCAGATCGTAAATCATCGGATCGAGCTCATGTCTGTGCGGACGGTGTATCTGCGGATATGTCTTCAGGAGATTCCACCCGGCCCAGGCAATCATCCCAATGATGCCGACGTGCAGCGCCGGATTAAGCACTTGAGCCAGCACGCCGATGCGAGCCTGAGCATCGATCAGCATGCCAAGCAGGTAGATTCCACAGACGACAATCAGCGCAAGCAGCGGGGAGTGGAGCGAGCGAAAGACCACGTCGCGCAAGCGTTCGGCCCGCTGCGACGACTTGTCAATCAGCACGCGGCCGGAGAGCCACAATGCGCCATACAGCACTGCGCACGCGAGCACGATGATGCCCGCCTGAACGACTACGCTCCGATGCGACTCAAACCAGCTGCCATTCAACATGATCGAACCTCAACATCGATACCCCGAAATGCCAGGAGCCCCCCCCACGCCTCGATTCCACTCGAGGCACCACCGGTGCATCGCACTGCTCGGGAATCGTAGTGTCTGGCGAGCATCGTGGCGGTGATCCCAGACCGCAGATCGGGATGACGTGGGGACGCGCCCGGCGCGGCGATACCGAATTGCCGGGCGAGGCGACCGGCATGTGGGCACCGGCCAAGTTGCGCAGCCGTCGTGTACGACCAGTGCTCACTGGATCGCATCCGGAGGCCCCATCGCTACAGTAACTGGCCAATAGTAGCCGGCTCTGCACGGGCATGAAGTCACAGCCACCGCACTCAGTCGATGCGAGACACCGGACAGAGCGATCTGCCGGGCTCACCGCGAGATGCACACCCGCTTCACGCGCGAGGCGAGCGCAGGAAGCTTCGGCAATGGCATGGCGGCGAGTTTATTCCGCAGCCAACCGGCTTTCGCGCAGCGCTCGGTCGAGGGCCGCTGCGACACGATGAGCTGCCCGGCGAATTCGCGCGAGAAGTTCATGTCAATCTTTATACCAGACATTTAGCATTTTTTCCGGTCCGTGTTCCCGCGTACGCGTCGGCCGTCTCTGTGCACGACCGGTGTCGTCCGCACGCTCTGGGCACGATACAGGCGGGCGGACTTGATTCGCAGCGGCCGTTAGACACACACTCGCAAATGAGATTTACCAGGCAGGTGCGAGAAGACATGAACGAACTGCGGACCGGCCGAAGCGCTTTGTTGCTGATGGATCTGCAGGCCGGCATCATTGCCAATTACGCGGATGCGGAATATCTGTCGCGCATACAAGAGGCGCTCACGTCGGCGCGGCGGGCGAATATGACGGTGATATGGGTGGTGGTCCGGTTCCGCGCCGGTTACCCCGAAGTGAGCCCCCGAAACGCGCTTTTCTCCGGCCTGCGCACGAGTGGACGCCTAGTCGAGTCGGACCCGCAGAGCGAGATCCATCCGACACTGGTGCGACAGGAGGGAGACGTCGTAGTCACCAAGCGGCGCATCAGTGCCTTTGCGGGCAGCGATCTGGACGTCGTGCTGCGCTCGTCTGACATCGACTCGCTGGTTCTGGCGGGCATCGCCACAAGTGGAGTGGTTCTATCGACGCTACGACAGGCCGCGGATCTCGATTACCGGATCACGGTTCTGAAAGACGGGTGTTGCGATGCCGACCCCGAAGTGCAGCGAATACTGACCGAGAAGATTTTTCCCAGACAGGCAGCTGTTGTGTCGATCGGCGAATGGACCCGTTCACTTGCCACGACCTGCTGAAATTGCGAACGCTTTGCCGGGAAAGCTGGTGATAGCCGAAGGAGCCCGAAATGACCACATTTGTGTTGGTTCACGGTGCGTGGCATGGCAGCTGGTGCTGGAAGCGCGTTCGGCGGGCATTGCAGCTGCGGGGACATGAGGTGTTCACGCCCACGCTCACCGGCGTCGGGGAGCGGATGCATCTCCTTTCGCCGAGCGTGGACCTTCGCACCCAGACGCTCGATGTGCTGAATCTCATCCGCTGGGAGGAACTCACGGATATCGTGCTCTGTGGTCACTCCTATGGAGGCATGGTTGTTTCGGGCGTCGCCGACGTCATGCCCGAGCGCATTCGCTCGCTGATTTTCCTGGATGCTTTTGTTCCGGAGCACGGCCAGAGCGTGGCGGATTTGGCGCCAATTTCATCAGAGGAACTTATCGATGGCTGGAAAAGCACCCCGATTAGCGCCGAAGCGTTCGGCGTGAATCCCGCAGACCGCGCCTGGGTCGATCGACAGTGCACGATCCAGTCTGCGGCCTGCTTTCGCCAGAGCGTGAAGCTCGAGCGGGGTGGTCTCGATCGTGTCCGGCAGATTCACTATGTCTATGCTTCCGGCTGGGCCGGCGAAGATTCCCCGTTCGCACCGTTTTATGCTCGCGCCAAGGCCCGTGGCTGGTTGACCCATCAGATCGATTGCGGTCATGACGTCATGCTCGACCAGCCGGATGCTGTGACGCAGTTGCTCCTCTCAAGCCACTGATCCGGCACGCCGTCCATCGCCGCACTCCCTGGGCAGTCAGGCGCTGCGGGCGCAGACCGGAAGGCCCTGGCTCGACCAGCCGGTTGCGGCTACCCGGCCTGACAATGCGTCGGTCACGTGTACCCGGCTACCGCCGTTCTGCAGGTGATCCGTGGGCTTGGGCTCGCCGACCGGGGCACGCAGCTCATCACTCGGCGCCGCTCTGCCACGATGGGCCCGGCGCGCATTCCATTGGGTACGAGCGAGCGACCTCGATTCCGTGGCTCAATGCTATATGGGTTTTCCACGATGTGCGTCGCCTCGTTTGCGGATAAAAAATAGGCCAGAAGGGCGCATTTACGCATAACGACGTGGTCCAACTCGGAACGCGGCGCGAACGGAACAGATGGCTTCGCATCACCGACTGAGTTCTGCCGGCGATCGTGGACGGCTGCGGCTTGCGCTGGCGCTGATCGTGCTGCCGTTCCTGGGCTTGATCGGAATGCAGGGTTACGAAGCCCTGAATCGCCTGCCGCGCGCGGCGCTCAGCCAGAAGCTGGTCGCACACAGTTTTCAAGTCATCATGACGGCGCAGGCGCTGCGCAACGCACTGCAGGATGCGGAGCGCGATCAACGCGGCTATCTGCTCACCGCAACGCCTGCGTATCTTGCTCCTTATCGCGTCGCGATGCGCGACGCACCCGATCTTCTGGCTGATCTGACACGCCTGGCGATTCTCGACACCGATCAGCAGCGGCACATTGCCGAGCTTTCTGACCGTATCAATCTGCAGCTGCGAGAGCTGCGCGGCACCATGACGGCCTATCGGCATGCGGGGACCGGCGAGGCGCTGCGAATCGTGCGAACCAACGCCGCACGGCACACGATGCAATCGGTTGATCGTCGGATCGATGCATTGACCGCGACCGAGGACGCACTGCTCTCCCGGCGATTAGCGCTCGTCGCGGCGCAGGATCACACCATGCAGCAGATCGCACTGGCTTCGACGCTGCTCGCGGCTGCATTGATGATGTCGGGGCTGCTGCTGGTCATGCTCAATTACCGCAAGGGCAGACGCTTGCAATGGGAGCTTGCCCGACGCGCTGAAGATGTCGTGCTGGCCAATCAGGAGCTGGAACGGCGCAACGTGGAGCTGGCGCACGCGACGGAGATGGCACGCGCGGCCCAGGAGGAGGCACGACAAGCCGAGCGCGCAAAGGGACGATTCCTCGCCACGGCGAGCCACGATCTTCGTCAGCCGTTGCAGGCCGTCTCACTGTTAAATGGCACGCTACGACGCACGGCGCACGAGCCCGACATTATTGATGCGCTGCGGCAACAAGACGAAGCGATCGGCGCAATGAGCCGCCTGCTGAATGCGCTGCTCGACATCAGCAAACTCGAGTCTGGTGCCGTCAGACCAGAGCCGACAGACTTTTCGGTGTCGGCGATACTGGAGGCCATGGAGCGGGAATTTCGCAGCGTCGCCGGGAGCAAGGGATTGGCGCTGCACGTTGAGACAAGCTCCGCGTGCGCCCACAGCGACCCCTCGCTCGTCGAGCAGATCGTGAGAAACCTGGTTTCCAATGCCGTCAAGTACACCCGCAAGGGGCAGGTTCTGGTTCGCGCGGTCAACGACGGTCCGTGGATCACGATCGAGGTGAGCGACACCGGCGTGGGTATCCCTCCGGATCAGATCCAGTTGCTCGGCGAAGAGTTCTATCAGGTCGGAGTGCCGAGCAACACGACTCGCGAGGGCTATGGTCTCGGCCTGAGCATTGTGCGGCGACTGGTTCAGCTGCTTGGGCTTGAAATCCAGATTCGATCCGAGGTCGGACGAGGATCAACATTCTCGATCCGTCTTCCCCAGGGCAAGACTCCATTGGTGGCCGTGACGGCCCAGCAGCAGCCGGGGCGCGAACGTGAGGAGGCGACACCGGGTGTGCAGATTTTGCTGGTGGAAGACGACCCCGAGGTGCGCAATGCGACCCGCATGCTGTTGAAAGCAGAAGGTTACAGCGTGACTGTCGCGGCGACACTGCACGAGGCGGTGCAAAAGGCCATTGATCACCCGCAGCTCGCCCTCGTGGTGACTGACTTTCACCTCGGTGCCGGTGAGACCGGGGTCCAGGTCATTCTGCGTCTGGGCGAAGTGTTGCAGCGAGCCATCAAGGCGATTCTGATTACGGGCGATACCTCCTCGGCGATCAAGGAATTGGCTCCGAATCCAAATCTTCGGGTCCTCAGCAAACCCGTTCAGGCCGAGACTTTCCTGCGGACCATCCGAGAGTTGCTCGTGGTATAGGGCTTCTCGCGCTCCGCGCGCGGGATCGCCGGCACGTGTGTGCATCGGCTGGACACCAGGAATGGGGTGCTTGCACAGCAAGGAACCGGACGCGAACGGCTTGCTCCACCAAGGCCTGCTCACCTGCGTATCTGCGCCGCCCTTGCCTCTCGACATCCCCTGTCCGCAACGCAGAGCCTGCCACGGGAGCTGTTCTTTCACAGCGCGCGCTGTTTGGCGCCTAATGACTAGTACATGAGTAGTGCGGCTCGACCACGATGCGCCTCACCGATCGCGAGACGGATATCATGAACGTGCTGTGAAAGCACGGCACATCGTCGGTTGCGGAAGTTCACGCGTACTTGCAAAGCAGTCTGGCGTACACGACCGTGCTCAGCATCCTGCGCACACGGGAGCGCAAGAATTCCGTGAGCCGAGTCAAGGAAGGGCGTGCCCACCGCCATACGGCCCGCCTCGGGCGTGAGACAATCCGGCAGCGGGCGAAAGCGGCTCTGGCGCAAAAGTTCTTCCGAGGCTTCACTAAGGCGCTGCTCGTGCGCCCTGCGGCGCGCTGCGAACCGGGATTGCGCACGATCAGTGCGGCGCTTGACGCGAGCGTCGTTAGGTTGTTCCTCGGCTTAACCGCATGGTTTGCCGAACGCATCCTGGCAGGCCGGCACGGGACCCGGCGCGGCGCATGGCTCGCCGCGCTGCGGTAGATCGGCGCCGACTCGTACCAGTGGGCGTACCAGCGGCTTGTCGATAGCGATTCGAACGTATCATTTGAGGCCGTCCTCGCATTCAACACGGTCTGCGATCGCTCGAGCGGTCTCACCGGGCGGCGGATCAGCCTGTGCTGTGCTGCCAGTGCGGCAATGGAGCATAGCGATACGCTGCTCGTGGCCCAGACGGGTGGTTGGATCGCGCTGCGTCTGTGGCCCCTGGGCACGCCCCACATGAAAGTGCTGCACGGCTGCAGCGCGAACTGGACTTCATCGAGATTCAGTCCCAATAGCTGCTGTGGCCGCCGGGGCATCACGTTCATGCTCTGCTCGTGATGCTCGACGGCGAATTCTGGGCAAGGATCCTGCGCTCGAGCGCACGCTATCCGAGTGAGCAGGACGTGCTGCGTGCGCAGCTTCGGCATGCGGGCCTGGCGTGCGATCCACCTCCAGGCGGGCAGGATCCGGCGGGCGTGCCGAGCGAATCCGCCAGCAGTTCGACGAGGCGCCTGGGCAAAGCAGGATGACCGGTGCGGGCATCGCCCCCGAGTCGGAGCAGGCAGGCCTATAATGACGCACTTCGTCGCATTGCTCCGAGGGAGGAGAGCGCTCTATGACCCGCCCGATCGGAATACCGGCGGCCCAGTTGGGCGAACGCAGGCGCGCCGCCGATACCGCCGCTCGCCACGCCGGTGGGCAGCCGGAGGAGTGCCGACCGCTTATGATCGGGGCGTAGCACTTTGGGTCACGGCGAGCATACCGACCCCGAGACGGAGTGCGACGCCCCGGTCTCGCAGTCGAGCGACGCCGCACCACACGCGTCAGACTTCGAGTTTGCGCAACTGGATGATCTCGGCAGCGCATTCTTTGCAGCGCTGTGCAATCCAGATGGGGGCGAGGCGCTGTACCGATTGCATGCCCCCGATGCGCCGGTGCGCCAGGGCGATGGGATCGGGCCGGCCCGGGCGATCGATGCCGATCGATTCGCGGCGACGCATCGGGACATCAGCCGGCGCGGCGAACTGCAGCTCCCCCGCTTCGCTTCGGCGCGGTTGCGCCAGATCTGCCGCAGCGAGCGCGCGACGGAGGCGATCGCCTGGTTCGAAGCGCAGGAAAGCCGTGAGTCACGCCAGATATTCGTCGCCTTCGGTGTGCGCACCGAGGACGCCGGTCCGCGGGTGGTGTGGAGCTCGCCCGCTGAGCAGATGCTGCCCTGGTCATTCCGTGAAGGCTTGCTGCAATCCCTCGCGGACTATCCATGGATGCGCCGGGCCGAACCGGCGCTCCCCCGCAGCCTCCTCGATGCGGGCTACTTCCGGCGCTACTGGCGGCCGGCGCTGCAATTCTCGACGCTGCCCGAGGCTCGCTTCAGCTGTCATATGAGCGGGGCGTGCTGCCGACACGATTATGAGATCACCCTGCCGCCGGAAGCGCAGTTGTTACTCGATGCAATGCCCTGGGACACGCTCGCGCCGGCACTCGCCGGCACTCGCCTGCCAGTGCGCGCCGATGGTCAACTGCAGCTGAAGTCACCCGAGGAAGTCTGCCGGTTCCTGGGCGCGGGGAATCAATGTTTGATTCACCGCACCCTCGGGCGGCAACCGTTCGGTGCGTGTTGCGTGTTTCCGTTTTCATTCGCGCAAACGCCGCAAGGCATCGCGGTCGGCTTGAGCCCGATTTGCGCCAGCGCGCGACACGGGCACGGCATTCCTGCTCACCAGCGCCTCGAGGATTTACGTGAGCGGCTGGTCCATGCGCGACCGCGCTCGACCGACAGCTACCGCCTGGCGCCGGGCGTTGCGCTAGCCTGGGAGCCGTTCCGAGACATCGAGCAGGGACTGTGTGATTGTCTTGCCGCCGAGGAGATGCCGCTGCGGCGGCGACTACATGTCGGCGCCCGGCTGCTCGGCGCCCTCGCGGATGGCAGTCCCGTGGACGTACCCGCTTGGCGCAGCGAGCCGGTTCCAGCGCTGACCCCGGAACTCCGCGCGGCCATTCACGGCATGCTCGCGCGCCTGCTCGGCTGGAACCGTGCGGTGCTGCGGGAGCTGCCGCGCGAGATACCCGAGAGTCTGCCGACGCTGGAGGTCGAGGAGTCCGCTGTCATGGTGCAGATTCTGCGCAACACGCTCTTCTGCAAGGTGTACTCGTATCCGCTTGATCTCACGACCGCGCACAATTATCTGATCGTGTTGTACCTGTTGGCATTACTCATGCAGTCGGCAGCGCCTGGTCCGTTGCCGGAGCAGATGTGGCGCGAACTGGGCTCACTCGGGGTACACGGCCTGCTGAAGAGCATGCTGCACGACGGCATGCCCGAGGGCTTTCGCACCCTGCTCGGCCGGAGCGAATTTGGCGTATGGATGCTGGCCGCCTGAACGGCACCGTTCAGTGGCGGCCGGAGTGCCCGAAGCCACCGGCACCCCGTTCGCTCTGCTCGAAGTCCTCCACCACCTCGAGCGTCACCTGTATCACGGGCACGATCACGAGCTGAGCGATTCGTTCGCCCGGCTGAACGACGAACGGCTCATGTCCGCGGTTCCAACAGGACACCATGAGCTGTCCCTGATAATCCGAGTCGATTAGTCCGACCAGATTGCCAAGTACCACGCCATGTTTGTGACCGAGTCCCGACCGGGGCAGAACCACAGCGGCGAGTTGCGGGTCCCGCAGATGAATGGCCATGCCGGTCGGAACAAGCTCCGCGCGGCCCGGAGCCAGGGTGAGCGGCTCATTGACGCAGGCGCGCAGATCCATGCCAGCGGAACCGGCCGTTGCATAAGCGGGCAGCGGAAACTCGCGACCAAGTCTGGGATCGAGTATGCGGATCTTCAGCGGCCGCGCCACCGCACCGCCGCTGCTCAAGCGTGCACCTGTGCAGGCGGCCGCGAAGCCGCTGCCGCGACGTAGGACTCGCCGATCAGCCGGATCAGGTCCCGCGCGAGCGCCAGTTTCGGACCGGCACCCAGATCCTGGCGAGCGTTGCGCCACAGCACGATCAAGTGGTTGTCCTCACAGTCAAAGCCCTTGGTGTGACTGACTTCGTTGGCCGCGATCATGTCCAGGTTCTTCTTCACCAGTTTCGCGCGGGCATTGTGTTCGACAGACTCGGTCTCGGCCGCAAAGCCCACGACGAATGGCCGGTCCGGCCGCGCGGCGACGCTCGCCAGCACATCCGTGGTCCGTTCCAACTCGAGCTGCAACCGCTCACTCGTCTTCTTGATTTTTTGCCCGCACGGGTGCGCCGGACGATAGTCCGCGACCGCAGCGGTGGAGATGAATATGTCTGCGGCGGCCACCTCCGCCTGCACTGCCGCGAACATCGCCTCGGCGCTTTCCACGTCCACCCGCCGAACGCCGGGCGGCGTCGGCAGCGAGACCGGGCCGCTCACCAGCACCACTTCGGCCCCTGCCTCACGCGCGGCCTGCGCGACCGCAAATCCCATCTTTCCCGAGCTGCGGTTACTGATGAATCGGACCGGATCGATGCACTCTCGAGTGGGGCCAGCGGTGATCAGCACTCGCCGTCCAGATAGCGGGCCGGTGGCCGGCAGCAGCGCAGCCAGGCGATCGGCAAGCTCCGCCGGCTCGAGCATGCGCCCCTCGCCCACCTCGCCGCACGCCTGGGCGCCCTCGGCAGGACCGAAGACTCGCACGCCCCGCTGGCGCAAGCACTCGACGTTGGCCACCGTGGCGCTATTGGCCCACATCAGCCGATTCATGGCCGGCGCGACCGCAATCGGTGCGGCAGTCGCGAGACAGACCGTGGCGAGCAGATCATCGGCGCGACCCGCCGCCAGGCGGGCGAGGAAATCGGCGCTTGCCGGCGCGACCAGCACCACCTCGGCCCACCTCGCCAGCTCGATATGGCCCATCGCAGCCTCGGCTGCACTGTCCCACAGGTCCGTGCGCACCGGCCGCCCGGAGAGGGCCTGGAACGTCAGCGCGCCGATGAACTCGCGGGCGGCGGCCGTCATGACGACCTGAACCTCAGCACCGCGCTCGCGCAAGCGGCGCACGAGCTCCGCGCTCTTGTACGCCGCAATGCCACCGGTGACTCCGAGCAGGATACGTTGACCTTGCATGCCGGCGATTATCCGGCTCCGCTCCCCCGAGACGCAAACCGGGTGCGCATTTGTGGACGGAGGCGACGCTTACTGCCCTCCTCAAATGCCGGCGACGAGCCGCAGGATGCCTTGGCCCGCAACGGAGCACGCTCATGCCGTCGGTTGAAGCCCCTGCAATACTCGCGATTCGCGACTGGCCGCGCGCCGAACGGCCGCGCGAGAAGCTGCTCGACCGCGGCTCACAGGCACTCTCGGATGCCGAGCTGCTGGCGCTGCTGATTGGCTCGGGTACCCGCGGCTGCTCGGCGGTGGAGCTGGCCCGCGGTCTGCTGGCGGACTTCGGCTCGCTGCGCGCGCTGCTGGTTGCCGAGCGGTCACGCTGGACGCGCAAGGGGCTCGGTCCGGCGCGCTACGCCGCGATCCAGGCGGCCGTGGAGCTCGCTCGTCGCCACCTGCAGGAGGAATTACGTTGCGGCGAGCCGCTCACCTCGCCGCAAGCGGCGTTCAGCTTTCTGCTGGCACAACTGCGCGACCGTCCCTATGAGGTGTTCTGCTGCCTGTACCTGGACAACCGGCATCGGCTGATCGCGTTCGAGGAACTATTCCGCGGCACCGTCGACTGCGCACAGGTGCATCCCCGTGAGGTCTTACGCCAAGCCCTGCGGCACAACGCGACAGCGCTCATTCTGGCCCACAACCATCCCTCCGGCGGTCTCGAGCCGAGTCCGGCGGATGAAGCCATCACGCGACGACTGAAGGCCGGACTTTCGCTGATGGACATGCGGGTCGTCGATCACGTCATCGTGGGTGGCAGTCGCTGCTATTCGTTCGCCGAGCACGGACTGCTGTGAGCACGCGGACGGCATGACTGCCCGGAGAAAATTGCGCTTTGTCATCGCTTCGCATTCTTTTCGGAGGTTTCATCGCACCAGCGCCGGCCTGTGTGGTCTGATTCGCGCATGAGGTCGAGCCGCCCCGCCCGGGCGGCCGAATGCGGGCCGCGTGGAGCGCGGAAACAACAAGCAAGGGCGAGCGAGCCGGACACCTTCCGCGTCCGGCTGCGCCACCCCGTGCGCCACAATTCCGGTCGGCATTCGCAAGTCGGAGAGCCCCGGCCACGCCGGCCGGCACTGCCGCATGGACTGATTGGCGGGCGAACGCGAGAACCGCAGTCGCCCAGGTTGCGCCTGCTCAGGAGGAGCAGTGCCGCCGCGATGGAGCGCGAAGTTGCCAGAGTAATGACAAGTATGTTTGCTCACCGAGGTTAGCCATGTCTCAAGACGATCATCGCCACGATCCTTCCCGCCGGACGTTTCTCGCCGCTGCCGCCGTCGTCACCTCGGCAGCGGTCATTGGACTGCGTCCCCGTCGGGCCGAGGCGGCCGCTCTGCCGCTGCTCTCGCAGAGCAATAACCCCCTGGCGAAGTCGATGGGTTACGAGCCCGACGCCGTGCAGGTCGACAAAGCCAAGTACCGTACCTACGCGCCGGGCGAACACTGCGCCGTGTGCCAGTTCTTCCAAGGTGCCGCCGGGGAGAAAGCCGGCTATGCGGGCTGTCAGCTCTATCCGGGCTACCGCGTAGCCGCGCAGGGCTGGTGCGCCTCCTTCACGGCCCGCAGCTAAGCGGCGCAAGCCCGCCCGCTACGGCCGGCGCTGCGCCGGCCGTAGCGGGTAGACTCCCTTGGCGGCCGGGATATCCGTGGCAACCGAGCTGCCGGCCCCCTGGGTCTTGCCGCCACGCTGCTCTGCTGGTATAAAGGCCGGCTCCTGCGGACGGGGAAGTCCCGTTTGCACCAAGTCATTGATTTTTAAGGTCGTTGCATATGTCGCGCGTCTGCGAGATCACCGGCAAGGGGCCGGCTGTCGGAAATCGCGTCTCCCACGCGAACAACAAGAAGCGCCGCCGCTTCCTGCCCAATCTGCATAATCAGCGGTTCTGGCTGGAAACCGAAAAGCGCTGGGTTTCGCTGCGCGTATCGGCGCACGGCCTGCGCACCATTGAAAAGAAGGGTATCGACCAGGTCGTGGCGGACCTGCGCGCCCAGGGCATGAAGATCTGAAGGCGGGAGCTTAAGCGATGCGAGACAAGATCAAACTGCTTTCCAGCGCCGGCACCGGCCACTTCTACGTGACGACCAAGAACAAGCGCCTGCACCCGGACAAGCTCGAAGTGCGCAAGTTCGACCCGGTGGCGCGCAAGCACGTCGCCTACAAAGAAGCCAAGATCAAATAACCGGGCACCACGGGCGGCCGATTACGCCCGCGGCTCTATGTCACGCAGGTGGCGGTGCGAGGAAATCCACGCGCCGAGCCAGCCCAGGCACATCCCGCCACCGAACAAGGCGAGCAGTTCCCGTCCCGCGAGCCCGGTCAGCTCGAAGCCGCTGCCGTAAAGGTGCGCCAAGTGCTCCACCGGAGCCCTCAGCCCGAGCACTGCCCCTTCCAGGACGAGCCAGGCGAGCAGCGCGCCACCCAAGCCGTACAACATGCCAGTGTAGAGGAACGGGCGGCGCACAAATGCATTTGAACCGCCGACCAGCTTGGTCACCTCAATTTCGGCGTGCCGATTCAGAATTTCCAGGCGGATGGTGTTACCGATCACGGCGAGCACGCCCGCGCCGAATAGCACGGCCGCGATGCCGACCAGGCGGCGCACGACCGCCAGAATGGCATTGAAACGCAGCACCCATTGAGCATCGAGCTGCACCATGTCCACCTCCGGCCATCGCGCAAAGGTCCGCCGCAATGCCTCGAGGGAAGCCACACCGCTCGCGCTCGCACGCGGCACGATCCGGAGCACGTTCGGCAGCGGATTGGTCTGCAATGCATCGAGCGCCGCGCCAAAGCCTGAATACTGACGAAACTGCCGCAGTCCCTCGGCAGCCGAAATGACGCTCACCGTGGCGACGCCCGGCACAGCGCGTGCATCGACCGCAAGCTCTTGGGCACGCGAGAGTGACACGCCGTGCTTGAGGTAGACGGACATGTCGACGGCCCGCCCCACCCCCCCCGTAGCCGATTGCGCGTTGCGCACCAGCAGACCGAGCGCCGCCGGCAGCGCCAGCGCAAGCCCGATGACCAGCAGTGTCAAGCCCGTAGCGAGCGGCGCCCGCGCCAGCCGTCCCAGCGCGCCAAGCAGCGCCTGAACGTGGCGGGTCACGACTGTGCCGGGCGTCATGGCGGGTTCAGCGGCTCGCCACCAGAGAGGGCAGCGGATCGGGCGCACCGCCCGCGAGCTGACCGCTCGAGAGCGTCAGCTCACGGCCGCCGAACTCGCGCACGATATGCAGGTCGTGTGTCGCCACCAGCACGGTCACGCCAACATCGCTGAAGCGCTTGAACAACCTCATGACCTCCAGCGCCAGATCCGGATCCAGGTTGCCGGTCGGCTCATCGGCCACGATCAGCGGTGGCTTGGCCACAATCGCCCTTGCGATGCCCACGCGCTGCTGCTCGCCGACCGACAGCTCCATCGGTAGCATCCGCTCCTTACCCAGCAAACCCACCTGATCCAGTGCGGCGCGCACCCGCTTGTCTACTTCCGCAAGCGGTGCCCCGGCCACGACGAGCGGCAGCGCGACGTTATCAAACACGGGGCGATCCGCGAGCAGCTTGTGATCCTGGAAGACCACGCCGATCTGCCGACGGAAAGCCGGAATATGCCGCGCCTTGAGTGTTGCGGTGCTGCGTCCATTCACTGTCACGTTGCCGCGCGTCGGACGCTCCAGCAACGCAATCAGCTTCAACAGCGTACTCTTGCCTGCGCCGGACCGTCCGGTGAGAAACACCAGTTCACCACGATCAACGAAGAAACTGACGTTGGTCAGCGCTTCGCGTCCGTTCGGATAGCGTTTGCTGACGCGCTCGAGCAGGATCATGCGGGCCTCTGCGGCGCAGTCACGCCGGCCCCCTCGACCAACGCCGTAGCGAATGCGTGGGCGTCAAATTCGCCAAAATCGCCGGGCTGCTCACCGATACCGATGAAGCGGATGGGCAATCCCAGACGACGCGCGATGGCGATCACGATCCCGCCCTTGGCAGTACCATCGAGCTTGGTGATCACCAGACCGCTCACGCCGACTGCCTGGTGAAACTGCACGGCCTGCGCAAGGGCGTTCTGGCCCTGATTGGCATCGAGCACGAGCAACACCTCGTGCGGCGCGAGTGGATCACCGCGCTGCAGGACGCGCTTGACCTTCTTCAGCTCCTCCATCAAGTGCGACTGGCTGTGTAGCCGACCGGCGGTATCGGCGATCAGGACATCGGTATGGCGCGCGCGCGCGGCCTGCAGTGCATCGAACGCCACCGCGGCAGGGTCCGCACCCGCGTGCTGCGCAATGCAGCTCGAACCGGTGCGCTCGGCCCAGATCGACAGCTGCTCGATGGCCGCAGCCCGAAACGTGTCGCCGGCAGCCAGCATGACGCTGCGGCCCTCGTCGGTGAAGCGGCGCGCCAGCTTGCCGATGGTCGTGGTCTTGCCCGAACCGTTTACACCGACCACCAGAATGGTAAAGGGCTTGCGGTCGGCATCGATACGCAGCGGCAGGGCACAGGGCTTGAGAATTTCCTCCACCGCCGCGCGGAGCGCCCCGATCAGCGCCTCGACGTCAGCGAGCTCCTTGCGCGCCAAACGCTTGTTCAAGCCAGCGAGGATGAATTCGGTTGCCTCGACGCCCACATCAGCGGTGAGCAGCCGGGTCTCGAGCTCCTCGAGCAGCTCGGCGTCGATCTTACGGCCGCGGAACACATTGAAAAGGTCGAACGAGAGCGTACTGCGACCAAGTCGCTGCGCCAGGCGCTTCAGAAAGCCCTGACGTTGTGCGCCGCCGGACGGCGCTTCTTGAGTATCACGTCCGAACATGGGTGCGGGCTAGTGTATCGTAGCGGCCCGGTCCGCAGGTTCGAAAGACAGCGCGTGAGCAGTCCGTCCTCGACACACCGGCGCGGCGCAGCCGCGCGAGTGCTGCGCATCATCGGCGGCACGTGGCGGGGACGTCGGCTGCGCTTCCCCGACGCACCAGCCATCCGACCGACGCCCGACCGCGTCCGCGAGACTCTGTTCAACTGGCTTGCGCCAGTGATGCCCGGCGCCCGCTGCCTCGACTTGTTCGCAGGCAGCGGTGCACTGGGTCTTGAAGCCCTGTCGCGCGGGGCGGCACAGGTGACCTTCGTCGAACGCGACCGATCCGCCGCCCAGTCGATCGAGGCGTGCCTGCAGCAATGGGATCATGAGCGCCGACACACTTGGCGCATTGTCAGTGCTGAGGCCGAGGCGTTCCTGGCGGGCCGCGCACAGCCGTTCGACATCGTCTTTCTCGACCCCCCCTTCGCCTCGGGGCTTCTGCCGGTGGCGTGTGCGCGGCTGGAGGCCGGCGGCTGGCTCGCGGCGACCGCCCGCATTTATCTCGAATGCCCCGCGGCAAGCCTCCCGCCGGTGCCGCCGAACTGGCGGCATGAGCGGGACAAGCGCTCGGGACAGGTCGGGTATCATCTGTATCTGCGACACAGGGGGATCGCCGCCGAATGAACCGTCACGCCGTCTATCCGGGCACTTTCGATCCGATTACCAATGGCCACCAGGACTTGGTGCGCCGCGCCGCCAGCATTTTCGAGCAGGTGATCGTCGCGATCGCGGCCAATCCCAACAAAGCGCCGATGTTCCCGCTCGAGGCACGGGTCGATATGGCCCGGCGCGTGCTGAGCGATCTACCGAACGTGCGAGTGCTGGGCTACGCCGGTCTCACGGTGGAGTTCGCGCGCAAGCAGGGCGCTCAGGTCATCGTCCGTGGCCTGCGTGCGGTGTCGGACTTCGAGTTCGAGTTCCAGTTGGCCAACATGAGCCGTCATCTCGAGCGGGACATCGAGACGGTATTCCTCACGCCGCAGGAGCAATTCACGTTCATCTCCTCGACGCTGGTCCGCGAGATCGCGGTGCTGGGCGGTGACGTGAGCGAATTCGTGCACCCGATCGTCGAAGAAGAGCTGAAGAAGCGTCGCGGTAACTGAGCGCTCAGCGCTGACACACCGGACAGTAGTAGCTCGAACGAGCCTGCTGGACGCGATGGCGGATCGGCGTCGCGCAGACCCGGCAGGATTGGCCGGCACGCTCATAGACATAGAGTTTTTGGCGGAAATAGCCCGGCGAGCCATCCGCACCCACATAATCACGCAGGGTCGTTCCGCCGACGCGTATTGCTTGCGACAACACCGCACGCACCGCGCTGACCAGGCGTGCTGTCTCGGCGCGCTTGAGGCGGCGAGCCTGGCGACCCGGCCGAATCCGCGCCCGGAACAGCGCCTCGTTGGCGTAGATGTTGCCGACGCCAACCACCAGGTGGCTATTCATGAGCAGCTGCTTGACGGCGAGCCGCCGCCCGCGGCTGATTTGCCAGAGATACTCGGCATTGAATGCGGCATCGAACGGCTCAGGCGCCAGATCGCGCAGCAATCGGTGCTGCGCGGGGTCCGTATCTGTGTAGTGCAGACTGCCGAAGCGGCGCGGATCGTTGAAACGCAGGACCCGACCGGAATCGAGCCGCAGGTCGTACTGATCATGGGGCAGCCGGGGGACGCCGGCATCGAGGACGCGCAATGACCCGGACATGCCGAGATGCACGATCAACGTCCCGCCTTCGAGCCCGATGAGCAGGTATTTGGCCCTCCGCCCAGCACCGGTGATGCGTTGGCCGGCCAGCAGCCCCGGCAGCTCGCGCGCGACCGGCCAGCGTAACCGCCGCTCATACACCTGCAGCGCCGTGATCGTCCGACCGGTGACGTGCGGCTCGATACCGCGCCGGGTGGTTTCGACCTCAGGAAGTTCCGGCATGCCTGCACCGATCCCGGTGAACGTGAACCACGGAATGATGCAGCCCGCCTGGCCCGCCGTAGCGGCTCCCGGCAAGCGCGAGCCTTAACCCGCCCGTTTGCGCGGCAGCATGCGCCGCAGCACCGAGTCGCGCATCACATAGTGGTGCATCAGAGCCGCAGCGGCGTGCAGTCCGGCGACGATCACCAGGATGTCCGCCAAGTCACTGTGCAGCTCGCTGATGGTGTGGATGACCGAGGGGGTCGCGAAACCTGGCCGCTGGAATTTGAACCAGTCGAACACCGGAACGCCGTGCACCCAGGCACGCGCCACTCCGAATCCCACGGTGAGCACGAGCAGCAGATAGAGCCCGTAATGCGCACCCTTGGCGATGAGGTTCAGCAGTCCCTCGTCCGCGGCGGGCAGGTGACGCCCGCCCGAGGAGCGCCACACGATGCGCACCAGTATGACCGCACCGACGAGCATACCGAGCAGCATGTGCACTCCGAGTGCGGACAGCCGGGGGGAGCCCTTCGGGAAGAAACTGAGCGATTGCCCGAGCAGCCAGAGCGTGGCGACCAGCAGGGCAGTCAGCCAGTGCAGAAAAATGCTGAAGCCGTCGTATTTCAGCTCGCGGGTCGCGGTCGTTGCCGTGGAAGCCAAGTGGGATCCCCTTCTGGTTGCGGAAGCAGCGGAACTATCGGGCCAAACAAGCGCTGCGCTCACAATAGCCGGTAATTTTGAACGAATGATGAAATTGGCGGGCTTTGGGCCGAGGTCGAGCGCAAAAAGTTCCTTAAGCATGAACGTGACAGTTAAATAAAAGGTCGGTATCAGATGGGAACCCCGGGGCCGGATTAGCACTCAAATTACCCGAGTGCTAAAATTGCACTAAAGCGTTATGGGAGCCTCCATGAGTACTGCGACTGCATTGGTTGCCCGGCCGTGCGAGTTCTCGCTTGCCGGACCCATCGGCAGCGTCGATGCCTACGTCGACCGGGTGAGCCGTATCCCTGTCCTTGACCGCGAAGCCGAGCACGCTCTCGCTGTGCGGTTCCGCGACGAGGGTGACCTGGAGGCGGCCCGCCAGCTGGTGCTTGCCCATCTGCGCTTCGTCGTGCACATCGCGCGCGGCTACCGCGGTTACGGACTGCCTTTCGGGGATCTGATCCAGGAGGGCAACGTGGGCCTGATGAAAGCCGTCAAGCGCTTCGATCCGGCGTTGAACGTGCGCATGGTGTCCTTCGCGGTACACTGGATCCGCGCTGAGATTCACGAGTACGTGCTGCGCAATTGGCGGCTGGTCAAGATCGCCACCACCAAGGCACAGCGCAAGCTCTTCTTCAACCTGCGGCGAATGAAGAAGAACCTGACCTGGCTGACGGCTGAGGAAACCGCTGCGGTGGCGCGCGATCTGGGCGTCACGCCGGGCGAAGTGACGGAGATGGAAAAGCGTCTGGCAGCGCACGACCTCGCTTTTGATCCGGCACCGGATGCGGATGAGGAAGAGACTTACAGCCCCGCCGCGTATCTGCCGGCTCCGGATGCCGACCCGGCTGCCCAGGTTGAGGAGTCCGAATGGGAAAGCGACTCCGCAGTCCGCCTGCGCAGCGCCCTGGATCGGCTCGATGAGCGCAGCCGCGACATCCTCGAGCGTCGCTGGATGCGCGAAGACAAGGCGACGCTGCACGAGCTGGCCGGACAGTACGGTGTGTCGGCCGAGCGGATCCGCCAGATCGAAGCCAATGCGCTCGGTAAGCTGCGCACACTGATGGCCCCGGAGCCCGTAACGGCCTGAGATCCGCGCCTGTGCGGCCTGCGCCTAGCGGCAGGCCGCCTGCACCGCGGCGGCCACCCGCTCGTGCACGGTCTTATCGAGCGGGTCTGGCACGAGCGCGTCTTCCTGTGCGAGCGGCGCGAGTTCCGCCAGCGTCTGTGCCGCGGCCATGAGCATCGCGTCCGTGAACTGAGTGGCCTTGGCGGCCAGCGCACCCTTGAACAGCCCGGGGAACGCCAGCACGTTGTTGATGCCTTTGCCGTCAGCGGCGAATGCGGCACCGTGCTCACGCGCCACGTGCGGCTCGATCTCGGGGTCGGGATTCGAGAGCGCCAAAATGACCTGACCGGGCCGGACCCATTCCGGCCGGATGAGGCCCTTGACCCCGGTGGTCGCGACCACGATGTCGGCGCGACGCATGATCTCCTCGAGGCTCGTCCCCTCGGCGCCGAGCGCCTCGATGCGCGCGATCGCAGCGGGATTTCGGTCCGCACCCAGCACGTGATTGACGCCGTAGGCACGCAGCAGGCGCACGATACCCGTGCCCGCCGCCCCGAGCCCGATCTGTCCGACGGTGCTCTGCGGAAGGCTGCGTTGGGCGCGCCGCGCCGAGTTGATCAGCGCGGCGAGCGCCACGACCGCCGTGCCGTGCTGATCGTCGTGCAGTACCGGCTTGCGCAGCCGCTCGCGCAACCGCGTCTCGATCTCGAAACACTCGGGTGCGGCGAAGTCCTCGAGCTGAATGGCGCCGAAGGACAGATGAATGCCGGCAATGAGCTCCACGACCTGCTCGACGCCGGTCTGCTCGAGCAGGATCGGCACGCCCGACAGCCCGACGAGGTCCGCGAACAGCGCCGCCTTGCCCTCCATCACCGGCAGACCCGCGAGCGGGCCAATGTTACCGAGTCCGAGGATCGCGGTGCCATTGGTGATGACCGCCACGGTGCTGTCGATGGCGGTATAGTCGTGCGCGAGCTGCGGGTCCTGCCTGATCGCCAGGCATACCCGCGCGACCCCTGGGGTATACACATCGCGCAGCGTCTGCAGCGTGTTGATGGGCAGGCTTGCGACCATGCGAATCTTGCCGCCGCGGTGGCGATTGAAGACGCGGTCCGATTTGCCGATGAAGCGGGCATTGGGCAGCTGATCGATACGCTGGTACAGATCGTGATTGGCCTGCTCATCCATCTCCAGGGTGATTTCCCAAAGCGTGCGGCCCTGCACGCGCCGCACGGCGCTCAGGTGCTGAATGGTCAGACCTGCCTCGGCAATCACCTGCAGGACGCTCGCCAGGCTGCCCGGCTGGTGGACGGTCTCGACGTTCAGGATCTCGGGTATCTTCATTTGTTGGCTGGTGTATTCCCGTGAAGCGGTGGTTGCACTATAAGCGCCCCACCTGAATTGTGGCTTAAACGATCTGATGCGACCTTGGCTGAAGCTGCTGCTGCTGATCCTGGTGAGCCTGGTGCTGCCCTGGGATGGGGTGCGCTATGCACGCCAGATGGAATCCGCACTGCGCCAGAGCGAACGGGAGGATCTGCGTTCGCTCGCCGGCACGCTCGCGGCCTCGCTCGAAGGCCGTCTGCATCTCATCTACCGATACCCCTCGCTCGGTCCGAACGCCGGCCGCTACGACCTGATTCCGGTTCTGCTCCCCGCGCCGGTCTCTGTCGAAGGCTACGCCGACGGCTGGCCGCGCAGCAGCCGCCTCTGGCATCGCTTCGGCAGCGGCCCACATCATTTCGCCATCCTCTGCGGCGTGTATGGCAGGGTCCTATATGTCTTGCTGCGGGTCGCCGATCCGCACCTGGTTTTCGATGCTCCGCTCGGCGATCCGCTGCGCCGCAGCGGCATCGGGGATCGCATCTGGATCGGCTTTCGCGGCGTGCAGGGACATCTGCACGCGGAGTTCCTGGCGCTCACCGGCGCCGGACCCGTCGTGGCACACCGGATTGTCCGGGGCGAATACGGCCGGCGGCGCGCCGTCATGGACCCGCGCATCATCGGCGCGTTACAACCGCACTCCGGCGGGTATGACGTCGAGATGTCGCTGCCGCTCTCGATGCTCGGGGGTCCATTCGGAATCCTGGTCGACGATCGCAACGGACTCGGTCAACCGCCCGTCCGCTACGGCATGCTGAGTCACACTCCCCTGCAGCCGCGCGGTGGCCTGATCCTCGCCTCGGCGGCGCTGCCCGCCTATCTGCACCGGCTGCTGCGCCCCGGTCTGCGCGTGGCCGTCACGACGCCCTCCGGCGCGGTACTGGCACGGGCCGATAGCCCGCACGTACCGGCCATTCCGGCGCAGCAGCCAGGGCTGCTGGCCCGGCTGTTCCGCCGCCTGATCGGGCCCGACGACCCGACCCACATCAGCGCCGACGCCCCAATCCGCGGTGCCGGGGGTCGCGGCGTGATCGCGCACCTGAAGATCACGCAGACCTCCAATCGCTGGGCACGCCTGCGCGACAGGACACTCGAGCAGATGTTGAACCTGACACTGGCCACGAGCGCGCTTGCGCTGCTCGTGGCGGTCGCTCTCGCCGCGCAGCTGCTGAGCCACGCGTGGCGGCGCCATCACACTCACCGCGGAGGCTGATAGTGAGCCACTACCCGCGCCGCGCTCGAGCGGGGGGAAGAAGTGTCATTCCGCTTGCATCGGCCGAGCTTCTCGCGCACCATTCGCGCCGCGTCGCGGGGTGTGGTGCCGCCTGCGACGCCCAGCGATGGCGGTCCGGACCCCCAGGAGGTGTGGCGAGCAAGATGAAGCAGCCCATTGCGTCGCGCGAATGCGATCCCCGGCCTGCTCTGTGCAGCGTCAATTCGTATCTGGAAAAGAATTTTCCCGACTTCTTCGCCGAGGCCCGTTTTCAGGTCGGCGACGATGATTATTTTCTCTATGCGCGATTCGGGCAGTACCTGGCCCGCACCATTGAACAGAATCGCGCGCCCCGTCAGAAAATCTACCGTGGGTTCACCGTGCTCAATAAGATGGCGCGCGTCTCGGCACGACATCCCGGTATCCGGCAAATGCTCGTTTCCGGCCCGCTCGAATACATTGTCGATGCGCCCAAGGCGCGCGCGCTGGCGCGCAAGCGGCTCTCGCCGGTCGCCCAGGGATACCTCGAGAGTCTGTGCGAGTAATCGGCCATGAGCGCGCTGCGCGGAGCCGTTTCACGGGACGAGGCGCACGCAGTCAATCGGTTCTGGTTCGGCCGGGCACCGCTCGGCCTGCACACCCTGCGCGAGCGTGAGCGGCTGTGGTTCGGCGCGAGCGCGAGTGTGCAGGAGCTCGCCGCGACCGACGAGTTGATCCGTGTGCGCTTCGCTGACCTGATGGGCCGCGCAGCCGAGGGCGTCCTCGACGCCTGGGCATCGAGTCCACACCGGCGCCTCGCACTGATCCTGTTGCTCGATCAGTTGCCGCGCAACGCCTTCCGGGGAACCGCCCGCGCCTTCGCCACCGACGAGCAGGCGCTCGCCCTGGCGCTCTCCGGGATTCAGGCGGCGGCCGATGCTGCCCTCTCGCCCCTGGAGCGGGTGTTTCTGTGCATGCCGCTGCAGCATGCCGAACGGCTCGATGTGCAGGAGGAGTCCGTCGCCGCCTATCGCCGGTTACTCGAGGAGGCACCGAGCGATCTGCGGCCATTTTTCATCACCGCGCAGGCGTCCGCCGAGCGACACCACGCCATCATCCAGCGCTTCGGGCGCTTCCCGCACCGCAACGAGGCTCTCGGGCGTCCGAGCACCCCTGAAGAGCTGGCCTATCTGAACAACGGCGCGGAACGCTTCGGACAGTAGCCTGCGTCGCGGCGGCGCACCGCCGGCCGCCTCGATTTGGTGCATCGCCGCGGTGCCGAGGTCCAATTCGATGCACGGGAACCCGTCTGGACCGGTCCCGGCATGGCTGGCGGCCCGACCACCGACATGGCATGACGATTGCATCGCTTCACGTCCACGATGTTCCGACCGCCGTCATGATCCGCCTGTCCCGTCCGCCGCCCACCCGCAGCCTGCGGGTGTTCTGCGTCGCGGCGCGTCATCGCAGCTTCAAATTCGCTGCCGACGAGCTGCATCTGACGCCCTCTGCCGTCAGCCACCAGATGAAGGAGCTGGAAGAGACGCTTGGCACTCGATTGTTCGAGCGCAAACCGCGCTCTCTCGAGCTGACACGCGCCGGGGCGGCGCTCGTAGAGGAGGTCGAGCCGTTGCTCGAAGCGCTCGACCGCAGCGTTGCGCAAATCGTCCGCGGCGGTGGCCGGCGCAAGGTGCGCATGGTGCTACCGCCATTTTTCGCGAGCGAGTTGCTCATTCCGCGCCTCGGCGAGTTCTGCGCCCGGCATCCAGGCATCGATATCCAAATCGATTCGCACGACCCGCGGCCCGCCGTACATTCGCTCAGCGCGGACGTATCCGTTCTTCTTCTCGATGCCGCGCCGCAGGGGCTGCAGTGCGCGCGGCTGTTTCCGCTATCGCTGAGCGCCGCATGCGCGCCACAGCACCTGCCGACGATCGCCCAGCATGGCAGCACCGTGTTCGCGCAATTCACGCTGATTGTTCACAAACCGTCGGCCGACGCCTGGCCTGCCTGGGCACAGGAAGTTGGAATCGCCACACCCGAACCGGCCCGCGTGCTTGAACTCGACACCCTGCACGCGGTGGTGCGCGCCGCCGAGCATGGTGTCGGCATCGCGCTGGTGCCGACCCGACATTGTTACCGATCGTTCCACGCCGGCACCCTGGTGCGCGTCTTTGCCGTTGAATTGCCTACCGCCGACAGTTATTACCTTGTCTACCGCGCGAAAGACGGTGACAAGCCGGCTGTGCGCGCGCTGATCGACTGGCTGCATGAGACATTCGGCTGCGAATTGGCGGATCAGTGTGTTGAATGAGATTCGCTCATGCATCGCGATAATCTTTTTGCTTGTAGCTGTCACATTCGCCCCCTATTCTGGCCACACGCCCGGGCAGCAGCCCCGAGCGACGCCCGAGTCACCAGGAGGAAGAACATGACATCGCACTGCAAAAAGCGTCGAATAGCGTCTTTGGCGGTGTCTGCAGTCCTCGCTCCGGCGGTCTCGGCAGCCACCCTCCCCGGCGCTCAACCGCCTCGCTTACTCATGCGCGCGTACGGTGCCGCACGGGGCCGGCGGGATCGGCCTGCAGGTCGGCATTGCGCCGCGCTACGACAGTTGCGCACGCCAAGCGTTGCGGGACTCGACCCGCGCGGTCTGGCAGACATTTGTTGCGTAGCATTGGCGATGAGGCAGCGCTGGCGTGCCGAGGCAGCGGCCTGTCCGAATCGAGCGGTGCGGCGCGGTGATGCACACGGCGCCCCTGCCGACCTCGGCACGGCGAGAGCGCTCGCGCCTCGGGCCGGATTCGTCTTCACCCACTTCGCGGCTGTAAGGTCGCATCGGACGGACACGCGCGCTGACGCCAGTTGAAGGATCCGGGAGACGGGGCGGACTCTCCCCCCCCTCATGAGGCCGCCTCGTCTCCCGGAATCCACCGCCCGTCCCGACATCCGAACGGGTCCGGGAGACGGAACGGCAGCTCACCCCCCCTCTCGAGCGCGGTCCGTCTCCCGGAATCCACCCTCAGGCCGCTCTGCAGCAGTGCCGAGCCACAACCCCGATCCGGCACGACGCAACACCCGTGAGCGCTCAGAGTGGCTGTTCGCTTCCGGCCGGCAGCGGTGCGAATTCCGGGTCCGTGAGCCGCATGTTGACTACCGGGCCGAATTCACTGAGTTGGCCGGCAAGACGCGCGGCATCACCAATGACGACCAACCTCACCCGCTCCGGGCTCGGGAATGCCTCATCGATGACCGTGCGCGCGGCCTGCGGGTCGACCTCGGCGAGACGCGCCGGGTATTCGTCGATATAACGGGTGCCGAGCCCGAAAAATTCGATATCGCCCAGCGCGCCCGCCCAGTCGGCGGCCGTCTCCAGACCGAGCGCATATTGTCCGAGCGTGTAAGCGCGCGCCGAGGCCAGCATCTCGGCGCTCACCCCGTCCTGACGCAACCGTTCGAGCGCCTGCAGAGCCATGTGGATCGCCCTCGCTGTGTTCGCGGTCTCGACGAACGAGCGGATGGCGAACTCCCCAGCGACGCTGCCGCGCACAAATCCCGAACGGGCGCCGTATGAAAGGCCCGACTTGATCCGCAGCTCCGCATTGAGCAGCGAGGTGAAGCGTCCGCCGAACAGCGTGTTGACCAGATCGAGCGCGGCCCGGTGCGGATACCGGCGGTCGACGCTCGGGGCGCCGATCCAGAAGTGCGTCTGTGCCGCCTCCGGCGCATCGATCAGCAGCACTCGCCGGCCGCTCGGTGCGGACGGCACGCCGAGCGGGGTGCGCGCGGCCGCTCGGGGCCATGAGGCAAATGCGCCACGCACGGCGTGCTCGGCCCGATGAACGTCGAGATCGCCGGCCAGGACCAGGATGAGGCGGTCGGCGCCAAAATTCGCTCGGTAGTAGCCCAGAACGTCTGCGTGAGCGATTCGCCCGAGTGACGCCTCGCTGCCGTGCACCGGCTGCGCATAGGGATGCCCGGCAAACAGCAGCGCGCGGCCGTACGCGTCGATCAGCTCGGCCGGTTCGGAGTCCTTCACCGCTTTGATGAATTCGATCTGCCGCGCCCGCAGGTGTTCGAATTCCTCGGCCTCGAGGCGCGGCTCGCGCAGCGTGTCGGCGAGCAGCTCGAGCATCAGTCCCTGGTCGCGTGCGAGGAACTGGCTGCGCAGCGCGATCGCCTCCGGGCCCGCGACAGCCCCGAAGCTGCCGCCCGCCCCTTCGACGGCTTCGGCGAATGCGTACGCGTCACGCCCACCGGCTCCCTTCTCGAGCAGCGCCGCCACCAGCGAGGCAACGCCCGGCGCAGCGACGGGATCGGCGACGCTGCCACCACGCAGCAACACCTGACAGGCGAGCAGCGGCACCTCACGGCGAGGCAGCAGAATCACTGTCGCCCCGTTGTCGAGAACGAGGCGCTCGTGCTCGGGGACGCGCACCATCAGGCCTGAACCTTCGTACGCCGCACGCTCGGCGCAAGAATGCCGACGGTTCGCCGACTGGCCGCGAGAATTTCTGCGGCGATCACCCGCAGTTGCTCGCGGGTGACGGCCGCGAGACGTTGTGGGGCCTCGAACAGTTCCGACCAGTGCGCATGAAACACCGCGTACTCACCGAGCAGATGCGCCTTGCCGTCGATCGTGGCGAGGCGCTTCCAGAAACCCACGATGGCCAGATTGCGCGCCCGCTCGAGCTCGGCCTGCGTCACACCCGCCTCGATGAGGCGCTCCAGTTGCGCATCGAGCGCCGCCAGGGCCGCATGCGGATCGGTATGCTGGGGCAGCGTCAGCGACAGCCAAAGCAGACCTGGATCGAATCCCTCCTGCCAGTGACCGCCAACCTCGATGGCTACACGCTGCTCCTCGACCAACGCTCGATGCAGACGGGATGCATCTCCCTCCATCAGCACTGACATCAGCAGGTGGATCGCACTCGCGGACTCATCGGCAGCGGCAGGGGCCTTGTAGGCGCACTGCACCACGGGGGTCTGGACCTGGCGGCGGATGCTCACGCGTCGTTCGCACTGTTGCGGCGGCTCGCGCTCGCGCACCGGAGCGGGTGGCGCTTGCGCCGCGATCGGCTCGAAGTAGCGACGCACGAGCTGGACGGCCGCGCTCGGATCGAGATCACCGGCGAGCGTCAATGTCAGGTTGTTCGGCGCATAATAGGTCGTATAGAACGCCTGCAGATCCTCCAGGCGCCAGGCGCGGATGTCCTCCGGCCAGCCGATGGTCGGAAACCGGTACGGATGCTCGGTGAAGGCCGCCGCCTGCACCCGCTCGGCGAGCAGACCATGATTGTTGTCTTCGACGCGCAGCCGTCGCTCCGATGCCACCACGCCGCGCTCGCTCTCGATCAGCTGCGGCACGAACGCGAGATTCGCCACCCGGTCTGCTTCCAGCTCCAACACCAGTTCGAGCGCACTCGAGGGAAACCAATCCTCGTACACCGTAACGTCATCGCTGGTAAAGGCGTTGTTCGCACCGCCTCGAGCCTCCATCAAGCGGTCGAATTCCCCGGGCGCGCGCGTGCGCGTGCCATTGAACATCATGTGCTCGAAGAAATGCGCCAGCCCGGTGATCCCGGGTCGCTCATTACGGCTGCCGGCACGCACCCACAAATTCAGCGCAACGTTCGGAATCTGGTGCACCGGCCAGACGAGCACCTGCATGCCGTTGGCCAAGACCTGCGCATGCACGCTCTCGCTGCCGGCGGGCGCCGGAGCGCGGAAAGCGGGAATCGCGGCGCGGGCAGAGCGTCTCATCGTGCCAGTGTACGCCCCGAGCCCACAGGCGCGCCGCCGCGCCGGGCCCCTATGCCCTCTGGGAGAGCGGGTAGTCCACCGCTCGGGAGACCCGGGGCCGGGCCCGCCCAGATCAGCTAACGCTTAGGCCAGCTCTTCGGCGTGCTCAGACGGATATTCGACAGCCGACTCCGCAAGCGTGAGCTCGGCAACAATTCGCTGCTCAGCCCAGGTGGGCCCGGTGAGCTGCTCGAGATACCCGCAGTGGCCGCCGCGACGCGTGACCAGCAGCCGCAGGGCCGCCGGGCGTGCCAGTCGCTGCAGATCGCCCGCCGGAATGATCGGATCATCGAGCGAGCTGATGATGAGCGCCGGAACTTCCAGACTCGCCAGCCGCTGGCCGGTGATCGCATAGCCGTGCAGATAGTCGTCCAGGGTCGCAAAGTCGGTATAGCGGCGGATCAGCTCCGCCGTCAGCCGGCGCAGATTGTGTGTGCCGCGCAGATCGTGCAAATCGTATTGCTCGGGCCAGTGCGCTTCCTTCTTGCGCAACGACCGCCACCACTTACGTGCAAAGTACAGCGAGTAGGCGGCGAATCCCTCCTCGAGCGCCAGCAGAGTCGCGTGCGGATCGAGCACCGGCGAGACGGCTACGACCCGCGCCAGTTGCAGCTGGGCGGCGCGTGCCTGAGCGGCCGCACGCAGCAGGAAATTGCCCCCGAGGGAGAACCCGACCAGCCGCAGCGGTTGCTCGGTCAGCCGCTGCACCGCGCGCAGCGCGCCACAGACCTCCGCGAGGCGGCAGGAATGGAACAAACCCGGGTTGAGCTGATGGGTTTCACCGTGATCGCGCAGGTTGAGCCGGAACACGTCGAAGCCACGCTCGTAGAGCTGCTGCGAGAGCGACAGGACGTAAAGCGACTCGGCGCTGCCTTCCCATCCGTGCAGCACCACCACCGGGATTCCGCCCGACGAGCCGATCGAGCGCCAGCATTGCAGCCGAACGCCCTCGCCGCACTCGAGGATCAGTTCCTGCTGTGCCGCGAGCAAAGCTCGAGCGCGGCGCACGATCGGGGCACGACGCACCGCCACACTCGCCAACATTGATTGCAGGTGGCGGTTGCGCAACCACCACGGTGGACGAAAATCATCATCCGACATCCCGGGCGCCGCCGGCGCATCCCTGTCGAATGCTTCGGCGCCCCGCGCGCTTGTCTGTGCCACCTGCCACACCTGCCGGCCTCTGAATAACCGGTGGCCAGTGTAGCGCAAAAACGACCGCCACCGCCGCAGGCAGCCGAGACGGGCCGGTCAATCCGGGACGGCACGCACGCCGGGGCGGCGGACCGGCGGCTTCCGGGTTATCCTCCGGTGCACGGTCCTGCGCCGCTCGAGCATGAGCCGTGTTGGACCCCAGCCCGCAGGTCATGCGGTACGGCGGCCACGCTCGATGCGGTGGTACATGAAAATCCTGATTCTCGTCCGGCACGCCAAGTCCAGTTGGGAGCGGGCCGCACTCGATGACCGTGAGCGGCCACTGGCCGAGCGCGGCCGGCGCGACGCGCCCCGCATGGCCGAGCGGCTGCACCGTCGCGGTGTGCAACCTGAACTGCTGCTTTCCAGTCCCGCGCGACGGGCTTTGGCTACGGCGCAGCTGATGGCCCGTCCGCTGCGCTACGAGCGTGCCGACATCGTCGTGGACGAGCGGCTGTATCCGGGCGGCGCCGATGCGGTGCTCGAGGTCATCCAGGGACTCGACCCACCGCTACGGTGCGTCATGCTGATCGGACATGATCCGGGCTTGAGCGAGCTGGCGCACAGGTTCTGCCGTGCGGTCGATCACCTGCCAACCTGTACCGTCGCCGAGTTCGCATTCGACGCCGACACGTGGTCACAGCTCAGCTCGATTGAAGTTGTCACGGCCACGCTCGACTGCCCGCCCAAAGCGTAGGACGTCTCTGGCGGGTGTCGCAAACGGAACGCCACCCTGCAACAGAGAATGCGCTGAACGACTTCGCCTCGACGCACCGCCCGGGACCAGTCAGCGCCAAACGTGCGGTCCCCGCGATACGCCAGAGCGAACAGACCTTGATTTTCCAGGTCGAGGATCAACTCGCGCCCCGAGGAAAAGTCACCACCGCCAGCATCGACTACCAACGCGCGGGGCAACAGCAGACATAGATGAGAGAATTCTGACGACACTCTCATATGCAAGCCGGACACCTGCCAGCAACGGCGCATAAGGCGTCTGCGGCACGGAACGACAGCTCATTTATACCCGCACATGCAGTGCTGTCCCCCTGATGAGGATTCCCGGCAGGCAGTAAATGCCGAGAATGGCTTTCCGTGCTGTCACTTTTCGCGAAACCAGACTTGATACCGTCCGGCGCTTGAACGCGGACGAGTTGCGTATCGAGTCCGACGTGTGCCGTCTTCGCAATGGGATTCAACCAAACAGTGGGATGCCCAGCAGGCCAATGATCCATGCGCTCTATTGGCGGCGCCACCAGAGTGGTCTTGTGCTCGAGACGCTGCGGAACTGGCTGAACAGGACCGTAATCTGGAGGCATCGCATGGCGCCATCGAAGCGACACTCGTTGATCACTTCGACTCGATTGACGAGCATTCGCACCCGCCGCGGATGATGGGACGCCATTTGGGTCAACGATGAGTGTCGGCGCGGCTCTGGTCAACTCGTTGAATCTGTCCGATTGCTGCCGTCTGCTCACGGGGACGCGAGGACGGACCGGGACAGGCTGGCAAGGGTGAACGTACCTGGATACAGTGCACGCACCGGCGCGACCTACGGATTGGCAGGTGCGGCGGTGCGCTCGCCCCGAGGTCTGGAGGACTGCGCGCAGGCGCTCTACTGCGCCTGACAGACCTCGTGATAGAGTTCGGCCAGGCGCGCAGCCGTCGTGAACGACGACCAGCCACGCGCATAAACCCGGGCCTGCTGAGCAAGCGTGCTGCGCAATTCGGGCTCGCTGAGGACACGGACTATTGCGGCGGCGAACGGCTCTTCGCGCTCCTCGACAATCAGTGCGCCACACGCGGGCGCGAGAATCGACTTGGTGCCGAGTGCAGCCGTCGAGACTACCGGTGTCCCCTGGGCCAGCGCTTCGAGCAGCACCAGTCCCTGCGTCTCGGTACGCGAAGCGAACACGAAGACCGTGGCAGCGGCATAGCAGTCAAGGAGCGCGGTATGACGGTCCAGGTAGCCGACGAAGCGAACGTCCTGCATCAGACCCTGCTCGCTGACCAGTCTGCGCAACGAGTCACGCGCCGGGCCTTCACCGGCGATCACCAGCAATGCCTGTGGAAGCGCCCGCCGAACGTGGACGAACGTGCGGACCAGGAATTCGATGTTCTTCTCGTGGGCGACCCGCCCCACGTAGGTGACCAGGGGGCGCCCGCTCGGTAGTCCAAACTCGGCACGAAAGCGCTCGCCGTCGCCAGGCTGAAAGCGGTCCGCGGGCAGTCCCGTTGGGATCACGTGCACGGGCGTCTCTACACCGTACTCACGCAACACCTGGCGCAGCGGCTCAGAGGGAGCCACCAGAGCCCGCACATCCGCGCATTGCGAGCGCGTAAATGCACGCGCCAATCCCCGCCCGAGCCGGCGCGGCAGGGCGGGAACGTAGTGATGCAGGTACTCCTCGAAGAACGTGTGATACGTGGCCACGCACGGCAGTGCGCGCCGGCGTGCGAACCGCACACCCGCATAGTGCGCCAGGAACGGTGTGTGAATGTGCACCAGATCGAACGGGTCGCCCTCGAGCGCGGCGAGCGTCCGCGCGAGGTGCGACCAACGCATGCGCCGATCCTCCGGATCGCCGGGTATGCGACTGCCGTCGACGCGAACGATGTCACGCTCACCACTCGACTCATGGCCGGGATAGCGCGGCGCGACCAGAACCGTCTGAACGCCAAGGCGCTCCAGATCCGCGCGGAACGTGCCGATGGAGGTCGACACGCCGTTGACCCGCGGAAAATACACGTCGGAGACGAACAGGACGCGCATCAGGTGAACGACAGACCGACCATTCCGAGCGCAAATCCGATCAGTGCGCCGGCCAGCACGTCAGTCGGATAATGCAGGCCGAGAACCGTGCGCGACCCGGCGATCAGCAGCGTGATCGGAATGAGCACCCATCCGAGCGTTGGATAATGACCGACGACCTGGACGGTGAAGCACACAGCATGCAGTGTGTGCCCGGAGGGAAAGCTGTAGCGATCGAGCGGGGCCATCGCCAGATCGATGTTTTCATGGGTCATGAACGGACGCTCGCGAACCAGAGTGCGCTTGAGCAGCTTGTACAGCACGAGCCCGACGATCCCGCTGAGCGCCATGACCACCGTCGGACGCACGGCCGCACGGCCGTACAGCAGCGGCAGCACGAGAATGACCGCGTACCAGAGCACCCCGTCACCGAGACGACTGGCGACCTGGAACGTCCGACGCGGAACAGCAAACGCAGCGCCGCGGTTCAAGCGGCGGCACAGCGCATATTCCGCGGCGTCGGCGCGTGCGATCCACGCCGACAGTGCGGTCGCTTTCATTGGGGCTCCGGGGCGTGCACTATGGTGGCTGGGAGGATTCGCGCCACGCTAGGATCGGTGGCGCGCAAGTCGACAGGATGACAGTGTGGTGAAGGTTTTATTGCAAACGGCGCGTTGGGCACTCGGGTCGCTGCTGCTGATCGGCGCCGGTTCGGCGCACGCCATTGATCAGGTGACGCTCACGGTGGCCCGGGCACGGACGCCCCAGGCGCTGATCGACGGCGGCCGGGTGAAGGTGCGCTTGCACGCCTCGGGCTTCGCGGTTCAGGCGCACGCCGCCTCGGTGCAGGCAAAGACTGCCGGCAGTGGGCCGCTGCGCAACGTCATCCTGGGCTGCGCCCGGCTGCATATCGGCATCACTCTGCAGTGCCGTGGCGGACGGTTCGCGGCACTCATCGGCGCACTCGGCCCACTGCAAGGCTCACTGACCGCCCGCTACAACACACGGACCGGCGCGCTCAAGCTGCGTGCCGATCACGTACAGGTGGCGGGCGGGCACATCGCGCTATCGGGGGCGCTTCGGGCCGGACACTGGCAGGTCACGGCCGATGCGAGGCGCATCGAGCTGGCGCAGGCTGCGCACCTCGCCCGGCGGTGGGTACAGCTGCCGACGGGCGACACGCTCACCGGACCCGTCACGGTGCGCCTCTCTGCCGCCAACCAGCCTGCGCTGCAGATCCGGTTCGCGTTCAGCAGCCCGGACCTGAACTTCAGCAACGGACCGGGCACGGTGGTCTCACAACACGTGACCGCATCGATGCGTGGCACGCTGGCGGCAGGCCGCCACGGACTGCTCACCTCCCTGACGCTGCTGGGCTCGGGTGGCCAGGCGCTCGCGGGACCGGTGTACCTCGACCTCGGCGCGCACCCCGCCCGGCTGCAGCTCGCTGCCGTTCGGCGCAGCACGGGCGTCATCGAGGTTTCCCGACTCGAGCTGCACGAGCGCGGCGTCATCGAGGCGCAGGCCTCCGCAGTGCTGCGCTCGGGCACACATCCAGGCATACAGAGCGCCCGGGTGCGCCTCACCCGCTTGAGCTTTCCCGGCGCGTACACCAGCTTCCTGCAGATGTCCCTTGCCTCCTCGGCGCTCGGCACGCTGCAAAGCAGCGGCTGGGCGAGCGGCGCTGTGACGGTGCTCGCCGGGCACATCGAGCGCATCGATGCGACGCTGCACCGGTTGGATTTCTCCGACCCGGCGGCGCGCCTTTCGATCGCAGACGCGGACGGCGCGATTCACTGGACTCTGGCCTCGGGGGTGGCAGTGGCGCACTCGCACTTGAGCTGGCGGCGAGTCGGCCTCTATGGGCTGTCCGGGGGGCCTGCGCATCTGACGTTCCTCGCCTGGAACCACAACTTCGCTCTGCTCGGCGGCAACGTCCGTCTGCCGATATTCAACGGCGCGATCGTCGTGCACACGCTGGTGGGGCGCAACCTCGGCACGTCCCACGCGCAATTCGACTTCAATGCCGATCTGACCCCGATCAGCATGCCGGTGCTTTCCAAGGCGTTCGGCTGGCCGGTCATGAACGGGCAGCTGTACGGTCACATTCCCTTGGTGCAATACCGCCATCACGTGCTGAAGTTTCACGGCGCCCTGGTGGCGCACGTATTCGACGGCGTCATCACCGGCACTCACATTGAGCTCGATGATCCGCTCGGCCAGTGGCCGGAGATGTTCGCCACCGTCACGGCGCGTGGCCTCGATCTGGGCATGGTCACCCGCACCTTCGCCTTCGGGTCGATGACCGGACGGATTGACGCGGACATCCGCGGCCTGAAGCTCTTCGACTGGTCGCCGGTTGCATTCGATGCGCGGATTTACACCATGCCGGGAGACCGCTCGCCACACCTGATCAGCCAGAAGGCAGTCACGCGCATCGCGGCGTTCGGTGGCGGTGGCGGCGAAGTCGCAGCGGCGCTCGAGTCCGGCGTGCTGCAGTTCTTCAAGACTTTTCATTACCGGCGACTCGCCATCGGTTGCCGGCTGCACAATGAGGTCTGCCAGATGTCCGGCGTTCGGCCGAGCGACGACGGCGGTTACTATCTCGTCGAGGGCAGCTGGCTGCCGCGGCTCGACATCATCGGCAACGTGCAGCGAGTCAACTGGCCGCAGATGCTCTCGCAGATCACGCAAGGCATCCACAACGGCGGCGTGAAGGTCAACTGACGCGACCAGGTCGCATTCGTCAGGCAGCATTCAGCCGCAGATGTCAGAATATCTTCAGGGTCCCAGTGGAGAACGTCAATGAGATTCGCGACCTGCCCCGCGCCGCTTGAGCACGCAGCCGCCGGCGGCCACGCCCGCGCCCTGCGCACCGCAGTGATCGTCACGGCAATCGGTTTACTCGCCAGCTGCGTGACGGTAAACGTCTACTTCCCAGCCGCCGCTGCGCAGAAGGCCGCCGACAAGATCATCAACGCCGTCACCGGCTCAGCCGGCAACGGCGCCGCCCAGCAGGCCAGCCCGCAAAAAGCGCCTGCATCACCACCCCCGACTGCACGCAATGCGCCGCCCAGTCAACCTGACTCGCTGCTCTCGCTGCTCGCCGGACGCATGGTGACAGCCCTGGTGCCGGTCGCGCAGGCCGCCGCGCAGGCCGATCTCGACATCTCGACACCGCAGATCCGCGCCATCATCGCCGACATGCATCAGCGCTTCACGCACCTGAAGCCGTACTTCCGTGCGGGCGTGATCGGCATCACCAGCGAAGGGATCATCGCGGTACGCGACCAGAGCAGCGTGCCGCTGATGCAGCGTGCACGCCTGGCGCAGCTCGTTGCGCAGCAGAATCGCGACCTGTCGCAGCTCTACGCTCAGATCGCCGATGCCAACGGTCACCCCGAATGGGTCGGCAATATCCGCAGCACCTTCGCTAACCGCTGGATCGCGCACGCCAAAGAAAATGGTTGGTACTACCGCAACAGCAGCGGCGCATGGGTCAAAGGCTGAGCAGATGAACCGCAGTCGCCGCAGCGGGCGGCGACTGCGGGCTGCCGCGCCCGGCTATTCGCGCAAGCCCGAGCTGCGGGTCATCAGCACAACGGCCGCGGTGAACAGACCGGCGATCGCGACAATCATGATGGCAAACGCATAGAGCACAGGCACGTCGGATGCGCCGAGGAAGCCGAAACGAAAGGCGTTCACCATGTACAGGATCGGATCGATCAAGGACAGATGGCGCGCCCAGCCGGGCAGGCGGGAAATGGAATAAAACACCCCGCCGAGGTAGGTGAGCGGCGTCAGCAGGAAGGTGGGAATGATGCTGATCTGATCGAAGTTCTTCGCGAACATCGCGTTGAGGAACCCCCCGAGTGCGAACGTGACGGAGGTCAGCACCGCTGCGCCGACCACGATCACCGGGTGCTCGACCGGCAGATGGGTAAAGAACAGCGCCACCGCACTTACCAGCAGGCCGACCATGGCGCCGCGCACAACCCCGCCCGCCACATATCCGGACACGATGATCCAGCTCGGCAGCGGCGAGACGAGCAACTCCTCGATGTGCTTGCCGAACTTGGCACCGAAGAACGAGGAGACTACGTTGGTGTATGAGTTGTTGATTACGGCCTGCATGATCAGGCCCGGCGCGATGTACATCATATAGCTGATGCCGTCCATCGGCCCGATGCGGCTGCCGATGACGGTGCCAAAGATGAGGAAGTACAGAGTCGCCGTAACGCCGGATGGCAGGATGGTCTGGCTCCAGATACGCACGATCCGGTGGAATTCGCGGATCACGATGGTCTGAAAGCCGATCCGGCGGACCTGCGCCATGGACAGCGGTTCGGGCCGAATGGCCGCCTTCTTGAGCACCGAGCTCATGCCGCGGCTCCTTTCTCGACCAGACGCATGAAAATCTCCTCCAGACGGTTGACCTTGTTGCGCAGGGACAGCACCTCGATGCCGAGGCTCGTCAGACGTGCAAACAGATCGTTGAGATTCTCTTCCTTGGAAACCTCGACCTCCAGGGTGTTCTCGTCGACCAGCTTGACCGGATACGGCGGCACTGCCGGCACCTCGGTCAACGGTCGGCTGAGGGTAAGCACGAATGTTTCAGTATGCAGCCGACGCAGCAGATTGCTCATGCGGTCGCGCTCGATGATGCGCCCACCGTCAATGATGGCGATGTTGCGGCAGAGCGTCTCGGCTTCCTCGAGGTAATGCGTGGTAAGGATGATCGTGGTGCCGCGCTGATTGATCTCACGCAGGAACTCCCACATCGAGCGTCGGATCTCGATGTCCACACCCGCCGTTGGCTCATCGAGGATGAGCAGCCGCGGCTCGTGCATCAGTGCCCGGGCGATCATCAGTCGACGCTTCATGCCCCCGGAGAGCCCGCGTGAGGCGTGATTGCGCCGATCCCAGAGCTGCAGCTGCCTTAAGTATTTCTCAGCTCGTTCGCGGGCGACCCGGCGCGGGATGCCGTAGAAGCCGGCCTGGTTGACAACGATGGTCAGCGGCGTTTCGAACAGATTGAAGTTGATTTCCTGCGGCACCACGCCGATGCAACTCTTGGCCGCCTCGAGCTGCCGGTCTATGTCGTAGCCGAAGATACTCGCCTCACCGCCGCTTTTGCGCACCAATGAGGTGACGATGCCGATGAGGGTGGTCTTGCCCGCGCCGTTCGGCCCGAGCAGCGCGAAGAAATCGCCCTGCTCGACGGCAAGGTCGATGCCCTTGAGGGCCTGGACGCCATTTTGGTAGGTTTTAGTCAGTCCACGGACGGAGAGCGCGTTCATAACCCGTAAGAATCCCTTACCAGTGGGCGCGGTGCAATGGCCCGTGCGGGATATTGACCGCCCCGGCCTGGGCCTGCAGTACGGGGCGGCCGTGGCCGCTCAGGCGGCGAAATAGTGGGCCAGATATTCCTCGAACGTGCCCCGATCAGACGCCTCGATGGCCCGCTGGCGCTCGAGCGAGGTGCGCGCCTCGGCGGCGAATTCGGCGAGCCGCGCCTCATTGGGCGGATACAGGTCCAGAAAATAGGCCTTGTGCTGCCGCGACATGCGCAGCGCGAGCTCCGCAAACGACTCACCGCTGGTGGCCAGCTCGGCCAGCAGCCGCGCCGAGGGTGTGCGCGCGACCTCATCGAGCTTGGCGCTCTGCACCGCAAGGGCCTGCGAATAGGGCTGCGCCGGATCGTCCCGATCGAGGATCTCGCACAGACCGCGCATATCCTCGAGCAGGTGCCCCGCCCAATCCCGCATCCGCACCTCCCGCCCATCTCGCCACAGCGTCAGGCCCGGCTCGCGGCCACGGCGCGCGACGGTGAGGTGATTGTGATCAACCGCGTGCTGCTCGCTGTCGGCGATCGGCGGACTTTCCTTCAGCAGGCACAGGGCGAGAAATGCTTCGAGAAAGCGCAGCTTGTTCTGGTTCACGCCAACCGGATCGAAGGGGCTGACGTCGAGTGCCCGAACCTCGACGTACTCCACCCCGGCGCGCTGCAGCGCCTGGGTCGGCCGCTCCCCCGAGCGGGCAACGCGTTTGGGACGAATGAAGCTGTAGTACTCGTTCTCGATCTGCAGGATGTTCGCATTGAGCTGGCGATAATCCTCCCCGTTGCGCACGCCGAGTGCGGCGTAGGGTGCGTGCGGGGTGCTGATCGCGCGACTGAGATCGCGCACGTATTCGGCGAGGCTGTTTACCGAGACCGTGAGGTCCGCCTGGTTGCGATTGCGGTAGCCGATGTCGCTCATGCGCAGGCTGGTCGCAAACGGCTCGTAGGCAGTATGCGCCGTCAGATCGGGTAGGTCGTGCGAGCGGCCGCGCAGGAATGACTTGCACACCACCGGCGAGACGCCGAACAGGTACAGAACCAGCCAGCCGTGCCGCCGATAATTGCGCAGCAGATCGAAATAGCGCGCTGAAACGAAATCGTCACCGTGCTCGGCGACACCGAGCACCTCAGCGTATGCCGGCCAGAACGCCGTCGGGAACGAATAGTTGAAGTGCACGCCGGAGATGGCCTGCATCATGCGGCCGTAACGCACGCCGAGCCCCTCGCGATAGACGCTCTTCATGCGCCCGACATGCGATTTTCCATAGCGCGCGATCGGGATTTCCTCGTCACGCTCGATGCGGCACGGCATGCTCGTGGCCCACAGCAACTCCTCGCCGAGATGCCGGTAAACGAACTGATGCATGTCGAGCAGATACTGCAGCAGCTCCCAGTTGGTGCTGAAGGTCGGGGTGACCAGTTCGATCAGCGCCTCGGAGTAATCGGTCGTAATGTTCTCGCTGGTAAGCGCCGAGCCGAGCGCCGCCGGATGCGGCGTCTGGGCAAGCCGCCCATCGGGAGTCACCCGCAGGGACTCCTTTTCCACGCCTCGTCGTCCGCCGCGCAGCAGGTCGCTGCGTCCGCCGCTCAGCAGCGAGGCCAGGCGTCGCTCAAATACGATGTCGCGGGCGGTGCCGCTCATGGCAATGCAGATCCTCGTCTCAGTGCGCCTGCATGCGCTTCATGAAAAGCCGGATGCGGGCCGCATTGGTACCCAGATCACTCAGCCCAACTCTCGACTCGCTGCGCACATCAATGCGCGCGCCGGTGCCATTGGGTCGCACACGCACCACGATGTCATCCTTGAAGTCAAAGAAAAATGTGTGTGCGGTCGCCTCCAGTCGTCCGTCGGCCGGCACGTACGCATCGATACGCCAGCCCATTGCTTCGGCGACGTGCCGCGCCCGCGCCAGCGCCTGGGCCGGCGGCAGCGAGAGCAAGAGCGGCTTGATGTACGGGTAGTACTGTGCCTGCAGCTTCGGGACATCGATCATTTTACCGCCCGGACCGGGTACCTCGCGCTGGTATTGCGCGGGCGCGGTGGCGTGGGCGCGCGCGCGCAGCGGCAGCACTGCAACGAACTGCGGCGGGTTGGTCAGATCCGTAGTGATATCGTTGATCGGGGGGCTCTTTTGCGCACGTACGACCCACGAGAGCACATACGCTGAGACAGCCAAGCCGATGATGATGCCAACCACGGCCGCCGTCCCGGGTATGCGCGCCCCTTTGACGGTAGCGGCCAGCACGCCGATGATGCTCGTTGCGGTGCCCAGCACCACCACCCCAAGCCCGATCACCAGGGTCATCAGCGCCACACCCACGCCCGCGAGATGGAACCGATTGAGCGGTCCTGCGAGCGCGCTCAACAGCAGCCCGACGGCAATGATCGCCAGACCCGCTTGCGTGATGCGCCGCGGCCAGCGCGGCGGTCGCAGCGAGGGAAAGGGCGCGGTGCTCATGGAACGTTCCCCGTGACAGGCGCCGAACTTGTTGCCCGGCTTGGTTTGAGGCATCTTGCAGCCTCGCGGCCACTGGCGCAACAGAGATTCTCATCATGATCGGCATCATCGGCGGGACGGGTCTTTACCGCATGGAGGGCCTGCAAGTCAACGAAACCCGGCAGCTGGACACCCCCTTTGGATCGCCGTCGGCGCCCGTAATGCTCGGGCAGCTGAACGGCAAGCCGGTCGCGTTCCTTGCCCGCCATGGTCTGCAGCACCATCTGTTGCCGAGCGAAATCAACTTCCGCGCCAACATCTGGGCATTGAAGAGCGTCGGCGTGCGCACCCTCATCGGCGTGTCCGCGGTCGGAAGCCTGCGTGAACAGATCCGGCCCGGCGATCTGGCCCTGCCCGCTCAGTATCTGGATTTCACCAAGGGACTGCGCGCGGGAAGCTTCTTCGGCCAAGGCCTGGTGGCGCACGTCTCGACCGCACATCCGACCTGCGCGAGCACAAGCGCATTGCTCGGGCGCGCCGCCGATGCTCTCGCGCTGCCCCTGCACCGGGACAAGACCTATGCCTGCGTCGAGGGTCCCCGCCTCGGCACCCGCGCCGAGAGTTTCTGGTTGCGCGCCGCCGGTGCCGACCTGGTTGGCATGACCAACGTGCCGGAGGCATTCCTCGCGCTCGAGGCACAACTCGGCTACTGCACGATCGCGGTAGCGACGGACTACGACTGCTGGCTCGATGACCCGACCCAGCACGTCTCGGTCGAGCAGGTGATGAGTCAGTTCCGCGACAGCCTGGTGCGCGTGCAGCGGCTCATCGCACTCGCCGTCGACGAATACCGTGATGACGAGACGCGCCCCTGCCGCCACGCGCTGCGCTCGGCGGTGATCACCCCGCGCGAGCAGCTCACGGCCGCGCAGCAGAGCGTTCTCGATTTTCTCGCCACTTGAGCGTGTCGGCGGCTCGAGGCCTGAACGCGTCCGGTCCGTCAACTTGCCTCGCGCGCCGGTAGTGGGTCAGTTTGAATTTGACCGGCCCTAGCACCTGTGGCACCGTGAGGATGTGCAAGACCGCTCAAGCATTAGCAGGCTCGCGTGGTAGGGAAAGCTCCATGAGTAAATTCTCTATCTTTGCCGACGTAGTGTTCGGCATCTATGTGGCAAATTTCATGGGAAGCTATCTGAATAGTAGGTTCGATGGTCGGCCAAAAGCGCGAGTTTGGGCAGATATTGCTGTGGGAATATTTCTATTGCTTCTGGTCCTCATTAGTTGAGGTCAGATGCAGATGACGAAACCAAAACTCCCCCGAGACGTGAACGCCCTGGCCAAGCTCATCGCAGATGTGGCCACGGGGCAAGCCGAATTACCAAAAACAGAAGACGGCAAAGATGCCGCCGCCGTGTCCCTAGGCCGCAAGGGCGGTCTGAAGGGGGGCAAAGCCCGCGCCCGAAAGCTCTCTCCGGAGAAAAGAGTAGAAATCGCCCGGAAAGCGGCCAAAACTCGTTGGGGCAAATGATCTTTTCATAGAGCCCACCCTCCTTGCTAACATAGCAAGGAACGGATATGATTTTGCCTCAGCCTTCTCTGGGGCAGTACTGTGGATCAAATTCTCAAACAAAGAATTGACGAGAAGCGCCGCGAATTGATCCAGCGGATCAAAGACGCGCAAGCGGAGCTATCAAAGATTGAGCAATTTGAAGCACTTGGGCGCGAACTCTTTGAAGCTGGTTCAGCATCCAGTCCTGTCGGACCGGCATATGGGCCGACTCTCCCAATAATTCCGCCTTCATCCTCGCGTCGTACCAAGAAGGACAGGATTCTCTCGACTTCCGCCGAGATTCTTTCAGACGGGCGTCGCCGGACATCTAAAGAACTCCTAGGCGAGCTAAAAGAACGTGGCGTAGAAGTCGATGGAAATGATCCCGCGACCAATCTGGCTTCATACCTGAGCCGCGCCGAAGGCTTTGAGTCTAATCGTCGAGATGGGGGATGGGGTCTTGCGCCCGATCTGCTTTCGCGACCTTCGTCCGACCCATCAGTTGATCCGCTGATGCGTTGAAGACACGCAATACCAAAAGGAGCGAAATATAAATGAGATTAACTAGATAGGCGGGCTCGGCCGCCGTTAAGGGGGAAGACGAGAGGGTACGCCGTGGAAAGCTTCTCTCGTCTCCCCCACCGGGACTTGGTAGTCACCTTGGTGCCCCCGTAGCTCAGCAGATAGAGCAACCGTCTGCTACCCGGTTGGTCGGCAGTGCAACTCTGTCCGGGGGCGCCCTTTTCGACTTAGCCATCTTAGTTCGGATCGGTGAGCCTGAAAAGAGGGGTGCGCCCCATAAAATTAAACTGACCAATATGCTTGACCGCTCATGCATAAACGGATATGCTTTGTCCCATGAACAAGCTCGACCTAAAAGCCCGCGCCCGCATCCTGGCTTGCTTAGTCGAGGGCAATTCGATCCGGGCGACGGTGCGCATGACTGGTGCCGCGAAAAATACGGTCGTGAAGCTCCTGGCGGACGTGGGCGCTGCTTGCGCCGAGTACCAGGACAAGGCGCTTCGGAATCTGCCTTGCAAGCGCCTCCAGTGCGACGAGATTTGGTCGTTCGTCTATGCCAAGGCCAAGAACGTCCAGACGGCAAAAGCCGCTCCTGAAGGCGCTGGCGATGCCTGGACGTGGACCGCGCTATGCGCAGATACCAAGCTGGTGCCGTGCTGGATGATCGGCCCTCGGGACGGTGGCATTGCCTACGATTTCATGCAGGATTTGGCCTCTCGCCTGAGCAATCGGGTCCAGCTCACGACGGATGGCCACAAGGCTTACCTAGAAGCCGTAGAAGGCGCTTTCGAGGCCAATATCGACTACGCCATGCTGGTGAAGCTGTACGGCGATGCGCCGAATAAAGGGCCTGAGCGCAAGTACAGCCCGAGTATTTGCAAGGGGGCCAAGCCGACCACGATCACGGGGAACCCGGACATGGCGGCCGTGAGCACGTCCTACGTGGAGCGCCAGAACCTGACGATGCGCATGTCCATGCGGCGGTTTACCCGCCTGACCAATGGATTCTCGAAAAAGCTAGAAAACCTTGGCCATGCCGTCGCCCTGCACTTCATGTACTACAATTTCGCCCGGATTCATCAGTCGCTTCGGATTACCCCGGCAATGGCTGCAGGTGTTTCCGAGCACGTGTGGACCCTAGAAGAAATCGCCGCCCTTCAGGATGCGGAATAAAGGACGCACATGAAATTTGTCCCGAGTCGTGGCCGGGTAGTCGTTGTCGATTTTGAATTAGGGGGCAAGCAAGACCCCCCAGAGATGGATGGCACCATGAGGCCCTGTGTCGTGGTTCAAAATAACGCGATGGAACGCGGGCGCCTCATCACAGTCGTGCCGTTAAGTACGACAGCTCCGCACATGCCGGGACGGCAGCACCATTTGATGGATCACCGCTCTTTTCGAGAATGGCCGCTCAATTGGGGAGGGCAGGGAACGCCTCGCTGGGCCAAGTGCGATTACATCGCCACGATTAGCCTAGAGAGGTGTGTCGATCCCTACACCCGCGACCCGTACGGCAATCGTAAGTACCGGAAAGTTAAGATAATAGCGGCCGACTTGCTGGCTATTGAAAAATGCATCTTGTGGGCCATGGGGATCGCCCCCACATTACACATTCAGCCGGAAGTGGCGGCAGCATCACCGGAAGCGCAGCCGCCGCAGGAATCATCTTCGGAATAGTTCAGTACGTTTAGCTGCGTATTGCTCGGATCTAATGCAGAGGATATGATCCGGTCCGTCTAGGGCTGAGATATGCCCGTGAAATCCTCCCTCGTGGAGGTGCCCTCGGCAGGCGATACCAAGCTTTCGAGGGTATTGGGGGCCGCCTTCGGGCGGCCCTTGGTTTTTCGGCTCCCGAAAAACAACCGAACCGTCTAGCCTTCTTTCCTCAAACTGACCCACTACCCGCGCGCCATGGCACGCTGGTAGGCCGGGCGCGCCACGACACGCTGCGCGTACGCGTCAATCGGCGGTGACCGCTCGAGCAGCGGACTGCCGCTGAACATCGCAAGCGAGGTGCCGTAGAGCACATCCAGGGCGCTGAAGCGCTCCCCGAGCAGGTAGGGTCCCTCGGCGAGGGTCCGCAGGATCACCGGCACGACCTCCTCCACCGCCACCCAGCCAGCGGTGCCGCGCGGCACTTCGACGCCGAGGAATTTCGAGACGAAAGCCGGCTCGAACACGCTGCCGTAATAGACAAGCCACGACAGATAGGCGCCACGCTGCGCCTCACCCACGAGAGGCCCGAGACCCCGATCAGCGAACCGGTCGGTCAGGTACAACGCAATGGCGGGCGATTCGAACACCACCACGCCGTCATCGCTCAGCACGGGGACCTTGCCGTGCGGATGCGGATTGGCCGGATCCCGCGCGCCGGAACCATCGCGCTTGCGGATCTCGACAGGGCGCAGCTCATAGGGAACGCCCAGTTCCTCGAGCAGGAAAATGAAGCGCGTAGAGCGCGTCTTGGGATGGTGAAACAGGGTGAGCATGGGGCACCGCTGCGACTGCGAATTGTACAAATATACAGTTCCTGACAGGCGTGCGCAACGGCGCGTGCCCGCGCGAACCTAACCGTCGATCATGCCGGCGCTGCGCCACAGCGGCGAGTCCTCCGGCAGCCCGTCGATGCAGCGCGCGGTGTACTCGTAGCCGGCCTGGATGGCCCGCTCGAAGGCCTTCCAGTTGAGCATGTCGATTTCCGCAAGCGGCGGCCGCAGGACCAGATCAGTCCGGTCGCGCTGCGCGGCGGACAGTGCCGAGCTGTTGACCATCCCGGCCCGCCAGAGGATCTGGAAGATGTTCGGCAGATGGCGGCGTGCCTTGATCCAGCGCATCAGCTGCCAAGGCAATGGCACGTCGAGGTCATCGCCTTGGGTGGTGAACGCCCGATCAGCGCCGGCATCGCAGCCGATGACCGGCCCGCGTCCGAGCTCAAGCATGATGTCCACCGGCAGATTGTTCATCGCGCCGCCATCGACCAGCACGTCCCCGTCGTGCACGACCGGCGGCAACACCCCCGGCACGGCCACTGATGCACGCAAAGCCCGCCAGAGCTCCCCGCGCCGGTGGACGTGCACATGTCCCGCCGTCAGGTTCGAGGAGATGCAGAAAAAGGCGAGCGGCAGATCCTCGATCGCCAGTTCGCCGAATGCCTCGAAGAGCATCCGACTGACTTTGTGTCCCGAAACCAGGGATACGAACGGCAGCGTGTAATCGCGCAGCGGCCGGGACTCGACGAAATAGTGCCGGAATCGATCGGTGAGCTCCTGCACGCCCCAGCGTGCAGCCACCCCTGCACCGAGAATGCCCCCCATGCTGGTGCCACCCAGCAGATCGATGGGAATTCCCGCCTCGCGCAGCGCTTTGACGGCACCAATGTGCGCAAAGCCGCGCGCGCCGCCCCCGGAGAGCACCAGACCAACCGCCCGACCGGTGAGCATGCGTGCCAACCGGGCGAAATCGGCGGCCGATTGCACGTGGTGGTGCGGGATATCCGGTAGGTTGGCGAGCCAGCGAGCCGCGGCACCGGTCTCGATGGCGCTGTCGTGCGCCAGAATCAGCTCCCAACGCTGGGGCGTCAGACTGTGATCGTGTGGCCAGCGCAAAGCTGCCCAACTACCTGCCGGACTCTCCGCTCGCGCCAACAGCAGCAGCGCATCGGCCTGCCGTTCACACAGTTTCGTCCAGCGGTTCGGAGTGGGCTCGGCCACATAGACGACGAAGTCGTTTGCCGACTCGATGTTGTTGAACCATTGGCTGGTATGGCTGCCGGCGCGCGCGTTCCAGACGAGCTCAGTCCGACCAAATTGTCCGAGCGCTTTGACCAGCGCGGTCGAGAAACCGGCAAAGTCGACCTCCAGGCTCTGCGGCAGCACGGTGAACGTGCACGCGCCACGCACGTGTGCACGCGGTGGACTGTCCATCCGCTCCAGGCGGCTCACCATCAGCTGTGCCATCCGCCACATCGTCTGCGGATCGCGGCGCAACACCTCGTTGAATGCCTGGCCGGAGATCCGCGCCAGCTCCGTGTTGCGCAGCGCGACCACGTTGGCCGTGCGCGGATGGCCGGAGATCAGTCCCATCTCCCCGACCGTGTCGCCGGCGGTCAGCCTCGCCAGGAACCGTCTCTGGACGCGCCCGTCGGCGGCCAGCACCGCCAGACTGCCACTCAGCACGACATACAGCGCGTCGGCGGAGTCGCCTTCCGAAAACAACACCGCACCGCCGGGCAACGACAACCATTCGGCAGCTGCGGCCACCTCGTCCAGCACCGCCGGGGACAATCCGCTGAACAGCGGCATTTCCGCCAACAGCTCGGCGAGCTCATCGCGCGGAGTCTTGCTGTGTTCGAAGATGCCAGGGCTCATTGCGGTGTCTCCGGCAGCTCGCTCTAAGGTCGATCCAGGCTCATCCCCCTTCCTACCGGCCGGCTCCGCCGGCTTGTCCCGCACGGACGCGCCGTGCCTACCAACCCTTTCCAGTCGAATGCGCACGCCTCCTCAGTATCGCCGTGCGCAACGCCTCCGTGCGACTACCGCTCCAGAATCGCCGTGACGCCCATCCCTCCCGCCGTGCACACCGAAATTAGTCCTCGAGTGGAGGCCTCATCCGCGGCGAGCAGTTTGGCCAGCGTCGCAACGATGCGCGTACCGGTGGCCGCAAACGGATGGCCGATCGCGAGACTGCCGCCCTTGACGTTCAGGCGCGACCGCTCGATGGCCCCGAGCGGCGCATCGAGGCCGAGCGAGTCGCGGCAGAACGCCGCCGACTCCCAGGCCGCGAGCGTGCACAGCACCTGGGCTGCAAAGGCCTCGTGGATCTCGTAATAATCGAACTGCTGCAGGCCGAGGCCCGCATCGCGCAGCATGGCCGGCACGGCGTATGCCGGTGCCATCAGCAACCCTTCCCGACCGCTCGCGAAGTCCACCGCCCAGACCTTGCCGTAGGCGAGGTGGGCGAGCACCGGCAAGCCGCGCTGCTCGGCCCACTGCTGCGAGGCGAGCAATACGGCACTCGCCCCGTCGGTGAGCGGAGTACTGTTGCCGGCCGTGAGCGTGCCGGTGTGCGCATCGAAGCTCGCACGCAGCTGCGCTAACTTCTCCGGCGAAGTGTCGGCACGGATGTTGTTGTCGCTCGACAGCCCGAGAAATGGCTCGACCAGATCGTCGTAGAAGCCCTCCCGCCAGGCGGCGGCAGCCTTCATGTGGCTTGCGTAGGCCAGCCGGTCCTGCGCCTCGCGCCCGATGTGCCAGCGCTGTACCATCTGCTCGGTGCTCTGGCCCATCGACAGGCCGGTGCGCGGCTCGGCAACCTGCGGGAAGATCGGCTTGAAATGCCCCGGCCGCAGGCGCAACCAGGGCGCGAGACGTGCGCCGAGATGCCGCCCGCGGTGACTCGAGAGCAGCAGCCGCTGGTATGCGCGCGGATAGACGACGGGCGGGTCGCTGATCGTGTCGACGCCGGCGGCTATCCCGGCATCGATCTGCCCGAGCGCAATCTTGTTGCCGATCGCAATCGCCGCTTCGAGGCTCGTGCCGCAGGCGCGCTGCAGGTCGAGCCCAGGGGTCTGGGGATCCAACCCGCAAGAAAGCAGGCTTTCGCGCGTCAGGTTGAAGTCCTTGGAGTGTTTGATCACCGCGCCGGCGGCCACGTCACCGAGGCGCACGCCCTGCAAGGCGAATCGACTGACCAGTCCACGCAGTACCGCCGTGAGCATCTCCGCGTTGCCCACCGACGCGTACGCGGTGTGAGCCCGGGCGAACGGAATGCGCACGCCGCCCACGATGGCAACGCGCCGCACGGCTGTGCCGACCAGCATGAACCCTCCCGCGGGACGCGCCACGTCCCGATCCCCGGCAGTAGGCTATCATGGTGCGCACGCAGCGCGTCAAACGGCCTGCGGGTCAGCGCTTCGGGCAAATGCGGCCGAGCGCTTCCGCGCCTGGGCGGCGCGCGATATCCTGAATGTTTCGACACGACCGGATCACTGTAAGGTTGGACACCACTATGGGCGAATTCACCACCCTAATGGCCCGCGACGGGCACCAGTTTCAAGCGTACCTGGCCGCGCCGCCGGGTAAGAAGGCTCGGGGCAGCGTGGTGGTGATTCAGGAGATCTTCGGGGTCAATCAGCACATCCGCGCCGTAACCGACGGATTCGCCGCCGAGGGCTATACGGCCATTGCGCCCTGCATGTTTGACCGCATTCGCCGCGGCATCGAGCTCGGCTACAGCCCCACCGAAGTCGATGAAGGCCGCGGCTACATGCAGGAGCTCAATCCGGAGCAGACACTGAAGGACCTGGCGGCGGCTATCGCCGTCGTCAAGCACGCCGGAGGCGTGGCGACCGTCGGGTACTGCTGGGGCGGCGCACAGTCGTACCGGGCGGCCTGCCTGCTGCCAGTCGACTGCGCGGTGGTCTATTACGGCAAGGCGCAGGATGCGGGCCACCCGCCGCGCTGCCCGGTGCTGTATCACTTCGGCAGCGAGGATCATGGCATTCCGCCGGCCGAGGTGGCCCGGATGCGGGCCATGGACCCGGCCGGGATCTTCCATCTCTACGCCGGGGCCGGCCACGGCTTCAACTGCGATCTGCGCGCCGCGTACGACGCGGACGCAGCCGCCCTGGCGCGCCGACGGACCCTGGAATTCCTGGCCCAGCACCTGCTGCAGCGCGAGCCCCGCCCCGACGAAGCCGGCTCCTGAGCTCAGATAGACAGAGCACCGTGCGGCCGGTCCGCTCGGCGCCCGTCGCATTCACTCTGGTTGCCGGCGGTCACGCTGCGCTATCTTGCTAAAAATGCGCTACCACAGCTCCCCGGATTTCCATCGCGACGCCGCCGAGCGTATCGGCATTCTCGCGGTCAACTTCGGCACGCCCGAATCCCCGACAGCACGCGACGTGCGGCGCTTTCTGGCGCGGATGCTGAGTGATCCGCGGGTCGTCGAGCTGCCGCGTCCGCTGTGGCTGCCGATTCTCTACGGATTCATTCTGCCGCTGCGCCCGGCGCGCATTGCGCCGAAATACCGCAAGATCTGGTCGGCGCATGGCTCTCCGCTGCAAGAACAATCCGACCGCCTGCGCAGCACGCTCGGCAGTCTGCTGGCGCAGCGGATGATGGCCCCCTTTTCGGTCGAGTTCGGCATGCTGTACGGCACTCCGAGCGTCGCAGAGTCTCTGCAGCGGCTGCGTGCCGCCGGCGCGCGGCGCATCCTCGTCCTGCCCCTGTTCCCGCAGTACTGCGGCGCCACCACCGGCGCCGTCTACGATCAGGTCAACGCCGAGCTTGCCGGCTGGCGCTGGCTGCCCGAGCTGCGCTTCATTTCCGAGTATCACGACCAGCCCGAGTACATCGAGGCGCTGCGCGAGAGCGTTGCGCAGCATTGGGCCGCACGCGGACGCACCAGCCATCTGCTCATTTCCTTCCACGGCATCCCGGAGCGCTATTTCCACCAGGGCGACCCATACTTCTGCAAATGCCAGAAGACCGCACGCCTACTCGCGGAAGAGCTGCTGTTGAAGGACGGCGAGTGGAGCGTCACGTTTCAGTCGCGTTTCGGACCGAGCGAGTGGCTGCGCCCCTACACCATCGAAACGCTCGCGGGCATGCCGGCGCGCGGCATCAAGGACGTTACGGTGATCTGTCCGGGCTTTGCCGTCGACTGCCTGGAGACACTCGAAGAGATCGATGTCGAGAACCGTGCGGCGTTCGTGCACGCCGGCGGGGAACGGTTCGAGTACGTGCCGGCACTCAATGCCCGCCCCGAGCATGCCGAGCTGCTCGCCGCGCAGATCGCCCGCCACTGTCAGGGCTGGACCCAGGTGGAGCTCGGGCGGCCCGCGGCCCCGCGGCCCCGCGACACTCCCGCGTAATCACTGCTGCGCAGCGTCATATCGCACGACGCTCCGGACCCGCACCCAACACTGCTGCGCAACGGTCCTGTCGGCGCACGAGGTGGCTCACGACGGCTTGGTACGCAACTTCGAGGTGCACAGATCGAAGATTGCCGCGGTGAGCATCCGCACCGCATGGCAGGTACTGACCTCGATGCCCTTCAGTGTTGCCTCCCGAATGGCGGCGGTCAGCAGCGCAGTGTGGTCCGCTGACAGATCCTCCGGCAGACTGACCGTCACCCGTACCGCGGGAATATCCTCCACGATCCGGCGCAGCAGTTGATAAAAGCATTCCGCCTTGGCACGCATCAGCGCCTCGTCATCGCCAAACAGCGCACCAACGGCCGCAAGACCTTCACTCCAATGGCTGCGCGCGCGCTGCCAATCGCGTTCGGACCCGAAAGCCACCTGGATGATCTCGCCCATCAGCGTCGCCCCTGCATGACGGCCCTGCCCCATCGGACCGGACCGGCGAGGGCGCCGGTCGACGGCCGCTTTCAGAGTAGGTCCGTCCGGTGCGCGAGCACTAGGGGCATTTGTGCCGGAAAAGCGCAATTTTGCGCAGCCTCGCCGCTGCACCGCGCCGTTCACGGCCGGGTGCTACCATCCGAGGCCCCGCGCAGCCCGCGAGCGGCGCGCCGGGCGAACACAGGAGAGCCCCCGATGCTGATCGTCACCACCGAGAATGTTCCCGGCCACCGCGTCACGGCCGTCAAGGGTCAGGTCTTCGGAGTCGTCGTGCGCAGTCGCGGCCTGGCCGGCAATGTCATGGCGGGCCTGCGCTCGCTGGTCGGCGGCGAGATCTCCGAATACACCCAATTGCTCGAGGAAGCGCGCCGGCATGCGATCGACCGCATGGTGCGCAATGCCGCACTGATGCAGGCCAACGCGGTGGTCATGATGCGGTTCGACTCCGCCGAGATCGGTCAGACGATGAGCGAGATCGTCGCCTACGGCACGGCCGTGATCATCGAGCCGGCCACGTGAAACTACGCGCCCTGGTGCTGGTGCTCGCCGCGCTCCTCGTCCTGATCGGCACAGGCGATGCGCTCGCCGGTCGGCTGGCCCCCGGGAGTGAACTCGCGGCGCTCGGTGTGTTGGGAATACTCGGCACCGCTTTTGAGCAGTGGCGTTACCGCAAACGGCTGCCGGCGTCGGCCTGCTGGAAACCGACCGGTGAGCGCTTCGAGGATCCCTCCACCGGCGAGCCGGTGGAGGTTCTGTACGATCCGCTGAGCGGCGAGCGGCGCTATGAGCGGCTCTGACCGCTGCGCCGCCCGCCATGAACCGTCAAGCGGGCGCTTTAGCGCCGGCGGCGCCGCGCGCTCTGGGGACGGGGCGCGGCGCGGCGTCCGCTCGGACGCACCGCGGAACGCTTCGCCGCCTTGCGCTTCGGCGGGGTCGCTGCAATGCGTAAGCGCGTGACTTTGCGGGGTTTCGCGGCCGAAGCCTGAGTTCGCTTTTTGGCCCGTGCTACAGCGCGCTTGGCCGCTTTGGCCGGCCTGCGCCGAGCGCCCACCTGCGCCGCGGCGGCGCGGCGCTTCGCGGTCTTGGCCTTACGGCCCGCCCCCGCCGACGGCGTTGCGGCCTTGGCGCGCTTTGAGGCCACGGTCCGGGTCACTGGCTTTGGCCGTGGCCGCGTGCGCTGCGCGGCACCCACGCGAGCCGCAGCTCGAGCGGGACGCCGCGAGCGCCCCTGCGGCGGGGCGGCCTCTGCGCCGGCGCCGCGCAACTGATCGAGGATGGCAGGGTTCTCCAGGGTGGAGACATCCTGGGCGAGATCCTCGCCGCGGGCGATCGCGCGCAGCAGACGGCGCATGATCTTGCCCGAGCGGGTCTTCGGCAGATTGTCCGCAAAGCGGATCTCATCGGGCTTGGCGATGGCGCCGAGCTGCTGGCCCACCCACTCACGTAGTTCCTGCACCAGATGCCCGGTGTCTGCCGGACGGGCGCCCCGGCAGACCACATAGGCAAAGACCGATTCGCCCTTGATCTCGTGCGGCTTGCCGACCACCGCAGCCTCGGCGACCCGCGGATGCGCCACCAGGGCGGACTCGATCTCCATGGTGCCCAGCCGATGGCCGGCCACGTTCAACACGTCATCGATTCGCCCCATGATCCAGAAGTAACCGTCCTTGTCGCGGTGTGCGCTGTCGCCGGCCACGTAGTAGCGGTTTTGGAACTTCTCCCAGTAGGCCGCCAGATAGCGGTCATTGTTGCGCCAGATCGTGCGCAGCATGGCCGGCCAGGGCTTTTTGATCACCAGGTAACCGCCCGCCTCGGGCCGCGTGACCGGCTGACCGTGATCATCGACGATGTCTGCCGCAATGCCCGGCAGCGGCACCGTGCACGATCCCGGCTTGGTGGCGGTGATCCCGGGCAGCGGCGAGATCAGGATCACGCCCGTCTCGGTCTGCCACCAGGTATCGACGATCGGGCAGCGTGCGCCACCGATCGTGCGGTGATACCACATCCATGCTTCCGGGTTGATCGGCTCACCAACGCTGCCGAGCAGCCGCAGGCGCGACAGGTCGTAGCGCGCCGGCACCTCATCACCGAGCTTCATCAGCGCGCGGATGGCCGTCGGTGCCGTATAGAACACGCTGACGCCGTGATCCTGACAGATCTTCCAGAAACGCCCGCCGTCGGGATAGGTCGGTGCGCCCTCGTACATCACCACGGTCGCCCCCACCGCGAGCGGCCCGTAGGCGAGGTAGCTGTGCCCGGTCACCCAACCGGCGTCCGCCGTGCACCAGAACACATCATCATCGCGCAGGTCGAACACCCATTGGGTGGTCAGTTTCGCCCCCAGCAGATAGCCGCCACTCGAGTGCTGGATGCCCTTTGGTTTGCCCGTCGAGCCTGAGGTGTAAAGCAGGTAGAGCGGATGTTCGGCATCGACCCACTCCGGCTCGCACACCGGCGAGTGCTCCGCCACGGTCTCGTGCCACCACAGGTCGCGACCGGCCTCCATGCCGACCGGCCGGCCGGTGCGCTTCAGAACGATGACGTGCTTGATGCTTGGGCAGCCGGCGGCGAGCGCCTTGTCCGCCGCCGCCTTCAGTTCGATCGCATGGCCGCCGCGCCACCCGCCATCGGCCGTCACGAGCACCTTGGCCCCGGTGTCCTCGATCCGATCTTTCAGCGCCGGCGCCGAGAACCCGCCGAACACCACGGAATGAATCGCGCCGATGCGGTTGCAGGCGTGCATGGCGACGATGATCTCGGGCACGAGCGGCATGTAGATGGCCACCCGATCACCGCGCTGCACGCCGAGGGCTTTCAGCACATTGGCGAAGCGGCACACCTCGGCATGCAGTTCCTGGTAGCTGATGCGGCGCACGTCGCCCGGCTCGCCCTCGAAGATGATCGCCGGTTTGTGCCCGCGCTCGGCCAGATGCACATCGAGACAGTTGAACGAAACGTTCAGCTCCCCGTCGCTGAACCACCGGTAGTTGGGTGCCTCGCTCTCATCGAGCGTCACGGTAAAGGGCTTGTGCCAGAGGATTTCCTGGCGCGCCATCTGCGCCCAAAAGCCGGTGTAGTCCGTCTCGGCATGCCGCCGCAGGCCGTCGATATCCGCCGGTTTCAGCTGCGAGCGCGCACTGAACTCCGCAGGCGGATGGAACACGCGCTCTTCCTGCAGGACGGACTCGATGTTCTTGCTCGCCATGGAAGCCCCCAGTTTATTGCGGTGACCGAGCGCCGAGCATAGCCGACGCACGGCTCAAATCATGCCAGAGCATGGCCGCAGGTCCCACCTCACGGGCCGCCGCCAGCCGCGAGCGCCGCCAGCCGCTCGGCTTGGCGGCGCAGCATCGGGCCGAAGCCGAGCCGGTCGTACAATCCGTCGAGCCCAGCGCGGTTCGGGATGCGCGGCCGCAGGTCCTCGGCGCCGACCTCGAGCGGCATGTCACACACGATGCGGGTCAGGCGCCGCGCCAGATAGACCGCCTCGCGGTGCTCGCGCAGCCGCTCGCGCAGCTCCCGCCCACCCCGCAGCCCGAGCGCGCTCACCCGGCCGAGCCCGGCGTACAGATCGTCAATGGAAGCAAACGCACGCATCAGTGCCGCGGCGGTTTTCGGACCGACGCCCGGGACGCCCGGGATGTTGTCCGAGGTATCACCCGTGAGCGCGAGATAATCGGCGAATCGCTCCGGCGCGACGCCGAAGTGCCGCTCGACGTCGCGATAACCAAGCTGACCACGCGCACCGAAATCCCAGTACAGATCCCCGTCGCGCACCAGCTGAGCGAGGTCCTTGTCGCGGGTGATGAACGCCGAACGAATGCCGTGTCCGCGCATTCTCTGGGCGAGCGTGCCGATCAGATCGTCCGCTTCGTAGTAGGAATCGACGAACACGGCAAGCCCCAGGTGCGCGCACAGCTCGCGGCAGTAATCGAATTGCACCGCCAGATCGGGCGGCGCCGGCTCGCGATTGGCCTTGTACGGCGGATAGATCGCGTTGCGGTAGGAGCTGGCGAGGCGTCGGTCGAAGGCCACCCCCACGAATTGCGGGCGGGTCCGTTCCAGCAGATCGCCGAGGAAGCGTGCGAATCCGAACACGGCATGCACCGGCCTGCGCTCGACATCGAGCATCTCGGGCAACGGCGAATGATAAGCACGGAAGACGTAAACCGAGGCGTCGATGAGATAAAGCAAAGTTTGTGATTCCGTCGTCCGCGCCCCGGGCGGACGGGGCGCGGACGCTCAGCTCAACCAGCGCTGGATGCGCTCATGCAACGGGCTCGAGCGCGGGAAGTGCGCGAGCAGATATTCCATCTGATCGGCGAGCACCCGCCGGCCCTTGAGAAAGATGTACTCGGCATAGGTCGGCGCGAACGGCACCGCGACCAACTGCATTTTAGCCTGCTCGGGCGTGCGCGAGGCCTTCTGATTGTTGCAGCGCCGGCAGGCGGTCACGACGTTCGTCCAGGTATCGAGCCCGCCCTGGCTGAACGGCCGGACGTGATCGCGGGACAGATCCCGGGTCGCGAACCGCTGTCCGCAATACAGACAGATGTGCGCGTCGCGCCGGAAAAGCGTCTGGTTGTTCAGCGGCGGCACGTAATCAACACGCGTGCTACCGGGGTTACCGGTGTGCCCGATGGTCGCCACGATCGAATTGATCTCGAGCACGGTACGCCGGCCGGTCAGAGCATTGATTCCGCCGAACAGCGTGAACAGGTTGCTGCCGCAGGTGTAGGCGACCTGCTGCTGGGTATAGAGCCGGGCCGCCTCCCGATAATCGATCCATTCGAGCGGCATCCCCGCAACGTCGGTGCGCAGCACGAGTTGGGAGAGCCCGCGCACCGCACCGCCCGGCACGATCCGCAGGTCATCGCTCGAACCGTGATCGGCCCGCTCGAAGTCTATGCCTGTCATGGCAGGGGTTAAGATACGGCAAGAATATGCTTGAGTTCAACGTGACAACGTGTAGGGTAGAGCGCAACAAGACCGAGCGCTGGCCTCTCCAGCGCAATCCAGTCCAAGAGGGCCATTGATGCCAATCACAATCGGCGTGTTGCGCGCGAGCGCGGCGCGTGAGCGGCGCGTGAGCGTGGTGCCAGAGGTAGCCGAGAAGTATGTGCGCAGCGGGGCGAAGGTGCTGCTTGAGCACGGAGCGGGGGAGCTGGCGCAGTTTGCGGACTCGGCGTATCGGGGCGTGCAGTGGGGCGAGGCAGCCGAGGTGCTCGGGCGCTCGCAGGTTCTGCTGACGGTGCAGCCGCTGAGCGTTGAGCAGATTGGGATGCTCAAGGCGGGCACGGTGGTGGTGGGTTTCTTGCAGCCGTACGGGCGCCGTGAGGAGGTTTTGGCGCTGCAGAAGGGGGGAATTACCAGTTTTGCGATGGAGCTGGTGCCACGCATCTCGCGCGCGCAGTCGATGGACGCACTGTCCTCGCAGGCCTCGATCGCCGGGTACAAGGCGGTGCTGCTGGCGGCCAATGAGCTGCAGAAGTTTCTGCCGATGCTGACGACGGCGGCCGGGACGATTCGCCCGGCGCAGGTGCTGGTGATTGGGGCTGGGGTAGCGGGCCTGCAGGCGATTGCCACGGCGCGGCGGCTCGGTGCGGTGGTGGAGGCGTACGACGTGCGCAGCGCCACGCGCGAGCAGGTTCGCTCCCTTGGAGCGCGCTTTGTGGACACCGGGGTCAGTGCCGAGGGCAGCGGAGGCTATGCACGGGAGCTGAGCGAGGAGGAGCAGCGACGCCAGCAGGAGGTGCTCGATGGGCGCATTGCGGCGGCCGATGCGCTGATCAGCACCGCCTCGGTACCGGGGCGAGCGGCCCCGAAGATCATCACGCGTGCCGCGGTTGAGCGGATGCGGGCCGGGTCGGTGATTGTGGACACGGCCGCCGAGCAAGGGGGCAATTGCGAGCTGACGCGCCCCGGGGAGACGGTGATTCACCAGGGGGTTCGGGTGATGGGGCCGGTGAACCTGGCGGCCGATCTGGCGTACAACGCCAGCGAGATGTACGCGCGCAATCTGCTGAACTTTCTCTCCCCGGCGCTGAAGGAGGGGGAGCTGGCGATTGATTGGCAGGACGAGGTATTTGCCGCGGCCTGTCTGACGCACGACGGACAGATCCGTCACGAGCCGACCCGCCAAGCGCTTGGCGGATGAGGGGCAGCGGGGGACGATGATGACTGGAATCGTTGCGCTTTACATTTTCATGCTGGCGGCCTTCACCGGGTACGAGGTGATCTCGCGGGTGCCGGTGATCTTGCACACCCCGCTGATGTCGGGGTCGAACTTTGTGCACGGGATTGTGCTGGTTGGGGCGATGGTGGCGCTGGGCGGGGCGCACACGCCGCTTGAGAAGACGATTGGCTTCATTGGGGTGTTGCTGGCGGCGGGCAATGCGGTGGGCGGGTACGTGGTGACCGAGCGGATGCTCGAGATGTTCAGATCCAGCAAGGTGCGCACCGCGGCGCACGAGGAGCGCTAGATGTCCGGGGCGTTCTCTGGGCTGTGGAGCGCCGGTGCGCTGATTCAGGGCAGCTACTTCCTCACCGCGGTGCTGTTCATCACGGGGCTGAAGCGCATGAGCTCCCCGGTGAGCGCGCGCAGCGGCATTGTGTGGGCCGGGGCGGGGATGCTGGTGGCGACGCTGGTGACGCTGGCCTACCCGGGGATGAGCAACTACCCGCTGATCGGGGCGGCGCTCGTGCTGGGGGCGGCGCTGGCGTGGTGGAGCGGCAAGCGCGTGGCGATGACGAACATGCCGCAGATGATCGCGCTGTACAACGGGATGGGCGGTGGAGCGGCGGCCTCGATTGCAGCGGTGGAGCTGTACCGCAACGGGGCCGGCGGGGGAATGAGCACGGCGCTGGCGGTGGCCGGGGGGCTGATTGGGGCGGTGTCCTTCAGCGGCAGCGCGATTGCCTTTGGCAAGCTGCAGGGGCTGATCCGGCGCAGTATCCGCTTTCGTGGCCAGCAGTTCGTGAGCGTGCTGCTGCTGGGCGGGGCGCTGCTGCCCGGGGTGCTCGAGGTGGTGCACCCGGGGGGCGCTGCGGGGTACGTGACGGGGCTGCTCGGCGGGGCGCTGCTGCTGGGGCTGGCGATGACGCTGCCGATTGGCGGGGCGGACATGCCGGTGGTGATCTCGCTGTACAACGCGCTCACGGGGCTGGCGGTGGGCTTTGAGGGCTTTGCGCTGCACAACGCGGCGATGATCATTGCCGGCACGGTGGTCGGCTCGGCCGGCACGCTGCTGACGCAGCTGATGGCCAAGGCGATGAACCGCTCGCTTGGCAACGTGCTGTTCTCGGGGTTTGGCGAGGCGGGCGCAGAGGCGGGCGGAGCGGTGAGCGGCAGCTTAAAGCCGATCGAGTCCTCAGACGTAGGGGTGATGCTTGCCTTTGCGCAAAAGGTGATCGTGGTCCCCGGCTACGGCATGGCGGTGGCGCAGGCGCAGCACAAGATCTGGGAGCTGTGCCAGCTGCTGATCGAGCGGGGCGTGACGGTGCGCTTTGCGATCCACCCGGTGGCCGGACGCATGCCGGGGCACATGAACGTGCTGCTCGCCGAGGCGGGTGTGCCGTACGATCTGATCGGGGATCTGGAGGAGATCAACGGGGAGTTCGACACCGCCGATGTGGCGCTGATCATCGGGGCGAACGACGTGGTCAATCCGGTGGCCCGCACCGACAAGTCGAGCCCCATCTACGGCATGCCGATCCTCAATGCCGACCGGGCCAAGAACGTGATCGTGATCAAGCGCGGCAAGGGAGCCGGCTTCTCCGGAATCGAGAACGCCCTGTTCTACCTCGACAACGCACGCATGCTCTACGGTGATGCCCAGAAAGTCGGCGCCGAGCTGATCCAGGCCGTCAAAACACTCAGCTAGCCCCGCCGCGACGGCGGGCGCCCGCCGCGGCGCAGGCCGCGCATCCCGCCGCCGAAGCGGCCCATCCCCCGCAGCGAGCGCAATTGCCGGCGTTGCATCTGACGCATCATCCGCTGACGCATCATGCGCTGGTGCAAGCGCTGAATCATCATCCGCCGCTCAGCGGGTGTCGCCCTTTGCCAGCGCTTGCGCAGCATCCGCCGCCGCCAGGCCGGCAAACGCTCGTATGCCCGAAAGCTACGCCGGATCGCGGCCCGCTGGGCGGGCGGAAGGGCCCGGAATCGCTGCCAGCGGCGGCGCAGCACGGCCCGTTGCTGCGGGGACATCCGCCGCCATTGGGCGAAGCGACGCTGTGCCTGGTGCCGCTCGGCGGGCGTCATGTGCAACCACAGGCGGCTGCCGCGCACCAGCGCGCGCTGGCGAGCCGGCGGCAACTGCGCCCACCGATCGTGCAGCTGGCCGAGCAGCCGCCGCTGCGCACTCGTGAGCGCCGACCAGGGCACTGCCCGACCCGCGCCCGCGGGCGCCTGTTGCGCGCCGGACCATGCCGGCAGGAGCGCGAGCAGCAGCGCAAGAAGCACGACACGCCAGGTCCTGCTCATCAGCCGCTGCCCTGGGGCTGCGCCGGCGCGCGATTTCCGGGGGGGGCGGAAGTCTTGCCGGGCGCGGGCGCCGCCGGCTTGGACGGGCCGAGCTTCAGCTGCGAGAGGTAGCGCATCCAGCCGCCGCCCGCCGAGCGGTCGGCAGGGCCGGCCGGATCGCTCGCGCCGAGGTACTCCAAGAAACTCAGCGAGACCGGCTGCGGCGCGCTCGAGGGCGGCGGCTGCCCCGCGCACGCGCCGGGCGCAACCACCGCGGCCAGAAGTACTACCGCCGTCCTGCCACCGCCGCATCGCTTATCCGCCATTCTCGTTCGACTCGACGGCCTCGGCCCCGGTTTGCGGCGCCAAGCGTGCCTGTGCCGCCGCCCATTCGTAGAACTGTCCGTCGCCATCCTGAACGAGCGCCAGTCCGTCGCGATCACTGAGCAGCGATACATCTTCGGCCGCCAGCGCACCGGCGTTTGCCGTAAAGGGCGGCGCCGGCGCGGCACGTCGCGGGCCGAGCAGCATCACCCACACCAGCGCAGCGACCAGCGCGCCGGCCGCCGGCATCCAGACGCGCCGCACCACCAGACCGCGGCGCAACCAGCCGGACCGCTGCGCCGCCTGCGCCAGTGCGGCGTGCCGTGCCTGGGTGAGACGCGAGCGCACATGAGCGCTCGTCGTGTCCGCATCGCGCTCAAGGAGCGCAACCAGCCGCCGCTCGAACGCCGCTTTGTCGTCCACGTCGCTCATGTCGGATCACCCAGCTGTGCGCGCAGTGCGCGCAGCGCGCGGAAGTAATGTGTCTTGACGCTCCCCTGCGAGCAGCCCATCGCACGTGCGGTCTGTGCGACATCCAGGCCTTCGAGCGCGCGCAGCAGAAACACTTGCTGCTGCCGCTGCGGCAGCGCGTTCAGCGCGCTCTGCAACGCCGCCATGGTCTCATCGAGCTCGATGCGCTGCGGCACCGGCAGCTCGGGGCTCTGCACGGTCGCGAGCGGGTCATCCGCTTCGTCGGATTCCTGGTGAAAGGGCAACCAGGCCATCACCCGGTTGCGCACGCTGCGTCGCCGCTGGACGTCGCGAATGCGATTTTCCAGAATTCGATAGAAGAGCGGCTTCCACTCGGCCGCGGGACGATCCGCGTAGGCGCGGGCCAACTGCAGCATCGCGTCCTGCACGGCATCGAGGGCATCGTCCTCGTGGCGCAAAGCGGTTTGTGCGATGCGGAATGCCTTCAGTTCCACGCTCGCCAGAAACTGGCTGAGCGCATGCTGTGCGGTCTGGGCATTCGAATGGGATCGATCCACGTCGCCGCGAAGGGCAGCCGGCATGCTATAAGGCGAGACAAGCGTAGCAGAGTCTGACATAGCCCGTATAACGCGACCCCAGCCTGTCGGTTGACGGCGACGGGCAGAGCAACGGACGGGCAGCAGCGTTGATTTTTCAATCACTTCCCATGCCCTCCGCTCCCGTCCTGCGCGTCGCGCTGGCCACGCCACTGCGTCAGCTGTTCGATTATCTCGCCCCGGCCGAGCCCCCTCCCCCGGGGGTGCGGGTGCGCGTCCCGTTCGGCAGGCGCCGCCTGGTGGGCGTGGTCCTGGCTACCGCCGAGAGCACGGACGTCCCGAAAGACAAGCTCAAGATGGTGCTCGAGACCCTCGATGACCGGCCGCTGCTCGACCCCGGATTACTCGAGCTGCTGCAGTGGGCGGCCGGCTACTACCATCACCCGATCGGCGAGGTGCTGGCCGCAGCGCTGCCGAAGGCCCTGCGCCTGGGCGCGAGCCTCGCCGCGCACGAGCAGCGCTGGCGGATCACCCCCGCCGGCACTGCCGCGCACGCACAGGGCGAGCCACGCCGCGCGCCGCGCCAGCGGGCAGTGCTCACCGCCCTGCTCGACCACGACCGCTCCGCCGTCGAGCTGCGCGAGCAGCTTGGCGAGGCTTGGCGCAGCGCGGCTCGCCCGCTCGAGGAGCGCGGTTGGATCGCCTCGGCGCAGGTTGCCTGCGCCCCACCAGTGGCCTCGGCGCAGCCGTTCACGCCTGCCGACGGACCCACGCTCAATCCGGAACAGCGGGCAGCGACCGAGCGCATCGAGGCATCGCTCGGCCAGTTCGGCGCGTTCGTGCTGCAAGGCATCACCGGCAGCGGCAAGACCGAGGTATACCTGCAGGTCGCCGCGCGCGCACTCGCGCAGGGACGCAGCGCCCTGGTGCTCGTGCCGGAAATCGGCCTCACCCCACAGCTGGTCGCCCGGTTCCGCGAGCGCCTCGGCGTGCCGATGGCCGTGCTGCATTCCGGACTGAGCGACCAGGAACGGCTGCTCGCCTGGCGTGAGGCGCACGCTGCCCGCGCACGCATCGTGCTCGGGACGCGCTCGGCTGTGTTTGCCCCGGTGGCCAATCTCGGCGTGATCATCGCCGACGAGGAACACGACGCGTCCTACAAGCAGCACGACGGCGGCTTTCGCTACTCGGCACGGGATCTGGCCGTGATGCGCGCGCACAGCGCCGCCGTGCCCGTGGTCCTCGGTTCGGCCACGCCCGCCCTCGAGACGCTGCACAACGTCGCCGCCGGCCGCTATACGCGCCTGACACTCACCCGGCGCGCCGCCGAGGCCGCCCCACCCCGGCTCGCGCTGATCGACCTGCGCGCCCACGCCCACACCGCCGGTTTGTCCATGCCGGCGGTACAGGCCATCGAACGCCATCTCGGTGCCGGCGGCCAGACCCTGGTATTCCTCAACCGGCGCGGCTATGCACCCACGCTCGCCTGCACCGCATGCGGCTGGGTCGCGCCATGCCGGGACTGCGATGCACGCCTGACGGTGCACCTCGGTGCGCGCGTTCTGCGCTGCCATCATTGCGGCGCACAGGAGCCCCTGCCCGAGCGCTGCCCGCAGTGCGGCTTCCCGGTGAAGCCGGTGGGTCAGGGCACTGAACGGCTCGAGGACACACTCTCGCAGCGGTTCCCCGGCGTGCCATGCGTGCGGCTCGACCGCGATGTGATCCGTCGGCGCGGCGACCTCGAGGCCGCCGTGCGGCGCGTCGCCTCGGGCGAGGGCCGCATCCTCGTCGGCACTCAGATGGTGACCAAGGGACACGATTTCCCCAATGTGACGCTAGTGGTGGTGCTCAATGCCGACCAGGGACTGTTCAGCACAGACTTCCGTGCCCCCGAGCGCCTGGCGCAGACCATCGTGCAGGTCGCCGGTCGCGCCGGCCGCGGTGCGCGTCCCGGCGAGGTACTGATCCAGACCGAATTTCCGGATCATCCACTGCTCACAGGCCTGCTCCGCGAAGGCTACGAGGGCTTCGCGCACACGGCACTCGAGGAGCGCCGACAGGCAGCCTGGCCCCCTTTCACTCGCCTCGCCGCAGTACGGGACTCCGCGCCGAGCGCCGCCGACGCCCTGCAATTTCTCACGGAGGCGCGCGCGCTCGCCGCTGGAGCACACGGGGTGCGTCTGCTGGGCCCGGTGCCGGCCGCGATGGCCCGACGCGCCGGACGCCATCATGCGCAACTGCTGATTGAGAGCCGCGAGCGTGCCAGCCTGCACCGTTTTCTCGAGGCATGGCTGCCACAGCTGGAGAGCCTGCCGAGCGGACGGCGGGTGCGCTGGGCGCTCGATGTCGATCCGATGGAGCTGTTTTAATCGGGTAGAATTCGTCATTTCCCCCTGGTTTGGACCCGATTTCCTTGAAACAGCAACTCGAGCAACTCCTCGCCACGGCGCTGAGCTCCCTGCGGGACGCCTTGGGTGTGCCGCAGGCGGCCGAGACCGTAACGGTCGAGCGCAGCCGCGATGCACGTCATGGCGATTTCGCAACCAACATCGCGCTGCGCCTGGCGAAAGCCGCGCGCAGCAATCCACGCGAGCTGGCACAGCGCATCATCGCGGCCTTGCCGCCGAGCCCGTTGGTGTTGCGAACCGAAATCGCCGGCGCCGGATTCATCAATTTCTTCCTCTCCCCGGCCGCCTATGCCGAGGAGCTCGCGGCGATCCACGCGCAGGCAGGCCAATACGGACACAGTCCGCTCGGCCAGGGAGAGCGTGTGCTGCTCGAGTTCGTCTCGGCCAACCCGACTGGCCCTCTGCACGTCGGACACGGACGCCAGGCTGCCTACGGCGCGACACTCGCCAACATCCTGACTGCGGTTGGCTTTGATGTTGCGCGTGAGTATTACATCAACGACGCCGGCCGCCAGGTCGACATCCTGGCCGTCAGCGCCTGGATTCGCTATCTCGAAGCATGCGGGGAAACGCTTCCGTTTCCCGAGAACGGCTACCGCGGCGATTACGTGCGGGCGATCGCCGTGCAGTTGCAGGCGAGCGAGGGCGAGGGCCTGCGGCGGGCGGCGGCGAGCGTGCTCGCCGGGCTGCCTGCCGATGCGCCAACCGGTGACAAGGAGCTCTACATCGACGCGCTGATCGCTCGTGCCCGCGAGTTGATCGGCACTGACGGGTTTGCGCGCGTGCTGGCACGTTCGCTCGCACAAATGCTGGCGGACATCCGCGCGGACCTCGAGCAGTTCGGCGTACGCTTCGACCGCTGGTACTCAGAGCGGGAATTGGAGCAAAGCGGTGCCATCGAACGGGCCCTCGCGCGCCTCGAGCATGAGGGCCGGCTGTACCGCGAACAGGGTGCGACCTGGTTCCGCGCCACGGAGTTCGGTGACGAGAAGGACCGGGTGGTGGTGCGCGAAAATGGCCAGAAAACCTATTTCGCCTCCGACATCGCCTATCACCTCGAGAAGCGCGAGCGCGGCTTCGAGCGTCTCATCGACGTACTCGGCGCTGATCACCACGGCTATGTGGCGCGAGTGCGCGCCGGGCTGACGGCGATGGGTGAGCCGGGTGAGAGCCTGGAAGTCAATCTGATCCAGTTCGTCAGTCTGTTTCGCGGTGGGGAGAAAATCCCCATGGGCAAACGCGAAGCGCAGTTCGTGACCCTGCGCCAGCTGCGCGAGGAGGTGGGCAACGATGCCTGCCGGCTCTTCTATCTCATGCGCAGCCACGACCAACCGCTTGATTTCGACCTGGAACTCGCCAAGTCGCGCAGCAACGAGAATCCGGTCTATTACATCCAGTACGCGCATGCACGCGTGGCCAGCGTCCAGAAGCAGATGGCGGCACGCGGACTGCAGTTCGACCGCAGCGAAGGCCTGGCGCACACGCAGCTGCTGACCAGTGCGCACGAACAGGCAGCACTCGCGTGCGTGACGCGCTTTCCCGAGGCGCTCGAACAGGCTGCCGTCAATCGCGCGCCGCACACCCTGGTGCATTATCTGCGGGAACTCGCCAACACACTGCACACGTATTACAACGCTGAGCCGTTCCTGGTCGAGGACTCCAAGGTGCGCAATGCGCGTCTGGCGCTCGTGCTCGGCGTGCAGCAGGTATTGCGCAACGGACTGGAACTGCTCGGCGTGAGTGCGCCCGAGAGCATGTGAGTCGATGTCCCAACTGACCAGCCGCGACTACAAGGGCACCGGAGGCGGCCGGCGTGCGGGCACTCCCGGCGGATTGAAGGAGTTCTTGTTCGGCGCGGCCGCCGGTGCGCTGCTCGCCACAGTGGGCACCGTGCTGCTGATGCACCATGCGCACCGGCCTGGTACCACCGCGTGCGCCGCCAGCGCCTCCTCCGCCCCCACGACCGAGGCCGCAGACAGCGCCCCGGGGCCGGCACCACGCAACAGCGCGCGCATCGCTGCGCGCGCCACCGTGGCGGCAGCGACCCGCAGCGCACGGACGAGCGCCGCCCCCGAGCGCTCCAACCCCTCCCAACTCGCCCGTGCAAGCGGGCGCGGTGCGCCGTCCCACGCGCCCGGCAAAGCCGCGCCGGCGCCGCCGCAGTACGACTTCTACCAGATGCTGCCGAATCTCAAGGTGACCGTACCGCGTCCAACCGCACCCGGAATGCTCTCGGTCGGCGCCAATGGCCACACCCGCTTCGCCGGCTACGTGTTGCAGGTCGGCTCCTACCGCGACGAGGCGCAGGCGCGGCGGGTAATCGCCGAGTTGGACAGCCTCGGCATCATCGCGCACATCGACTCGGTGCCCGATGGCCGGGCAACGCTGCACCGCGTACGGATCGGCCCGCTCACGGAAGCGGCGGAACTGAACCGCATCCGCGGCGTGCTGAAGGCGGTGGGCCTGCCGGCGATGGTGATTCCGCGCGGCGCGCGCTGAGCGCGGCCGGCCGTCAATCCTCGGCGATCGCGCGGAAGTCCAGGCCCAGCGAGCGCAATTTACGATACAAGTGCGTGCGCTCCATGCCGACGCGCTTGGCGAGTTGTCCCACCTTGCCGTTGCACAGCAGCAATTGTTGCTGCAGGTAAGCACGCTCGAACTGCTCACGAGCCTCGCGTAGCGGCAAGGCCAGCAGATCCTGTTTGACCAGCGGCTCACCGGCAGGGGCCTGCACGGCCAGCTCACGCTCGACTTCCTCCAGGCCGATCTCCTCCCCACCGCCCTGAATCAGCAGGCGATGCACGAGATTCTTCAGTTCCCGCACGTTGTCGGGCCAGGGGTAATTGCGCAGCCGGTTCTGGGCCGCGACGCTGAAGTGCCGCAGCGGCAAGCCCTCGGAGTCAACCAGGCGGTCGACATGGTGCCGCAACAGCTCCGGCACGTCTTCGGCGTAGTCGCGCAGCGGCGGCACGCGCACGATCAGCGTGTTCAGATGCGCGAGCAGATCGCGGCGCAACGCCGAGCCGGCGCGGCTCTCGATCCCGGGCTGCGCCGAGGAGACCAGCCGCGCGCGCAGCTCGATCGACTCGCTGCCACCGACCGGCGTGAAGCGGCCGGACTCGAGCGCCCCGAACAGCAGCCGCTGCGCCGCCGACGGCAGGTCCTCGAGTTCCTGAATGAACAGCGTACCGTCGGCCGCCTGCTCGAGCAGCCCGGGGCGGCGAGTGCCGCTCTCGAGCGAGCCGAACAATCGGCTCTCGGCATCGGCGTCGCGCAGACTGCTCGCCACCAATGTCACGAACGGCGCCCCGGCGCGCGGGCCGCGCCCATGCAGATAGCGGGCGAACAGCTCCCGTCCGGAGCCCGGCTCGCCGATCAGCAGCACAGCAGAGGTGTGGGTGGCAATCTGCTGCAGCTCGGCGCGTAACTGCTGCATGAGCTTGCTCTTGCCCGCGGGCGCCACCAGTGTCGGCACGAACAGCTTGCCGGCCTGGCGTTTGCGCCGCCCCGCATCGAGAGCGCGCTCCACCGTGCGCAACAGTTTCGCCAGCGACAGTGGCTTTTCCACGAAATCGAATGCACCGAGCCGAGTCGCTTCCACCGCTGTCTCCACGGTACCGTGGCCGGACATCATCACGACCGGGCAGCCGTCCGCGGCCGTGCTCGACCACTCCCGCAGCAGCGTGATGCCATCGACGTCGGGCATCCAGATATCGAGCAGCACCAGATCGGGTGTCTGCCGTGCGCGTGCGGCGCGCGCCTGCGCGGCGTTGGCCGCGACTTCGACCACGTAGCCCTCCTCGGTGAGGATTTCCTTCAGCAGACCCCGGATGTCCGCCTCATCGTCGACCACCAAAATATGTGCCGCACTCATACCTGCTCGCTCCGCAATGACTGTCGTTTTTCTTGCGCTCCAGCGCGCTTGCCGAATGCCACCGGCAACGCCACTTGGATCCGGGCTCCTCCCTCCGGACGGTTGTCGGCGTCGATCCGACCCCCGTGTTCCTCGACGATCTTTTTCACGATCGCCAGTCCCAACCCAGTGCCCTTGGGCTTGCTGGTGACGTACGGATCGAAGATCCGCCCCAGCAGGTCTGCCTGAAAACCCGGCCCATTGTCACACACGCTCATGAATGCAAACGCGCTCACGCCCCCTCCCTCGAGCCGCGTACTGATCTCGAGCCGCGGTTCAGGATGCCCCTCGAGCGCCTCGAGCGCATTGGTCAACAGATTGTTCAGAATCTGCCGCACCCGCCCGCGGTCGGCCTCGATCGCGCTCAGCAGCGGATCCAGATCGAGCGTGATGGTCGCACGCGGATCCTGCGAGCGATACAGGTCGGCCACCTCGGTCACCAGCTGATTGAGACTGAAGCGGCTGACGCGCATCTCCGGTGCCCGCGCATATTCGCTGAACGCATTGACCATCTGCTGCATGCTCTCGACCTGCTGCACGATGGTATGGGTGGCGCGTTCGAGGAATTCCGCCTCCGGCGCGGCGAGAATCGGCTTAAGGCGCCGCGCCAGCCGCTCCGCCGAGAGCTGAATGGGCGTCAGAGGGTTCTTGATCTCGTGGGCGAGGCGCCGCGCGACCTCGCCCCAGGCCGCATCGCGCTGCGCCTCGAGCAGCGCGGTGATGTCGTCGAAGACGATGACATAGCCCATGTCGCCGCTCTCGCCCGGCAGCGGCGTACAGGCGCACATCAGGGTCACCATCCGGGCCGGCTTGCCGAGGTCGAGCTGCTCGCGCCACTCCTCGCGACCGCGCGCGAAGCGCACCGCGAGCGCCGCCACGAACTGGCCGAGCCGCTCGTTGCCGGCGGCCAGATCCGGTAGCGCCCGTCCAGTGGCCACCGACAGATCGGTGCCGAGAATGCCGCCGGCCGCCCGGTTGGCCATGCGCACCACCAGATTGCGGTCGACCGCCAGCACGCCGGTCGAGAGGCGCGCCAGGATGATCGCCAGCCGCTCGCGCTCGCGCTCGACCGCCTGCTGGCTGCGCGTTGCCTCATCGTGCGCACGGCGCAGCCGCTTGGTCATATCGTTGAAGGAGTGCACCAGGTAGCCCATCTCATCGCGCGAGGTCAGCGCGAGCCGGGTCGCGAAGTCGCCCTTGCCCACCGCCCGCGTCCCGGCGATCAGGTCCTGGACCGGGCGCGCGAGGCGCTCGGCGGAGAAGATCGCCCCGTGAATGGCCGCGAGCATCGCCAGCAGCAGCACCAGGGTGAGGGTCAGGCGAAAGCTGTACTTCAACGGCTCGCGCAGCGCCGTCAGGTTGCCGTAGCGCGAATACGAGCGCTGCACGGCATCGGAGAGCTCCGAAAGCTGTCTGGGCACTGGATAGACCGCCATCAGGTAGCGTTGGCCCGCGTCGCCGGAGGCGCCCGCGAGCGGCACGCCGATCCGGATGACGAATCGGCCGTGCGGCTGTGGCTCGAGACTGACGTAGGTCTGCCGCTCGCTCACCGTGCGCACGAGGTCGGCCGGCGGAGACAGCGGCACGTCGGCGAGCGGATCCTGCAGACTGGCCGCGAGGATGCGATCGTTGGCCCCATAGAGCACGATCTCCCGGGCCGAATCGGCGCGGCGCGCCTGATCGAGCTGTCCCTGGATTTTCAGGACCGAGTGCCCGAGCAGGGAACGCGCCAGCACCGCGGTGCGGCGCGACTCGGCCTGCACGCGCAGGTCGAGCGCCGAACGCGAGAGCACCAGCGCGTCCTTCAGACCCTCGCGGACCTCGACCCGGAACCAGCTGTCGATGCCGCGGTCGAGGAACTCGAGTGAGGAGAAGTACACGATCAGCAGCGGGGCAATCACCAGCGCGCCGAAAATCATGACCGTGCGCGCCGTCAGACGCGAGCCCGGCACGTGGTTGCGAAAATCGCGCACCAGCTGCCACAAGCGCCGCGCGAGCAGCACGATCAGCGCGAACACCCCGAACACATTGAGCAGCACGATCCACGGCTGCAGGCGGCCGAACTCGGAGGAGTTCTGCGCGCTCTTGGCCAGCAGCAAAAGAGCAGCCAGCCCGATCACGCTCCACAGCGCGATGGCGGCGATGGCGCGTGCACCATCGCGCCGCGGCGATCCACTTACCCCGGAAGCGGCCATGAGAACCACGGACTCTCACGCTGCCAGTCATCGGTCCAGAACAGCAGCGCCCGCAGCGAGGCGGGCAGTTGGCCGCGACGCACCCCGGCGCGAACGCTGATGATGTAGCGCCCGCTCTGCAGTTGTGACTCGACCAGAATCGGCCAGTTGCGCACGCGCTGCAGATAGCGCAGCGCCTGTTTGACGGTGGCGAAGCTGCTCTGTGCGCCGCTTTGCGCGTCCCGCACCACGTACCGGCGCGTCACCACGTGATAGGCCAGCTCGCGGTGCAGCGTCACGTCGATCACCGTGGCGTTGAACCAGAATCGGCGCACCTGCTCGATGCGCGCTTCCACGTCGAAACTCAGTGTCACGCCATTTTGCAGTGCCTTGAGAATCGTGGGGTTGAGCGGATAAGTGACGTGCGCGTTGAGTTCGATCACGCCGTGATCGAAATTGACGTACGCAGAGCGCACCGCGAGCGCGCCGTCGAGCGCATCCGCATACGCGGTGGCGTGCCCCAGGCTCAGTACCAGCACCAGCAGCGCAAGCAGCAGACGTGCGCACGCCGTTCCGGTCCCTCGCACGCGTCGCGAGCCGATTCGTGGCATCGATGCAACGAACGAACGCGTAAATCCCCCTTTGCTTGCGCTGGCTTAGTGTCCCGACGTTGTCTTTTCGAGACAAGCATAATAGAAGCCGTCGGTCTGCGCCGCCCCTCCGGTGAGCAATTGCACCCCGAAGGGGCCGAACACCGCCCCGGCAGGCAACTCGGCCGCAGGCAGAGCGATTGAGCGGGCCCGCGGCTCCTCGGCCTGAAACCGCCCCACCACCCCCTCGTTCTCCTGCGGCAGCACCGAGCAGGTCGAGTACAGCAGCCGGCCACCCGGGGCCAGCATTCGGAAAGTCGCGCGCAGAATCTCGAGCTGCGTGGCCGCGAGCGGCGCGATGTCCTCCGCCCGGCGCAGCAGCTTGATGTCCGGGTGGCGGCGGATGACGCCGGTGCCCGAACAGGGCGCATCGACCAGAATGCGCTCGAAGGGTCGCCCGTCCCAGAACGACTCCGGCTGGCGGACGTCAGCGGCAGCGAGATGCGCGTGCAGGCCGAGCCGCACGAGCGTCTCACTGACCCGTTCGAGTCGGGCGGGATCGATGTCGACTGCCCAGAGCTCGAGCGCTGCCGTTCGTTCCAACAGGTGGGCCGTCTTGCTCCCGGGAGCCGCGCAGGCATCGAGCACCCGCATGCCCGGGCAGACCTCGAGCAGAGGCGCGGCGAGTTGCGCGCCGGCGTCCTGCACCGAGACCCATCCCTCGCGGAACCCCGGTAGCGAGGCAACCGGTACCGGCGGATCGATGCGAATGGCCGTGGCACCGGCGGCGCCCGCCACCCCGTCGAGGCGCTGAGCGCTCAGCCCGGCGGTCGCGAGATCTTCCAGGTAGCGCTCCGGGGCACGCCGGTGCGGGTTGAGGCGCACGGTCAGGGGCGGATGCGCATTGTTGGCCTCGAGCATGGCCTGCGCCTGCTGCGGCCAGGCCGCCTGCAGCGCATCGAACAGCCAGCGGGGATGAGCGGTGCGTCGCGCCGGATCACGGTCGACCCGTGCGAACAGTGCCTCACGCTGCAGAACCAGCTTGCGCAGGACGGCATTGACCAGGCCGCTGGCGTGCCCCTGGCGCAGCAGCCGCGCCGCATCCACCGCGGCGTGCACCGTCTGCTGCGGGACATTGCGGGAATACTCGATCTGATGAGCCGCGCACATCAGCAGCGCGTGCACGTCGCGCCCGAGCGAACGCGGTCGGGCGAGCAGGCTTTCGACAGCCCCCTGCAGGCGCAGATACCAGCGCACCGTCCCGAGGGCGACCGCACGCACCGCGGCGCGGCGCGGACTGGTCTCAAATGGCGCGAGCGCCGCATCGGCGGACTGCCCGGCGAGCACCGCCGCGACCGCACGGGCCGCGTCAGCGAGGACGGCGGCCGCGGGGTTCTCGGCGGGGCTCAACGCGCCCGACCCAGCCGCATCTGCGGCTGCAGCCGGCGCTGGCCGCTGGCGAACACGCCCGCGCACTGAGGCGAGCCGCCGGGCCGCTGCAGCGTCAGCAGATCGAGGCTGCCGCGGCCACATTGCACGCGGATGTAACCGTCCTGGTGATGGCCTGCAGTGTGCAGGATGCACCCCGGCGCGGCGGGACCTTCCTGCGCCTCGGTCACCAGACGCGCGCGATGCACGAGCAGTCGTTCCTCGGCACCGCTCTGCGGATCGAACCAGACGGTTTCGGCCGTTGCGCGCGGGCGAAGCGCCCGAATCTGCCGCTCGATCTGTACCGCCGGACGGTCCCAGTCGATCAGCGCCTCGCGCTTCTCGAGCTTGCGCGCATAGGTCGCACCCTCGGCCGGCTGGGGCGTGGCGCTCAGCGTGCCGCGCGCGAGCGCCTCCAAAGCCTGCAGCAGAAGAGGCCCGGACCGCTCGGCGAGGCGGTCGCGCAAGCTGCCGCCGGTATCGGTCGACTCGATCGGCTCGGGCTGCTGCAGCAGGATCGGGCCGGTGTCCAGACCGGCATCCATCTGCATGATCGTGAGGCCCGTCTCGCGATCCCCGGCCAACAGCGCGCGCTCGATCGGCGCGGCGCCGCGCCAGTGCGGCAGCAACGAGGCATGCACATTGATGCAACCGAGCGGCGGCAGGTCGAGCACCGGTTGCGGCAGGATCAGTCCGTACGCCACGACGACCAGCACATCGGGTTGCCACCCGAGCAGCGGCGCCCAATCGGCGGGCGCCTTCAAGACCGCCGGCTGGTGGACCGGCACTCCCGGTCCGGCGGCCCGCTTCACCGGCGAGGCGTGCACCTGCCGGCCGCGACCCTTGGGCCGATCAGGCTGTGTGAGGATCCCGACCAGCCGGTGCCGGCTGTGCGCCAGCGCCTGCAGGACCGGGACGGCGAATTCCGGCGTTCCGGCGAACGCCACCCGCAATGCTTGGGGCTCGGCCACCGCGTCGACCGGTCACAGCGCCGGCAGCGGCGCGGTCTCACGTCGCTGCGCGCGCGTCTTGCGCTCTTTCTCCAGTTTCTTGCGGATGCGATCCCGCTTGAGGCTGGACAGGTAGTCGACGAACAGCTTGCCGTCGAGATGATCCATCTCGTGCTGGACGCACACGGCAAGCAGCTCGTCGCAGTCGCGCTCGAACACCTGACCGGTGCGATCCTGGGCGCGCACCCGGATGCGCGCGGCGCGTTTGACGGCATCGAAGATCCCGGGCACCGACAGACAGCCCTCCTCGGTGCTCGCCTCGCCCTCGCTCTCCACGATCTCAGGATTCACCAGCACCAGCGGCTCGTTGTGTGTCTCCGAAACATCGATGACAATGAGGCGCTGATGCACATCGACCTGTGTGGCCGCCAGGCCAATACCGGGGGCCGCATACATGGTTTCGAGCATGTCGTCGATCAGGCGATGCAATTCGGCATCGAACCGCACGACCGTCTGTGCCCGCGTACGCAGACGCGGATCGGGAAACTCGAGTATCGTTCTGAGCGCCATGAATCGTTGGAGTCGCGATAGGGGGAGTGGTTCCAGCCGAGCCGGGCATGCCGCCCGCCGCGGCACGACCGTGACCGGATGCACAGCTTGACATTAAACCGCCGTACATGGGGGGCCGACATGCGATTATACGCGGCCATGGCGTCGAAACAGATTCGCTGTGCCCGCCTTCTACTGGCGGGCGGGGTACCGGCCCTCTTGGCGGCCTGCTCGGTCACGCACGGGGCGAGCCGGCCGACCGTGAGCGCACCACCGCCTGCGAGCCCGCCCCCGGCGGCGGTCGCAGCTCCCGCCCCGGCTGCGCCGGCGGTGAGCTCGAGCGCGTACTCGACCCCGATCATCCGCCGCAGCGCCCCCATGACCTACACGGTCAAGCCGGGCGATACGCTCTGGGGCATCGCCTCTAAATTCCTGCGCAATCCCTGGGACTGGCCTGAGGTCTGGTACCTCAATCCCAAGATTCGTAATCCGCACCTGATCTACCCGGGCGATGTCCTGGCCCTCGCCTATGGTCGCCACGGCAGGCCCTCGATCCGGCTGCTGCGGGCGAGCCCGCTGCGCGCGCAGGCGGCAGGAGAGCCGACCGTCCGGCTCGAACCGCACCTCAGCAGCACTCCCATTACGGCAGCCATCCCGACCATTCCGTACTCGGCCATCGCCGCATTCCTCGCCCGTCCCGTGGTGCTCAGCGCCGGACAGATCCGGCGCGCACCGCACGTGATCGCGTTCCGCGACCAGGCACAGATTGCCGGCACCGGCACGGTGGCCTACATCAGCAGTCTCGGACCGCATCCGCACAGCCGCTACAGCATCATCCACGTCGGGCACAAGTTGCGCGAACCCGGCGACCTGGGTTTTGGTCACGTCTACGGCTACCTGGGCAGCTATACCGCCACGGCGGTGATCACCGCCGACGGCCCCCCGGCCACGGCGCTGCTGGCGGACTCGGCGCGAGAAACCTTCCGCGGCGATCGCCTGGTGAGCACGGACACAACCGCTCCCCTCACCATGGAACCGCGCGCACCCTCGCGCCCAGTGCGCGGCAAAATCATCTGGGTAGTCGGCGGCACCGGCGGAGCGGATCTCGCCGGCCAGTACGATATCGTGGTCCTTGATCGCGGCAGCCGCGCCGGACTGTCACCCGGCGACGTGCTCGCCGTCGAACATCACGGCTCGCGGGTTCACGATACCCATGGCGCGTTCGCCTGGCTGTTCCGCTCCTTTGGCTCTACGGGCCGGGCCTTTGCACCGCGCGTGCAGCTGCCCGACTATCGCGCCGGCACGCTGCTGATCTTCAAGACCTACCGCGACCTGTCGTTCGCGCTGGTGGTGGCCGCCTCGACCACCATCACAATCGGCGACGTCGTGCAAAACCCGTAACGGCCCCACTGCGGTTGCGGCGCGAATCTCAGCCGCCAGGCGTCCCGCGCCCGGCGAGCGCGGTGAGCACTGGCGCGGTCAAGGGTCGAACCCCGCGCCAGAGACGGAAGGACTCGGCCGCCTGCTCGACCAGCATGCCCCACCCCGGCACGGCCCTGCGACAGCCGAGTTCGCGCGCCCAACCGACAAAGGGCGTATCGCTGCGGCCGTAAGCCATGTCGTAACAGAAAGTATCGGCGCGAAAGACGGTGGTGGGCACCTCGGGCAGCGCCCCGGTCAGGCTCGCCGAGGTGGCATTGACGACCAGGTCGAAGGCCTCCCCGTCGAGCTCGGCGAAGCCACATCCCTGCACCTCGCCCAGCCCCGCGAACACCGCTGCCAGCGCGACCGCCCGCTCAGCGGTCCGGTTGGCGATCACGATGCGCTGTGGCTTGAGGGCGAGCAGCGGCGCGATCACCCCGCGCGCAGCGCCCCCCGCTCCGATGAGCAGAACGCTGCGCTGGGCGACCGGCGTGCCGAGATTGACGGTCAGATCCTGTACCAACCCGGCCCCATCGGTGTTATCGCCGAGCAGCGTGCCATCGCGGCGCGCGGCGAGCGTATTGACCGCGCCGGCGAGCCGCGCCCGCTCGGTGAGTTCGCTGGCCAGCGTCAGGGCACGAGTTTTGTGCGGCAGGGTGATGTTCACCCCGCACCCGCCGCCTGCAAAGAAGTCACGCACACGCGTGTCGAACTGCTCGGGCTCCACGTCCATCAGCCGGTAGGTGAGGGACTGTCCGGTCTGCCGCGCAAACAGTGAGTGGATGAACGGCGAGAGACTGTGGGCGACCGGGTGGCCGACGACCGCATACTGATCCACGCTCCCATTCATGCCACGATTTTGCGCCGCGGCCCTGCCCGGTGTCACCCCGGCGTCGGCGGCAGCGGCCGGACCGAGCTACCGCTGTCCGGCCCGCCACCGAGACACTGGCGCAGTTCATCGAGCCACACTGGCATGCGCTCATCGAGCTGGTAGGGCGGATTGACGATCACCAGGCCCGAGCCGTTCAGTGCCACGCGCGAATCGCGCGGATGCAGCCACAACTCTGCCACGAGCGCCGCGCGCCCGATGGTGCGGGCGACCCCGGACAGCCAACGATCGGTGTCGCGCGCGTCCTTCACCGGGTACCAAATCGCCAGCACGCCGGTCGGAAAACGCCGCAGGGCCTCCTCGGCGCACGCTTTCACCCGCTCGAAATCGCGGCGCGTGTCCTCATAGGGCGGATCGATGAGCGTGAGCGCGCGGCGCTCTGGGGGCGGCAACACAGCGCGCAATCGCTCGAAGCCATCGCCGCTCTCGACCCGCACCCGCGCGTGGCCTGCGGACGGCAGTGCGTGACGCAATGCTCGCGCTTCTTCGGCGAGCGCCTCGACGAACACGCCCCGGTCCTGGGCACGCAGCACATGCGCGGCCAGCCAAGGTGAACCCGGATACAGACCCGGCGCACCTGCGGCACGGCGCAACTGCGCAACGCTCTGCAGATACTGGCGCAATTCCGGCGCATTGCACGCGGCGCCCTCGAGACGCGCGATCCCGGTACCGGACTCGGCAGCCGAATCGGCCAGATCGTAAATCCCGCGGCCCGCATGGGTCTCGAAATAGAGCAGGCCCTTGTCCTTGCGCTGCAGCGCCGCCAGCAGTGCCAGCACGGTCACGTGCTTGTGCACGTCCGCAAAATTACCCGCGTGGTGAGAGTGCCGGTATTTCATGCGCCCGGACAGTAGCAAAGTCACACCTGCACTGCGCACGCCGCAGCGCCGCGGGTCCCGCTGCGGTCGACCGCTCAGGTCGACCGCTCAGGTCGACCGCCGGCGTTTTATATTGCTACGTTACAGATCAAGGTTTATCGCGGAGCTGCCGTACCGCCGCGGCGGACCGAACCCTCTGCGCGCGCCGCGCGAGTCTTTATTTGATCAGCAAAATCATGTACTTATGTAAATTCCGCGCCCGACTGCATTGGACAAGGAATATGAAATGCTGTTAGATGCGCTCGGTTTCGAGCCTGAGACCCTCGAGACTGTCGCGCCCCATTCAGGCTGACGCGGCACGGTAATCGCCTCGATGCTGCTGATTCCGGAGCCTGCAGGGGGCAGCGCGCCGCATCCCTCGGCCATCACGACCGAATCGACTCGCACTGACTACTTCATTCAATGACAACCGGCTGCGTTCTCGACGTACTGATCTACGTTTACGACCATTACATGCTGTCGGATCCGGCTGAGGTCCCGGCCAGCCGGCAGATATTCTCCGCGCTGGCCCGCAAGGGGTTCACCCAAACCGAGGTAGCCCAGGCGATGGAATGGCTGTCCGTGCTGGCCGCGCACTGCGAACGGACGCCGACACTCGCGCCCTCGGCCCGTCCGCCGGCCGTACGGGTCTTCAGCGACGGGGAGCTGTGGCGCCTATCGGGCGAGTGCCGGGACTTTCTCACACGGCTCGACCGTGACGGCGTGCTGACGAGCGAGCAGCGCGAACTGGTCATCGAGCGCACACTGGCGCTCGATGTCGCTGAGCCGACGCTGGATCAGCTCAAATGGGTCGTGCTCCTGGCGCTGTCCGTACAGCCCGCGGAGGACGCCGCGTTCGCCCGCTTCGAGGCGCTGATGGCGAGCGAGCGCAATCTCGCGCGGCACTGAATCGGACACAAAAAGACATGGCTGAGAATCTGGTTGTCGTCGAGTCACCTGCCAAAGCAAAAACCATCAAGAAATACCTGGGCAAGGATTTCGAGGTGCTGGCCTCCTACGGCCACGTCCGGGACCTGGTGCCCAAGGAAGGCGCAGTCGACCCCGAGCACGGTTACACCATGCGCTATCAGGTGCTCGAGAAGAACGAGCGGCACGTGGAGAGCATCGCCCGCGGCCTGAAGAAATCAAAGGCGCTGTACCTGGCAACCGACCCGGACCGCGAAGGCGAGGCCATCGCCTGGCACCTGAAGGAGATTCTGCGCGAGCGGGGCGAACTCGACGGCAAGACCGTCCACCGCGTGGTCTTCTACGAAATCACCCGCAACGCGATCCGCGATGCTGTGGCACGGCCGCGCGATCTGTCGCTCGATTTGGTCAATGCGCAGCAGGCACGCCGCGCGCTCGATTATCTGGTCGGTTTCAATCTCTCGCCGCTGCTCTGGAAGAAGGTCCGGCGCGGCCTGTCCGCCGGCCGGGTGCAGAGTCCGGCGTTGCGCATGATTTGCGAACGCGAGGCGGAGATCGAGGCGTTCATCGCCCGCGAGTACTGGACGCTCGAGGGCGAGGGGGCCAGCACCGGTGGCGCGGCGCGCTCGCCCTTTCCGCTGAAGCTGCTCGAGTATCGCGGTCGCCGAGTCGAGCAGTTCTCCTTCACCGACACCACCGCGGCGCACGAAGTGCAGCGCACGCTGCAGCAAGCTGCCGGCGCCCGCGGCGACGGCGAGCGCTTCGAGACGCCCGGGGAACTGCGGGTGCTCGCGGTGGAGCGCAAGCAGCGCCGGCGCACTCCGGCACCGCCCTTCACCACCTCGACCCTGCAGCAGGAGGCCGCCCGCAAGCTCGGCTTCAATGCCCGGCGCACGATGCGCCTGGCACAACAGCTCTACGAAGGGGTTGACCTCGGCGAAGGCAACATCGGCCTGATCACCTACATGCGTACCGATTCGGTCTCACTTGCGCAGGAGGCGGTGCAGGAGATCCGCGCGGTGGCCACGCGTCTGTACGGCAAGGACGAGGTCGCTGAGGAGCCACGCGTTTTCAAGACCAAATCGAAGAATGCTCAGGAGGCCCACGAGGCCATCCGGCCGACCTCGGCGGCGGTCACCCCCGCGGAGGTCGAGGGCAAAATCGATCATGACCTGTATCGGCTGTACGCGCTCATCTGGAAACGCGCCGTCGCTTCGCAGATGGCGGTCGCCGTGTTTGACACCGTGGCGGCCGACCTGATGGCCGGGCCGGACGGACCTGAGCGGCACGTGCTGCGGGCAACCGGCTCGACCCTGGTCAAACCGGGCTACATTTCCGTGTACCAGGAAGGCACGGATGACGCCAAATCCGATGAGGAGGATCATGCGCTGCCGCCACTGCAAGAAGGCGATCGGGTCGCCTTGCTTGCCCTGACTGCCGCACAGCACTTCACCGAGCCGCCACCACGCTATAGCGAGGCATCGCTGGTCAAGGCGCTCGAGGAACACGGCATCGGTCGGCCCTCGACCTATGCCACGATCATCTCGACGCTGCAGGATCGCGAGTACGTCGAGATGGACAACCGGCGCTTCATCCCGACCGACATCGGCAAGATCGTCAACCGCTTCCTGACCGATCACTTCCACCGCTACGTGGAGTACAGCTTCACCGCCGACATGGAGGATGAGCTCGACGCGGTCTCGCGCGGGGAGGAGGCCTGGACGGCGCCGCTCGAGAAATTCTGGAAGCCGTTCATTCATCAGGTCGAGCAGACCGAGAAGAACGTGACGCGCGAACAGGTTGCGCAGGCGCGGGAGCTCGGCGTCGATGCCGCCAGCGGCAAGCCGGTAAGCGTGCGCATGGGGCGGTTCGGACCGTTTGTGCAGATCGGCACCAAGGACGACGCCGAGAAGCCGCGCTTCGCGGGCTTGCGCCCGGGCCAGAAGATGGACTCGATCACCCTCGCCGATGCGATGGAATTATTCAAGCTGCCGCGCAGCCTTGGGGAAACCGCCGAGGGAGAGAGCGTGGTCGCGAACATCGGCCGCTTCGGCCCGTATGTGAAATACGGCAGCAAGTACGTCTCGCTGAAAGAAGACGATCCGTACACGGTCAGCCTCGAGCGCGCACTCGAGGTCATCCGCTTGAAGAAGGAAGCGGACGCCAACCGGATCATCAACGATTTCGGCGTCGACAACATCCAGGTACTCAACGGCCGCTACGGCCCGTACGTCACCGACGGGAACCGCAACGCCAAGATTCCCAAGGACCGCGAGCCCCGCTCGCTCACCCTGGAGGAGTGCCGCGCGCTGCTCGCACAGGCTCCACCGCGCGGGCGGGGCCGCTTCGGACGGGGCGCCAAAGGCGCCGGCCGTGCAAAGCGCGCCGGCGCCGCCGCGCCGGCCACTGCCGGGGCGCCGCTAGCCGAGGCGCCACCCGAGAAGCCCGCCGCCCCGCGCGCACGGACCAGAGCGCCGGCGAAGAAGGCAGCGGGCACCAAGGCCCGCGCCCGCGCGCCGGCCAAGCGCGCCGGCGGCGCGGTGAAGAAATCCACCCGAACCCGCACCGCCAAGTAATGTGGTGCGGCTGACCTGACAGGCAGATCTTGAGCACATTCGACCTCATCGTGATCGGCGGGGGCAGCGGCGGGCTGGCCGCCGCGCAGCGCGCCGCGGAATACGGCGCGAAGGTGGCGCTGATCGAGTCCCACCGGCTCGGTGGCACGTGCGTGAACGTCGGCTGCGTGCCAAAGAAGGTGATGTGGTATGCGGCGGACCTCGCCGAAGGGATGCGCGAGGCGGCCGGCTACGGCTTCACACTCGGCGCGCACGAGCACGACTGGCGGCTGTTGAAGGACAGGCGCGACGCCTACATCGAGCGACTGAACGGCATCTACGCGAACAATCTCTCCAAACGCGGCGTCACGCTGCTGCGCGGACGGGCTGCGTTTGCGGACCGGCGGACCGTTACGGTCGAGAATACCCGGCTCAGCGCCCCGCACATCGTCATCGCCACGGGCGGCCGGGCCGTGCAACCGCCGATTCCCGGCGCCGACCTCGGCATCACTTCGGACGGATTCTTCGAGCTTGAGCAGCGGCCGCAGCGGGTGGCCGTGGTCGGCAGCGGTTACATCGCGGTCGAACTGGCGGGCATCTTCGCGGCCCTGGGCTCGAGTACCGCACTGGTGCTGCGGTCCGCTGCGGCCCTGAAACAGTTCGACACCATGCTCGGGGAGTCGATGTTGAAGATCCTCGCCGCCGAGGGTGTCACGGTCCACACCCACGCCGTCCCCGCCGCGCTCGAGGGTGCGGCGGGCCGTGTGACGCTCGCGACCGACGACGGCCGCCGGCTCGGCCCGTTCGACTGCGTGCTCTGGGCGGTCGGCCGCGCGAGCGCCATCGCGGAGCTGAATCTGGCGCAGGCCGGGGTCAGCTGCGATGCGGACGGGTTCATTCGCACCGACAAGTACCAGGTGACCAGCAGCGCCGGGATCTACGCCATCGGTGATGTGACCGGCCGGGCGCAGCTGACACCGGTGGCGATCGCGGCGGGCCGCCGCCTCAGCGACCGGCTGTTCGGCGGGCAGGCCGACCGGCACCTGGATTATCACAACATCCCAACCGTCGTGTTCGGCCATCCGCCGATCGGCACGGTGGGATTGACCGAGCAGCAGGCGCGCGAGAATTACGGCGATGACAACGTCACCGTGTTCAAATCGAGCTTCGTGCCGATGTATTACGCCATGACGGAACACAAGCCGCGCTGCGACATGAAGCTGGTGACCGTCGGCCCGGAAAGGCGGGTGGCGGGGGTGCACGTGATCGGCCCAGGCGCCGATGAGATGATGCAGGGTTTCGCCGTAGCGGTGCGCATGGGCGCGACCAAGGCCGATTTCGACGACACCGTCGCCATTCACCCGACCAGTGCCGAGGAGTTGGTCACGATGCGCTAGGCGCAGGGCGGCGCACGGCAGTTGCGCCGCCGCGCGGCTCGGGCAGAATGCGGGCATGGACAATCCGCTACTCGCCCAAGACCCGCTGCCCGACTTCCCTCGCATCACGGCCGCCGACGTCGAGCCCGGCATCAATACGCTGCTCGGGTCGGCTCGCGCCGAGATCAATGCGATCGCCGCCTGCGAATCACCGACGTTCGCGACCGTGGTGGAGCCGCTCGAAGCACTGCATCATCGCGTCGCTCGGGTCTGGTCGCCGGTGAGCCACCTCAACGCGGTACTCAATACCGACGCGCTGCGCGCCGCATACAACGCCTGCCTGCCGCTGCTGTCGGCCTACCAGACCGACCTCGCGCAGAACGAGTCGCTGTATCGCGCCTATCGCCACATCCTCGAGCACGAGGGCAGCGCGCTCGAGCCGGTGCGCCATCGGGTCGTGCAGCATGCGCTGCAGGAGTTCACCCTCGCCGGAGTCGGACTGGCGCGTACCGCCAAGGAGCATTTCAAGAAGGTGATGCTCGAGCTCACCCAGCTGCAAGCGAAGTTCGAAGAGAACGTGCTCGATGCCACCAACGCCTGGAGCCACCACGTTACCGATCCGGAGCAGATCCTCGGGCTCAACGAGGTGATCGTGGAGCAGGCCCGTCGCCGCGCCGTGGCGCAGCGCGTCGAGGGCTGGATCCTGACGCTGGACCAGCCGACCTACGTCGCAGTGCTGACCGATGCACAGTCTGCTGAACTGCGCCGCACGTTCTATACGGCCTGGTCCACGCGGGCCTCCGACCAAGGCCCGCACGCGGGCCGTTGGGACAACGCCCCGGTAATCGAGCAGATCCTTGCCCGCCGACACGAGGCGGCCCAGATCCTCGGCTTTGCGAACTTCGCCGACTACGCGCTCGCCAAGCGCATGGCGCGCAGCCGGGGCGAGGTCATGGGCTTCCTCGAGCAACTCGCGCGCGCGGCGCGCCCGGCGGCGGAACACGAGTTTGCCGAACTGCAGAAGTTCGCGGGCCGGGGACTCGAGGCCTGGGACGTCGCCTTTTACGCCGAGCGGCTGCAGAAGCAGCGCCACACCATTGCGCAAGAAGAGCTGCGGCCGTATTTCCCGCTGCCGAAGGTGCTCACCGGGCTGTTCGAGGTCGCCGAACGACTCTTCGGGGTGAGCATCCAGGAACGCACCGGTGTGCCGCTCTGGCATCCCGACGTACGCTACTTCGAGATTCGTGATGCGGCAAGGGTGATCGGCAGCTTCTATCTGGACGCCTATGCACGCCCGCACAAGCGCAGTGGAGCGTGGATGGACGAGTGCGTCGGGCGCAAACACCTCGCCAGCGGCGATGCGCTACCGGTGGCGTACCTGGTGCTAAACGTGCTGCCGCCGGGCGAGGAGCACCCGGCGCTGCTCACCCATGATGATGTGCTCACCCTCTTTCACGAGTTCGGGCACGGCCTGCATCACCTGCTCACACGGGTCGATTTCCCGAGCCTCGCCGGCATCAACGGTGTCGCCTGGGACGCCGTCGAGCTGCCGAGTCAGTTCATGGAGAACTACGCATGGCATCCGCAGGTGCTCGGCCGGATTTCGGGACATTACCGCACCGGCGAGCCGCTCCCGGCCGACATCCAGCAGCGGCTGCGTGCAACCCGCAGCTTTCACGCAGGACTGCATATGGTTCGGCAACTTGAATTCGCGTTGTTCGACTTCCGCCTGCACGCCGAGTACGACCCGGCGCACGGCGCACGGCTGTTTGATCTGCTCGGCGAGGTGCGCCGCCAGGTGTCAGTGATTCCCGTTCCCGAGTGGAATCGCTTTCCGATGAGCTTTGGGCACATTTTCGCCGGCGGCTACGCGGCCGGTTATTACAGCTACAAATGGGCAGAGGTCCTCGCGGCGGACGCGTTTTCCGCATTCGAGGAACAGGGCGCGTTTGATCGCGCCACCGCCCGACGTTATCTCGACACCATTCTCTCCCAGGGCGGCAGCTGCGATCCGCTCGCCGCCTTTATCGCCTTTCGCGGGCGGCCACCTGAGGTGCATGCGCTGCTGCGACAACACGGCATCGCCTCCCCCGAGCCGGTAACGTGACGGGGCTCGCGGTTCGGTGGCAGGCCAGATGATTCTGAGCAGTGGCTCTCAGTTTCAGACCAGGCTTTGGCCCACAGTCGCCCGCAGGTCACGTAGGCCGGCGAGCCACCGCGCAGGCCCCCTCCTGAACAACATGAGTAGCGTCCGGCGTAGCGATTTCGACGTCACCGACACCGTGCAAGTCAGCTCCCCGGCAGCGGTGCTGGCCGCGGTCGAGTCGCTGTTCGCACCCACCTGGCCGAGCACTTCGCTCGAGCCGCTGCGGCGCGCATTCGAGCATTTCGAGCGGCTGTTCGCGGGTGAGGTCCCGGGGTTCCACGGTGTCGATACCGTCTATCACGACCGTCAACACACGCTGGACATCACCCTTGCACTGGCGCGCCTGCTGGTGGGGTTCGAGCGCCAGGCTGCAGCGGCGGAGCGCCTCGGCGGCGAACGTGCGGTGATGGGTCTGATCACCGGACTGTTCCACGACGTCGGGTATCTGCGCCGCACCGATGAGCACGACTCGCTTAACGGCGCCGAGTTCACTCGCGTGCACGTCTCACGGGGCGCGCGCTTTCTCGAAGAGTACCTGCCGCGAATCGGACTCGAGCGCTGGGTGCCAATCGCGCGCGAGGTGATCCACTTTACCGGCTACGAGTTTACCCCCTCCGTGATCGAGGCACGCCTGGCGGAGCGGCGCGACATCACCGTCGGGCACCTGCTCGGCACCGCAGACATGATCGCGCAGATGGCCGATCGCTGTTACCTCGAGAAGTGCCGCGATCGGTTGTACCTGGAATTCGTGTTGGGTGGCGTGGCACTGCCGGTCTCTGCCGCCGGGCGGACCGAGGTCCGATATGCCTCGGGACTGGACCTGCTGCGCCAGACGCCGCAGTTCATCGAGGAGGTGAGAGCCAAACGCCTGGAGGGCGATTTCGCCGGTGCCTATCACCACCTCGAGGTCCTCTACGGGGGGCGCAACCCGTACATGGAGGCCATCGAGCGCAATCTGGAGTTTTTGCGCCGGGTGCTGCGCAGCGAGAACTGGCGGCTGCTGCGGCGTCGTCCGCCGATCTTCGCGGCCACCGCCGATCCGATGGCCACGATGCGCGGTCTGATGGTGAGCTACCTCAAGCGCGTCTGGACGAACGCCCGCGGCTAATCGCCGCGCCGCAGCCGAGCCCGACCGGGAGCACAGCCATCGACCGGGGGGCGCCGCAGACGCACGTTGACGCCCGCGCGGGCGGCCTCTATTCTCAATGCCATGACCACCTATGCCTGGGCGCCTGGGCATGGAGAGCGGTTTAAGCCGCCTGGGACAGGTGACCCTGAACGGACGGGGCTCGCCGCTTCGGTCGGCGAGCGTGTCGGGCCGAGACGTTCACCCGAGAGGCCGTGGCCCCAGAGCGACTACCCGGTGCGCACGCGCGCGGCGGGCGCATATCCGGATCGAGCTCTGCGAAGCGAGTAGTGTGCGGTGAATGGCGCCTTGAAACATTTTGGTTCCGCCTTCTGGGCCTTCGGCACCACGCTGTGTGTGGCGGTGCTGACGGGGCTCGTGGCGCTCTGGGGTCATTGGCCCGGTGTGCTCGCGCTCGGCACCGCCCTCGGGGTCGCGCTCGCCGGCAGCGCGCTGCTCGCGCTGCGCTGGTGGCGCAGCGCCCGCAGACTCGATCTGGCGGCCGAGGCCCTCACGCGCAGCGCGCAGCGGATCGGACAAGGCGAGTACGCGCGGCCGGTCGAGGAGCGCGGGCACGAAGCGCTCGGCGAGCTTGCCGAGGCCATGGAGCGGATGCGCTCGCGGCTGCGCCAATCGACCATCAACAAAGATTACCTGCGCAGCATCCTCGACAGCATGGCCGATGCGGTGTTCCTCACCTCGCCGGACGGGGTGGTGAAAACCGCCAATGCGGCGGCCTGCAAGATGCTCGGCTTCAGCGAGGAGGAACTCCTCGGCCGCAGCATCTTGGCGCTGCTCGACCAGAGCGTGCGCGGCGACTTCGACCTGCTGCAGGCCGCTCAGGACACGCGCGAGACCGTGGTACGCACCCGCGACGGGCAGACCATCCCGGTGTCGCTCGCCGGCTCGCGCATCGAGACGGATGATCCGCAGTTCCAGGGCAACATCTTCGTCGCCCGCAACGTCACCGAACGCAAGCGCGCCGAGCGGCGCATCCGCTATCTCGCCCGCTACGACACGCTCACCAAAGTCGCCAACCGCATGCAGTTCCAGCACCTGCTGCAGCAGACGCTCGCACGCGGCCTGCGCAGCGGGCGAGCGGTTGCGTTGCTGTATCTGGACATGGACCGGTTCAAGGAAGTCAACGATACCTTCGGTCACGACACCGGCGACCGGGTACTCGAGGTGCTTGCCGAGCGGCTGATCCGCGCCGTGCCGCAAGCGGCGATCCTGGGGCGGCTCGCCGGCGATGAGTTCGCGCTGTGCGTACACGGTTTGCCCGCCGAGACGGACAACCGGGTGGCCATTGGACAGCTCGCGCGCGCCATCCTGAACGAAGTGGCGCGTGCATTCCAGCTCAACCAGCAGGAGGTCTTCCTTACCGCGAGCATCGGCATCGCCTTCTGCCCGCGCGATGCGGAGAACGTGATCGATCTGATCCGCAATGCCGATGCCGCCATGTATCACGCCAAACAAAACGGCGGCAACACCTTCACGTTCTACTCCCCGGAGATGAACGCTGCGGCGGTCGAGCGGCTGATCCTGAAGAGCAAGTTGCGCCGCGCACTCGAGCGCGACGAGCTGGTGATCCGCTATCAGCCGAAGGTCGACCTCGCCACCGGTCGCGTGGTGGGCGCCGAGGCGCTGCTGCGCTGGCGCCTGCCTGGCCACGGGGACATCCCGCCGTCGCGCTTCATCCCGCTCGCCGAAGAGACCAATCTCATCCTGGACATCGGCGAGTGGGTGCTGAACCGGGTGTGCATGGATTACCGCCACCTGAAGAGCGCCGGCAGCGAGCCGGGACGCATTTCGCTCAATCTGTCCCTGCGCCAGTTGCGTCAGGCGAGTTTCATCCTGCGCTGCCGCTCGGTGTTCCGTCGCCATGGCGTCTCGCCCGCGGCTCTCGAGCTCGAGATCACCGAAACCACGCTCATGGCCGACACCAAGAACACGTTGCGGCTGCTCGAGGAGCTGAACGCCATGGGGCTGCACCTGTCGATCGATGACTTCGGCACGGGTTACTCCTCGCTTTCCGCGCTGCAGCAGTTTCCGATCGGCACACTGAAGATCGATCAGTCGTTCGTGCGCGATGTCGATCGAAATGCCGGCAATGCCACGCTGGTGCGGACGATGATCGAGATGGGCCGCAATCTCGGCATGGTCGTGGTCGCCGAGGGCGTCGAGGCGGCGAGCCAACTGCAGTTCCTGCACGACAACGGCTGCGATCAGGCCCAAGGGCGGTTGTTTGGCGATCCGTGCGCGGCCGAGGAACTGCTCGCGCTGCTGCAACGACAGGGCAGCGCCGGCGCCTCCTTCGGGCACCTGCTGCGCCAGGCGGAAGCGACCACGCGCCCCGCCTAGCGCACCCGGGTGCACTCAGCGCTTGGCGTGCAGGTGGGCCTCGAGGAACCACAGCTGCTTGTCGACCTCGCGGGACACCTCGGTGAACAGGTCCGCGGTGTCCGCGTCCCCCAGGCGGCCGGACTCATCGATGCCGGCGCGCACTTTGCGGCCGAAATCGGCCAAGGCGTTGGCGAGCGCCTCAACGTGCGCCAGGCCTTCGACGATGTCCTCCGGATACGGCTTCAGCGTGGTTCCGCGCGCGACGGCAGCCACGGTGCCGCCTGCGGTACCGCCGAGCGCCGTGACCCGCTCAGCCATGCTGTCCACATGCTCCTCGATCTCCTCTGCGATCTTGTCGAACAGCTCGTGCAGTGCGATGAAATGCGGCCCCTTGACGTTCCAGTGCGCATGCTTGGTCTGCATGCCGAGATCGATGGCGTCGGCGAGACGCGCATTGAGCAGGCGAATCACCTGCGTGCGGGTGTCGGCGGAAAGATCATTGCGTGTCTCGAACATGGTGTTCTCCTCGGTCGTTGTCCATCAGGGCCGGCCGGCAGAGCCACCGGTGAATAGTATGACTCTTGATCGCGCCGCGGCCGCCAGTGCATGCCATTGTTGTAGCACTGCGCATCTGCTGCAGACCAATCGCTTGTGCGCATCGGGATGATAAACCGTCTCTATCGGCGCTAGAATTGCGGGCTTTCCCGTACGGAACACACCCACCATGAAACCCGCAATGAACGTCGCGATCACCGGCGCCGCCGGCCAGATCGGCTATGCCCTCGCCTTCCGCGTCGCCTCCGGTGCGCTGCTCGGACCGGATCAGCCGGTCAATCTGCATCTGCTCGAGATCACTCCGGCGCTGCAGGCACTGAATGGCGTGGTCATGGAACTCGCCGATTGCGCCTTCCCGGGCCTGAACCGGATTGTGGCGACGGATGATGCCAGGGTTGCGTTCCGCGACTGCCACGTGGCACTGCTGGTCGGAGCGCGCCCGCGCGGCCCGGGGATGGAGCGCAAGGATCTGCTGCTCGCCAACGCGCAGATCTTCTCCGCGCAAGGCAAGGCGCTGAACGAAGCAGCCGACCGCAACGTCAAGGTGCTGGTGGTGGGCAACCCCGCGAACACCAACGCGCTGATCGCGCGCGCCAATGCCAAGGATCTCAATCCGCGCAACTTCACCGCAATGACCCGTCTCGATCACAATCGCGCACTGTCGCAGCTGGCCGAGAAGACCGGCACTCACGTGCGCGACATCCATCGCATGACCGTCTGGGGCAACCACTCCGCGACGCAGTATCCGGACATTTCCCACGCACTGGTCAGCGGCAAACCGGCCCCCTCGCTCGTTGAGGCCTCGTGGGTGGAGCAGACGTTCATTCCGCTCGTTCAGCAGCGCGGTGCGGCCATCATCAAGGCGCGCGGGGCCTCCTCTGCCGCCTCGGCTGCCTCGGCCGCCATCGACCACATTCATACCTGGGTGCACGGCACCGCGCAGGGCGACTGGGTGAGCATGGCCGTGCCCTCCGACGGCAGCTACGGCATTGCCGAGGGCGTCATCTATTCCTATCCGGTGACCACCCGCAACGGCGAGTACCAGATCGTTCAAGGTCTCGACATCGATGCCGGCAGCCGCAAGCGCATGGATGCGACCCTCGCGGAACTGCACGAAGAGCGCGACGGCGTCAAAGCGCTTCTCGGTTGATCTGGCCCGCCGCGCGCCAGCGCGGCGAGCGAGCGGGTTCGGGCAGCGTCCCGGCCCGCTCGCCCCGGCGGGGCAGCCTGCCCCAAGCTGCCGGAAAACCGCTATAGTGCCCCGGCGCCGTTACCAGCCTCGCCATCTCGGCACGAAGGAGCTTCCATGCTGGGTGCACTCCTTGCGTTACTCGCCGCCGCGGCCATCGGCTATGCCGTGACCCAGGCCGGGGGTGTCATCACCCTGATTCTGATTGCCGCGGTGCTCTATCTCGCCTACCGTCGGCTCTCGCTGCTCGCCTTCACCGTGACGTTCACTGCGCTGCTGGTCGCCTACAGCTACTTCGGCGCCAACAACGCCGCGGCGGCCACCTGGAAGGGCTTTCTCTGGTTGTCGCTGGCGGCGCTGTGGCTGCTCAACGTCCGCTGGTTGCGCAAGGCGCTGATCACGCGGCCGTTCATGAAGACGTACCGACGGCTGCTGCCGTCGATGTCGCAGACCGAGCGCGAGGCGCTCGAGGCCGGCACGGTGTGGTGGGATGGAGAGCTGTTCACCGGCGCGCCCAGGTGGAGCAAGCTGCTCGGGGCCCGGGCACCACAACTCAGCGCCGAGGAGCAGGCGTTCCTCGACGGACCGTGCGAAGAGCTATGCCGCATGCTTGATGATTGGAACATCACGCACGAGCGCGGCGACCTGCCGCCGCACGTTTGGGAGTTCATCAAGGCGCGCGGCTTCTTCGCCATGATCATCCCCAAACGTTACGGCGGGCTCGAGTTTTCCGCGTACGCGCACTCGTGTGTGCTCACCAAGATCGCCAGCCGCAGCGCCACGGCCTCCTCCACCATCGCGGTGCCGAACTCGCTCGGGCCGGCCGAACTGCTCAACCACTACGGCACGGATGAGCAGAAGGAGCATTATCTGCCGCGCCTGGCACGCGGGGAGGAAGTACCGTGCTTCGCACTGACCGGACCACGTGCCGGCTCCGACGCAGCCTCGATTCCCGACACGGGTGTGGTCTGCCGAGGCAGCTGGCAGGGGCGCGAAGTGCTCGGCATGCGGCTCAATTTCTCCAAGCGTTACATCACGCTGGCGCCGATCGCCACCGTCATCGGGCTCGCCTTCCGGCTGTTCGATCCGGACAAACTCCTCGGCGGTCCGGTTGACATCGGCATCACCTGTGCGCTGATTCCGCGCGAAACGCCTGGCATCACCATCGGCCGGCGGCACTTTCCGGTCAACATCCCGTTTCAAAACGGCCCGGTGCAGGGACGCGACGTGTTCGTGCCGCTCGAGTGCATCATCGGCGGCCCACGCATGGCCGGGGCGGGCTGGCGCATGCTCGTCGAGCAGCTGTCCGTCGGGCGCTGTATTTCCCTGCCGTCGAATGCCACCGGCGGCGCCAAGGCGGGAGTCTGGGCGAGTGGCGCGTATGCGCGCATTCGCCGCCAATTCAACATGCCGGTCGGTCGCTTCGAAGGCGTCGAGGCGGTGCTCGCCCGCATGGCTGCACTCACCTACACGATGGATGCCGCCCGGGCAGTCACCGCCGGGGCGATCGACGGCGGCGAGAAACCCTCGGTTCCCTCGGCGATGCTCAAATATCACGTCACCGAGATGGGCCGTCAGGTCGCCAATGACGCCATGGACGTGCACGGCGGCAAGGGCATCTGTCTCGGCCCGAAAAACTATCTGGCCCGCAGTTATCAAGCCGTACCGGTGACCATCACCGTCGAAGGCGCCAACATCCTCACCCGCAGTCTGATCATTTTCGGTCAGGGTGCGGTGCGCTGCCATCCGTTCGTGCTGCGCGAGATGAACGCCGCGCGCAATCCGGATCATGCGCACGGCGTCGACGAATTCGATCGCGCTCTGTTTGGTCACATCGGCTTCACGATCTCGAACGCCGTCCGTTCGCTGATCATGGCGCTCACCCACGCGCGCTTCACGCGCTCACCGGTGGCGGGCCCGACCGCCCGCTATTTCCAGCATATCGTGCGCTTCAGCGCCTCATTCGCCTTCACGGTGGACGTGGCGATGCTCACCCTCGGCGGTTACTTGAAGAAAAAGGAGAGCCTCTCAGCGCGCCTCGGCGACGTCCTCTCCGCAATGTACCTTGCCTCGATGGTGCTGAAGCATCACGAGAACCAGGGCCGACCGGAGGAAGACCTGCCGCTCGTCGAGTGGGCGTGCCGGAATCTGCTCTATCACGCTCAGGAGCAACTGCACGGCTTCCTGCGCAACTTCCCGAACCGACCGCTCGCCGCCGCCATGCGCGCAATTGTCTTCCCGCGCGGTCGACACTATTCGGCGCCCTCCGACCGTCTCGGCCGCCAGGTCGCCGAGCGACTCACCCAACCCTCGGCGACCCGTCAGCGGCTGGGGGAGTACATCTACACGACGGTCGAGCCGGGCAACCCGCTCGGGCTGCTCGAGGAGGCGCTGCAGCTGGCGGTGCAGCTGGAGCCGGTGGAGAAGCGCATCCGCGTCGAGGGCGTCAAGAGCGGCCGGATCGGCGCGCTCGATCTGCCCGGGCAGATCGAGCAGGCGCTCGCTGCGGGCATCATCACCGCGGCGGAAGCAGAGGCGCTGCGGGCTTTCGATCGCAAGGTGATGAACCTCGTGCACGTCGATGACTTCGCCCCACACGAGCTGGGCACACAGGCGCAGCCCGATCTCGAGCAGTCGGCCGCGTCGATCGCATTAGCATAGCCATACGTGACGGTCCCCTCACCCATACTGCCCTGAAGTTGCCAACGCCACTCAACGGCGTACTCGGACATGATCCGCGCCATTCTGCATGTCGACATGGACGCGTTCTTCGCCTCGGTGGAGCAGCACGACCGGCCCGAACTCGCCGGGCTGCCGCTCGTCGTGGGCCACGCCGGTGCGCGCGGCGTGGTGGCAGCGGCGAGCTACGAGGTGCGCCGATTCGGGGTGCGCTCGGCCATGCCAATGAGCACGGCGCTCAGGTTGTGTCCGACGGCAGTCTGCGTGCCGCCGCGGATCGCACGCTACCGGGAGGTGTCAGGGCAGGTATTCGCGGTATTCCGTGAAATCACCCCTCTGGTTCAGGGCCTGTCACTCGATGAGGCATTCCTCGACGTCACCGCCAGCACCCGGCTGCTCGGGGAGCCGCCGGCCATTGCGCGCAGAATCAAGGAGCAGATCCGCGCGCGCACCGGACTGACCGCTTCGGTCGGCGTCGCAACCAACAAGCTGATCGCCAAGATTGCCTCTGATCTGGACAAGCCCGATGGGCTCACGGTCGTGGCGCCGGAGCGCGTCCGCGCGGTGCTCGATCCGCTGTCCGTGCGACGCCTGCCGGGGCTCGGTCGCAAGCTCGGTGAGAAAGTGCAAGCGGCCGGTGTGCGCACGCTCGGTGATCTGCGCACCGCGCCCGACGCGGTGCTCTGGCCGCTGTTCGGCCGCGACACCCCGCGCATGCGCGAGCGCGCTGCCGGCATCGACGAGCGGCCGGTGTTGACGGACCTGGAGGAGAAGTCGCTCAGTGCCGAGGATACCTTCGCCCGCGACCTGAGCGATCCACGCGAGCTCGACACGCACCTGTGCCGCCTGGCGGCCAAGGCCGGTGAGCGCCTGCGCCGCAAGGGGCTGATGGCCGGCCGGATCGGCGTGAAGATCCGCTGCCACGATTTCGCGACGTTCACGCGCCAGCGCTCGATCGCCCCGCCGGCACAGGAGGAGCGCGCCATCCGCGAGGTGGCCCGGGATCTGCTGCGCCGCTGGCTGACCGAGCACCGGGGTGCGAAACTGCGCCTGCTCGGCATCGTGCTCACCGAGCTCGCACCGGCGGCACAGATCGGTCTGTTCGAGAGCGCGCCGGACGGGGCCAGCGAGCGGCTCGATGTGGCGCTCGATCAGGTCCGCGAGCGATTCGGCAGCCGTGCGCTGCGCCGTGGAAACATGCTGGAATAGTCACTTACCGATGTACCTGTCGTTTTTCGGTCTCAACGAGAAGCCGTTCTCGATCACACCGGATCCGCGCTATCTCTTCCTGAGCGAGCGGCACGCGGAGGCGATGGCGCACCTGCTGTACGGCATCAAGGAGGCCGGCGGATTCATCCAGCTCACCGGCGAGGTGGGCACGGGCAAGACCACCATCGTGCGCTCGCTGCTCGCGCAGACGCCGGAGAATGCCGAGATCGCGCTGATTCTCAATCCGCGCATGACCGCCCCGGAGTTTCTGCTCACGCTGTGCGAGGAACTCGGCATCGGCGTGCCGGACAGCGCCGCGGGAAGCTTGAAGGACTTGGTCGACATCCTGAACGATTATCTGCTGCGCGCGCACGCGGGCGGCAGACGCGTCGTACTGGTGGTCGACGAGGCGCAGAACCTCGCTCCCGAAGTGCTTGAGCAGGTGCGTCTGCTCACCAATCTCGAAACCAACACCCAGAAGCTGCTGCAGATCATCTTGATTGGCCAGCCGGAACTGCGCGAGCTGCTCGATCGCAGCGAGCTGCGCCAGCTCGCCCAACGCATCACCGGCCGCTATCACCTCGATCCGCTCTGCGCGCCCGAGACCGTGGCGTACGTCAGGCACCGTCTGCGCGTGGCCGGCGCGACCAGCGAGATCTTCACCCGCCGTGCGTTGCACCGGATTCACCAGCTCTCCGGCGGCGTGCCGCGAGTGATCAACATCCTGTGTGACCGCGCACTGCTCGGCGGCTACTCGCTGGACCGGCACCGCATCACCCCGGGACTGGTACGCCAGGCCAGCATCGAGGTGTTCGGTCGACGCGCCAGCCGATCGTGGTTGCTCTGGTCGGGTGCGGCGGCGGCAGTGTTGCTGGCGAGCGGCGGCCTCGCGCTGTGGTGGCTGGCGCCGGCCGGATGGCTGCCGGCGCGCGCCCAGATGCAGCCGGCGGCGCGCGCCGGCGCACGCCCCCTTGCGCCTACGACGAAGCCTGCGGCGACCCACCAGAGGCCGGCACATCAGAGTCAGCCAGCCGCTACGGCATCGCTGTCTGACGTATTGCATCGCCACGCCGAGCAGACCACCGCTCAGGCGGCCTACGCCGGCCTGTTGCGCCTGTGGGGCCTGCGCGCAGGGTCGGGCATCCACCCCTGCCAACGCGCCGCGCGCCACGGCCTGGCCTGCCTCAAGGATCAGGGCTCGCTCGGGGAATTGCGGCTCTACAATCGCCCGGCCATCCTGGTACTGACCGACTCGACGGGCCACACGTACCACGTACTCATGCGGCATCTGGGCGAGACCCATGCGACACTTGATCTGGGCGCGACCCCGCGGCGCGTCGGACTTGCTGCGCTGTCGCGCCAGTGGGCCGGTGAATACGAGATGTTGTGGCGACCAGCGGACGGACGAGTGCGGACGCTGTCCACGGGTATGAGCGGCGATGGCGTACGCTGGCTGCGCACGAGCCTGCAGCGTCTGGAGGGCGTGCACTCGAGCGGGTCGGTGGACAACGTGTACGATGACAGCTTGGTCCGGCTGGTGCGCCACTTCCAGAGGACGCATGGGCTGACAGTCGACGGCATCGCGGGAGTCGACACACAGGTGGCCGTGTCGGGCGCACTGGCGGAACCCCGCACGCCGCTGCTGCTCGGCGCGGATCGCAACGGCGGCTGATATGTCATTCATCCTCGATGCACTGAAGAAGTCGGAAAATGCCCGCCAGCGTCAGGCAGGACCCGCGTTGTTCGAGGTCAAAGTTGCCCCGCCGCGTCGGGCGGTACCGCTCTGGGCGATCGCCATCGGCCTGCTGCTGCTGGTCAATGGCATCACGCTGTCGTGGATCCTCCTGCGCCACCACGCCAGCGCGCCTCGGGCCCGGATCGAACCGGCGCCGATCGCCGCCTCCACCGCGCCCGCCGCAGCAACCCCGCCCGCAGCGGCGAGCTCCACAGCGATGAGTCCTGCGTCCACGCCCGGTCCTGTCACGACTGAAGCCAGTGCCCCGGCGGGGGCGGGGACAGCGCCGCCTGTCACCTCCAGCGCCTCGATGCCGCTCGCCCCAGGCGCTGCGGCGGACAGCCTGCCGCCGGCGAGCCTGAGCAACCCAGGTGATTTCACCCCAGCGCTGCTACCGGCGGCGCCCACCTCGGGAGCGGGAGCCGGCGCGGCAACGGCGCAGCTGCCGCTATACGGCCAGATCGCCGCGGATCCCGGCAGCGATCTACCCGCGCTGCACATGGATCTGCATGTCTACGATCCCAATCCCCGCAAACGCTTCGTCATGCTCAACATGCAGAAGCTGCGCCAGGGCGATGCGCTTGCCAATGGGGTCACCGTGGTCAAGATCCGGCCCGATGGGGTGGTCCTGTCCTACCAGGGCCGGGAGTTCCTCCTGCCGCGCTGAGCGAGCGCCGGCCGGCCGCCCGGATCACATAACGGACGCCCGTGGATGACGGGTTTCACAGAATCGCCCTGCCGGCCGCGACAAACGCACCGGGGTGGTCCAAGGTTTCGGACCGGCGTATGAATTCCGCAGCGATACGTATATTGATCGTCGATCGCGATGCGAAATATCGCGAGTGGTTACGGCTGCACCTTGGAATCCTCTACCCCCAAGCCAGCATCGGAACGATCGATCCGGGGGAAGACGGCGCGCTCAGCGGCCTGAGCGCCGGCCAGCTCTGTGAGGTGCTGGTCGTGACCGCCGACTTCGGCGATGGCGGCGAGGAGCTCGAAGCAGAGGGCCTGAAACTGGCGCGCAGCCTGCGCGGCACGGAGGCGGCGCCGATTCTGGTGATGGTCGCCGAGCGGGGCGATGAGCTGACCGCCGTCGAGGCGCTGCGCGCCGGCGTGAGCGATTATTTGCCGAAGCGGCTCGTCACGCCGGCTCGGCTGAAGACATCGCTCGATCGGGCGTTCGCGGCACAGCATCCCCCGCCCGCTGCGGACGGGACCGCGCCGCAAGCCGATGCCGCACCCGCCCAGCCGGCCCGGCCCGCCCTGCCCACGCCGCTCGCGGCCGGCCAGCCGACAATCACCGGATACGAGATCACCCGCAAGCTGAGTGAATCGGACAAGGCCATCGTCTATCTGGCGGCCAGCCAGTCACTCGGCACGGACGTGGCGCTCAAGGTCAGCAAGATTCCCTGCGAAGATCGCTCCAAACAGGCGTTGGAACGGGAGTACCAGGCGATTCTCGCCGTACACGATCCGGCCGTGGTGCGCATCTTCGACCACGGCCTCGAGGGCGGCTATGAATACCTCGCCATGGAATACTTTCCGCGCGGCGATCTGAAAGCGCGCATGCATGTGGGCGTCACCGAGTCGGAGGCGCTGCGCTTCCTGGAGAAAATCGCGGCAGCGCTCGCCGTCGTGCACCGGGCAGGGCTGCTGCATCGGGATCTGAAGCCACCGAATGTCATGCTGCGCGAAAACGACAACGTCGTGCTGATCGACTTCGGACTGGCCCGGCAGTTGGATGTCACCCATCACAGCACCTACACCGGCGTGCTGCGCGGCTCACCGTATTACATGAGTCCTGAGCAAGCACTCGGCGAGAAACTCGACCCGCGTTCCGATCTGTACAGCCTGGGCGTCATCTTTCACGAGATGCTCACGGGAAGAAAACCCTTCATGGGCAGCAGCGCGATGGAAGTTCTGCAACAGCATGTCAATACCTCCCCGCCGCGCCTGCCGCCTTCGCTCGCCGGATACACACCGCTGCTCGCGCGCCTGCTTGCCAAGCATCGCGAAGACCGCTTCAGCAGCGCCGATGAGCTGATCTCCGCCTGTGCCGCTCTGCGCAGCGGCAATCGACGACGCGCCCAGTCGGCTGCGTAAAGTGCGCCATCGCGCCGCACGGCGGCGACAGCGACCGCCTTGACACCCTGAGGCGGCGGGCGTGCAATGCGTCCCGGGGAAACGGGCCCCGAGGATCTGGATCGACCCATGAACCCGCGCCGTCTCGTCGACACCACGCTGTTCTATTCGCCGACGAGCGGCGGAGTGCGGCGCTACCTGACCGCCAAGCACGCGTGGCTGAGTACGCAAGCCGGCTGGGAACATACGCTGCTGGTGCCGGGCGCACAGGAGCATCTCGAGCCGGGCGGAATCTCCACGCTGAGCGGCATCCCGGTGCCCGGCACGTTCAATTACCGCCTGCCGCTCAACCCGCGCCGCTGGTCACGCTGCCTCGATGCGCTCATGCCCGATTTCATCGAAGTCGGCGACGCCTTTCACCCGGCGTGGGCGAGTTGGCGTATCGCCCGTCGGCGCGGTATCCCGTGCGCCGCCTTTTTTCATTCGAACCTGCCGCGCATCATGGCGCGACGCTGCGGCGGCCGCCTGACCGAGCGCTTGGTCGGCGACTACGTCCGCGGACTGTACGCACACTTCGATGTGGTGTTTGCACCGAGCCGACGGATGGTGGAACTGTTAGAGCAACTCGGGGTCACCCAGGCGGTGCACCAGCCACTTGGAGTCGACGCCACGGTGTTTCATCCGAACCGCCGCAGCGAGCGGTTGCGCAAACACCTCGGCCTGCCTGAGAGTGCCCGCGTACTGGTGTACGCCGGGCGCTTTACCGACGAGAAGAACGTACCGGTGCTGCTGCGTGCGTTTGCAAAGCTCGGCAGCCCCTACCATCTGGTGATGATCGGCGGTGGCCGCGCTCGGCAACTCGCCGCCAACGTCACGCTGCTGCCGTACCGGGGCGACAGTATTGAGTTGGCGCAGTGGCTCGCCTCGGCCGATGCGCTGGTGCACGCCGGGACACGCGAGACGTTCGGGCTGGTGATCCTCGAGGCCATGGCTTGCGGCCGGCCGGTCATCGCGGCGCGCGCCGGCGCCGTACCCGAACTGCTCGACGAGCGCTGCGGCTTGCTCAGCGAGCCGGGCAATGCCGCGAGCCTCGCCGCCGCAGTTGCGGCGTTGTATGACTGCGATCGCGATGCCCTGGGACAGCAGGCGCGCGCGCGCGTGCTGCAGCGCTTCACCTGGCAACGGGTGTTTCAGCGGCAACTCGGCGTCTATCGCGCACTGCTTGCCGGGGACGGCGTCACGGCCCTCGAGGAAGAGGTGGCCGAGGCCGGCTGAGCGGCCCGCACTCTCAGCGGCGGCGCAACGCGCTCAACACGCGCAGTCCACCCCGCCGACGCGCCAGCCCGAGCACCACCCGCCAGAACAGCCGCTTGCCGAGCGGCACGGGCCGTGGCGGCACAGCCCGAAAAAACTCGGCACTGACGTCGCGATGGACGTACAACGCGCGAGCGTGGACCCGCCAGTGCCGGGCTGCGCTCTCGATTCGATAGGACTGCGCATCCACCCTTTGCACGCGAGGCGCCGTGAACGTCGCGGGCCAATCTGCTGCAGAGACTGCGATGAAGCTGAGGATGAGTGTCTCCGCCGGATCCTCGGCGCTGACGCCACGCAGCGTCAGCGCCGGCGCAGCGCCCGACTCGTGCGTGCAGGCAGCCGTACCGGTAAAGGCGGCGATCAAGCGGTCGGATTCAGACCTCTGCATCACCTCTCCCGGCCTCAGCCGGCGCTCTCCAGGTCCCACACCGTGAGCGGCGCGCCACGGCGCAGCCAGAAGCCTGCGCCCATCTCGCGAAAATGGCGGCGCAGACGCTCGCGGTACCACTCCCCGGTGCGCAGGTGCACCTCGGAGTCCGTACGGGAGCGATCGCAGTTGGTCTGCCAATCGCGGCGGGTCAATGCACTGAAATACAACACGCCGCGGCACAGCCGTGCAAAATTGGCGAGCGCGAGCGCGGCCTGGCGGGCCTCGAGATACTGCAGAACGTCGTAGCACACGAGCAGATCAAACGGTGTGTCCGACCGGTAGTTCTGCAGCTGACCGCGCATCCACCCATAGCGGCTGCAAAGATATTCGCTCGTCTCCAGTCCGACATATGCGGCCTTCGGCAGCGCTCGCAGCAGCGGCGCCCGCAGCAGTCCGGTGCCGCACCCGGCATCGAGAATGCGCCGCACGGGCAGACCGATGTGCACCGTGAACGCACCGATCAGGCGGGCACGGGCCCGCATTTCGCTCCGCGAGGTCACCGCGGTGCGCGGATCGAAGTAGAAGCGCTGGTAGTACGCCTGGTCGAAGCGCATCGCTTAAGCCGTCACCGCCGCTGCAGGCGGGGCCAGGTGGACGCTGATTTCGCCGAGGCGCTTGCGAGCGGTGGCGTCGTAAGCCTGGGCATGCGCCCGCGCCGGCTCGAGCCCATTGAAATATTCCCCGCTCGTCGCGGCAAGTTCCGGCGCACAGGCAAGACGCACGACTGCGGCGGCTCCGGTCTCGACCGTATTCGTCGGCGCGACGCCCATGGCACGCACCATCGTGGTATCCATGTACGTTGCCGGATGCAAACAGGTGACCGTCACGCCGCAGGCTCGCAGTTGCTGCGCCAGATCAAACGTGAACAGGATCTGTGCCAGCTTGCTCTGCGCGTAGGCGCGCGCGCCGCTGTAGGCCCGCTCGAGCATGAGGTTGTCGAAATCGAGCGGATACTGCGCAAGCGAGGAGACATTCACGATGCGCGCCGGCGCGCTGCGTTCGAGCAGCGGCAACAGCAGCCGGGTCAGCAGAAAGCCCGCCAGATAATTCACCGCGAAACGCAGCTCGTAGCCGTCAACGCTCAGCTCGCGGCCGCGCACGTTCGCCGTGGCAGGTCCGATCCCGGCGTTGTTGATCAGCACATCGAGTCGCGGCAGCTCCGAGAGCGCGGTTGCCGCCAGTGCGCGCACCTCGGCGAGCGAGGCAAAATCGGCACGCACGAAGTGCGCTTGTCCGCCCTGCGCTGCAATCTCCTGTACCAGCGCCTCGCCCCGGGTGCGGTCACGGCCATGCAGCCACACTCGATAGCCGTTGCGAGCGAGCGAGCGAGCGACGGTGCGGCCCAAGCCATCCGTGGAGCCCGTGACGAGGGCGGTCTTTACGGTACTCATGCGTCTAGTTTGCCGGATGACCCGCACGGCTGCACACTGTGGGCGGGCGGCCTCGCCCGCCACGCCGGGGAAGAACCATGCGTGCTCGATCGATGCTCGAACCGGGCGGCACGATGGCCGTGCTCACCGCGCTGCTGTCGATGGTCGTTCCAGCACGAGGCGCCGACGCGGACCGCGTGAGTGCCGCGCCAGGTTTCACGCTGAGCAGCCCCGATCTGAGCCCGGGTGGCCGGGTGCCTCGGGCTCAAGTCTACGACCGCAACGGCTGCCGGGGCGCCAACCGCTCCCCCGCCCTCACCTGGGCACATCCGCCGGCCGAGACCCGCGGATTCGCCGTGTTGATATTCGACTCCGATGCCGCGGGCGGCTGGTGGCACTGGCTGGTGATCGACATCCCGGCCGGGATCCGCGCGCTGCCGAGCGGGGCCGGTGGCGCGCAGGGGCTGGGGCTGCCCGCCGGCGCGCGGCAGACCCGCAATGACTACGGATCGATCGGCTACGGCGGCCCCTGCCCGCCGCCCGGTCCGGCACATCATTACCATGTCTTGCTGTACGCGCTCGGCGTGGCGCACCTTGCCCTCGCCGCGGATGCCCCGCCCGGGGTGGTTGCCGCCGCAGTCCAAGCAGATTCGATTGCCAAGACGCAGATTACGGTATCGTATGGCCGTTAACGCCCAGCGGTTGCATGGGCGCTGCGGCACGGGTAGGCTGCGCGCGCCGCGGCAGAGCGTGTCTGCCCCCCGCCTGAGCGCCTCAGACCCCAGATGAACGTCTCAAACCGCCGACGCGCGAGCGCGCGCCGACGCACCCCGAAGATCGGATTCGTCAGCCTCGGCTGTGCCAAAGCACTGGTCGATTCCGAGCGCATTCTGACCACCCTGCGCGCCGAGGGCTACGCACTCAGCGCGAGTTACGAAGGGGCCGATCTGGTCGTGGTCAATACCTGCGGATTCATCGATGCGGCCATCGACGAATCACTGCAGACGATCGGTGAGGCGCTCGAGCACAATGGCCGGGTCATCGTGACCGGCTGCCTCGGCGCACGGCCCGAGCGTATCCTCGAGCGCCACCCGCACGTGCTGCGGGTAACCGGCCCGCACGACTATGCCGCCGTACTGGCCGCCGTCCACGAACATCTGCCGCCGCAGCACGACCCGTTCCTCGATCTGGTACCGCCCCAGGGCATCCGGCTGACTCCGCGTCATTACGCGTACTTAAAGATCTCCGAGGGCTGCAACAACTCGTGCAGCTTCTGCATCATTCCGGCACTGCGCGGCAAGCTGGCGAGCCGCCGCATCGATGCGGTGCTCACGGAGGCGGAGCGTCTGGTCGGCGCGGGAGTGAAGGAACTGCTGGTGATCTCCCAGGACACCAGTGCGTACGGTGCGGACATCCGCTACCAGAGCGCCGCGTGGCACGGCACGGAATACCAGTCCCGGTTCCTCGATCTGGCCCGAGCACTGGGCACGCTCGGCGTTTGGGTGCGGTTGCATTACGTCTACCCCTACCCGCACGTCGATGCGGTGCTCGAGCTGATGGCTGAGCGCCGTGTGCTGCCCTATCTGGACATCCCCTTTCAACACGGCAGTCCTACGGTCCTGAAGCGCATGCGCCGGCCCGCGCATGCCGAAGACACATTGGCGCGTATTGCGCAGTGGCGCCGGCAATGCCCGGAGCTGACGCTGCGCAGCACGTTCATCGTTGGATTTCCTGGAGAGACGGACGCCGAATTCGAGGAATTGCTGCAGTGGTTGCGCGCCGCGCAGCTCGATCGGGTCGGCTGTTTCAAGTACTCACCGGTGGAAGGCGCAAGCGCCAACGCGCTCCCCGGCCACGTTCCGGCCGAGATTCAGGAGGAGCGCTACGCGCGCTTCATGGAGTGTGCGGCACAGATCAGCGCAGAGCGTCTGCAACGGCGTATCGGCCAGCGGCTGCGGGTTCTGGTCGACAGCGCGAATGCCGATGGCGCCGTCGCACGCAGCGAATCCGAGGCGCCGGAAATCGACGGCGTCGTGCACATCGCCGGCGCCCCTGGGCTCGCCGCGGGGCAGTGGCTTGACGTTGAGATCACTGGATCCGACACCTACGATCTGCAGGCCCGCGTGGCCCGATGACCTGCCAGTCGTGACGCCGCCTGCCGCGCCACCTGGGCCCAGTTGACCCGCGGCGTCGATGAGCGGTTCGCGCGCCGGCGCGGAGGATTGCTAGGATGAGCGGCAGCAGCACCTCGTGCACACGCGCTGCGATCCCGCTGCGCCGTAGACCACCAAAGAGATCCACCATGCCCACCTATCGTGCCATTGTCCTGACGGCCTTGCTCGCCGGATGGGGTCCGGCGAGTGCGCTGGCTCACGCCAAAGCTGCCGCGTCCCCGGCGCCAGCGCCGAGTGCCAGTCCCGCGAAATTCTGGACCACTGCGCACACGGTCACGACCCATGGCAGTGTGACTGTTGGCGGCCGCGTCATTCATTACACGGCGAAGGCCGGGACACTCATCCTGCGCGACAAGGCTGACAAGCCGACCGGTGAGATGTTCTACGTCGCGTACTTCAAAAATGGCGCCAAGCCCGATCACCGGCCGCTGGCCTTCGTCTATAACGGCGGCCCGGGCGGCAGTTCCGCACCCTTGCACATCGGAGGATTCGGCCCGGTCCGCGTGCGCACGCTGAGCCACGCGCACACGCCAGCGGCGCCCTACCAACTGGTCAACAACGCCTACAGCCTGCTCGATGTGAGCGACCTGGTGTTCGTCGACGCGATGGGTACCGGCTTCAGCCGCATCATTGACAAAGCTGACGGCGGCGTGGGCACGCCGAAGATGTTCTATGGTGTAGATGCCGATGGCAAGACGTTCGCGCAGTTCATCACGGACTTTCTGTCGCAGTATGGGCGGTGGAATTCGCCCAAGTATCTGCTTGGCGAGAGCTACGGCACGACGCGTTCCGCGGTAGTCGCCGGCATCCTGGCAAACAGCGACAACATTGATCTCAACGGCGTGATCCTGCTGTCCACCATCCTCAATTTCGATACGAGCATCGATCAGGCCAATCTCAATCCGGGCGTGAATCTTCCCTATGCGCTGGCGTTGCCGAGCTACGCGGCGGTCGCGTGGTATCACAAGCGCCTGGCGCAACCGCCCCCCCGCCTGCACCCGTGGCTCGATCAGGTGCAGGCGTGGGCGATGGGACCGTATCTGGCTGCGCTCGAGCGGGGTGCGGCGCTGCCGCGCGCCGAGGCGCGCGCGATCGCGACACAGATGGCCCAATACACCGGCCTCAGCGTGCACTACCTGCTCAAGGCGGATCTGCGCGTCACCGGACCGCAGTTCGAGCAGGAGCTCCTCGCTGAGGAAGGCAAGACGACCGGGCGGCTCGATGCGCGCTTCTCCGGGCCTACGCTCGACCCGCTCGCGGAGTACGCGGAGTACGATCCGTTGATCTCCGGCATCGGATCGGCATACGTCTCGGCAGCGAATCAGTATCTGCGCGACACGCTGCACTTCGGTGCCGGACACCGCTACGTGTTCCTCTCCGGGAGCATCTGGAACGAATGGAAATGGCTGCACACCCCGCCCGGCGCCGGCACGCCGGCGCCGGTCACACCCAACGTGCTGCCGGATCTCGCCCTGGCAATGACGCTGGATCCGGACCTGAAGGTCATGGTCAATGCCGGCTATTTTGATCTGGCAACGCCGTATTACGCGGCGGTTTACCAGATGCGCCAGCTGCCGATGCAGCCGCAACTGCAGAAGAACATCGAGTTCCGTTTCTATCACACCGGCCACATGATCTATGTGCGTCCGCAGGGCCTTGCGCACCTGCACGAGAACGTCGCGCAGTTCATCCGCCAGACCGAGTGAGCGGCGGCGGCATGGGCGCCATCGATCCGGCGCAACCGTTTGAGAACCTTGGCAGCCGCTACGCACTGCTCGCCGCCGTGCTGTTCGGCGCCAGCACCCCGTTCGCGAAACTTCTGCTGCACGGCATGGCGCCGATTACCTTGGCGGGCCTGCTCTATGCGGGCAGCGGCGTTGGTCTGACGGCATGGATCGCGTTGCGCACAGTCGTGCGGGGACGTGCGCACGCCGGTGGGCTCCGGCAGGCCAACGGTGCGCTGTGGCTCCTCGGCTCGATTCTCGCCGGCGGGGTGCTCGCTCCGGTGCTGCTGATGACCGGGCTGCGCCAGCTCTCGGCTGCGAGCGCCTCGTTGCTGCTGAACCTCGAGGCGGTGTTCACCGCGCTGATTGCGTGGTTTGTCTTCCGCGAAAGCTTCGACCGCCGCGTCCTCCTTGGCTTCATCGCCATCGTGCTCGGCGGCGTGCTGCTGGCCTCGCCGGCGCGGCTTGCCCTCGGCGGCGGCGCGCCGTGGATCGCCGGCGCGTGCGCCTGCTGGGCGATCGACAATAACCTCACGCGCAAGGTCTCGATTGGCGATCCGGTGCTGATCGCTGCGCTGAAGGGCGTGAGCGCCGGAGCGGTCAACCTCGGGGCCGCCGCGTTCCTGGGACTGACCTGGCCGCATGCGGGGCAGATCGCGCTCGCAGGTCTGCTCGGCTTCGCCGGCTACGGGGTGAGTCTGACGCTGTTCGTGCTGGCGCTGCGCCACCTGGGCACCGCGCGCACGGGGGCATACTTTTCCACCGCCCCGTTCATCGGAGCGCTGCTCTCGCTGCTGGTATTCCGGCGCCTGCCGGAGCCCTCGCTAGTGTTGGCGGCAGTACTGATGGGTCTGGGTGTCTGGCTGCATCTGACCGAGACCCACGCTCATGCGCACACGCATCAGCGCCAGCGGCACGCGCACAGCCATCGCCATGATGCGCATCATCAGCATGCGCACGAGTTTCCATGGGACGGACACGAGCCGCACGATCACGAGCATACGCACGAGCCTCTGACGCACACGCATGCGCATTTTCCTGACATCCATCATCGTCACGAGCATTGAGGGCTCGTGCGGCGCGCAGTTCAGTGGCCTCGCCTGCGCACTGCGGGTCGTCGAATCCGCTCGATCCGGTACACCGATGCCGGCGGCAGATTGGTCGCCACCCAGCCGATGCGCTCGGCGCGCAGGCCGAGCCGCTTGAGGATCGCACCTGGAACCGGGCACATCGGTCCATAGGTGAACTGGTAGAAGGCTCCGCCGCTGCGCAAACGGCGAAACGAGCCGCGCAGGATGCGCATGATTTCCCGGCGTGGCATCGACAGCAGGGGGAGCCCGCTCACGACCGAGCCGGCCGTGCGCCCCTCAAACGGATCGACGCGCGCCAGTTGCCCTGCCTCCATGGCGAGCACGCGGGCGGCCGGAAAACGCTGCTGTAGCAGCCGCGCGAAATCCGGATGCGCCTCAACGAGCACCAACTGTCGCTCCGGCACGCCGCGCTCGAGCAGCGCCCGGGTAAAGACGCCCGTGCCCGCGCCGAGTTCGATGACCGGCCCGGTGTGATCGGCGATCTCCGAGGTGATGAGCCGCGCCAGAGCGCGGCCGGACGGCGCAACGGCCCCGACGCGTCGCGGGTCACGCAGCCCGGCGCGCAGAAACGCGAGCGCATCGGCGGAGAGCTTCAGCGCCCGCAGGCGAAGCACGCCGCGGGGCTGTGCCGGGCCAGCGGGATCGCGGACGCGCTGCGGCGTCGATCGACTGGAATGCGCGAGATCCATGGCCTGCTCCGGATGGTTGTCGGGGAAACACGACGGATATGCCGCGTTCATCACGCCGTGCACGTTGGACTGTAGCCAAGCAAGACGGTTCGATCAACGGGCATACGTTGCGCGGCTGGCACCGCCGCGCGCTGAATTTTCGGGCTCAATTCGCACCGATGCACAAGACCCATTCTCAAACGGCGGGGGCAAGCTGCACCACGCCACTGTACGGCACGCTCGGCACGGCCCGAAACATCTCGGCGCGTCGGGTGATGCGCGCGCGCTGTGCAGGGGAAATCCAGGTCGCGAGGCGCTGGCAGTGCCGCCAGGCGAACGCATGGACCTGCGCAATGTTCTCGATACGGATGTCCGAGGACGCAGTCCTGGCGGCGACCGCGTACCAGTAGTACGCGCGGACGCGGTCCAGGGGCACCAGCACTCCCGCCGCGTAGAGATGACCGAGCTGCAGTTGGGCGGCGGGGGCGCCGCGGCGCGCCGCGCCCGTGATCCACTTCAATGCCAGCGCGGTGTTCTGCCGCACGCCTTCGCCGCGCAGATAGAGCAAGCCGAGCCGGTCCTGCGCCGAGGCGAGGTTGCCGATGGCCGCACGCCGGATCCAGCGCGCGGCCGCAGATCGCCGCCGCCGGGAATGGGCATGTTGCATCAGCAGGATGCCGAGGTTGAGTTCGGCGCGCGGATTGCCCGCCCGCGCTGAAGCGGCCAGGGCCTGTGAAAATGCGGGCGGTCTGGAGTATGACCTCGTCACGGCGCATCCGGTGAGGCTCATCGCGAGCACACCGCCGAGCAGAGCGTCGCGCAGGCGGCCGGCGACGAGCGCGACAGTGAGGTCATGACTCCGATTTTTCACGCGACATCGCCCCCGGCAGCGAAGCGCACTATGCGCGCGGCAAGCCGCCGAAGCAATTGCCGTCGCGAGCGCAATCTGCGAGCGCGGACCGCTCATTCTGACGCGGTCAGCAGATGCTTGTGCCGCGCCCAGCCATGGCCCACCAGAATGCCCACGGAGACGCCAAAAAAAGTCCCGGCGATGATATCGCTGACGAAATGCCAATCGCCGGCGACCAGCAGCACGGCCGCCACGCTGAGCAGCGCGCTCAGCGGCCAGATACTGGCGCGGTAGAGCCGCATGAAAACGCCAGCCAGCGCGCCGGCAAGCACCATGTGACCCGAGGGCAGGCTGCTCTGTGCCGAGCCCCGCCAGAGGTGTATCGCATGCAGTGCACCGTGCATCACGGCAGTTGGATTCGGCACGCCGAACAGCGGCTTCAGGATGTGGCTGTTGATGCTGTAGGCGCAAATCGAGGCCAGACAGCCGAGTGCAACGGTCTCGGCGAGCAGCGACAGATGGCCTCGCACCAGGCGCGCCAGAATCAGGACCACGGCCACGGCCGCCTCGATCGTGAGCAGCACCGGCGCACCGAGCGGCTTGTCCAAAGGATGCAGAAAGCGGCTGAACTTCCAGCAATACGCGGCGACGGGCACATCGATGCTCACGAAGGACACCAGCGCGAGCGAGCCACACGTCAGCAGCAGGAGCAGCCAGAATTCCATGGCGGGAAAGGAGCGTTTCACGACGTCGATACCTCCGGCGTGACAGTAGCATCCGGGCTGCGATTGGGCGAGCCTCGCGAGCGCTTAGGGACACTGACCGCTCGGCGATGCCCGCTGTCAAGCCGACACGCCCCCCGAGCGATCCCTGCACGGGGCGGCGCGCCAGGTGAAGCGGCCGCAACTGTGCACGGCGGTCAGGCGACCCTCGCTGAGAGCGCCACGGACCGGCAACCCGGACCGATGCACGGCTGCGCCAATGCGGCTGAGGCGGTCGCTCAGCGGCCGCATCAGGGCACACATCGCCGTCCGACAACATCTCAGCGAGCTGCCGCACACGTTCAGGGTGGCTGGATGCTCTGACATGACAGACGGTTCAAGGGCCGAACATGTACGCGAGTTCAGCTGATTGGAGAGACACCAGATTTTCAAACGAGCGAGAGGAGTCACACTCAGGTGGGGATTCCGTGCGCGGTTCAAACTGTGCGCTGACGGGTGCGCCGGCCGCAGAACCACCGGATGTGCATGCGCCAGACACCGCCGACCAACGCTCACCGCGCGCAGGCGCTCGCCTGAGGAGTGCTCTCGTGCAGCGGGGCCGTCAACAAGGAGGCGCCTCGCTCGGCGGCTTGACGGTTCGCAGGGGGGGTCGATCACCAAGTTGAGGTCGGTGCAACCGTCGAGCGCGAAGGGGTACTCGAATGCAAACCTGCCGAGAGCCGGATGACGGATCGGCTTCACCACCTCGCCAGCGGCACCGCGGACGTCGTTGCTCTGCCACATCGCGTTGAATTGCGGAGTGAGGCGGCAGAACTCCTCGAGCCATGGCGAGGTCCCGCGCACTGCGCCCGCGCGGACCGCGCGACGCTGTCCCAATCGTATTGCGCGGCGCGCGTTCGGATTGAGAACGAGCCCGCGCAGGATGTTGCGTGACTCGCTCAACAGCGACCGGTCATTCCGCAGCCGCACGGTCGTGGCCCGTGTCCAGGCCACGGCGTCCCAGGTCGCGGTGCGGATGATTGCCGGACTGGGATCGAGCAATCAGGTACCGGCTACAGTCGCAGCGTGACGCCGGCACTCGTTCGGTAGCGCACCTCCGGGGGGCACCCGAGGCCGAGCAGGAACAGATGCTCACGCTGCGGATCGGTCAGCCGGAGCACGCAGGCAATGCGGTCGAGCACATCGGCGGAAGGGGCACCGCCCCTGCCCGAACTCGGTATACCAAGGGGCAAGGATGTGGGCGCGCTCGGCTACTTCGTCGCGCCGCAGACCGGGCGTGCGGCGGCACGCCGCGGGAAGGCCGAGCGCCGCGTGGTCGGGCTTTTGGCGGCGATGCTTGAGGGACTCACCGAGCCGGTTCCCATCGGTGATCGGCATATCCAAGCAGGTATCTTCTATACCGGAATAAGATCACTACTTTACCCGGATATTGGTGGTCAGCAGACTGATTCGCATCCACCACCACGGGAGTGCGACTCATGCGTGTATTCGTGACCGGCGCCACGGGTTTCATTGGCCTCGCCGTCGTGCGGGAGTTGATCGGCGCCGGTCATCAGGTGCTGGGCCTTTGCCGTTCGTCGGACAAGGCCCACATTCTGGCGGCTACCGGTGCGCAGGTGCTCCGCGGCTCGACCGAGGATCTGGAGTGCTTGCGCAGCGGCGCCGAGCGTTCCGACGGCGTCATTCATCTGGCCTTCAATCACGACTTTTCGACCTTCCAGTCCAATTGCGAGCACGACCGACGCGTGATCCTGGCGCTCGGGGCAGCGCTGGCCGGCTCAGCACGCCCACTGCTCGTCACCTCCGGCACAGGCATGGTCCGCACGGTCCCCGGACAGCCCGCCACGGAAACCGGGCCGACCCTCAGTGCCGCAGAGTTTCCCCGGGCCGCCTCGGAGGAGGCTGCCGGCTCCCTGGCCGCGGTCGGCGCCAATGTCTCGGTCGTGCGGCTCCCGCAGGTGCATGACACCCGCCGACAGGGCCTGGTGAGCTACCTGATCGCGACCGCGCGCGAGAAGGGCCTGTGCGCGTACCTCGGGGAGGGGCAAAACCGCTGGCCCGCGGCTCACGTGCTCGATGTGGCACGCCTGTACCGGCTCGCGCTTGAGCACGGCAGGCCCGGCGCGCGCTATCACGCAGTTGCGGAAGAAGGCATCGCGGTCAAGGAGATGGTGACCGTCATCGCGCAGCACCTGAAGCTGCCGGTCCGTTCTCTGCCTGCGCAGGAAGCTGAGGCGTATTTCGGCTGGATGAGCCTGTTTGCGGCGCTCGATGTGCCGGCCGCGAGCCAATGGACACGCCGCGAGTTGGATTGGCAACCGACCGGTCCCGGGATGATGGCCGATCTTCAGCACCTGGATCTGTCCGGGCCGTGACGAGCCGGCGGGGCGGTTCGGGCTCACCCGGTTCGCGGCGGATCGGCCATGTGCTGCGAGCGATCCGGTGGCCTTCACGGCGCGCAGCGACGCAGCCGATGGCTCGGCCAGACGATGCCGGAATCCTGATGCAGGGCGATGGCGCCTCGCTCGGGCGGTATACTCCAGCTTTCAGCCGCCCCCGAGGAGCCATGCATGAGCGAAGACTTGCAGACAGAACTCGAGCGGCTGCGCGCCGAGAACGCGCGCCTGAAGGAAGCGGGCCGTGCCAAGCCAGCGATGAAAGTGAGCGAAAAGGGGGCGCTGTCCGTCTATGGCATGGGGCGCTTCCCAGTCACGCTCTACAAAGAGCAATGGCTGCGCTTGCTCGCCATGGCCGAGGAGATCAAGGCTTTCATCGAGGCTAACCAGGACAGCCTGAAGTCCAAGGAATGAAGGCCTCAATGCCGTTCCCGCCTGACCCGAGAATCAGCGGTTGAACGACAGCGGCGTCACCGACAACCCGTCACGTCAGCGTTTCGAGCTGGCGGTGCCGGGTGGAGAGGCCTTCATCGACTATCGTCGGGATGGCAACATCCTCACGCTGACCTATGCGCAAGTCCCCGTAAGCCTCCGCGGCAGCGGGATCGGTGCGGCGTTGGTGAGCGGCGCGCTGCAGATCGTGCGCCAACGGCACGAAACGGTCATACCGCAGTGCTCGTTCGTTGCCGCCTATATGGCCCGACACCCGCACACTCAGGACTTGCTGGCTGAGCGGCCTGCGGCTCGCTGACACCGACTCGCGACGACGGCGCAAAACCCCGTGGGCATCTATCAGAAGTTTCTCTTCCCACGTCTTTGCAATCACGTGATGGGTAATCACCGCTTCACGCCGTACCGGCAGCGGGTGGTCGGCGCGGCGCACGGACGCGTCCTCGAGATCGGCGCCGGCAGCGGCTTGAATTTCCCGCACTACGGGTCAGGCGTCCGGGAGATCATCGCCCTTGAGCCGGCCGCGCGCCTCATCGCCCTGGCGCGCCGGAATCTGCGCGAGAACACGCCACCAGTCACATTTCTCGAAGCATCCGCGGAAGCCATGCCGCTCGACAGCCACAGCATCGACACCCTCGTCATGACCTGGACGCTGTGCAGCATCCCGCATGTGACCGCGGCGCTCGAGGAAATGCGCCGTGTGCTTCGCGCGCACGGCCGGCTGCTGTTCGTAGAGCACGGCGCGGCACCGGAGGCGCGCCTGCGTCGCTGGCAGGACCGACTCACTCCTGCGTGGCAGGCGCTGAGCGGCGGCTGCCACCTCAATCGCCCGACCCGGGAGCTCCTTGAGACGCATGGGTTTCACATCGAGCAGCTCGAGACGGGCTACATGGGCGCACCGAAACTTCTCACCTTCATGTCCGAGGGCCGCGCACATCCCCGCTAACAGCCGCCTCAGCGGCCCGCTCTGGCAGGGAGACCATGCCGGCCGTTGCCAGCACCATCGGCTAGCAGAGGCAGCATCGTCTGCGTCAGATAGAGAACGCTCTTGAGATGGCCAGTCATGATTCCGTCGCCTTGCGCTCCGGCGGTCGCTGCGAATGGCGCGTACGGGCTGCGATTGTCTGCAGCATGACAGCAACGACTGCGGCATGACGCGTGGCGAGGCTTGCGGATGTCACCGCGGCTCGCCGGCCTACCGGGCCCGCGGCGGCGAGCCTTGCCGGTGCGGGCGGAGATGCTGCCGACCCATGCTCAGCCTGCGCCACAACGCAACAGCGCAACAGCGGCGCCGTCCGAGTGACGACGCCTCCTGACGGGCCCATCGATCGGCTGGTCGGGCTAGCGGCCGACGGGTGCTGTGCCTTCAGTGCGCGGTCGCGCCACCGGAGGATTCGCGTTTGCTGGGCAGCTGCGCAATCACCCGTCCACCGGCATCGAAGAGGCGAATGACGGGAGTGCCGTGCCGCCCGACCTTAATGAGGATCCGGGTACGCCCCCGGCGGTCTTTGATCACGAGGGACACCGAGCCATCGACCGCTCTTTCCATCATCAAGCGGGGTGCGCCGCGCGGATGGGTGGCGAGGAATTCCCGCCACTTGCGCCGCGGCAGACGCAGCAGATCGGTGATGGGCCAGTGCGCAGGATCGATGAAGGCGATGCGGGTGCTCTCACCGGTTCTGTCCTGCACGGCACCGACACTGAAGGCCTGATCCTGATCGTATCGGTCAAAGCTGAGGTGCCCGTAACTGGACACCGTACCATCAGCGTGCTCATGGCCGCCAAAAATCAGCCCGCCGTTCTCGGTGCCCTCGTCGTTGTAGAACAGAATGCCCGCGGTGCGCCGATCGAACGGATACTGTTTGCCTTTGACGATGACGCCCGGGAAGCGCGCGCGATTGGAAATGACCATGCGCAGCACGCCATTGGGCTCGAGCACATTGATGCGCTGCACGTTGATCGTGCCGAATGTGGCACTCTGGCGGGTGACTGTGAATGCCGAGACACACAGCACCACCAGCGCCAGTGTCGAGACGGCCCCGTAGATTTTCCACGCACGGAGTTCATGCAGCATTGCGCTCTCCCTTGGCACGTGTTTTGCGGGCGGCTGTGGACTGAACCGAAAGTACCGCAGCCGTTCGTCAAGAGGACGGCGAGTGCCTTTGGGTCCGCCTTCGCACCGCGAGCATCGGGAATGTATGCGTCGCCGTCAGAGTCGGCCGTCGTCCGATCTGACTCTACCACCGTTCCCCCGGTCAGCGACGTGTTGGCTCCTGGCTTGACAGAGCGCAGCGAAGCGGGGAGTCTCGCCGCCCATTCGGTTGCGCGTGGTGTTTGGCTCAGCCGAACGAAACGAATCCAGCTACCGATAGGCTTGGGTCAAGCTGACGCCGGTCAACAGCGACAACCTGTCCGGCCTGCCAACTGCGGCGCTGCGTCGCGTACTCGGAACGCAGATGAGCGCTGGTCAAGCTGGCGCGATAGGAGGTGCCATGTCGTGCGATTTCGGTTGACGCGCGGCGGGCGTCTCGAGTGCGACGGTAAAGATCTCGGACTGCATCGGTCGATCAGGACGAGGGTGAATGGACCGGGCCGAGTCATTGACATCCGTGATGCGCATACGGAATGGAGGCGCTTATGACGACGTCTGGGTCGCAGTATCTACTTGATTTATTGGACATTGATTGGCCGATTATTCAGGCGCCCATGGCCGGAATATCAACACCCCAGATGGCCGCCGCAGTTTCCAATACAGGCGCCCTGGGTTCGATCGGAGTGGGCGCAATGACAGCCGCGGCGGCCGCTGAGGCTATGCGCGACTTTCGGGCACGATCCACCCGCTCGTTGAATGTCAATGTCTTCTGCCACCACCCGGCGGTGCGCGATTCCGAACGAGAAGCGACATGGCTGGAAGCGCTCCGACCCGAGTTCGACGCGGTGCGCGCCGATGCTCCGCGGTCGCTGCGGGAGATTTACCGCAGCTTCGTGGCGGACGAAGCGATGTTCTCAGCGCTGCTGGCTGCCCGCCCCCGAGTGCTGAGTTGCCATTTCGGGCTGCCGAGTGCTGCATGGCTGAGTGCCTGTCGCGCGGCAGGCATTGTCGTGTTGGCGACGGCCACGAATTTCACCGAGGCCACCGCCTGCGTCAACGCAGGGGTTCAGGCCATCATCGCTCAGGGGTATGAGGCAGGCGGACATCGGGGAATTTTCGATCCGGATGGACCGGACGAGCGGCTCAGCACCCTGACGCTCACACGCCTGCTCGCCCGCAAGCTCAACGTGCCGGTCATTGCAGCCGGCGGCATCATGGATGGCCGAGGCGTCAGCGCAGCATTGCGGCTCGGCGCGGGTGCCGCACAGCTGGGTACGGCGTTTGTGGGCACGCAGGAATCTGCGGCAGATGAGGGCTATCGCGCTGCGCTGTTCAGTCCGGCAGCCGAGCACACGGTCATGACCCGGGCCCTATCAGGCCGTCCGGCGCGGTGCCTCGCAAATCGGTTCACCACCTTCGGCACTACGGTCACGCAGCGCGTGCCCAGCTATCCCATCGCCTATGATGCGGCCAAGGCGCTGCATGCGGCCGCGAAGGCCGTCGGTGAGTGGGGTTACGGCGCACAGTGGGCGGGCCAAGGTGCTCCCTTGGCCCGCCGCCTGCCTGCCGCAGCGCTGGTCGCAGCCCTCGTCGAGGAGCTGAACGGGCCGTAGTGCTCACGAGCATGCAGTCGATGGACTGCGCCAGGCAGCCAATACATTCGCCCTGCGCAGGTGCGGCGCGATTGCCGCACAGCCACACACCGGGGGCAGCAATGCAGTCACCGGACTGCTCAAGAGTCGACCCGACGCATCTGCTCGGGCGCCCTCGACCGGCATTCCCTCTTCCGGCCGTACCGCCTTTGCCGAGGCGCACGACCGATCGGCAGGCGGTGCACGAAACTCCGGCCACGAGCGGGCAGGATTCCACAGCGCTCGCGCCCTGTGCCGAATTGGCATTGATCAATGGGCGACGCTAGCATAACCACTACCGTATATGAGTGGACAGGCCGAGTGGTGAGGGACAGCGAGCGGCACAACCGATTGATTCCGGAAACCACCGCGCAAGCGGCCGCCGCGGGCGTGATCGCAGTCGGTGAACGGCGTTCCGATGCGCTGCGCCCATGGATTTCGATCTGCACCAACGCGCAGTGCAGAGGAAATACTTGAGCATGTCGCCAGCGCAGAGGACGTTGCCTCCCTTTGCCGCTTTGCGTGCGTTCGAGGCAGTCGGACGTTTAGGAGGCATCCGGCGAGCTGCCGAGGCGTTGGATTTGGATCATGCAGTCGTGAGCCGCCACCTGCGTGCGTTGGAAGAGCATCTGGGCGTGCAACTGCTGCGGCGATCCCGGGGCAGCGTAGCGCTCACGGCGGCCGGCGAGCGCTACTACCGGCGGATTTCGCCTGCCATCGCGGAGCTGATCAACGCGTCCACAGACATGGCACAGGCGAGCTCCGAGCGTCGCCTGTGCATCTGGTGTGTTCCCGGGTTGGCATCATTGTGGTTGACCTCTCGATTGAAGAGCTTTCAGGCAGCGCACCCGGACATTGAGATTGAGCTGCAGTCGAGTCATCAAGGGCCGGACTTCACGCAATACGAGGCCGACGTCGACATTCGTTACGTTGCGGGGGACGAACACGTGTCGGCCGCCGTCACGCAGGGCGGACTGCGCCGCTTCGAGGTCGCCCGTCCCGCGGTGTTGGCCGTTGCCAGCCCGGCACTGCTGGCCACCCTGCCTCAGATCAGCACCGCGACCGATCTGTTGCAGTCGCCGCTGCTGCACGAGGAAAGTGATGACCAATGGTACCGGTGGCTGACGGCTTACGGGGCACACCCGGACCGACCGATGCGCGGCCCACGTCTTTGGCCCGCACAGATCACTCTAGAGGCAGCCCGCCGTGGTCAGGGCATCGCCCTCGCCAATAATCTGCTGCTGACAGAGGACCTGGCCGCGGGCGATCTGGTGGTGGTCTGGCCGCTGGCGCAGCTCGCCGCGGTGGCGCTGGGCGCCTACGTGTTCACGGCTCGGGCCGATCGCTGGCACTCCCATGCCGTTGCGCAGTTTCGCAACTGGCTGCGTTCCGCTACGGCTCCTTGATCGAGTCGCGGGTTGCCTTGCCGAGCGATAGGGCGCCCCGACTCGTGAGAGTGTCCGCCAGACTGAGGCGATCGCGGAGCTCCCGGTTTTGACTGAGCTTGAGTTTTCCGACGAGACGCGTGATTTCAATTTCGATGCCAACGATCGCGCGCAGCATCGCGTCGATGTACTCCGTCGGCGCGTCACTCATTTTCCACGGCACGGGTTGTGCCGCCTCGTGCGTCTGCGTCAGCCGGCCGACCAGCCCGCGCACGAAGTCTGCATCGTCATGGACGGTGATCTTCCCGTGCGCGTGCACGACTCGATAATTCCAGGTCGGCACCTGCTTGTGGAATTCGTGCTTGCTCGGATACCAGTTGGGGCTGACGTAAGCGTCATCGGTGCGAAAGATCACCAGCGCTTCAGCGCCATGGCTCACTTCCCTCCAGAGCGGATTGGCCCGTGCCACATGCGCGCGCAACACCCCA
>DAHVTM010000036.1:0-58923 GCA_027324195.1 Gammaproteobacteria bacterium | reverse complement strand
TGATTGCTTCCCCTATCGCAATGGCACTGTATAAAACCGCTCGTTGCAAAACGAGGTCGTTTGCAAACGCGGAAAATTCTCTCGTTCCGATGAACCGTTGGATGTCGACAATGTATTGAACGACATCCTGCAGACACTGCGCGGTAGAGCGTTCGCGATTCATATCGCCTTTGCTTGATCCATGATTCTCGCAGCCATGGCGCGTCGATGACTCGGAACGGCTGCCAGAGCACCGGAAGTAACAATATCCACGCGAACGCCGAGCAGCATCTCGAGATCGCTCATTAATCCACCGAGATCGAATAGAGAGGTGTGCTCGGTCGCATCAACGAGCAAGTCAAGATCGCTCCCTTCACGATCTTCCCCTCTGACCGTGGACCCGAATACCCGCACGTTTTGGACATGCGCTTGCTTGGCCATCCGCAATATCTCGTCGCGGTGCAACCGCAGTGTTTCCGATGGTTTCATGCCAAGACCACGCACTGAACTCTTTCGTGAAATTATACACCTCTCGGTTCCATTGTGCCGCGCGGGGCATGCGGCCATCATGGACGGCGGCACCCGTACGGGGCGCATTCCCGAAGATGTTGCACGCAGGGCCCGCCCGCCAGTGGGTGCCCGGGATCAGCCAGCTACGGGTTCACCCCTGTCGTGAACGTGAAGTGGCGGGCAAACGCCGTGGCGGTGCCCCCGGCAGGGGTGTCGATGCCGTGGATGACCACCTTGTACTCGGTTTTCCGGGAGAGCGGACTGACAGGTAGGCCCTGGCCATGCGACTGGGATATCGTCAAGCCGCCTTTCTTGGCTAGGACTGCCCCGCCCCTCAGAATGGGAGGCACCTGTGAGTGTCCGGGCTCGCCGCGCAGATCCGACGCGAGGTCGAGCCGCCCCTGCTCGCGCAGTGAGTCGCGACGCTGACCTGTCCGCACGATGCGGTCGTGACGATGCAAACGTGCCTGTGGGCCGCGCCAGCCACGCATTCGACGCGACAGATCGAGGGGGGTACTGGCGCGGCTTGAGCAGCTGTATCGGCTGGGTGTTGATCGGCATCTCATCGACGTTCCCGATGCGATGCTGCGCCGGTACGCGCGGCGCCTGGCATCGCGACAGCCGTTCGCCGGAGCGCGCATCGTCGAGCCTGCGCGCACACTCGAGGTCGCATGCTTCCTGCGCGACTGCCGGTCACGACCGATCCGCTACTGCTGATGGCCCGCCGTGTCGCCGAATTGTGGCAGATCGGAAGCACCGGGATCGAGACACAGGCGAACGACTGGGCGAGGCTGGACCAGGACCTCGTGCGGGAGGTCGCGCGAGTGGCGACGACGCCGAATGTCGAGGTCAGCGCGCTGCAAGCCAAGCTGCGCCGGATTGTCGCCGAGCAGCGCACACATCGGCCCAAGAGCCGCGCCGAGCGGATCCGTGATCGTCTGATCGAAGGGGTCCGTCCGGTCCGCACGCTCCTCAGAGCAGATGGTCGCAGAGTTTGCGGCCGACAGTCGCCTGACCATCGACACGGCGCTGCACCTGACGCCGCTAGCCGCCGGCACAATTCGCCAGGCACAGTATCGGCGATCCCACAGGACCGCACCGGCCAATGCAGCGATACTCGTCACCTCGAGACCGAGCGCATACCGGATCAACGTCGCCCAGGCTATCGACACACACGCCCGCTAATCCCAGCAGCATCGGCCCGAGCCGATGCCGGCCCGCGCTGCAGGCGAGCGCCACCCAGGTGAAGGCGGTCAGGGCTGTGATGGTCGCACCCCAAAGCCCGTTGTTGATCCTCACGGAGATGCCGAATGCGCCAATCACCGCGACCAGGGCCAGCGTGCCGTAACAGCTCGCGAAGGCGAACAGTAGACTGATCGCGGGAAGCCGGCTCCCCGCTGCCGCATCTTTCGGTGCTCGCGTCGACTTCTGGTCAGGCTCCAGCACCGCCAGTGTCCTCCACCGCGAGAGCAATCCACAGGCCCGAGGCGGCCACGAGCGCCGCGGCGATCCAGATCGCCGGCAGCGCCGCGTGGGCGAGCTGCGCGACCGCGCCCAGAAGCAGCGCGCCGATGGCGTAGCCCGTGTCGCGCCAGTAGCGATACGTTCCCAGTGCCTTGCCACGAATGAGGGGCGGCGCCCGATCGGACATCGCGGCGATCAGGTTCGGGTACAGCAGCGCCATGCCAATCCCCATGACCGCCGCGGCGGGCAGCCACACACCCACCCCTCGCCCGAGCGCCGTGACGGCGATGCCTGAGGCCAGCAGGAAAAGCCCAACCACGACCGGCCGCTTGCGGCCGATCCGATCGGCCAGGTGCCCCGTCCAGAGCTGAGACAATCCCCAGATCATGGCATACACGCCCGTCAGCCAGCCGATCTGCACCAGACCGGCACCATGTGTCTTGAAGTACAGCGGGAACATCACCCACACCAGGGTGTCGGCGATCTTGTTGACCACCCCGCCCTGACACAGCGCGGTGCCTGCGCGGTCACGAAAGGAAATCCGCACGAATGTCGAGGCAAGGCTTGCCTCATGCGCCTGCGGTCCCTGCGCCTCGGCGTGCTCCGCATGGACCCAGGCGAGGGTGTCGCGCACTCGAACCAGTGTCGCCAACGCCGCTGCGATCGTGACGAGACCGAAGAGGAGCAGTGCCGGACGCGCGCCGAGCTGATGGGCGAGGAATGCCGCCCCGAGGCCCGCGAGCCCCACTGCAACATAGCCGGTGGCCTCGTTGATCCCGACTGCGAGTCCGCGCTGATGACCGCTCGCCAGATCGATCTGGCTGGTGACGGTCATGGTCCAGGTAAAACCCTGGTTGACACCCAGAAACGCGTTGGCCGCGACGATCCACCACCAGTTCGGCGCGGCATAGATCAGCAGCGGGATCGGAAGGGCGGCGAGCCATCCGGTGAACAGCACGGGCTTGCGCCCGAACCGGTCGGCGAGGCTGCCGGCGACGAGGTTGAGTGCGCCCTTCACCAGGCCGAAAGACAGCACGAAACTCGCAAGAAACAGGAAGGCGCCGCGGGCCACCCCGAAATCGTGGGCGACCGCCGGCAGCACGGCACGCTCCATGCCGATGACGAGACCGACGAAGAACACCTGCAGCATCTGCAGGCCGAACTGGCTACGGTTGGCCGCGATGCCGCGCCGGTGCATGGCCATTGCGCCCGCTCCGGCCACCTGGCCACTCATGGGACCTTCCCCGGTGTCAGACCAGCGTTCCCGGCGCGCAGTGCCGCGGCCTCTGTCGGCGCCGGCGGAATGTTCTCGAGCATGAACGCCACGAACCGTTCCGCCTCAGCCATGCCGAAGGCACCGTTGTAGCGGCGCTCGAATCCGATGCTGGAGACGGGCTTTCCCGAGAGCCCGCGGCCGCACACCGAGCCGGCCACAGCGCCGGGCAAGACCTCAACGTGGTCCGGCAGGGACTTCAACCGCTCGAGGCTCCTGAACAACGTCCTGGCGCCGGTCGCGGCATCGGAGGCGAGCTCGGTACGCCCGACATCGCCCACCATCAGCGTGTGACCGGTCAATACACACCACGGTCTTGGGCCCGGGTACGGTCGGTGACCAGCAGACACAGGTGCTCGGGCGTGTGCCCGGGGGTGTGTAGGACATCCAAGGCCACATTGCCGAGCTCGATCCGCTCGCCGTCATGGAGGCCGCGGAAGGCGAAGCCGGTCTGGGCAGAGGCATGCAGTGCATAGTCGGCCCCCACTGCCGCAGCCAGCTCGCGGCCGGCCGATCGGTGATCGGCATGGATGTGGGTGTCGATGACCAGGCGGATCGGTGTGCCGGCCGTGGCCGCGACCTCGAGGTACGGCTCGATCGGATGCACCGGATCGATGACCGCAGCGGCGCCTTTGCCCACGCACCCCAGCAAGTAGGAGACGGCAACCGGGTGCTTGTGCAGGAATTGACGCAGAATCATGACCTTTTTCCGCTCCGGACGTTTGATTATTCAATTACTTTGATGAATAATCGAACCAGTCTCATTTCATGTCAAGCATGACGCCCAAACACCGCATCTATGCCCGTCTCGCCGACATTGCCTCGGCTCTCGGGCATCCGCACAGGCTGGAGCTTCTCGAGCTGATCGCCCAGGGTGAGCGCAGCGTCGAGGAGCTCGCCGGACGCAGCGGCCTCTCGATCGCCAATACCTCGCGGCACCTGCAGATCCTGCGCCGTGCACGCTTGGCCGAACCGCGGCGCGAGGGCAAGCGGATGCTCTACAGCCTGATTTCCGACGCCGACGTCATCACCCTCCTCGGCTCCCTGGGCCGCCTCGGCGAGCGGAATATCGCGGAAATCGAGCGGATCCTGCACACGTACTTTCGGGCGCGCGATGCGCTCGAGCCCGTCTCGCGGGCGACGCTGCTCGAGAGGCTACGCAGTGGCGCAGTGACGCTGCTCGATGTCCGTCCGGGCGATGAGTTTGCGCAGGGCCATCTGCCCGGCGCGATTAACGTCCCTCTTGCCGAGCTGGACGCTGCCCTGGCGAGACTACCGAGGGGTCATGCGGTCATCGCGTATTGCCGCGGGCCGTATTGCGTTCTGTCCTATGAGGCGGTGGCGGCGCTCAGGTCGAATGGCCTTGAAGCCTATCGTCTCGAGGAGGGATTCCCGGAATGGAAAGCCGCGGGCTTGCCCATCGAAGCGTGAACGTTCGCATCACTCTCCGGGCGACGGCGGCATGGGGCCAAGATGCTATTCGCCAGGGTCTGCCGGCACCGTTGGCTCTGACGAGCGGGAGAACGCCGTGTGCGAGCTTCTGGGTCTGAGCGCACTTCGACCGACGGACGTGAACCGCTCGGTTGCGCTGCTTCGGCCGCGTGGCGGGGAGATCGGACCGCACGGCGACGGCTGGGGCCTGGCTTTCTACGAAGGGCGCGCCGCACGTGTGTTCAAGGAGCCGATCCCGGCGGCCGAGAGCCGTTGTCTCGCGCTCATCGCCCAGTATGACTTCCGCAGCACCATCGTCATTGGCCACATCCGCAAGGCCAACCCGCCGCAATTCGCGCGCGCGGTCGCCAACACCCACCCGTTCTCACGAGAGCTCGGCGGACGCTCCTGGGTGTTCGCCCACAACGGGAAACTGGCGGGCGTAAAGGAAGATCCGCGCTTCGAGCTGCGACGCTTCCGGCCGATCGGCGAAACCGATTCGGAGCACGCCTTCTGTTTCCTGCTCGACCGGCTTGCCGTTGCCGGCGACGGCATGGTCTCTGGCAAGGGCGACCCCGTCGCGGCGCTTGAAGAGCCGGTGGCCCTTCTGAGTGGGCTCGGTGAGCTCAATTTCCTCATGAGCGACGGAATCCACCTCTTCGTCTTCGCGAATACCACGCTGCACGAGGTGCACCGCCGCTGTGTCCAGGAACACTGCGATCAGCATGTGGTGCTGCTCACGACGACACCGCTGACGGAAGAGCAATGGCGGCCCGTGGAACCGCGGCGTCTGCACCTCTTCGCGGGCGGCACAGAAATCCACCGAATCGGTGCTGCGGCATGAGCGAGGAGACCCTATGAAGATCCTTTTCATCCTCAACGACCCACCGTACGGCACGGAGCGCTGCTACAACGCGTTGCGCCTCGCGACTGCGCTCCAAAAGAAGCAACCGGATACGCAGCTTTCGATCTTCTTGATGGCCGACTCGGTCGCCGCCGCCCGTGGACGGCAAAAGACCCCTGATGGGTTCTACAACCTCGAGCGCATGCTCAAACGGGTGCTCGCAGGCAAGGGTCACGTGCTGCTCTGCGGAACCTGCATGGACGCGCGAGGCATCACGGAGTCTGAGCTCATGGAAGGCCCGCGGCGCAGCACGATGGACGAACTCGCCACGGAAACTCTCTCTGCGGACAAAGTGATCGTCTTCTGAGCCCATGGGCCGCATCTATCTCGATTACAACGCGAGCACGCCGCTCGATCCGCTCGTTGCCGAGACGATGCGCGCTGCGATGCAGGATGGCTACGGCAATCCTTCGAGCCCGCACTGGGCCGGGACGCCTGCAAAGCAGCTCGTGGAAGCCGGACGCACTGAGATCGCCGAACTGCTGGGCTGCACGCCTGAGGAAGTCGTTTTCACGAGTGGGGGGAGCGAAGCGAACAACTTCGCGCTCAAGGGCGCTTTCTTTGCCGCGGGCGACCGACCGGTGCACATCGTCACGACCCAAATCGAGCACCCCTCGATCCTCGCTCCTTGCCGGTTCCTCGAGCGCCAAGGCGCCCGCATTACATACCTACCGGTCGATCACACGGGTCTCGTCGATCCAGACGATCTTCGTCGCGCAATGGGTCGCGACACCGTTCTGGTCAGCATCATGCACGCGAACAACGAGACCGGGACGATCGAGCCGATTGAAGCCTGTGCGCGGATAGCCCGGGAGCACGGCGTGCTCTTCCACACTGATGCCGCTCAGTCGGTTGGCAAGATCGCGACGTGCGTGAACGAGCTCGGGGTCGATCTCCTTTCCATCGCGGGTCACAAGCTCTACGCGCCCAAGGGAATCGGCGCCCTGTACGTCCGTGCCGGAACTCCCTTGGAGCCGCTCATCCACGGGGCGGGTCACGAAAGCGGACGGCGCGCCGGTACGGAAAGCGCGCTGCTGGCAAGCGCACTCGGCATAGCCTGCGCGCTCGCCGAGGACTTGAGTTTCGTGCCCAGCATGCAACGCCTGCGCGACCTATTCTGGGATCGCCTCCACGATCGGTTCGGCGATCGTGTCGTGTTGAATGGCCACCCTGATCGGCGTCTGCCGAACACGCTCAACGTTTCGTTTGTCGGGCGTGTGGGCGCCGCCATTCTCGATGCGATGCCGGAGGTCGCCGCTTCGACCGGCTCAGCCTGCCACTCGGGGCAGGTTCGGCTCTCGCCCGTCCTTGCCGCCATGGGCGTCGCCCCTGAAGTCGGGATGGGTGCGATCCGCTTCAGTCTCGGGCGCCACACCACCCAGGCGGAAATCGAGACCGCCATCGAGCAACTGGTCCGAGTGCTCGCATGATGACGGCGCCCGCGGCGAACCGGATCAGCCCCGCGGACTATGATTCCTGGCGCTCGAGCCTGCTCGGCACCATCACGGAATCGCTCGAGCAGCGTGTAATCCACGACCTCATAGGTACTGTCGACGGAGCCGATGTCCTCGACGCCGGCTGCGGCGATGGAGCGCTTGCCTGCTTCATGGCATCTCGGGGAGCGGTGGTGACGGGCATCGATGCGGATCCCGCGATGCTCGCCGCGGCACGCGCCCGCGCGGAGACGACGAGGGTGAGGGTCACGTTCCTCCCAGGCCGGATCGAGCGGCTGCCGATTCCGGATGCCAGCTTCGATGTGGTGGTCGCCGTCACCGTCCTCTGCTTCGTCGCCGATGCCGCTACCGCAGTGCGCGAGATGGCGCGCGTGCTGCGCCCGGGGGGCCGTCTGGTGCTCGGTGAACTTGGGCGGTGGAGCGCCTGGGCCGCGACCCGGAGGCTCAAAGGCTGGCTGGGAGCGTCCACCTGGAAGACTGCGCGATTCCGAAGCGCCGGAGAGCTCCGCGCCCTCCTCGAGCGGGCCGGACTTTCCGCCAGAGCCGTCCGCGGCGCGGTCTTTTATCCGCCGATCGGTGTGTGTGCGCGACTCCTGGCGCCGCTCGACCCGTGGATGGGTCGTCACACGACGATAGGCCCGGCGTTCATTGCCTTGAGCGCTTCTTCGATGAGTGAGTCAAGATGAGCCGGGACAAAGCGGGCGAACCGTGGCGCCAGCGACGGAAGTAGGAGCAGCGCCAGCTCGGTCGAGCTGTAAAGGTCCCCGAGGATCACCATCGCCATCGGCCCCTCAATTTCCTCACCGGCGCGCGGCGCTCCCGTGCCAACCCCGTGGGGCCAACGGCAGCAGGCAAAGCACCGACACCAGCGTGGTCATGAGGATCGACGCCAATTGGTGCATCGCTCCGATCCCGGCTTCGAACAGGGCACGTACCAGCCGCAACCGTTTCAGCGCCTCCTCGTCGAAGATGCAATAGCCGCCCGGTGTGAGCCGGACGGGGCTCACCAGGCCGCGGACCCTTTACACGCGCGCGACATGGACGCTGCCCCCGGCAGCCTCCGCGAGGGTGGATATGGTGTAGCCGCCCACCGACGTTTCCATTCACCCCGCGCAGCAGGAGAGCTGCGTCACGTCTTTCTTGAAGGTTTGGGCGACCAACTTCAGCCCTTCCACCATGGTCAAATAGGGGAACAGCTGATCGGCGAGCTCTTCGACCGTCATCCGCGCATAGATCGCGAGCGCCGCCGACTGAATGAGTTCACTCGCCTCCGCCGCCACGGCCTGCACGCCGATTAAGCGCCGCGAGCCTTCTTCCATGACCAGCTTGATGAAACCGCGGGTATCGAAATTGGCCAGTGCGCGCGGCACGTTGTCGAGGGTGAGGGTGCGGCTGTCCGTCTCGATGCCCTTAGCGTGAGCCTCGGCTTCGGAGAGTCCCACCGTGGCAACCTGCGGGTCGGTAAACACCACCGCCGGCATGGCGGAAAGATCGAGCGCCGCCTCGCCGCCCATCATATTGATTGCCGCGCGGGTGCCTCCTGCCGCCGCGACGTATACGTACTGCGGCTGGTCGGTGCAATCACCGGCGGCGTAAATATCCGCAACGGAACTCGACAGCCGCTCGTTGACGACGATGGCGCCGCGCTCGGTCACCTCGACGCCGGCCGCTTCCAGGTTCAGGTCTCGCGTGTTCGGTTCGCGTCCGGCGGCGATCAGGAGCTTCTCCGCGCGCCGCTCCCCTTGGCTGGTCGTGAGCACGAATTCGCCATTCCGGTAGGCGACTGTGCTGGCCTGCGTGTGTTCCAGCACTTCAATGCCTTCCTCCCGGAAGGCAGCCGTGAGCGCCTCCCCGATGGCAGGGTCTTCGTGGAAGAGCAGCGTATGGCGCGCCAGGATCGTCACCCGGCTGCCGAGCCGGGCGAACGCTTGTGCCAGCTCCACCGCCACGACGGATGAGCCGATGACCGCAAGGCGCGGCGGAATGGCATCGCTTGCGAGCGCCTCGGTCGAGGTCCAGTAGGGCAGGAACTTCAGGCCCGAAATCGGCGGCACGGTCGGGCTCGCCCCAGTGGCGATCAGACAGCGGTCGAAAGCCACGGTGCGCTCACCGCCCCCGTTCAGCCGCACCGTGAGGCGGTGGCCGTCCTTGAAGCGGGCTTGGCCCCGCAGCACGGTGATGGCGGGATTGCCGGCCAGGATGTTCTCGTACTTCGCATGGCGCAGTTCCTCCACTCGCCCCTGCTGCTGGGCGAGGAGCTGCGCCCGGCGGATGGTGGGTTTCGCCGCCGTGATCCCCCCGTCGAAGGGGCTTGCCGCGCGCAGGTGGGCGATGTGCGCGGCGCGGATCATGATCTTGGACGGTACACAGCCGACATTGACGCAGGTACCGCCGATGGTCCCGCGCTCGATGAGCGTCACCCGCGCGCCAAGTTCCACGGCCTTGAGCGCCGCAGCCATCGCGGCGCCGCCGCTGCCGATCACGGCGACATGCAAGCCGCCGCGGTGACCGGTTTCATCCTCACCGTCCCGGTCTCCCAAGCGATGATCCAACCCGCCGGTAAGTGGCGGGGCGTCGGGCGCATCGGCCAGCGCCGCTCGATAGCCGAGCCGATCGACCGCGGCAATCAGGTCACGGGTAGGGGTACCGGCTGCAACGGCAAGCTGCGCCCGGCCCTTGGTGTAGGAAACCTCCACCGACTGCACGCCGGGCACCCTTTCCAGGGCTTCCCTGACATGTCTCGCGCATGAATCGCAGGTCATGCCGGTGATCTTCAACTCAGTCATTGACTTACTCCTCATCGGTTCCTAATCGCCCGGTCGTTTGCGGGCAGCTCGCATCCGCCCGGCGCGCAGCGACGGTTGGCGGGAGACACCATGTCCCACACTGCGAAGGCAACCATGACCACGAGCCCGGTATACAGAACCCCCCGCGCTGTCTCATGGCCCAGGGCGCCGCTCATGAACGCAATCCACCCGGCCAGCACGAGGATCGGACCGATCATCCCCAGGGCGGTGCGGCGCCACTGCCGGTGGCTGAGCCAGCCGAGCCCGTGGGCCGCGAGGACGATGAGCGCAAACAGCGGCAGAAGCTTCAGGAACAGCGGCTCCCACCGGGCCAGGAACCCGAGGCCGATAGCGGCCCCGATACTGGCCGCCGCAGGGAAGCACAGCGCACAGGACATGGCGGACACGAGCGAGCCTGCCACGCCAACCTTATCGGCTACGATATGCACAACTGGTTTCATGATGCCCCTCCCACTTGATGCCGAGCCCCAGCGGTGACCATCTTGCTCAACGTCTTGACACGAGTCCCGCCTTTCCTGGACGCTATCTCCGTAGTCGACTACGGAGTCAAGCGACATGAGCGCTCTTGAGCGCCTCACCATCGGTGCCTTCGCCAAGGCCGCTGGCGTCAATGTGGAGACAATCCGGTTTTACCAGCACAAGGGGCTACTGGCGACGCCACAGCGCCAGTACGGTGGTATTCGCCGTTACGGCGCGGCCGATGTGGCACGGCTGAAGTTCGTTAAGGCCGCCCAGCGGCTCGGCTTTAGCTTGGATCAGATCAGGCAATTGCTGAGCTTGGAAGACGGCACCCATTGCAAGGAAGCCGCGGAGATGGCTGCGAAGCGGCTTACCGATGTCCGTGCCAAGTTGGCCGATCTTGCGCGCATGGAGGTGGTGCTATCCAAGCTGGTCGGCGAGTGTCGCAGACGGCGCGGCACCGTCTCCTGTCCCCTGATTGCGGCCCTGCACGGTGACTAGATGCGGTTCATTGGACTACCGAATCATCGAACCTCTGGCGCATGCGTGGAGAAACTCAGGCAGATCCACACCAAGCTTGTTCGACTCTCCGCGCTCGTCACGCGTCCGAGACCGTGTTGCCCATCATTGAACGGATCGAACGGGAATATGGTGGCTGCGCGGGTGTATGACGGCTGCAGTAAACGGGGAACCTGACGTCCGCGGCGAGGAGCGCCATATCTCGCCGCCCGGTCCGGTCTCGCTGCAATATTGGCAAAGGAGCAGACGATGCGTAATGGTCTCAGACTGGGTATCGCGTGGGCGGCTCTGGCGCTGCTCTCCGTGGCGCTTCCGCTGACGGCATACGCGCAAAGTGCTACAGCACGCGCACAATTGCGTGCCCTGCAGCAGACCAACTGGATACCCGAAGGCAGTGCGCACCCGCGCCATGTCATCTATGTGTTCATGGACGCCAATTGTCCGTACTGCCACGCGCTGTGGCTTGCGCTTAAGCCATACTACCGGACGGGACTGCAAGTCAGAGAGATCCTGGTCGGGGTCATCTCGGCGAGCAGCCCCGGTAAGGCGGCGGCCATCTTCGACGCCGCAGATCCCTCAGCAGCCTTGCGCGTCAACGAGACCCGCTGGGGTCGCGGGGTTGATGCGGGCGGTGGCATTACGCCCGCCGCGCATCCGAGTGCGAGGGATTTGCACGAGCTGTCCCACAACGAGGCGCTCATGCAGGCATTCGGGTTTGACGGAACGCCCGGCTTGGTGCTCGCCAACGCCCAGGGCAAGGTCTATGCACTCGGAGGACTTCCCCCGAAGCGCGATCTCGGACAGGTAGTCGCCACCGCCGCCGCTCCCCTGCGCGCGGCGCACTCAACCGACGCACATTGACGGCCCAGTGACCCGCTCGAGGAGACGGGGTTACTCGGGAACCGCATGCCTGAGCAACTGCGAGTGAATCACAAGCCGGCTCCGTGCCTCTTTGTTCTTGATGCGCCGGAATGAGAACGCGCGCACTTCTTGCAAGTGGACTCATTCTCCTCGCCACCGGCGCCGTCGCTACCCTCCTGACGAAGTACGGCATGGAAGCGGTCCTCGCCTGGATCGCGGCCCGGCGCGGGGCCGCCGCGGTTCTCTTTGTCCTGTTCTACGGCATCATTGCGGTGGTCTTGTTGCCCGATTCGCTGCTCACCGTCGCGGCGGGCGCCCTCTTCGGCCTGGCCCGCGGGCTGGTGCTGGTGTCGATTGGCAGCATGCTCGGGGCGACCGCTGCCTTCTTCCTCGGCAGGAGCCTCGCACGCGACTGGGTCCACCGGCGCACTGAGCGTTGGCCGAAATTTCGAGCCCTGGACCGCGCGATCTCTCGCCACGGCTTCTGGGTGGTGTTCCTCACCCGTCTGTCACCCATCATCCCTTATGGCCTGCTCAATTATGCCTATGGCATCACTACGGTGCGCGTGCGGGATTACCTGCTCGCCTCCTGGATCGGCATGCTCCCGGGCACCCTGCTTTACGTGTATGCCGGCACGGCTGCCGCCAATCTCACCGAGGTGATCAGTGGCAGAACGCCCATGGGCCGGCAAAACAATATCCTATTGTGGCTCGGCCTCCTCGCGACGATCACCGTGATCGGCCTCCTGACTTACTTCGCTCGGCGTGAGCTTGCGCGACAGCTGCGCTCCTGATGCCGCCGTATCGGACGCCGACAGTCAGATAATGCGGTTGTTCGGCGTCCGACGCGCGATGGATCGCGCCATCCAGTTCGCTCTCGGGTCACTGGTGACCGAAAGGCCGACGGGTGGCCAGGCAGGACGGTTCGCGAAGGCGACGGGCCTGCATTGCAGCACCGTGGAGCCATCGTTGTGCTCGGTCAGCGGGCCCGACGTGTCACGACAGCTCAGCGACCACCGGCTGGAGCCGATTGGCCGAGCCGGGTTCACGGGAGCCGTCGGTGCATTGCCTTGTAACTCGGTGCAGGTGATTTGCGACGTGTGGGCGCGAGGCATCGTTCAATCTCCGGTTCCGCGCGTGATGACACAGTGCCACCCCCCGGAACCTTCCATCTGCCCCTTTGACGCGATCGGGGTCCTTCTGTTACATACGCCTCAGCTGGTGGACTGATCTCAGTCTTCAAGACCCAAGCGCGACCGGATGAGTGCGAGGTGCGTATCGACGTCGATCGCCATCGCGGAGGGCACCTCGAGCGCGCGATCTTCGAAGACGTCCCGATCGGGATGCGCGGCACTCCACTGCGCAATCCGCACATCCCGCTCAAGGATCAATCTCTCGATGTCGTCCCGGTAGAGCGTGATCATCGCCGAGATCCAACGGTTGAGCGGCCAAGACGGCTTTGCCAAATCGACCACGAACCGATCGAGCATCGCGATAATGTCCGGCGCAGCGCACCAGGTCTCGGCGGTCACCCAGCGATTGGTGGTGAACAGTCGCACAGGCCGGCCTTGCTGGTTCATCGATATCGCAATGAGATGGAACACGGAATCGCTGGCCGCATCGGCTCCAGGCGTTCCCGGCGAGACGCCCGGACGGACACTTTGAGACACTCCTTTCGGCCGTAAAAATGTATGAAAATGCCCGTAATCGTTCCATGCGCCGCGCGCCCGGGGGTGCGCGTGAAAGTAATACTGCGCATGCGTCTGCGGATCGTAGACGTCGTCCCGTGGGTAGTGCTCGAACTCAATGAATTCACCGCCATCGAGTACTTCGGTGACGAGGTTGCTGCCGCTTTTCTCCAAGACGCGGATGCAGTTGACCACTTCCGCCGCGGCTTCCGCTATCCGCTCGAGCCGGGCGGCCGTTCCTGCGGAGCCTTCGAGCGTGCTTTGCCCGTGTAGTGCGCTCACGGAATTTCAGGCCGCCAGCGCAGACGATGCGATCCGAAACAGGCGCCAAGGAGCGTCACGCCAAGGACGGCGCCGCCCTGCCAAATGAGCACCATCAGGCTGGAATCGACCCGGTGAAAGAATTGTAACCCCACCTCCCCCATTGCCGCACTCGCGAGTGCGCCTAGCGCCGCGGTCCAGACGGGTGCAAGCGGTACCCCGCGAGAAATCATCCGGACAATGGCAAATCCGGGAACCAGACCCACCACGGCCACCCCGGGCAGACAGCGCCAGTCGGACTGCAATACAAGACCGCGCGGGCCCTGTGCATGTGAGACCGCGAAACACCCGTGACCGAGCGCTCCCAGCCACGCCGCCAGCAGCGCCAGCGGCACGACGCGCTCCCATTGTCTTCCTCGTCCCGGGACGCCTAAACCCAATGCGGCATGGGCCGCCGCGATGGCCGTTGCCGCTGCAGCCGCCTGCTCGATCAGCCACCGTCCATCGTCGAGCCGAGCATGCAAATCGGACCTTAGCCCCATGGCAAGAACGACGAGTGTCACCCACAGCGCACAGATCGCCACCCAGGCAGCGACGCGCAGCGCGGGTGACCGCAGAGGTTGAACCGGACGCATCCGCGACACCAGGATGTCGATCAGTTCTTCTGTCGGAAGCGCGCTCAATCGCCACTTCTCCATGCCGGTTCGGAACGCTGGACCGAATTTACCGGACGGAAATTGCCGTCCCGCATACTTCAGGTTCGTTCGCAGATGCCAAAAGGTTTCGCGATCCGGATATTGATCGCGGCATCAGGATTCTGCCGTAACCTTTTCCTGGGCTCGAGCGAATCCTTAGGTAATCACCCGCCCTCGGAGACCTGCATGAAGTCTTTCAGCAAAGCCGCACTCACACTCGGCGCCGCCCTCGCTATCGGCGGCGCCCTGGCCACCCCGTCCTTCGCCAAGGAGGCGGGAAACGGCGCACCATGCAAACCGACCCCCGCACGCACCACCTGCGCGCCCAAGAGTCCTTGTGGCGCCAAAACACCCGGCGCGTCGAAGAACCCGTGCGCGGCGGCTAGAAATCCCTGTGCCGCCAAACCACACAATCCGTGTGCCTCCAAACCCAAAAACCCATGCGCCGCCAAGAATCCGTGTTCTGCGAAGCCCCGTTGACGGCCACCACTTGACGGTCCTGCCGGTGGCGAGCGGGACCGCATCGTTTGGCGGCGACGCCGTTCCGCCCCCGTACGCGCGGCACCTGGATGCCCCGTCCCCTGCCGCATCGGAGCGATTACGGCGCCGCCGCCAACCCTTGAAAGATCAATCAGCGCCCGACAGGAAGGGCGAGTAAACCGATGTCTAAGGAACAACCGTATCGAGGCGCTCTACCTTCTCTGTCGCTACAAAATCGTCACAATGTTTCCGACCCAATCATCTCAACCCCGACGCACATTCGGCTGCGCCCAGTCGTCGCGCTGACGCTCGCCGCGCTCACATTGGGTCCCTGCGTCGTCGCAAAGGCGGCGAGGGCACCGACGGACCGCGGGGCGTTGCGCACTGTCATCGTCACCGCGCAGGAGCGCCGGGAACCGGTCGCCAACGTGCCAGAGAGCATCACCGTCTTCTCGGCTCGCACGTTGAGCGCACTCGACATCCGTTCCTTTGACGACTACGCGACCAAGACGCCGAACCTCTCGTTCGTATACGGGGCGGGTTCGACTGGAGTCTCGAACGCCCGGACCGTTGCGATCCGGGGCATCACGGGGCAGAATCTCTTCGGCACATCGGGTGCGACAGGATTCTATATCGATAACACGCCGCTTCCGGAATCGATCGACCCGCGCATCGTCGATGTGAAGCGGATCGAAGTGCTCAAAGGCCCGCAGGGGACGCTCTTCGGTGAAAGCTCCCTCGGCGGTACCGTACGCATCATCACCCAGGAGCCCGATCTCAGGCGCGACGAACTCGGCTACACGGCTGAGGCTGGCATCACTTCAGGCGGTGGCAGCGCCGATGGGGGCGCAAGTCTCATCGAGAACATCGCGCTCGCTCCCGGCCGGCTCGCGACCCGTATCGTGCTCTTCGGCAGCCATGATGCCGGATACCTGACCCGCACGTATCCCGCGCCGTCCAGCCCCGCGGCCAGCAACCCCTTTCTTCCGGCGCCGCGCACGAGGGTGGGCGATCAGGGCGCCAAGACCACCTACGGCGGATCCATTACGACCCGCTTGCACATCAACTCGGCACTCGGGGTGCGCCTGCGGGTCATGGCCCAGGACACGCACGACAAGGGGTTTCCGGCAACATTCGCCCCGCTACCGGCCTTCAAACCCGTCTACACGCTCAATCGAGCTTTCAACATCCAGCCAGGCGCGACCGACGCGTGGGTGCTCCCCTCGCTCGAAATTCATTATCGGCGCGGCAAGGTACGGATCGTCTCCGCCACCAGCTATTTCTACCACCACAATCGCGATATTGAAGATTCGACCTACGGCACTCACCAGATCCTGCAGAGCTATTACGGCGTCACGACACTTCCCATCCAGCCGTTCCTCTGGGATCAAGAGAATTACCAAAATCAGTTCACGGAAGAGCTTCGACTCTCGTTCATGGGATTTCTCGGCGTGAGCGGAACCATCGGCGCCTTTTACGCGCGCAGCCGCTCGGCGCTGTCCGTTGCGCCAGAGTATGCGCGGGGCCTGGTCGCCGCGACCGCCAACAACGCAGTTGTGGGTCCCTGGCCGAATGATCTTCTCTGGACGGATTACAACCCAGCGATGCAACGGGACACGGCGCTGTTCGGGCAGATCTATGTGCCGTTGACGCGAAAGCTTAAGCTGACCTTGGGTGCGCGGCAATACTGGCTTCACCAGACTTCCGACTTTACCGCCAACGGCTTCAACAATTTTGGCGTCACCCCGAGCGACCCGCAATCGAGCCGTCAGTCCGGTATCAACCCGAAGGTCGCTCTCTCCTATCAGCTCACACAACGCGCTATGGTGTACGCGTCCGCCTCGGAGGGGTTCCGGGCCGGCGCTGCCCAGACTTATCTGCCGTTCTGCGCGATGCCCAATCTGCCCGTCAATGACATCACTCATCTGAAATCCGATACGCTCTGGAGCTACGAAGTCGGCGGGAAGGCGCAGGTTCCGGACACCGGCCTGCTCCTCTCAGCGGCAGCATTTCACCTTGACTGGCGCAATCTGCAGCAGCAGGTCGCCCTGCCCTGCGAGGCCATCTTCGACATCAACGGCCGGCGGGCACAGATCAACGGCGGGGAGATCGAGCTCGACGGCCACCTCGTTCCATCGCTCGCACTGCGAGCCGGAGTGGGTTACGAGAAGACCGACATCACCCAGCCGGGCGCCCTGGCGATCGTCGGCTTCGCGCCGGGTTCTCGCGTCCTTGGAACGCCCGCCTGGACGGCCAGCCTCGCAGGCGTGTACACCCGCCCAATATCCGTCACACTGGATGGATTTGTCGAAGCGGATGCGAGCTACACCGGGGATAGCCGTGCGCTGCTCAATGGAGGCAATGGCACCTTCGCGATGCGCAGTTCCTACGTGCTGGTCAATCTACGCGTCGGCGTGCGCCGCGGCCGGACATCCGTTTCCATCAACGTGCGTAATGCGACCAATGCAAAACCCAATCTCGGCGACATCGGTTACATCGGCTACGCGCAGTACACGGCCACTGGAACGATCATTCCACAGGTCGCAACGCTGCGCCCCCTGACGGTTTTACTTCAATACCGTCATGATTTCTGAGCAGTCAAGGTTCCGTGCCCTCGGTGCGTCGCAATGGAATCAGCGCTTCGCGCTCGAGTCGCGAAGGACCGGATGACCGGTGCAGGGTTCCACGGCGGCTCGCCGGTCCGTCATCTCAGGCGAATTGCCCCCGTTGATAGCGGCGCCAGTTGTCGCCGTCATCGACGTCCACGAGTGTTCGCAGCAGCGCCACGCGTTTGCCCCGCAAATTGGCCCGTGTGTCCGCCAGCGCATGCTCACTCGACCATCTTACGTCCCGGAATGGATCGACGGAGCGCAGGCGGCGCCGTAAGCCGATGAGCCAGTAGCCACCATCGCGTGCAGGCCCGAAGACGACGTCGTGGCTGCCGAGGGCGCGGAATGCCGCTGCGATGTCCGCCGGGCGGATTCCCGGGATGTCGCTGCCAATGATCACTACCAAACCTGGGGGCAAACGGCGCATCACCGAGGCCATTCGGCGCCCGAGATCGCCACCGCCCTGAGCCAGAATTTCAACGCCGCGTGAGCCGGGACGGAGGTGGTCCGGTGAAAATGCCAGCCACGTCCTCCAGCGCGAATCGCGTCCGAGGTCACGCAGCAACTTCGCTCGCATGCCGTATTGGAAGCGGAAGGCGGTGAGCTCGCCGACGTCTCGCGCGAGCCGGCGCTTACCCTGGCCCACACGAGGCGTGCGTGCGAAAATCACGAGATGGCGGGCGGGATCGGTCATCGGTTGTAGAGCCGTGCGATCAAGCGCGGCGGTACGCCCAGAAAATGCAGCGTCAGACAGCCGAGATTCCGCGCACTGCGCCGCCGCCACCCGTCTTGGCGCCACCGCTCGGCTGAAGTCACTGCATCTGCGGCCAACACGGTCAGCCGCCGACGGCCGATACGGCGCACGAGATCGACATCTTCCATCAGCGACCAGGCACGAAAGCCTCCGAGCGAGGTGTACAGCTCCCGATGAATGAGCAGCCCCTGATCACCGTAAGCCAGGCCAAAATGGTGCACACGCCAAGCCACCCGCCGTTCGAGCCGGCGGGCAGCCGGACTTGCGTCATCCAGAGCGAAGCGAAACGTCGCGGCACGGCGCCGGTTTGCGGGCTTCGCGATGAATTCACCGGCGGTGTCGGGCCACCCCGCACTGAGGACTGTATCGGCGTGAAGAAATAGCAGCCACTCACCTTCAGCGGCGGCGGCGCCCGCACGGAGCTGGATGCCACGTCCAGGCTCCGACGTCACGATCCGCGCCCCGAGTTTGCGCCCAATCGTCACGGTCTGGTCAACCGAACCGCCATCGACAACGATGGTTTCGCGCACGCCGCGGCATGCCGCCAGCGCAGCCGGCAGATGCCGCACCGCATTCAGCGCCGGGATAATGGCTGACAGGTCGAGCACAGGGCCCAACAGGTCGCGATCAGGCTTCACGACGATTCAGGGCAGGGAAAGAAGCAGGCGAACCAGGCGCTTGGGCCAAGCACTGAAGAGTTTGGGGGCGTAGAAAGCGCTTGCGACTGTCTTTGAAAGTTCTCCCAGCGTTGGATAAGGAAAGATGACTCCGGTGAGTGCACTCAGCTTCAATTTTCTCGTGATCGCAAGCCCCCAAAGTCCAATCAGTTCACCAGCGTGCGGACCAACGATCCCTGCCCCAAGGATGGTTCCTCGCTTGTCGAGCACTACTTTGATACGGCCTGTTAGCTGGCGTTCAGTTCGAGCGCGATCGTTCTCGCTCAGCTCAACTTTCACCACTTGCACGGAGGCGCCGAATCGCTCGCGGGCCTGCTGCTCGGTGAATCCCACATGCGCCAGTTCCGGGTCACAATACGTCACCCACGGCAGCGCACGGTAGTCGACCTTCGCCGGCACCCGGAACAGCACATTGCGGATGAGGATCCCTGCTTGATAGCTGGCCGTATGGGTAAACTGCGGACGCCCGATGATATCGCCCAACGCATAAACTCGCTTGTTCGTCGTTCGCAGCCGTGCATCGACCGTGATGCCGCGGGGTGAAAAAGCGATCCCGGCGCGCTCGAGCGCGAGACCCGCAAGCCGGGGCTGGCGGCCCGCGGCAACCAGAAGATGCGTGCCGCGAGCCTCACCATGGGATCCGTATCGGACCACGACTGCCGCCCCATCACGCGCGACTCCGGTGAATTCTGTGCTTTCGTGAAGGGCAATTCCTGCCGCAGCGAGTCGTTCGCGCAAGATCCCGACGAGCTCCGGCTCATTCTGCGGCAACAATTTTCCGCGTTGCACCACCGTCACCGCGCTGCCGAGGCGCCGGAAGGCTTGCGCCATCTCGATTCCAATCGGTCCTCCACCGATAATGATCAGGTGCGCAGGACGCTCATTCAGCGAGAAGAGCGTTTCATTCGTCAAGACGGGAACGTCCTCGATCCCCTCGACCGGCGGAATGACAGCTGAGGAACCCGCGGCAATGACGAAACGTCGTGCTCGGACCCGTACTCCTGCGCCACTCACCTCATCGTGGCCGGTGAATGCGGCTTGCCCATGGATGACTCGCACGCCCAATTTCTCGAGACGCTCGGCTGAATCGTGCGGCGCGATTTGTGCAATCACCTCGTGGACGTGCGCCATCACCGCGGGGAAATTGACCTGCGACGAGTCCACACGAATGCCGAACTGCCCCGCGTCCGCGATCGACTGTGCGGCATGCGCCGCCGCGAGCAGCGCCTTCGAGGGGACACAGCCGTAATTGAGGCAGTCCCCGCCCATCTCGCCCTTCTCGAAAAGGATAGTGCGCGCGCCGAGCTGCGCGGCGCCCACGGCCACGGAGAGTCCACCCGATCCGGCGCCGATGACACAGATGTCGCATTCGAGTACAGGGCTCATCACCGAACCTCCTTCGTAAGTTGCCGCGCGGCCTTCGCCGCTCCCGCCTCGGTATCTTTCTGTCGCGAACGGTCGCAGCACGATCCGTGGATCACTGGGGTGCCGTCCGGCGCCTGCCGCAGCTCGAGCACCGCTCCCTGGGCCGCTTCGGCGTCTGCCGCATCGTGCGTGACCATCAACACCGGCAGACGCGCCGTCCTGGCATGCTCGAATACGAAGCGGCGGAAGTCTGAGCGCATCGCCGCGTCAAGTTTGTTGAAGGGCTCATCGAGCAGCAACACCTCGGGCTCTGCAAGCAGCAGTCGCAACAGTGCCACACGGGAGCGCTGTCCGCCGGACAGCGTCGCCGGATCACGCCGAGCAAATCCCGCAAGCCCCGCCTCGAGCAACGCGGCATCGATTCGCGCCACGCGCGCGAGGCGCCCGCGCACCGACGGCGCGAGGCCAAACGCCAGATTCTCACCCACCGTCAGGTGAGGAAACAGCAAATCGTCCTGGAACAAAATCCCGACGCGCCGGCGCTCCGGCGGCAGTTCAGTGACCTCACGCTGACCGATCCAGATACTGCCCGCCGCGCGAAAAGCGGGCGCGACGGTACCGCCGATGACGCTGAGCAGGGTGGACTTGCCCGATCCGCTCGCACCCATCAAGGTGAGGACTTGACCTGCCCCCACCTCCACGCTCAAGGACGGGATCAGCGTGTGGCCCTCGAGGGTGATCGAGACCTGCTCCAGACGCAGCGAACCGCTCACGACTGTCCCCCGAGCGCGTGTCCACCAAATCGATTCCGTCCCGATACCCCGAGCGCGATTCCATAGACCGCCACCGGGATGAGCGCTTGCAACAGTCCGAAGACGCCGGTGAACCTCCGATCGCCACCGCTTGCGAGGGTCACGGCCTCCGTGGTCAGCGTCACGACACGGCCGGCTCCGGCAAATATTGTCGGCAGGTACTGATCCACACTCCCTGCCACGCCAATCGCCGCGGCGATGAGTATGGGGCGCAGCAACAGGGGCAGCTTGATCCTCAGAAATACCCGCCGCGGCCGGGCACCGAGGCTGAGTGCGGTGCGCGCGTAACGCTTATCGAGAGCACGCCAAGGATCGGCGAGGGATAGATACACGTAGGGCAGCACGAACAGAAGATGCGACCAGATCACGGCAACGAGCGTGCCGTTGAGATGGAACACTGTCAGTAGAACCTGCATGCCGAACAGGAACGCGATCTGTGGCACGAGCAACGGGACGTAGAGAAGCCACAGTACTCGCGAGCTTGCCGCGACACCGCGGCGCTGCTCGTTCTCGAGGCACGCCAGGACGAGCAGCAGCGCCACGACACTCGCAACCAGAGCCACCACCAGCGTCGTCTTCAGAGGCCAAAGTATCGTCCCGAGCTCACCGGTCCACGCTCGAGCGCTCCAGTGGGCCGGCAGCGCGTCCGGGAAGCGCCATCCGGCGGCCAACGACCACACCGCCAGGTCCGCCAGGGACACTGCCCCCAAGCCCGCAAGTCCTGTCACGGCGATGGTCGAGAGCCACGCGAGAGGCTCGAGCAAAGTACCGCGAGCGCCCTGGGCAATCCATCGCCGGCCGAGATGGGCCACGACTCCCTCACCCGCACGCCACAGCACGATGCTCGCCAGCACGATGAGCAGCTGCAATAGCGCGGCGGCGGCCGCCGGGAAATACATCCGGATGTCGGGAGAGGTGAACCAGCGCAACGCCAGCACGCTTAACGTCGGTGGATTGCTCGGGCCAAGGATCAGTGCCATGTCCACGACCGACAGCGAGTAGGCAAGTACCGCATAGATCGGCAATCGGACCTGTCGATAAACCTGCGGGAGGATCAACTTCAGCCAGGCACTCGTGCGTCCATAGCCAAGCGCCGCGGCGGCTTCAACATGACGCGCCGCCGGCACCTGCCCAAGGGCGGTGATCGTCATCAAGAGGAGGTACGGCACCTCTTTCACGAGCAGCCCGAGGGCGAGCGCAACGCCATACGGATCCTGCACCGTGGCGATGTCTGGCGGCTGAAGCCAACCGGTCAGCCAAGGCGAAAGCAACCGCACGATCCAGCCGCTCGGGGCAATCAGGAACGCGAGGCCAATGGCCATCGCCGCGTGCGGCGCAGCGAGAATCGGCGCCATCACGGCACGGCCCGCCGGTCCCGGGCGCCGTCCGTGCACGAGCGCACAGAATCCGAAGACGAGAATGACCGAAAGAACCGTCGCAGTGAACCCCGTCACGACCGTGAGGCCGATGGCATCCCCGATTCCGGGCTCGGAGAACAGCGTTGCCCACGGCGCGAGGCTCACGCTCCCACCGCCGATCGCCGGCAACCAACCGAAGGCGGGAAGCACCGTGCCGAGAAGCCCCGCCGCGATAGGCACCAGAAACAGCGCCACGGTGAGTTGCGGCGAGCGCCGCAGCCAGAACGGCGAGCGCGCCACGTCTCGCGCAGACACAGATCTCGACCCGAGCGTTGTGCCAGGCATCACGGCGTATATCGCCGCTCCCAGGCTGTCGCCAGACGGCGGGCCCAGGAGGGGTCCGGTTCAGGGAGGACGTGATGCAGCCCCGTGCTCGGCGGCGTCCACGGACTCTTGGGCAGAGCCGTGAACAGCGCGTGCTCCGCGGAACTCAGCTTCGCAAGGTCCAGCACGGTCGGTCCGCCCCAATAGCGGACGTTCCCGGCACGCGCCTGGGCCGCGGGCGAGAGCAGAAAATTGGCGACCACCATGGCGCCCGCCTTGTGGGGTGAGTTGTAGGGGATCGCGACGAAGCTCGTGTTACCGATCGTTCCGTGCGCCAGAACAAAGGTACGCACACTCTTCGGCAGGAGTCCCGCCTCGACGTCACCGACGGCCTCAGTGGGATTAAAGGACGGCATCAGGTCGATCTCGCCATCCTCCAGGAGCTCGCGTTCGGCCGGTCCGCTTGCCGGGAATTCGCGGCCGTGGCGCCACAGATACGGCCGCAGCTGATCGTACCAGGCCCACAGGGGCGCCGTCGCCTTCGCGAAATTGGCATCCCCAACAGGATGCTGCAACACCGCGGGGTCCGGGGTCATCGCGTAGAGCGCCTGCTCGAGAAATGCGACGCCCAGAAAATTCTGCACTTGAGGAAATGTGAACCGACCGGGGTGTCGTCGCGCCCACGCGGGGAAGGCGCGGATGTCGCGCGGCACATGCGCGACGTAGGCAGAGTCGTAGATGAAGACGAGTTGGGCCCTGCGCCACGGCGATTCGTATCCATCGACTGGGACGGTAAAGTCATAAAGGTTCGATCTGTCGCGGATGTCCACGAGCGCGTAGTTTGGTAGCCGCTGGGCGAACGGCCCATAGAGAAGACCCCGGCGCTTCAGCGCATCGAAATTCGGGCCATTGATCCAGATAAGATCGACGGTCCCGTCGGCATTCTGCCCGGCCGCCCGCTCGGCTATCACCTGCGTGACCGCTTCGGAGGTGTCCTCGAGTGGTATCTGCCGCAGGGTGATGTCGCAGCAGGCCGCAACCTGTCGTGCAGCCCAGGCGATGAAGGTATTCACCTTCTCATCACCCGCCCACGTGTCAAAATACACCGTCTGGCCGCGTGCCTGCGTCAGGACATTCTTCCACGTCGTTGCAGCCGCAACCGAAGGCGCGGCTGCCATAGTTGCCAGGGCAACCGCAACCGCGGCGGCCCGCACGGAAATGAGGTGCATCACGCGACGCAGGCCCTCGCAGCCCTACGCCGCCTGCGCGCCGCTTCGATGACCGGTCCCAACACCGCCTCGTGGAATCGGTCACAGCCGATGCAGAGGTTCGCGTAGGGATCACCTTTGGGCGTGACGGTATGGGACTCAGCGATGAAGCGTTCCTCGTTCCATCCGTAGGCCAGACCCATCCGCTCCGGGCGGCCGGCAGAGATGGCCTGAAACGCCGGTTCGCGTGCGAGGGAGTCCAGGATCGAAATCAAATCGTCCTCCAGCAGGCTACCGATCGGCAAACGCGTCTTGATGCAACACGGAGACACGTTACCGCTCGGATCGACGGATACTTCCGAGCCGCTGTAGCGGTGCTCGAGGAAATTGAGCCCCCCCGACCAGCGGTTGCAGAAGTTCTCGGCCAGGGTCGCTGTCGAGAGCCCACGCTCCCAGGCCCGCCCCCTCGGCCAGAGCCGGCCGATCCACGCATCCGGGGTGGCACCGAAGAAATTGTAATCGGGTCCTGCTGTCCGTTCCGCTCTTGCCTGCGGAGTGACCAGTTCCCCGGCGGGACTGAGTCCATGCGCCTCGAGGAGCCGTGTCAACCGCTCCTTGAATGCAGCCTGCCGAGCGGCGCTCTTCATGCCGGAATGAAACTCGTCGATCCCCGATACCGAGATCGTCGAGACGCCGCGATCGAGCAGATCCTCCAGAATGGTGTCCGTCAGCAGGTCGCCTGTCGTCTGGACGATGAGATCCACGCCGCCCACCCCGGCATAGCGGGCCTGAATGCGCTCCATCGCCGGATACAGCACCCGGGTGCGGACCGGATCGATCAGCACCTCACCCCCTGAGAGGATGATTCGGCCCCGTCGCTCCGGTAGCCGTCCGTCCGGCGCCGGATGCCCGCGATCGAGGTAGGTCATGCGCTCGGGCAAATGCTCAATGACGCGCGGGAAATTCGCTACCGCCTCGCCGATGACCGCATCCAGCGCGCCACGGACATACGGGCGGAAGCGCTGCTCATAGCAATGGGGGCACTTGCGATGGCATGCCCACGACAGAACGTAGTAAATGGATTCCACTGGCTTATGACGACTCCCACGCGATCGGTTCCCAGGTGCCGTACGGCTCCAGATCACCAAGACCGGCAATCCCTGCACTATGTTGCGCCCTTGCCAGCTTCTGCACGAGCCCGGCCGCCGCCGAAGGCCGCCGCTTGACTTTGCGCGGGTCAGCGTGGCGCGGCATTCTCCGCCGGCCGCGCGCCGAGGCACTGCACCCTGTGTAGCTCCGAGCAAGGTGCGGCGTAACCTTTCGGCGCGTCAGCGCGAATCTACCTACGGGACGGGGAAAACTTGGATCGCTCAGGTCCACCGGTCCCTGAGATCAACCTACTCGGAGAAATCGCGATGTCTAAACGAAACGCATCGTTGGCCGTGGCCGGCGCTCTGGCCACCGCCATCACTGCCCTCAGCGGACCTGCGGCACTTGCCGGGGGCATGCAGATGAGCCCTGCCATGCAGAAGATGATGATGGAAAAGCGTGCGCACACCATGAAGGAGCTGAAAACCGGACAGTTCCAGCAATGTTGGGGTGTGGCGCTCGCCGGCCACAACGACTGCTATGCGGGTCCGGGGACCACCTGCGCCGGCACGGCCGCCCGCAATTACCAGGGCAATGCCTTCAAGCTCGTGCCCACGGGAACCTGCACCGCCATCCGCACGCCTTATGTCACGATCATCCACGGCCACGGAAGTCTGCACAAGATCACGGAGAGCCAGGGCTGATCGCACACCCAGCCGCTCACTGAGATTACACCGCGAAACTCGCCCATGTCGGTTCTACAAGCCACACCTCCTCGCCCAATCCGCAACGAGATTCCCGCCCGGGCCGGTGTCGGGCTCAAAGCCCCGCACTACCGGACGATTCTCGAGACACAGCCGGACATCGGGTTCTTCGAGGTGCACGCGGAGAACTACATGGGCGCCGGCGGGCCGCCGCATCGGTATCTGACCGAGATCCGCGCGCATTATCCTCTGTCCCTGCACGGGGTGGGACTGTCGATTGGCGCGGATCATTCTCTCGATCGGAATCACCTGCGGCGGCTCGCCGAGCTCATTGGGCGCTATGAGCCGGGGCTCTTCTCGGAGCACCTGGCGTGGTCTTCGCACGGGGGGCTCTTCTTCAACGATCTGCTCCCCATGCCCTACACCCAGCAGACCCTGCTGCGCGTGTGTGAGCATATCGATCAGGTTCAGGAGTATGTCGGACGGCAGATGCTGCTCGAGAACCCTTCCACCTACGTCGCCTTTGCCGAGAGCACGTATTGGGAAGTCGACTTCATCGCCGAGATCGCGCGCCGGACCGGCTGCGGCCTGCTGCTCGATGTCAACAACGTACATGTGGCGTGCACGAACCAGCACTGGGAGGCGACGCGATACATCGATGAGTTCCCGATGGTACATGTGCGCCAGATCCACCTCGCCGGCCATGCCACGGATGCCGACGAGCGGGGAAGACCGCTTCTCATCGACTCGCACGACCGCCTGGTCGCCGCAAGCGTGTGGGAGCTCTACGCGCGGGCGATCGGGAAACTCGGCCCCGTCCCGACGCTGATCGAATGGGATCAGAACCTGCCCGCATGGGCAGAACTGCACGCGGAGGCCGCGCGGGCTGAGCTCATCCTCTCGGGTCACCGCCAGAACGCGGAGACGATTCGTGCGGCCGCTGGCTGAGGTGCAGCAGGAATTTGCCGAAGCGCTGCGCGACCCGCAGCGGCCGATTCCCCGCGGTTGCGTGGCTCCGGACGGCAGCACGGACGAGAAGCGCTTTGCGGTCTACCGCAACAACGTCGCCTCGAGCCTCATCGATTGCCTGGCGGAGAGCTACCCCGCCGTGCGGCGGCTGCTCGGCGAGGAGTACTTCCGCGAGACTGCTCGCCTGTATGCCACGCAGAACCTCCCGCGCTCTCCCGTGATGCTCGGATATGGGGGCGGCTTTCCGGCGTTTCTCGAGCAATTTGAGCCTCTGGCGGATCTACCGTATTTGGCAGATGTCGCGCGCATCGAGCGGGCATGGCTAGAGGCTTATCATGCTGCCGAGGCCGCACCACTCGACCCCGCTGCGCTTGCCGGAGTGCCTGCAGACCGCACGGGCGACCTGTGTCTGACGCTTCACCCCTCTGTCCGACTCGTCCGTTCACCCTACCCGGCGCTTTCCATCTGGCACATGAACATTATAGATGGCGAGATCCAGCCGACGGATCTTGATGCCAGCGGCGAGGACGCGCTGGTAGCGCGGCCGGAGGCCGAGGTACAAGTGCGCACGCTGCCCGCAGGGGGGGCCGTCTTCCTCAACGCGCTTGTGGACGGCGAGACCCTTACCAAGGCGGCAGACCGTTCCCTACGGTCTTGTCCCGAATTCAACCTGACCGACCATCTGACCGGGCTTCTGGAAGCTGGTCTGGTCATTGCCGGGCGTCTGAAGCGACGCCGATCACGAGGTCACTGACTCATGTCCACGAGCTCCATTGAACGATCCTCCACAACCACGCGCAGCCTGGAACACCTCGTACACTCCTTACTGGGGTGGATCGCATGGAGTGCAGGACTGCTCGCCGCTCCAGTTGCACGTCTGGCGCTCGCGATTCCGTTTCTCAAGTCGGGACTCACCAAATGGAGCGGCTGGTTCCACGTCTCACCTGTCGCCGACTTCCTGTTCTCCTCCATGTTCCAGTTACATATTTTTGGACATCGCTACCCCTTCCCCATGCCGGATGTGCTCGCGCACATCGATGCCGTCACGGAAATTCTCTTCCCGGTACTGCTCATCGCCGGTCTCGCCACCCGCTTCAGCGCGCTCAGCATGCTGGTGATGATCGGCGTCATCCAGCTCACCGACCCTTCCGGCTGGGCGAACTTTCACCTGCCCTGGGCGGGTCTGGCGCTTGCGATCATGGCCCTCGGCCCGGGCAGGCTTTCACTCGACTTTGCTATCGAGCGTTGGTTCAAGAGGAGCAAAGATCGGATCACCGTTCGATAGCAGACGCGTCGCAGACTCAGTTCGTGCGCAGTTTGCTTGACCGTCCGTGGTCGGGAGTCATCGCCGTGCGGACGGTAACCCGTGAGTAATGGTCGTGGGTCAGGGATCATCATGAGCTCAGGATCACGATCGCCCCGCTGGCGCCCGCGGCACGTCTTGGCGCCGCTGTGGCTCCTACCCTGCCTCGCGGGCTTGGCCCGCGCGGCGGTCGCGCCGCCGTCATTTTCTCCGGCCGTTCTGCCGACTCTCGAATTCGCCCACGCCGGCGGCGGCAAGTTCCCTCCGCCGAACCAGGTTTTCCATTTCAAAGCCATCCCGGGGGCGCACCGAATCCGGCTCTCGTGGACTATCCGGCCGGGCTTCTACCTCTATCGCAACCGCGTCCATGTCAAGCCGCTTTCCGGCACGGTGCTCGGGACACTCACGCTCCCGCCCGCAATGGTCAAGGTAGACCCTTATTTCGGCCGCGAGCAGATTTACCGCGGTGAGGTCGCTGGCGAACTCGGCGTCAAGCGCGGCACTGCCACGTCGCCAGGTGATGCAGCCCTGGCGGTCACCTACCAGGGCTGTGCGGATGCGGGTTTGTGCTACCCGCCGATCACCAAGACTCTCACGGTCGCGCTGCCCCAGGTAACTGCGGCCGCTGGGCCGGGCGCCACGGCGCACCCCGTGAAAAGGACGCCAGACCGGGCATCACCCGCTAGTCCGGGCACGTCGAGCCAGAACCGGTTTGCAGGGCTGATCCGCTCCGGGAGCCTCCTCGCCATGCTCGGCGCGTTTTATCTCGCCGGCCTCGCGCTCGCCTTCACACCCTGCTGTCTGCCCATGATTCCCATTCTCTCGGGGCTGATCGCGGGCGGCCGCAACCTGAGCACCGGTCGATCGCTGCTCCTCTCGAGCGCCTATGTCCTGGGGATGGCATTCACTTACACGATCGCAGGGATTGCGGCCGCCGCCGCGGGTGGAGAAATCCAGGCCGCCTTCCAGCAGCCCTGGATTCTCGGGGCCTTCGCGGCGCTGCTTGCGGCGATGGGGCTGTCCATGCTGGGGCTGTTCACGCTGCAGATGCCCGGACGGCTGCAAACGCGCCTTGCCGAGCTCAGCAACCGGCGGGCGGCGGGCACCTTGGGAGGCGTGGCTGCCATGGGAGCCCTCTCGGCACTGATCGTCACGAGCTGTGTGGCCCCAGCGCTCGTCGGGGCACTTGCCGTCATCAGCCAGTCCGGCGAGATCATGCGGGGCGGGGCAGCGCTGTTTACGCTCAGCATCGGCATGGGCACCCCCTTGCTTGCCGTTGGAGCCTCGGCCGGGCGGCTGCTGCCCTCGTCCGGCCCATGGATGGACCTGGTCAAGAAGCTCTTCGGCACCCTGATGCTGGCAGTGGCCGTGTGGATGCTCTCCAGGCTCGTCCCGGCTCGAGCGACGCTCGCCCTGTGGGCCGTTCCGGCACTGGCTGGGGCGTGGTCACTGGACTCCGAGGCGCGCCGCCTGCGCAGGTTTCGTTGGCCTACGCGGATGGCGGGTGGCCTGATTGGCGCATACGCACTGTCGCTGCTCGCCGGCGCGGCCCTCGGCGGCACCCATCCCTTGGCGCCGCTGTCGCTCACGAGCCGCCCGCCCACTTTGCATTTCGCACCCATCCGTTCCGTCGCGGGCCTACAAAGTGCGGTGCGCCGTGCCGCCGCCCGGCGTGAGACTGTCATGGTGGACTTCTACGCGGACTGGTGCACCTCCTGCAGGGAAATGGAGGCGACGACGTTCACCAACCCAGCGGTACGTCGAGCGCTCGCGCACACCCTGCTGCTGCGCGCCGACGTCACCTCGAACAGCCCAGCCGACCAGGCACTGCTGAAGTATTTCGGCATCTATGGACCGCCGACAATCGCGTTCTACGACCACGACGGTCGCCAGGAACACGCCGACCAGGTGGTCGGCTACATGGGTGCCCCAGCCTTTCTCCGGCGCGTGCGCTCGGCCTTCGCGCCGTAGCACCCGGGGGTTGACCGCCCAGCCCAAGGTCACACCAGGGCCACTGGATGGAATCCGAGCCTAAGCGCATGCGTAGCAAATTGTGCCCTGCGAGCGAGACGGACTCTTGGGATGCCTCAGGCCGCAACGACGCTATATGGGTATTGGCAAATACCGCCGACCTCGCCCTGCGGGATCACGTTGCGATCATCCCCATCGGTTGCAAGAGGCGGAAAGGGGTCACCCGAGTGACTGCGGGCGCAACCGCTCGCCGGTTGACCGGCCCCGATCGCGACACATCCGCAGCGCCGTACCGAATGCGGCCGTGGCACCGTCGCGGGATCCGCGGCAACCCCCTTCTCTGATACATAGAAACGGATGGCCTTCACATCGACGCCCGCTGCTTTGGCGAAAGCCCAAATGGTCAATTTCTGCGGGGCGGTCGTTCGGCTTGACTCGGTAATTGGGTACGGGGGTATAAGGAAGGCGGCCTGAGGGGGTATCAGGCGCGCATATGTTGCGCCCTGTCTGGCGCTGCGAGCAACGTCTCAAGCGGCGAAAGGCCGGGCAACGCGACGTGGATCGCCACAACCGTTTCCGGGTCGAGTTCTTCTGCGGGCAGACGGTGAGCAGCGTGACAGAAAGCGCAATCGTTGAAAACGTTCAGGTCGTGCGAAAGACGCCGCCGGTGAGCCGCACGCTGCGGCTGCTGAGCGGAAGTTGGCTGCTATTCGAGGTCGCTGTAAATATACATCGGCCCGGGTGGAAGACGGCACTCATCGTCTCCTGCACCTTCGTTGCAATATTTGTCTACTATGCGCTGTTGCATCGTCTGGTCGGGCAGCGCCTGTTCAAATGGGCAATGCTGGTGAAAGCGATCACCATTCTGCCGGTGGCGGTGGTCTTTTTCGCAGTCCCCGTCACCGCCATCCAGCTCGGCATCTTCGCGTTCTTCGGGGTCTCGCTTGTCGTTCAGGCGCTGCGAGGTGATCGCGGCTGTGAGGTCATGACGCTGCCGACACTGGCATTCCGCCGGCAAGCCCATTTCCCATGTCTGCTCTTTTCGCCGCTCGACCGGTTCGAGGAGTCGATCTACCGGGCGTTACGTCGTCATTGAACAAAAGCACAAGAAGTTCCGCGAGTTTCACTGATCGTCTCATTTGCAAGCCTTCTCTGTGAGAGTGAGGCGTCGCGCACGTCGGCCGTGGATCTCCCGTCTGGGGAGGAGCCGATCGTGACTTACACCACCGCCGTTCTGCCCCAATTCAGTTCGTGGTAATCGAATCCGCACTCGACCTCGGGTTTGAGTATCTGGAAGTACGGTGAGATATCGAAATCCCGCGGCGTAAAGAGGCTGTGATGTCGCACCTGCAGCACTTCGCGAGCGCCTTGAGTCAGCCTCCCGCCAACAGTCTCGATCTGTGGCAGGATGGGATATCGCACAGATTGAAAAGCCTGGGCAATCAGCGTCGAGCAGATGGCCCGCGTCGGGCTGCCACTGCCGAGCGCCAATAGCTGTCTGCGCCAGTACACCGGTACCGGGGGCACCGGCAACAGGTATCGCGCCAGATCAGTGACGTTCTTGAGGTCGTACTCGAGGCCGAGGCGCTCGGTCGCGTAGCGACACACTCGTAAGCCGTCAGCCTCCGTCAGTCCAGCGGGCCGGCAGATGCGTAAGTTGTGTCCGCCATAGTAAGACAGCGCGACGGCGCGCACTCCCTCGCGCAGGTCGGCCTCGATGAGTGTCGGCGCATCGAGACCGCGGCCTGTCTCCCGAAAATCCCCGACAAAGAGCGCCGCATGCGACCACGTGGACTGGGTGAGGTATTTTATTGGCGTGCTGACCCGGGATTTGCCCTCGACCAGCACCACGTCGGCGGGCCTGAGCACCGCCACCAGACAATCGAGCGAGACGACCGCGAGCGGCTCGTAGTGGCGAATGGGCTGATCGAGGTAGCGGGCCAGCCAACCGCCCAGCCTACGCAACATAAAAGGCTCTCCGGCGCACCCCCGCCGGGGCGACACCGAGAAGACCCGCGCGAGACGCCCGAGATTGCATCCTTCGGACAGCCAGGACGACTTCCCTGTCAGACGTCCAGCAGCGCCGGCAGCATTGCAAGCGAACGAATCTCCCGATCGGGCCGGCCCGGCAGACGCTCCGGACGCTGGCCGCAGCGGTTGCACCAAACCACACGGAGACCGTAGGCCGAGGCGGCCCAGGCATCCCACGCGTTGGACGACTGGAATGCGATCTCACGAGGTTCCAGCTCCAAGCGATCCACCGCGAACCGGTAGACCTTCGGATGCGGCTTGTATACGCCGACGGTTTCCACCGACAGCACGGCGTCCAGCAACTGGTCGAGCTTTGCGTGGCGCACTGCGGCCCTCAACATTTCGGGAGAGCCGTTGGAGAGGATCGCGGTCTTGAGGCCCGCCGCCTTCAGCTGTTGAAGCACCTGCACCACCTCCGGGAAGGCATCAACATGTAAATACAGGCTCATCAGCCGCTCACGCAGCTCGGCATCGTCTATCCCGACGGTCTCCAGGGCGAAATCCAGGGCCTCGCCGGTGACCTGCCAGAAGTCCGCATGCCGTCCCTGCAGGGCGCGGAGCCAAGTGTATTGCAATTGCTTCTCGCGCCAGACCAGACTGAGCTCCTCGCGCAGTGGCTGCGGTACCTCATAGCAACGCGAGGCCGCCGAGGCGTAATCGAAGACGGTACCGTATGCGTCGAAGACACAGGCGCGGATTCCGCTCAACGGGGATCGGTTCAATGACACCTCCTGCGACGAACTCATGCTTCGCCTCGCGCCGGGTAGCTTTTCTCGGTGACGAAGCGCACCGCCTGAAGCAGGTCGGCAAAGGACGGTCGGGCAAAAGGCATGGTCTGGATCGACGCGCAATACAGCGTCCCGTCGGGTCGGACCAGAAAAAGACCAGGCTCGGTGAACAGCGCCGGCTCGTGTGGGCCAGTCGCGCGCGAGATGTATAGCCCCCAGTGCCGAGCCGCCGCAATGCTAAGGCCATAGCCGATTGGCAGGCCCTTGAGATTCCACTCGTCTCTCGCCTGCCTTGCTCGGACCTCCGTATCCACGCTGATCGCAATTGCTTCGACGCCCCGCTGCGCAAGTTCGTACAGCGCGCCATCAAGATCACGCAGATAAGCCTTGCAGATCGGGCAGTGCAGACCGCGATAGAAGACTAACATCGAGAATGCGGCGGGCCGCGCGGTCGTCACATCGAAGCGCCCTCCGTCTAAGATCGGCAGGCTAAGTGCCGGAACCTTTGTGCCGGGCTTGATTGGCATTGTATTCTCCGCGATCTGTCACCGATGCGCGCAAAGATGCCGCGCGCACACCTCTAAGCCCCAAACGCAGAACACGTGGGCGACCATCTGTAAACCTCGCTCGCCCACCGCAGGCGCTGACTTGCACTCGGACATCACATCCCCGGCCACGCGGCCGGGACTGGGCCGCGCAGATGTAATTTATTGCTTGGGATCCTCCTTTGTCCTCGCCGCTTTGATCTCCTCGCTCAATCGCCGCAAGTCGTCCAGTGAGCGCCGCCTTGGGCGCAATTCGTCCGGCCGCGCCAACGGCGACCGATTATAGGGATCATGAGTCAAGGCATCATTCGATGCCGGGTCACCCTCAAAGCTCAGATCCGCTCCGAGAGCCTTCAGCCGCTGAGTATCGACGGCTCGGTGGAAGGTGCCGGTCGCATCCCGCCACTCCCAGGTGGCGTTTCCCCGAGGATCAAAGGTTACCCGACCGGATGACTTTCGGAATTTGTGCGATTTCATGTCAGCGCACCTCGAGGGCAGGATGCAATCCCCGTCCAATAGCAAGACCACACGGAAGAGGGAAATATTGCGGTGCGGCGCCCCAGTCACGGGCGGAAATATCCTGGCTTCTTGTACGGTCTCCCCGGCAGGCGGGTGGAGAATCACTCCATGCACCCGGATCACAACAACGAACTCGTTCCTTCACCCGTCGTTCCCGCCTTTGACGCGCGAACGCGAGGCCGAGGTTGACCGATGCCGAGCGAGATCGCGCCGACATTTCACTTCCGCATGACACGCCTGCTGGCGGTCCTCACCGGACTCTGTCTTGCCGTATTTCTCGTCCTCGATCACGGCTGGCAGGAAGTGCTGCATGCTTTGCAAACGGCCGGCTGGACGGCGGTGGGTACGATCACGCTCTTTCACGCCCTGCCGACCCTGATCTGCGGTCTGGCGTGGTGGCTCGTGCTGCGGCCCCACTCGGCAGAGCGCTGGCCCGTGTTGGTCTGGCTGCGCTGGATTCGAGACGGTACGGACGGCGTCATCCCGATCGGCGGAGAACTTCTCGCGACGCGCATACTGCGGTTGCGCGGAACGACCGTCGGTGGCGCAAGCGTCATTGTGGATCTCACGGCTGAGTTGCTGGCACAGGCGCTCTATGCTGCGCTTGGTCTTGCCTTGCTCCTCAACACTCATCCCGGCTTGCAGCATCTCGGCTGGGTGATCCTCGGTGTTGGGGTCATGACCGTGCAGTTTGGGGGCTTCCTCCTTGCACAGAGAAAGGGGCTATTCCGGCTCATCGAGCGACCGCTCGATTGGCTCAGGAAAAACCGCCGTAGCACGCAAACCCGGGCGGATCAGACGCTGCACGCGCGCCTGCTCGCCCTCTACGCACACCCCTGGGCCTTCTTCGGGTCCATTCTGCTTCATCTCGCGGCCTGGGTGATTGGCGCCCTGGAAGTTTGGCTCGGTCTGCGGTTCATGGGCCACCCATTGAGTATGGCCAAGACAATGGTCCTGGAGAGTCTCGTCACCATGCTGCGCAGCATCACGTTCTTCATCCCCCTCAATATTGGGGTACAAGAAGGCAGCTATGTGCTCATCGGGGCTCTGGTGGGTTTGCCTGCGGACCTCGCGCTCGCCGTGTCGCTCCTCAAACGTGCGCGCGACCTGATCAAGGGTGTGCCCGCACTACTACAGTGGCAGCTGATCGAGAGCCGGGAATTCCGCCGCACCGCCGCAAACCGGAGCTTGGCGCATACTCGGGAGGATGCATGAGGGAACCGGCCGTGCCCGTGCAGCGCTGACACGCCTCGCTCTCATCGCCGCCCGCAAATCCGGTGACATCGACTACAAAGAGAAGGATTTCCGCTGTCCCAATGCCACACGCCAACGTAAGAGGTGTGAAAACTGGGGTGGAAACTGGGGACCGGCCCCCATTATCGCCGGGCCCCGCCAGGACTGCGATGCGCTTCCCGACGGGGGCCCCGGCCAAGAGCCGCTCGCGCGTCAAGTGCGCCAGGTTGCGGCCGGCATTTTCCATCATCTGGATGAGTGGGATCCCGTATTCGTCCACCATGATGCGGTCCACTTCACGGATCTGTGCCGTATCCAGATAGGGCAGCGACATGTGCTCAGACTCTTTTACAAAGTGCGATCTCGACAGGGTCACACGTTTGGCACGGCGCCCGGCACACACTCAAACCCCGCGCACGTGGTGCGACAGCGCTGGCGATGCCCCCGACCGCAGCGATGCGGACGGACATCCGCGTACGACGGGACATTGCGCACGTCTCTTTGACTCCCGAATCCATCGTCCGTTACACACCCACCACCTCAGTTCTGCCTCGACAGGACGTCAACCTCGTCATGCTCGACCGAACTCAGATGCGTCCTGTCGGGCCGTGCAATCTCCGCTCATGCGGCGGGGTCTAGTGCAAGTGTGGCCGGCTTTTCTCGGAGGGCGGATGAGCGTAGTGAGCGGCAAGCCTATGGCGAGCTATTCGTGGCTCGTGCGCGTTTTTTTCTGGAAGCAAAACCGCACCTACGGGCAGGTGCTCGAACCTAGCTTGCTGTGGGGTCGATCGCCCTGGGTGTTCGCCGGGCTCGCATCCCTGTACGGAGCGCTCGATCGACGGTCCTCGCCCATATGCCCAGCGCTGCGATCGCTGGTTACGGTCCGCGTCTCGCAGCTCAACCATTGTGCGTTCTGCGTTGACGTCAACAGTGCCACCCTTCGTCGACGTGGCGTATCGCTCGAGAAGATCGCGCAGCTCCCGGATTGGCGATCAAGCGATGCGTTCGCTGCCGATGAGCGTCTCGCGCTAGAGTATGCCGAGGCCATGACGCTCAATCGCGTCGATGACGCGCTGCGCGACCGCATCAAGCAACGGTGGAGCGACGATACCATTATCGAGCTCACCGGTCTCATCGCCTTCCAGAACCTGTCCTCAAAGTTCAACGCGGCACTCGACGTGCCGGCTCAAGGCTTCTGCAGCATTCCGGGCACGGCATGACGAAGCCGACACTCACCATTTTCGGCGAAGGCGCCGCGGCCGTACAGTCCGTTGCCGCCGAGATGTCCCAGTTCCCGTCGCTCGAGGTGCGGGTACTCGGAGACATCCGGCGTGTCATCCTGCGTGGCGCCTGGACCCTCAAGGGCTTTAGAGACGATTTGCCCGCGCTTCGTACCCGACTCGACGCACTCGCCCGCAATCCGAGCCACCGTTGGGACCTTCGCGCCATCGAGGCGCTCGACAGCATTGGGGCCCTGATTCTGTGGCAGGCGTGGGGTAGGCGGCTCCCAAACCATCTTCGCTCGCGCCGCGGTCATCTCGCCTTCCTTCAGCAATGGTCGGCGCAGCGTCCCCTGCCGCCCCCACGTCGGATGCCTCTGCTAAGGCATTTGAGTCTGACGGCCGGTCTACGCCTGCTGGCGACCCTCTCGCACCTGCAATCGGCCGCCACCCTGCTCGGCCGGCTGGTCCTCGACTCATTACCCTTGGTGCGCCACCCAAGTCGAATCCCCTGGCGGGACATATCCGGCACCATCTACGAGGTGGGCGCGCGGGCCATGCTGCTCACCGCTCTGGTCGGCGCTTTGGTGGGCATGGTGGTCAGCAATCTCTCGTCCATGGAGCTGCGAGCCCTCGGAGCACAGAGCCTGGTGGTCAAGATAGTCGGCTTGGGCGTGACTCGGGAGCTCGGCCCGATGCTCACGACCATTCTCGTCGCCGCCCGGTCTGGATCCGCGATGACCGCGCAGCTCGGCGTAATGCGGGTGACCCAGGAGCTCGATGCGCTCTCGGCAATGGGCATTCCGCACACGGTACGACTCGTGCTGCCGAAGGCGATCGCGCTGCTCATTGCCGTGCCCCTGTTGGTCGTCTGGACGGATGCTGCGGCGATCTTTGGTGGCATGGCGGCCGCCAAGGCGCTGCTCGGCATGGACTACGGACAATTCCTTGCCGCCCTGCCTCACGCGGTTCCTGTGACGGACTTCTGGATCGGCATCGGCAAGGCCTCAATATTCGGCATGATGCTGGCGATGACCGCGGCACATTTCGGCCTGCGCATCAAAGCCAATGCGGTCAGTCTGAGCCAGGAAACTACCAACTCCGTGGTTACTATGATCACGCTGGTGATCGTGCTCGACGCACTGTTCGCCATTGTTCTTTCCGGCGCGGGATTGCAATGAGTACCACGCAGCGGTCCGAGAGCGCGACGGCCTTTGCTGCAGCTGATGACCCGTGCGCCATACGGCTCGAGCACATCGTGACGCGCGTGGCGGGGCGCACAATTCATGAAAACGTGAGTCTGTGCGTGCGCCAAGGAGAGATTCTGGGTCTCGTGGGGGCCTCCGGTAGCGGTAAGACCACGCTGTTGCGCGAGATCATTGGCCTGGAAAGCCCGAGCGAGGGACGCATCACCGTCGCGGGGGAACCTCTACAGGCGCTCGATGCAATGTCTGAGAGCCGATTGCGTGAGAGCTGCGGTGTCGTCTTCCAGGGCGGCGCGCTCTTCAGCTCACTCAGCGTATTCGACAACGTTGCCATGCCGCTGCGCGAGCTGAAGCTTCTCGAAGAACCACTCATCTCGCAGTTGGTGTGCCAGAAACTGCGCAGCGTCGGTCTGCGTCCGGACGTCGCTCATCTCATGCCCGCGCAATTATCCGGCGGCATGGTCAAACGGACGGCGCTCGCCCGGGCGCTCGCGCTCGAACCGGAGCTGTTGCTGCTCGATGAGCCGACCTCCGGCCTCGACCCGATCTCGGGTGCGCGGTTCATCGAGTTGATCAACCGACTGCACCGGGAGCTGCACTTTACGGCGCTGATCGTGACACATGACCTCGATGTACTGCGACACCTTTGCGATCGAGTGGCAGTTCTAGCCGACCGACGTCTGGTTGCAATCGGTCCGCTCGAGCAGGTCGTCACGACAGAGCATCGCTTCGTGCGGGAGTTCTTCAACGGCATGCGCGCGGAACACTCAGCCGACGCGGGACTTTGAGCATGCGCAACCAATCCCACGCCCTGGCAACAGGTCTATTTGTCCTGCTGTTGACCGCAGCGGTGGTGGCGGCGGCCATCTGGTTGACCGGCAGCCATGCGGCCCGCGTGCCCTACCTGCTGGTGTCTCATGACCCGGTCACTGGCCTCACCTCGGAGTCCGCAGTCTTTTACCGGGGCGTTCGTGTCGGCACGGTCAAGTCGATCCGGCTGGATCCACGGAACTTTCAGGACGTCCTGGTGCGTGTGAGCATCGACCGTAACGTGCCGATCACCCGCGGCACCTACGGCTCGATGCAGTCCGAGGGGCTGATGGGGCCCAGCGCCATAGAGCTCGACGACTCGGGACAGGACCACGGGCGGCTGCCGACCTCACGACAGACGCCCGGTCACATTCCGTTGGGACCATCGCTTCTCGCCACCCTGACCCATTCCAGCGGTAGATTGATCAACAGGCTGTCGAAGCTGACCTCGGATCTCGATCGCTTCGCCGGCCCCGCCAACCGGGCTCGTGTCGCCAAGACACTGACGGACATGGACGCGACGATGCGAAGGGTGCAAGTGGCAATGGCGTCAATTCCAGATGTCGGTCACGACATGCGCCGAACGCTGAGCCATATCGACGCCCTTTCGGAAAGCCTGCAGACGCTGAGCGGCTCACTGACCAGGTTGTCGCACCATACGAGCCGATTTGTACGCACCGGTACCGCAGCGGGCAAGGCCCTGCGCGACACCACGCTCCCGCGTCTAGACCGCCTGCTCGGGCAGCTGGGTGCGGAAACGCAGCAGCTGCGGCAACTCACCGTCATGCTTAGGCGCGACCCGCAAATGCTGCTCTATGGGCGCCAGCATCCCGCGCCGGGCCCTGGTGAGCCGGGTTATCGGAGATAGATATGCGTTTGAGAGCCTCCGCGCTTCCGCTTCTAATGGTGTTCACATTGAGTGGATGCAGCGTGCTGCCACGACCGGCGCCGCCACCGCGCTACCATGACTTCGGGCCGCTCGCGGTGCCCGCTGCGACACTGAGCGCTCCTATCGACCTGGCCGGCGTGAGTGCTCCGCCGTGGCTTGAGGGAGATGCCATCTGGTATCGCTTCCTCGAGCGCAATCCGACCCGCCTGCGCGAGTACGCTGAGAATCGCTGGCTCGCGCCGCCTCCCCGCCTCTTCGCTCAAGCCATGCGCGAATACTTGCATGCCAGCGACCGGCCACGCTATCGCCTGCGGCTGCGGCTGGCGCGCTTCGAGCAGGATTTCACTGGTCTCACGCGGGCTCGTAACGTGGTGCTCGTTCATGCGACGCTGCTCGATCGGGCCGGTCTGATGCGTGCACAGAAATGGTTTCAGTTGTCCGCTCCCGCCGCGGCGGATGTCAGCGGAGCGGTCGACGGCCTCTCCGCACTTGGCGAGCGGGCGGCGAAAAAGATCAGTGCATGGGCGGCGGCATGCACCGGCTCAGGCGGCTCGGCTTCGCTCCCACAGCGAAAGCCCGACTCCAAGGCTCTTTCGCTCGTCTGGAGCTTAGGAACGCGTGCGAGATACACCCGATCTGGCAATAAGTAGCGGCGATTGGCGGTCCCACTGATTGCATCAACATCATGTGTGTGTGTGTAGAAAGTCGGCAAATGAAAATGACCCATACCATGCTATCGGACTCGACCTGGGAGCCTGCCCGCCCCGGCGATCATACCGGCGCAATGACGCGTTCTCGGGTATTCACTGCAGTTGCGAGCCTCCTCGCAATGGCTGCGCTTAGCATCTCCGGGGCCGGCGCCAAAGATGGACATCGCGGCGCCGATGGACTAGACCGTGCGTGGATGAATTCCACCAATACTGTGATCGGACTGGTGCCAGGTTACTCGGCAGCCACCGCAAATGAGGAAGGCTACTGGTACTCGCGCTACTCACTCGGAACGCTCTCCCGCCAAAGCGGCCTCGGTCTTGCCTTCACTCCGGCGCAGATGAAGATGGCTATACCGCCGCTGATGCAGGCCGTTGGTGCGACCCCCGATGATCCTATTGTCGTGCCGACGAATGTCGCGCTGCTCTATGAGGTGTATGCTGGAGGCGATCCACATTTCCGCACGACGTTGGTGGACACGACGTTCCTCAAAGACGCAGGCGACGCGCGTTGGGTCGGAGGTTCGGCGCGACTCACGACGGCATCGACTGGTTGGCTGGTAACCAAGGAGCTCGAGTGGGCGAAAATGTTTCACCGGGACGCGCACTTCGGCGAGCCGAATGTGGATCACTTTGGAGCGTTCTGGCGCTTCCAGGGTATGGTTTTCGCAATGGAGGCCAAGGCCACCTTGAACAATTACCTCGCGCACAAGGCTGAGTTCGAAACCTCACGCGAGGGAGACTATGCGCTTCTGCTGGCCTTTAGCGACGCGGCCGGCGAATATTCGGCTCCGGATCTCGCGAACAATCAAGGACCAAACGCGTCGCCGCCTTCTTATCCAACGGCGAACCGCTACCTTGATCCGACTTCAGCGGCTCAGTTCACGTCGGACGCCAAGAGCGAATTCGAGATTGTGCTAAGAACTCATCCCGAGACGCCACAGGATCTCGGACTCGCGATTCAATCGACGGTTTGGTACGCGAGCGTGACGCACGATCCGCTGGAACTGGCGCGAGCTGGCAATGCGGTTCGGAGCTGGGCAAACCGTCTTATGAACATGGCCTGGGGCGGGTCGTGGAATGATTCGGGCGAGTCGCGAGGCCCGGTGGCCAGAGCGTACGAGGTCCGCGGATTGATCGAAGCTGGTCGGACAACCGGCAACGTATTGTATCTCCAGGCTGCAGCCCTAGCGTTCAATCAGATGGTCGTAAATTTCGACTATGAACATGGCGTTCTCGAGGGAACGCATACGCTCACAACCGGTGACGTGGGTGAGATCGCTGCGGCGTTCAATGCGGCACAAATTTTCCTCGGTAACTACATCAACGAGGCGAACGCCAGTACGTTGTTCGGCGACTGGTGGGAAGGGACCGTGGACCTGAGCGGTCTGGAGATTTCCTCACCTGCGATCACGGCGTTCAAGTCACCGTTCGAACTCTTCGATCCTCCAGGTCGCAGCAACGTGCTGCAGAACACCCTCGATTACCGCTATCCGAGCGTACCGTTGCCGCAGAACGCGGGCGGACCGCACGGCATCGCTCCGGTGCTTGCAGCATGGATTCATTGGGATGGGGACAATGAAACCTGGTACGCCGACCACAACTGGTTCGACACAGCGGGGGCAATGCACGCCGCGACGGAATTCATGTGGTTTCACAGCGACGAAGTCAATGGCTTCCCGGTAGTGAAGTTCCCATAGGTCGATCTGGAGTCATGAATCTGTGAGAGGAGGTCAGCGGCGAAGCACGCTCGGTGCTTCGCCGCTGACCCGACAGACCTTGGGACTATTTCAGCGCGTTTATCGTCGTCGGCTTCTGCACGGCATTCCCGCATCCCCTTAGCCCCTCATCGCGCCTCCGGACCCTGCCGCAAAAGGCGCGCAAGATCCATCGACTCGTGAAGAATGCGCAGAACGTCAAGCTGATGACGCAGCAGCGTCAGCATCGTTGCGACATAACCGGCAGTGTCACCCCCTTTCGCCCATGACGCTACGTGCCCCGTGAAGAGATCTCTCCCGATTTCCGGTCGAGCCTTGACGCCTGGCTGCACGCACCGACGATCACCGCCTCGACAGTTGAAGGGAGTGTCCCCGCGTAGCTGCTTGCCCTTCGCGTGAATCCTGCTGAGCGGTCGACGGCCTCTCCGCACTTGGCGAGCGGGCGGCGAAAAAGATCAGTGCATGGGCGGCGGCATGCACCGGCTCAGGCGGTTCGGCTTCGCTCTCGGCGTGCGGTGGGAAGCTGAGGTGTGCGATATCGGGCGGAAAGAGCATCCCCCAGTTCCACTCGAGAAAGACACGCACCTTGCGCGCGAGCGTCGGAATGCGCAGCAGATACACGCCGCGCCATAGCAGCCAGGCCATGAAACCTGAGATGCGAAATCCGAAGATATCGGCGACCGCCTTGTTGTGCCCCACGGACGATAGTTGCCCTCTCGGTCGGAAATTGAACGAACGGGTGGAGCGCCCGTTGAGCCGTGCGATGAGGTTGTGAGCCAACTGCCGAGCCTGTGCGTTCGCGAATTGGGCAGTCGGGGGACAAATTGCACCATCGCGCGCATTTGGCACGGCAGCACAATCGCCGGCGGCCCAGACTCCCTCGACACCAGGCACCGAAAGATCGGACAGGACCAGCAGCCGGCCGCGAGCCTTCGGCGCCGGAATGTCATCGAGCAGCCGATTGGCCGCAGTGCGGACCGTGCAGATCACGGTCCCGCCGGAGACGACTTCCCCGGTGCTGAGGCGCACGTCGCAGTGACTGACGCACGAGGCGCTTATCTTCAGCCGAACCTCGATGCCTCGGCGGCGCATCTTGCGCAACGTGAATGCGCTCAAGGAAGCGGGTAGCTCCGGAAGTAAACGCTCGGTGGCATGCAGCAGGATGACCCGCAGATCTTCGGGTCGGATTCTCCGGTAGTATCGGAGACTCGCGTGGAGAAAATCGACCAGTTCCCCCGCAGTCTCGACACCACTGAATCCTCCACCGACCACGATGAACGTCATGAGCCAGCGCCGGCTTGCCTCATCCGCCGCCAACTCTGCTTCCTCGAGCTGGCGCACGATGTGATTGCGCAGATGCAGCGCATCGCCCAGGGTCTTGAGCGCCATCCCGTGCTCGGCCATTCCCTCGATAGCCTGCAGGTTCGCTCTGGCTCCGCAAGTCATCACAAGTTGATCGTATTGAATGACGCCGGGACCCGCGCCTTCACAGTGAATCAGCCGCTCTTGCGCATCGATCGAGACCACCCGCACCATGCGCACGTGGCCGCGACGAATCATCTGTCGGTGCGGCGCAACCACATGACCGGGCGGAAGGGACGCTCCGACCACCTCCGGCAGCAGCGGACTGAAGGTGATGAAATTCTCCTGATCGAGGAGTGTCACCGTGCAGTCCGGCGGGAGCCTGCGCCCGAGAATCTGAGCCGCCCGAGTTCCCGCAAAGCCGCCGCCGACGATCACGACGTTGCGGCACGAAGGCGACGGTGGGACCCGTGGGGACTGCACTCGCCCCGCGAATTCGGTATTCAACGGCTGAGCTGGCGCTGGGTTTGGGTCCTGGAAATCATGCCCCGCACCGTGGCCGCGCCGATGGTGGGACTCTCGACGACCATCAGGTGTGTCGCCGCAGTCCCCGAGAAGATCTCGAGCACGTCGCTCACACGCGCCGCCTCGAGCATGCTCCACTCGAGCATCGGCACCTGTTCCCAGGGCGTCATGATGTGACCAACCTCGATTTCCTCGTGGCGGCTGAAGGTCGAGCCCTGCAGAAACTGCAGCGGACGCTCTCCTTGAATGTCGTAGGAGGTGACAAGACCCGTGACGGACGCATCCCGTGTGACCAGGAGCGCACGTACGCCAAACCGCACCATGTCGCGCAGGGCTTCATCGATCAATCGATGTTCTGGCACCGTGATGGGCGGCGTCTGGCGGAAATCGGTCGCGACGAGTACCGCTTGGTCATCCAGCCCCACCGGTGGCGGATCGCACGGAAGGCTGCCGGTGCACGGGAGCATCAGACCGATCCGCGAGCGAGCAAGGGAAGCGGCGGCGGGCGCGCCTTGGGTCACTGGCTGTTGCATCGAAGGGGAGTGGGACATGGGCGAATCTCCGGATGTATATCCTCTGGGACTCCTCCGGTGAGGGCGCGTTACAGTACGTTTCGAACGGTCACCGCAACCATTGACGCAACCCGCAGCGTCGCGAGAATCACGCAGTAGCGCTCGGTCGCGCTCACCAGGCGTTGCTGCACGGAACGATCGGCCTCGGTGTCGAGCTCGAACGTCAGGGTGATGTCCTGGATTCCAATTGGCACGGTCTTGTCTACCCCGAGCGTTCCCCGTGCGTCCCAGACACCCTCGGCAATGACGCGCCCTCCGGCGAGTACGACGTCGCTCGCGGCCGCGACCGCAAGTAGGGTCACGCCCGCGCATGCGGCCAGCGCCTCAAGCAGCATGTCCGCCGAACAACTCGCCTGCACGGTACCGCCCGTCGCACGATGGAGTGCGGCCACCTGAGCGCGTGGCTCGAGATTGACCTGGATGCCAGTCGGATCGAGGTTCACTTCCGCTCGCGAGGAGACCTGCCCGGCTTTAGGGTCATCACGATAGCGCTGCTTGAGCGGCGCTTGCAGAGTGCGCAGTTCTACGGCGTTCATCGGCGGGTCCTCCGTTTCCGGTCGGTGGACTGATTTTGAGGAGCCGCGACGGCTTCCCGCCGTTCCCGCTGCTGGGCCTGCCGCGCCGGGGATCTTCTGACCGCCACCGCGAAATCCCGACCTTCCCACCGCTCATCGCCAGGCCAATAGAAGGTGAAACGCAACGGTACCTGTTGTTCGTTCGTGATGGGCAGATCCACGTACTGCGGACCCAGTCCGGTCGGCTCGGAGGCGGTATCCTGCGCCGTGCACCAATCATCATCGCTCCAGCGCAATCGGAACGGGGCGCCGGCCTGCACTCGCAGGGTATGAGCGGCTTGCACCTCAGACACTTGTCGACTGAATTTCCACAATTCGAGCGTGCTTCGACTCCGACGCGTTTCGGGCAAATATCGGTCCGCCACGACGGAGATCCTGTCGAAGACGCGGCGGTCCTGAATGGATCGCAGCAGCTTGCAGTACTCCGCGTGCGCCCACATCAGAGGCATCGCCGCGCCCGTCGGCCGCCCGAACGCCAACCCCTGCTCCGGGCGGTCCGGCTCATCCCAGACCTGCTCGGACAATAGGCCGGCTCCCGTCGCGAACGCCTCAAGCGCGCCGATATACTCCGTGACATCCCGCCCCGCGGCGAGCTCGTAGTGCGCTCGCTCTCCCGTGAGCAGCGGCCACGCTCGCCCCTGGCCCCATCCGAGATACGCTCCTCCGTCCGCTCGCTGGCCGTAGCCATCGTTATTGTATCGGCGCCAGCTCGGTCCAAAGGGCGTGTCCACGCGCAATACGCTGTCGATCACCTGCAGCGAATCGATCACGATGGGGTCATCAGGGCGCCGGATACCATAGCGGACCAGCTCGAGGAAGCCGGCATCGACGATGTCCTTGGCCGGGAACTGCCACTGGCTGCCCGGGGGACGGTTCGCAAGCCCGAGCACGCCGCAGTTGGGGTCCTCGCACGGACAGGACTCCGTGATGTCCGTCGGCAAGATCCGAATGTAGTGGCGACGCACGTGCGGGTGCAGCGTCCCCTCAGTGGTCACCGTCCACGCCTCGATATGCGCTTCTAGAAAATCAGCGATCTGCTCCAGATACTGCGCTGCGCGCCGCTCTCCCCGTTCATGCGCGAAGTCCGCAGCGCAAATGAGTGCGGTGATGTGCGCGGCCAACGTCGAGGGTGAATAGCCGCTAGCCTCTTCCCATCGCTCCTGCTGCGTGGCGGGCCCGTGCTCGAGCAGGTAAGCCGCCGCGCGCATCACCATCGGATAGGGGTCGAAATCACCCAAGGCACCTTCCCGCTTCATACGCCACGCGAGCAGGATCGGGAAGGCGACTTGATCGAGCTGGATGCCGCGCCAATGCGGCTGACCGTTGAGCCAAAAGTTCTGGGGAAAGCCGCCGTCGGGCTGTTGACTCACGGCGAGATACACCAGTGCGCGCAGGGGGGTCTGGGTATTACCGGCGGCCAGAAGCCCGGTCACCGTATTGACCATGTCCCGAGTCCACACGAGATGGTAGCCACCGACGTCCTCACTCCCCCGTGCCTCACCCCACGGAATCGACATGGAGGCGATGAATGCGCCGGCAAACGTCTTGTCCTCGTGCGCCATGAGCAATCCGTAGCTGCTGCGATAAAGGTTGCCCCCATCGCCGGAGTGCTTCTCGAGCGGCAGGAGGCCGCGGTAGCCCCGTTCCCATTGAGCGATGAAGCGCTTGCGGCGCGCTTCAAAAGGCATCCCGAGTGCCTGAAACAACGCCGACAAGGCATGCTGCAGCCCATGACCGAGCGCCAATCCCAGGGTGAATTCCGAACCGCCCGACAGATCGACCTCGCCTGCGAGCGCCACATGTCCGCCTTCCGCGCGGTCGAACTCCCACTCCATGCGCAAATGCTGTGCGAGATCCGTCCAGCCGTCGCTGCGTCCGACGTAGCCGCAGGAAAGGCGCGCGAACGGCACGGTGGCGCCAAGCACGAGCCAAACGCCATCCTTTTCTGCCGCGAGCAACTCCCGACCAGCCGCCCTGATGACGTAGCCATTGTTGCCCCACCCGCTCATCTCGAGGTGTGGGTTGCAGAGCACATAGAGCCGGAGCTTGCGCTCCAGGTCCTTTCTCGCCTGCAGGCGTATGTGCTGTAGCAGACACGGCTGGTGCGGGGCAGCGAGAAGCTCCTTATCAAGCCGATACCGCCCCGCGGGATCGCAGTGCACGACGCGATACCCGAGACCCTGCGGCGAGAGGCGCTCGATCCGGGTCTCGAGATCCTGCCTCTCTTCATGAAAGAACGTCTCGCCGTCGCCAACCAGCAACTGCAGATCCCGGACCTGCGGCCGGTCGATATGCGGATAATAGACCTCCGTCACCGCTCCCTTACGCAGCGTAAACCAGAGACGGCTATCGGCCGAATAGGCGGTTCCCACCGCATCCTTATCCGCCCGGCTCCACCGGGGCTCGAGCCCGGGTCTTCCGAACGCTTCACGCATGCCACGAAATCTGGACATCAAAGGAACTCCCGACCGCCCATCGGTCCGCAACAGCAGACCGCCCGTGCAGTGCGCTCATTGCACCCCCTATTTGGAAACTGACTGCCGCCGAGGTCATTCTGTAACGTACAGTCCATATTCGTCAGACGCTTCCACATCAATGCCGAGACCCATCGAATTCGACAGGCTCAAGGTGATCGATGCCGCCACGGATCTCTTTTGGAAATGGGGCTACGAGGCCTCATCCGTCAGTGCCCTCGAAGCAGCGATGGGCCTGAGCAAGTCGTCGCTCTACAACAGTTTCGGCAGCAAGCGGGAAGTCCTGACCGAAGCACTTGAGCGCTACGCGACATCGCAGGCGGCAGCGCTGCGCGCGCTCCTTGCGCACAAGGGGCTGCGCGCGGGGCTGCGCGCGCTCCTCGAGAGCATCGTGAACGACAACAACCAGGGCCGGGGATGCCTGCTCGTCAATTGTGCCGCCGAACTTCCCGCCCGGGACAAGCGGGCCGCCGGCGAGATCCGCCGCGGTCTCGCGCAGATCGGTGACGTACTGCATCTCGCCGTCGTACGCGCTCAACTGGAGGGTGAAATCCCATCAGACCCTGATGCCGAGGTGCTCACACAAAGTCTCCTCGCGCTGATTGCCGGACTGCGCATCCAAGCAAAAGCCGGGACCGACCGCCGGACGCTGCACGCGGTAGCACATCACTCTCTGGAGGCGCTACTTCCGGCTGCTGGTGATTGACTTTTTTTGACTCTTTTGGACCGTTCGGTTCAGTATGTCCGTGAACACACCCATCTCGACAATGACCCTGGAGAACCCGATGACGACTGCCCAACTGACCTTGCCCGCCCAGACGCCCGCAACGGCAGAGCCGGGGGCCGCCCAGTGCCTCAAAGAGGCGCAAGAGCGACTCGGCTTCCTCCCCAATATGTACGCCAATATGGCGAACTCCCCGGGCGTGCTCGAGACCTACCTCGGCGCATATGACCGGTTCCGCTCCGATTCCGGCTTCTCACCCTCGGAGCAGGAAGTGGTCTTTCTCACCATCAGCCGCTTCAACGGGTGCACCTATTGCATGGCGGCCCACAGCATGATCGCCGATAAGATGTCGAACGTGCCAAGCGACGTGTTGAAGGCGCTGCGCGCCGGAACCCCCCTTCCCGACCCCCGCCTGCAGGCGCTCGCGGAATTTACCCGCGTCATGCTCGCAAGCTCGGGCAAACCCACACCGCCGGACCTCCAACGATTTCTCTCTGCCGGATTCCGCGAGCGGGCGGTGCTCGAGATCATCCTGGCCATCGCGGTCAAGACGCTCAGCAATTACTCGAATCATCTATTCCACACCCGAACCGATCCGGCTTTTACGGCTTACGCCTGGAACGGTGAAACCAGGAGTTGAAATAGCCTCATCGAGGACTCACACACTGCGTCGGCACGCGCTCACGTCGATGCCCTCAGCAACTCGATTTCCCCCTCTGACTGCACCGGAGCCGGCCGCCAAGCGGCCGGCCGTCGGTTGGCGCTCTCGGCTTGTGCAAGTGGTAGCTTGACTGATTAGATCTGATCGGCTGTAACAACTCGCGTGACCGCGCGTCAAAAGCGCATCGAGAGGCAAGTGATCGACTCAAGGCCCCATCAGCGTGCCCCATTCACGTGGTTCTATTTGGCGCGACCGGCGGCGCGCAGCGCAGATGGGGCATCGTCTTTCGACAGCGCTGCTCGCCATGTTGGTCACTACCGCAGCAGCCGCTGGAGCCCACGACTCCCAGGTCCCTCGCCGGTCTCCTCCCGTCTCGCGACGGTCGCAACACACCACTTCCGGCCGGGGGACAGAGCGCGCGCTCCCCGTGAGCGCGATACAGGCCGTCAAGCTCAATCTGGATGAACATCTTCTGGTGGATGGCGCAAACGATCGCGATTACGCCGGTGGCGGTGACATCGTCCTTTCCGGCTCGATTGCCGCGCACGATGGGTTCGATACCGCGCTAGGCTGGATCGACCGCCTGACTCTCAGACGAGCGACGCTTAGATCGCATCCTCGACACGCCCTGTCCTTCGGAGTCATGATCTTCACGCCGGCGGACCTCACACGGTCGGCGGTGCAACGGGGCGACCGACCCTATGCGAGTCTGTTTTTTTTCAGCACCGGGCGCCGATATCTGGAGCGAGACCGGCCGGTCGCGTTCGAATCCAGTCTGACCTTCGGGCTGCTCGGACTCGCTGCGGCTGGCTCCTTCCAGAGCGCGCTTCACTCCATGACGGCAAGCGTGCAGCCCCGGGGCTGGCGCAACCAGATCTCCGCGGGTGGGGAACCGACTCTGCGTTACTACCTGGCGCGTGATGCGTTGATAGCCCACCGCTCCGGCGCGGGCCACACCGACTACGATCTCAAATGGAATTCCGCGCTGAGCGTCGGAACGATCACGGAAGGCAGCGTCGCACTGTCTGCGCGTTGGGGCCGAATCGCATCCCCCTGGTGGGGATTTGACCCCGAGCAGGACATCTATGTCGAAGAGGTGCATCCAGCCCCGCCGCCTCCGCCGCGTCGCGCAGGCGCTGAAGTGTTCGCGCTGCTTGGGGCGCGTCTCAAAGCCCGGTTGTACAACGCATTTCTCCAAGGTCAATTTCGTCACAGCGCGCTGCGTTACTCGTTCAATGAGCTCAATCCATTTCTGATCGAAACCTGGGCGGGGCTCGAATACAGGACGCCCTCAGGACTGAGCATCCGCTACCTCATTCGCTGGCAGTCCGCGGAGCTGCGCTCGGGCATCGGCTCACGTTCGCTGCTCTGGGGAAATGTGGAAATCACCGATTGGCTGGACAACTAAAGTCCCTCTGCACCAATAACGGGTGCACGCGGGCGCTGCGCGCGCGAGAACGGTTCCACGCCATCGGACCGTCACCGCCCTGGGGTAACCTTTTCCACATCGCATCCGAATCATACTCAGGGGACGCTTTGCTGCCCGACACCGTTGGGAGCATCACACAGCGATGGGGGTAATTCGGGACAGGCTACGCTGCGAAAGGATAGAAGCGCCATTGGGGCCACCCGGATGCTCTGTCGGCACGGGTGCGCGGTCGCATGCGAGCGAGTCCGCAGTCTCAACCGTTTGGACATGAGTGTGTTTCGGCAAGCGAAGATTCGCGTGCTCAATCGAGCCGCGCCCCTCGATCCGACCGCGCTCATGGATACCTCGCTGCGCCGCTGCAGGCGTATGGATTTTGCCGATCGGACCTTCACGGAGCCTCTCGGAAAGCTGATATCGGCACTGCAAGAGGAGGCGGAGCTGTCCGCGTTTGGCCAATTGGCCGTGCGCTTCGATGCGCTCCGTTGTCTGGACAATCAGCTGCATCTTGATGCTGCCGAGGAAGCCGACCCTGGGGTGCTCGAGCGCCGCATTGTCCGGCCGATCTTCATCACCGGTCTGCCGCGCAGCGGTTCGACCTTTCTGCACTCCCTGCTCGCGCTCGATCAGGCCGTGGTGGTTCCACGGAGCTGGCAACTCATCTACCCCTATCCGTCCCGGCGCATGCTCGGCCGGCGTGACAATCGCCGTCAGCGCGTTGCTCGGCAATTTGCGCTCTTTCGCCTCCTGTCCCCCGAACTTGTCGGCATGCATCCGCTGGAGGCCGACACACCGCAGGAGTGCACGGACATCACGGCCCAGGTCTTCCAGAGCCTGCGCTTCGACACCACGTATCGCATTCCCTCCTATCGCGACTGGATGGATCGGAACGGTCACGACATGGCGTATCGATTCCATCGGCGATTTCTGCAGCACCTCGACGCCCAAAGCGCACCCGGAAAGCGCTGGGTCCTAAAGAGCCCCGATCACGTCTTTGCGCTGGACGCCCTGTGCAATACCTATCCCGATGCTCATATCGTCATGCTGCATCGCGATCCGCTGAGCGTCCTCGCATCGGTCGCTAAACTGACCGAAATTCTGCGGCGCCCATTCACGCGCTCCGTCGATCGCGCAGAGATCGGAGAAGAGATCAGTGCTCGATGGGCCGAGGGCGCCGAACGCATGGTGGCGATTCATTCGAGCCCCAACCGGATCCTGCACTTGCACTACCGAGATCTGGTGGCCTCTCCGATGTCTACGGTGGCCGCGCTCTATCGTCACTGCGGGATGACGCTGAGCACCGAAGCCGAAGCCCGGATGATAGCGTTTCTGCGCGCAAGGCCGAGAGGTGGCTATTCCGTACACCGGCATCGGCTCGAGGAATTTGGGCTCGAGGCGACGGAGCTGCGCAGTCGCTTCGCACGGTATAGGGAGACGTTTGATGCCCAGGCGGAGTCGTCGAACTGCCGAGGTGAGCGCCACCTGTCGGCGCGCACTGCGTGACGCGTGGGCACAGGGTCCTCCGACATTGAAGCCCATGATCTGTAGCCCGTCCCTATCGACCATCCCATCCCGACAGGCATTTTCGAAGTGAGGCAAGGGAGTCCGCCGCGAGTTGTAACCACGCTGCTTATCCTGATAGGCATGAGCGCAACGGCTTACTGTGCACAACCTTCGGCAACACGCACACCGAAAGAGCCTACTGCCCCGGTTCAATTCCGCTGGCTTGTCCCGACCACATGGCCCGTGGTACCTGTACCGAATATTTCCGTCAATCCAACCAACGGCGCGACGATCGGGATCATTCCCACCTGGCTGCAACACAGCCGTCATGGTGAAATTGTTCGCATCCTGGCACCCGATGTCATCCACAATGCCAATTTCGGCTGGGGCGGCCATTTTCGCCTCCTCGACTATTTGTCCGCGGACACCCAGTGGTCCGTCGTCGCCGGAGCCATGCAGCGGGTCGAAAGCAATTTCGACGCACTATACGAAACGGGCTTGATGCGTCAGAGCCGCTGGTCACTCACCGTGGAAGCCCGTTACGATCGAAATGGGACCGCCCGCTTCTTCGGAATCGGCAACGACTCCCCCCATGTCGACCAGAGCGTGTTCATCGACCAGCAGCTGTGGGCGCAGTCCACTGTGGGCTGGAACATCACGCATGCCTGGCAGCTGGCCTATACCCTTCTCATAAAGAAGGTGAGGGTGATCGGCGGGCACCTACCAGGTATTGCCTCGATCACGAGCCGCTTTCCGCACGTCTGGGGACTCGGAACCTCTCACGAGGTGCTGCATCGCGTCGCACTCATCTACGATACCCGCGATGACATCCGAATGCCTCGCCACGGAGTGGACATTGCCCTCTACGGCGGAATAGCAAGCCGGAATGGGTCGCTCACCAGCTCACTGTACACGGAAGCAGGATTTGATGCGCGATCTTACTGGTCGCCGGACGCCTCACTGACGGTCGCCACCCACGTAGATCTCCGATATATGCCCTCGATGAACGGCGCGCCTTTTTGGGCGCTGAGCAGCATCGGCGGTGAGCACAGCATGCTCGGCGGACGACAGACTTTGCGTGGCTTCGGCGACTCGCGCTTCTACGGCCGCGATTCCTTCTCCGCCAACATCGAAATTCGTCACAAGCTGCTCACGCTCGATACGCTGGGCACGCGCATCGTGCTGCAGATTGCACCCTTTTACGACACCGGTCGTGTATTTGAGCGAGCCTCGACACTTCCGATCGACAAGCTGCATAACGTCGTCGGTGTGGGATTTCGGGGCATCGCAGCACCCTTCGTGGTCGGTTACGTCGACGTCGGCATCGGCAGTGAAGGAGTCGCGGTGTTCACGGGAATCGATTATCCCTTTTGATTGCCCGAGGAATCGGCGACGGGGGCCCGCAATAAATATGCCGGATGACAGGTCTCATTTGGATAGCCTGACGAATCCGGAGACCTCATGGTCAATCAAAAAGGCTTGGCGCGCGCTCTTCTCGCGCTACGTCTGACGATCTTCGTGGTGATGGCGGTATGGGCCATTGACAAACTCCTCGACCCCCGGCACACGAATCTGATCTTTCAGCATTTCTATGGACTACAGTGGGTTGGCGAGGATGTGGCGCGCGTGCTTGGAGCCTTCGAAATCGTGTTGCTCATTGCGTTCGTCGCAGGCATTTGGAAGCGCTGGACGTACGGCGTCGTCCTGCTCCTGCACGCGCTCTCGACCTTCGTCAGCTTTCGCGAATACCTCACGCCCTGGCGGGATGATCACCTCATGTTCTTTGCCGCCTGGCCCATGCTGGCCGGCTGCTACGCCCTCTTTACGATGCGCGACTCCGATGTTCTTGTGACCATCCGGCGCGGTTGAGAACCGTGTCGCGACTCCCGAGCAATGGAGGGCATCCGGACGCGCTCCAATGCCGCCTCGTTCGAGACCGGATGCGTCAGCGGCGCTGTGCGCTACGAGCGCTTGTCGTGCAATGCCGCACAGTGTCTTCGGGTCTCATTAGGGGTACCGCCGGCTGGACGGCGCGTGGAATTTTCAAGATGTTGAGCTGCGAGCAATTCCGGTTCGTGACTGGCGCGGCCCCCCGAGCGCTGGGCCGGCTGCAGCAATTGCATCTGCGCGATTGTCCCGCCTGCGCGATTGAATATCGGCAGCAGCTCGCCCTCGAGCGACGTATCGAGCAAGCCCTGGCGGCCGATGACGCGCAGGAGCACGCACGGCGTCCGGTTGCGCCCAGCGATCGCGCTTGCTGACAGGCCCCCCCGATACGGAAGCTTCCGGACCGAGCTCCTCCTGAAGTGCCACAAACACGCGCCGCGACCGGTCTGATGTAGCAGTGAAGGTTTGCACCGATGAAATTGAGGAGCATTATCGTGAGTGAAATCAAGCGGTTCCGCTTCGGCCGAGCCCTGCTGGCCGGCCTCGTGGCCACCGTCGTCCTCTCAGCTGTGATGCTGATGAAGCACGCGATGGGCCTGATGCCTCAGCTCAATGCGATCGCGATGATCAGCCACATGATGGGCGCCTCCCTCGCGGTGGGCTGGATCGTGCACTTCACGATCGGCGCGGTGCTCTGGGGATTGCTCTACGCCTGGCTCAACCCGCGACTCGCCGGACCCCAGTGGCTGCGCGGCGTGGAGTTCGCCACCGGAGCGTGGCTCATTATGATGATCATGCTGATGCCCATGGCGGGCGCCGGAGCCTTCGGTTTGAAAATAGGCATGATGGCGCCGGTTGCGACCCTGATGCTGCACTGGATCTATGGTGCGGTTCTGGGAGCCGTCTATGGCGCTGGCCGGGGATCGCGTGTGGTGCACACCGCCGCCGCCTGAGCGGCCCATGATCTCTTACGGGGCGAGTGGAGTGCCATCCGCCTCGTCTTCTTTCCCGAGAAGGCTGATTCAATGAAAGCAATCTGGAACGGTGCTGTGCTCGCCTCGAGCCGCGATACGGTCGAAGTCGAGGGCAATCATTACTTTCCGGCCGAAAGCCTGAACAGGGAGTTCCTCGAGCCGAGCTCGACTCACACAACCTGCTTCTGGAAGGGCGTGGCGAGCTATTACACCATCAAGGTCGGCGCGGCGCGCAACATGGATGCCGCTTGGTACTACCCGGACCCGAAGCCTGCCGCGGCGCGGATCCGCGGCCGCGTTGCATTTTCGCACGGCGTGCAGTTGAGCGGCGACTGATCGATTCCGAGCCTTTATAAGCGCCACCCCGCGCGCTCAGTCCGTTGCACCAATCAGGGACCGTCGCAGGCTCACCATCGCACGGTGCGTCGATACCTTGAGTGCGCCCACGGTACTGCCGATTTCAGCCGCGGCTTCCTTCAGCGACATCTCCTTGAGCTTCAGCAATTCCAGGGCCGTGCGCTGGGTCTGGGGCAGCGCGCGCAGCGCTTGGTGTATGGCACCCGAATCGCCGAACGGCGCTTCGTCAGAGGACGGATCCGGGGCCTGATCGAAGAGGACGTCATCGGCCGCTACTTCGTTCGCTGTGCGCAGTGCACGGCGGCGCATCGCATCGACCACGCGATGATGGGCAATGGCGAAGAGCCAGGGTTTGAAGGGTCTGTCCGGGTCGTATGTGGTGCGGACAGCGTGTACCGAGAGCAAGACGTCCTGCACGAGATCGTCGATGTCGGCATGCCCGAAGAACGAGCAGCGGCGCACAGCGTAGCTGCGCACCAGCGGGATGATCGCCCTCAACAGATCGGAGTACGCCGCCTGATCTCCTCCTTGCGCCGCACACATCAAGCGCGTCAGCGGATCCCCATCGCGTGCATCGCCACAGGTTCCGACGCAGACTGGCTTGGCAGCCGTAGAGCGCCTGGCAAGATCTTCTCTTCCTGCCCAACCGATCATCATCGCGCCGGGCTCCCAACGGTCTGCTTCACCGTTGGGTGCCGTGGACCCGAAGAATGCCGACGACGCTTTGGCCCACAGTGCTGCGGGACGTAACCGCACAACGCACGCAGTCGGCTCCGGGCGCGGAATAGTCGCGTCAACGTCGCGGTGAGTGACAAACCGAGTTCACGCGCGATTTCCGTTGTCGTGAACCCGCCGAGCACCTGCATGACGAGCGGCTGACGATAGCCCATCGGGAGCTTCAGAATCGCATCGCGCAGCTCCTCGATCTCCTGCTCGGCAACGTTCCCTCCCGCTACGAGGCGCCCTTCCTCGAGCCCCTCGTCGAGACTCACGAGTTCGAGCCGCTTGCGCTCATACAGCCGAGCATGCTCCCGGCGCGCGATGGTCAGTAACCAAGCACGGGCCGCCCCGCGGTCGTGCAACGAACCTTGCGAGCGCCAGGCCCGCAGCAGCGTTTCCTGCACGACGTCCTCCGCGATCGCCCGGTCCCGCGCCAGCCAATAAGCAAAGCGCAATAATTCTGGGCGAAGGGACTCGAGCAGGTCGGCGAAGCCGGTGCGGGCGGGCGGAAAGGACCGCGCCGTGGGACAGAGTTCGAGCGATTGCATTTCCCCTCCAAGACCTCATGGGCAGAGCGGCTGGCCACTGCGGCACACGCTCTTGCCGGCTGAGACGCCGGGAAATGCAATCTGTTACAGGTGGGGGTTGTGCTTCGCCCGATCGATGGCGTCGAGCACCTTCCTGGCATCGACAGGGGGCTCAGAGCGCCGCGTGCTTCTCAATGCCAGTACCGTGAGCTTGAGCTGCTCGACGTAGCGGCGGCAGTGCTGACACATGAGCAGATGGAGCCGCGCCTCGGCCCGCACGCGCCAGGAGGCGCGCCCGTCAAGGAGGTCGGAGGCGCGTTCGGAGACCTCGCGGCAGCTCAACATGTGCCTTCCTTCTCGAAGTGCTCGATCATCAGATGCAGCTTCTGCCGAGCCCGGTGCAGCAGCACCCGGACGTTGCCCTCTGAGAGCTCGGTGATGACCGCGATGTCAGCGAGCGTGGTGCACTCGATATCGCGCAACCACAGCACGGTCCGCTGGTCCGTGGGCAGCCGCTCCAAGTGCTTCTCGAGGCATTCACGCAATTCGCCTTCAGTGAGCAACGCTTCGGGCGAGCTATGGTGCCAGAGGGCGGGCGGTCCGGACCACTCGCCAGTTTCGCCGAACCGGTCGGTGACCGGTGAGCCCGGATCCTCGCCCCAATGCTGCTCTGGCCCATGGCGCTGAGCGCGCCGCCAGGATCGCGCCGTGTTCAACGCGATCTGCGCCAGCCACGTGCGCAGGCTCGAGCGGCCCTCGAAGCGGTCCGCCGCGGCGAACGCCTTGATCCAGGTCTCCTGGACGACATCTTCGGCGAAGTCGCGGGTCACCAGCGGAGTCACCATGCTGATCAGAAATCCGTGATGGGCTTCAACGATGTGCGTAACCGCTGCCCGGTCGCCACCGCGCAACCGCGTTACGAGCGACGCCTCGACAGCAGCCATACTCCGACCTCGACGAAATGCGACCCCGCACGATAGGCTCCATCGCCGGCAATTGCCAGCCCATGGCCCTGAGACGCCCGATCAGCGTCGTTGTTACAGTTCCAGCCCTGATTTTGTGTCAGCCGGCGCGAACGGCGAATGCCCCCGAGAAACGGCGCCAGGCCAGAAATGCCGCGGTCTCGATTCCCGTCCCCACCACCACCGCGAGCGGGAACCGAAAGCTCGGGTGTGCCATGACAAGCGGGAGCAATCCGACCGCCAGCGCCGGTGGAACGTGCAGGTCGAGCACGCGCAGGACGAGAACTGCCGCAAGTATGCTGCTCATCGCCCCAATGGGTCCGGTTCCCAGCACGACCACGCACAGCACCCCGGCGGCCGCGGTGAGTCCACAAGCGACTATCAGCGCAATCGGCCGAGCCGCCCAGGGACAAACGGCCGGATGCGCGAACGCTTCGAATCCGATCACCACGAGCGGCGGGAAGAGGATGAAACGCCACCCCGTGAGGTCACTCGCAAGAAACACGAGGAGGAGGAAGACGAGAAAGAACGGAATCCAGCTCAAGCTGCGAGGCGCTTCCTCGACCTCGTCATCGAGCGCGTCCTGCGTCCCTCGGGCAGCAGTCGCACGCGGCGCACGGAGCCAGGATCGAAGTACCGCAACAAAGGCCAGAACCCCGGTGCCGATCAGCAGCGAGGGCGGATACCAGACGCTGCGGATCCCCAATATCAAGGGTAGGAGCCCCGCAGAGATGGCTGGCGCGATCGGTGACCTCAAGACCGTGATCGCCAGCACCGAGCAACCCACGTCGAGCAAGACCGACGGCAGTCCATAGGGCAGATCGCGCGCGATCAGCGTGCCGAGCACCGCCGTCAAAAGCGGCGTGACAATCAACATGATGGGCGCCCGGGCCCAAGTCCCCTCCGGCCGCTTGAAAATGTCGTGACCGAGCGCCCCGAGCTCCGGAAACAGAATGAAGTAAAGACCGCTTGAACGGGCGATGAGTGCGATCAGTCCAATGTAGAGCGCGGTACTGGACTCGGCAGCCCATGCTCCGGGTGCGCTTCGCGCACCCTTCTCGCTCTGCGTCATTCAGGCAGCATGTCGAGGAGCGGCGCATATCCCCGCTCCGCCAACCGCTTTGCAGCGATGGGCACGTAAGTCGGGTCGAGCTCGATCCCCAGACCTTCCACGAGCCTGTTCATGAAATTAAAGAGCGCGGTGACTGCGGCCGTGTAGTAGACCGCATCCTCGCTCCAGCCGGCATTCAGGATCGCCTCCACATCCCCTCGGCGAATCGCCGCAACGTCACCGGTCAATTTGCCCGCGAATGCCAAAACCGGGCGCATCTCGTCCGCTACCGGGGCATCGTCGAAATTCTCGATGAGGCGCTGGACCGTCCCAGCGGGCGTGCCAAGCAATTCGGCTGTGGCGGTATGCACGCCCCGGCAATAGCGACAGCCATTCAGGCTCGAGACGTACGCCGCGATCAGCTCGCGCTCGGCGGCACTGAGCGGGCTCGGCCCGCGCATCAGCGCCTCGTGAAATTCAATCAGTGGTCGACTGGTTCCGGGAAAAGTCTTGAAGACATCGAGCAGGCTGGCCTGCCCAGGCAGGGAGGGAAGAAACGGCATGGGTATCTCCACCACAACACGTGTCGTTCGTGAGACCGGACACACGGCCGGATTATTGCGTTGCTGGTCGTGCGATCATGGCCCGCGAATGAGACGCACCTCCTCCGACCTCAGAATCCACAAGAACGGTGGGACATGCCTGAACGACACGAAGTCGCGACGCAGGGTCGCTTTGCCGGATTTGCTACGAGTTACTTAACCTTGGTTTCGTAGAGATTGTCGCAGCGGCTCATCCGCGAAATCCAAGACCGCGCCCCCAGTTATTGTCGTTGCCGCCGGCAAATCCTAATCGGCGAATCGATTGCAGCTTTCTGCCGCCGAAGGCGGCAGACTGCACCGCGGTCTGTGCTTGAAAGCCCGATCCGAAACAGATGGCAACTCATCCGTCAACGTCGCTCATGAGGCATCCGGTAAGAAAATTGCGAGGCAATACGACACGTATAAGCGTAAGGACGCGGGGAACCCCGTTCTTCCGCGATTGATCTGAGCGGCCGATGCTCTGGGCCGCGGCGAGTGGCCGCATGCCGAGGGCGAACGATGACCGAGCAGAAGCAAGCGGAGCTCACGTTGGGTGAGCGGCGATATCT
>DAHVTM010000028.1:0-28998 GCA_027324195.1 Gammaproteobacteria bacterium | reverse complement strand
GTTGACCTCGGGGTCGCAGGTGACGTGCTTGAGCTCCTCGATCTTCGCTTCGAGCTCGGCGATGGGCTGTTCGAAATCGAGAAAGGCGACGGCCATGCGGATTACCGGAGTTGTCTCGTGCTGGGCGCGAGGGTACGGGCGGCGCGCCCAGCGTGCAAGCGCCGCCCCTAGCGCCCGTCGGCCGAGCGCTGCGGCGCATCGGCCGGGGCGCTGTAGAGCACGTGCACGGCCGCCCCGCCGAGCAGCGCCTCGAGCGCCTCGATCAGCTCCGCGACCGGCTGCACGGACCACTCGGCGCCGAAGGCGAGCATGCCGCGGGCGCTCTCGGTGGCGTACTCGACGGCGAGCGCGCACGGTCCCGGCCGGTAGCGCCCGAGCAGTTCGGCAAGCCGCCGCTGCAGCGCTGGCGCATCGGCGCGCCGCGGCCACTTCAGCACGATGCGCCGCGCCTGCTGCTCGCGCACCTTGGCGAGCTCGGTGAGACGGCGCACGCCGATGCGCCAGCCGTCGGCGAAATCATCGAAGCGCAGCTGCCCCTCGGCGAGCACCAGCGCGTCCTTGCTGATGAGCGCGCGGTACTGCTGGAACTGCTCATCGAACAGACTCGCCTCGATCCGGCCGGTACCGTCATCGAGGGTGAGGATCACGCGCGGGCCGCGCTTGCGCACCTCGTCGATCAGGCCGGCAACGGTGACCGGGCGCCCGCCCCGCCCGCGCGGGCCCTCCATCCCGGGCATCGGCCGCTCGCCGAGCAGATTGCCGATGCGGTGGCTTACCAGGCGCGCGAGCCCCGCCTCGTAGGCGGCCATCGGATGACCGGTCAAATACAACCCGAGGGTCTCGCGCTCACCGGCGAGTCGCACCGACTCCGGCCACTCGGGCAGCTCCGCGGTGCTCGCCGCCGCCGGCGCACTCGGCTGCGGGGCGGCGAGGCCAAACAGGTCGTCCTGTCCGGCGCGGCTCGCCTTGGAACCCTGCTCACCGAGTTGCATCGCCGTCGGCAGGTGCTCCATGAGCGTGGCGCGATTGGCGCCGAGCCCATCGCAGCTGCCGCAGCGCAGCAGCGCCTCGAGCACGCGGCGGTTGAGCTTCTGCAGATCGAGCCGCCGGCACAGATCCTCCAGACTGGTGAACGGACCGCGCGCCTCGCGCTCGCCGATCAGCGCCTCGGCCGCGCCCTGCCCGACGCCGCGCACCGCACCGAGGCCGTAGCGGATCACGCGCCCCTCGGCGGCAAACACGTACTGCGAGCGGTTCACATCCGGCGGCAGCACCGTCAGGCCGATCTCCGCGCACTCGCGGATCAGCGTCACCACCTTGTCGGTGTGATCCATGTCGGCCGAGAGCACCGCGGCCATGAACTCGCCCGGATAGTGCGCCTTCAGGTAGGCCGTCTGATACGACAGCAGCGCATAGGCAGCGGCGTGCGACTTGTTGAAACCGTAGCCGGCGAACTTCTCCATCTGGTCGAAGATCGCGTTGGCCACCGCCTCGCCGATGCCGCGCGCGGCGGCCCCGGCGATGAACACCCCGCGCTGCTTGGCCATCTCCTCGGGCTTTTTCTTGCCCATCGCGCGGCGCAGCAGGTCCGCCCCACCGAGGGTGTAGCCGGCCAGGCGCTGGGCGATCTGCATCACCTGCTCTTGGTAGACGAACACCCCGTGGGTGACCCCGAGCACCTGCTGCATTTCCGGATGCAGGTACTCGGGCTTCTTGCCGTGCTTGCAGGCGATGTACTCCGGTATCAGGTCCATCGGCCCCGGCCGGTACAGCGCCCCGAGGGCGATCAGATCATCGATGCGGTCGGGCCGGGCGTCCTTCAGCATCCGGCGCATGCCGGCCGACTCGAACTGGAACACCGCCACGGTCTGCGCGCTCTTGAACACCCGCTCGTAGGTGCTCGCATCGTCGAGCGGAATCTTGCTGATATCGAGCGGCGGCTCCCCGCGCGCGGCGCGCTTGGCGTTGATGTCCTTCACCGCCCAGTCGATGATGGTGAGGGTGCGCAGGCCGAGGAAGTCGAACTTGACGAGCCCGGCGGCCTCGACGTCGTCCTTGTCGAACTGCGTCACGAGACTGCCACCGGACTCATCGCAGTACAGCGGCGTGAAATCGGTCAGCACCGAGGGGGCGATCACCACCCCGCCGGCGTGCATGCCGGCGTTGCGCGTGAGGCCCTCGAGAGAGCGGGCGAGATCGATCAGCGTGCGGATCTCCTCCTCGCTCTGGTAGAGCTTCTTCAGCTCCGGCTCTTTCTCGAGCGCCTCATCGAGGGTGATGCCGAGTTCGAAGGGAATGAGCTTGGCGATCTTATCGACATAACCGTAACTCATGCCGAGCACGCGCCCGACATCGCGCACCACCGCCTTGGCTGCCATGGTGCCGTAGGTGATGATCTGCGAGACGCGCTCGCGTCCGTAGCGGGTCGCGACGTACTCGATCACCCGATCGCGGCCGGCCATGCAGAAATCGACGTCGAAGTCCGGCATCGAGACGCGTTCGGGGTTGAGGAAGCGCTCAAAGAGCAGCTCGTAGCGCAGCGGATCGAGGTCGGTGATGCCGAGGCAGTAGGCGACGAGCGAGCCGGCGCCCGAGCCACGGCCCGGACCGACGGGCACGCCGTTGTCCTTCGCCCAGCGGATGAAATCCGCGACGATGAGAAAGTAGCCGGCGAAACCCATCTGACAGATGACATCGAGCTCGCGCTCGAGGCGCTGCGCGTACAGACTCGGATCAGGCGGCGGGCCGCGGCTGGCAAGTTCACCGACGCGCCGCTCGAGGCCGGCGGCCGCCTCGGTGCGCAGGAACGCCTCGGTGCTCATCTGCCCCGGCACCGGATACGGCGGCAGACGCGGCTTGCCGAGATCGAGCACCAACGAGGCGCGCCGGGCCACCTCCACGGTGTTCGCAAGCGCCTCGGGCAGATCCGCAAACAGCTCGGCCATCTCCTGCGGCGTACGCAGGTATTGCGCGGTGCTGTAGCGGCGCGGACGGGCTGGGTCGGCGAGCTGCGCGCCGTCGTGAATGCACACCCGCGCCTCGTGCGCCTCGAAGTCCTGCGGCTTGAGGAAGCGCACATCGTTGGTGGCCACCACCGGCACGCCGCGGCGCGCCGCGAGCGCCACCGCCGCTGCGATGTAGGCCTCCTCCCCGGGCCGCCCGAGCCGCTGCAGCTCGAGGTAGTAGCGCTCGGGCAGCAGCCTCAGCCAGCGCTCGAGCGCCGCCTCGGCATCGGCCTCGCGCCCGTTGGCGAGCGAGCGGCCCACATCGCCCTCGGTGGCGCAGGACAGGCCGATCAGCCCCTCGAGCGACTCGCTCGTCAGCCACTCCCGCTCGATCAGCGGCACCCCGCGCTGCTGACCCTCGAGGTAGGCGCGACTGACCAGCCGCGTCACGTTGCGATAGCCGGTCTGCGACTGACAGAGCAGCGTCAGACGGCTCGGCGGCTCGCGCTCGGCGCCCTCGCGCACGAGCAGATCCACCCCGATCAGCGGCTTGACCCCGCGCGCGAGCGCCTCGCGGTAGAACTTCACCATCGCAAAGAGGTTGTTCTGGTCGGTCACCGCCACCGCCGCCATGCCGGCACCGGCGACCGCCTCGATCAGCTCCGGCACCCGCACCACGCTGTCGATCAGCGAGTACTCGGTGTGCAGCCGCAGATGAACGAAGCCGACGCTCACCGCTTACCTCCGCGCCTCGGCGGCGCGCACCGGGGCGAAGCTCAGACGGTGCTCGGGCGAGGGGCCGAGACGGGCGAGCGCGGCCAGGTGCTCGGCGGTGCCATAGCCCTTGTGCCGGGCGAAGCCGTAGCCCGGATAGGTGCGCTCGAGCGCGCGCATGTGCGCATCGCGATGGGTCTTGGCGAGAATCGAGGCCGCACCGATCGCCGCCACCGTGGCATCGCCGCGCACCACGGTCTCGACGCTGCACCCCAGGTCAGCCAGCGCCGGGGCCCGGTTACCGTCGATCTGCACGTGCGTCGGGCGCAGCGGCAGCGCGAGCAACGCGCGGCGCATCGCGAGCAGCGTCGCCTGCAGGATGTTGAGCGTGTCGATCTCGGCGCGCTCGGCGCTGCCGAGCGCCCAGGCCAGTGCGCGTGCCCGGATCAAGGGCGCGAGCCGCTCGCGCGCCGCCTCGCTCAAGGTCTTCGAGTCGGCGAGCCCCTCGATCGGCCGGGCCGGGTCGAGGATGACGGCCGCGGCGATCACCGGCCCGGCGAGCGGACCGCGTCCGGCCTCATCGACGCCTGCGACGCAACGGTTGGCCGCAGGCGCACTCATGAGCCGCCCTGCGCCCCGGGGGCGTCGGCGAGCCGGCGCAGAATCGCATCCGCCGCGCGCCCCGCTCCGCCGCAGCGCAGCGTGCGGTGCACCCGCTCGAACTCGACCGCGAGCTCACGCCCGTAGGCGGCATCCTCCAGACGCTCGAGCAGCGCTTGTCCGAGCCCCGCGCCGCTCACGGCCTCCTGGAAGAACTCGGGCACAAACGCGCGTCCGAGCAGCAGATTCGGTTGTGAGAAGTAGGGAACCTTCACCAGACGGAGTCTCCGCAGCAGAAACGCCGTAAGCCCGCCCAGGCGATACGCCACGACCATGGGGCGCCGGGAGAGCAGCGTCTCCAGTGTAGCGGTTCCGGAGGCCACCAGGGCGCCATCACACGCGGCGAGCACACGCTGGGCTTGCCCGTCGGTGAGCATGATCTGTGGCAAATCCGGCACTTGGGCGTACTTGCTCAGAAAGACTTCGCGCGCCCGCGCGCTCGCCATCGGCGCGAGGAAGCGCACCGCCGGGCGGCGCGCGCCGATCCAGGCGGCCGCCGCCAGGAAGTCCTCACCGAGCCGCGCGACCTCCCCGAGGCGGCTGCCCGGCAGCAGTGCCACCACCGTCGCTTCGGGCGCAAGCCCGAGCGCTGCGCGTGCCGCGGCGCGGTCGACGTGCAGCGGAATCTGATCGGCGAGTGGATGGCCGACGAACTGCGCATCGACGCCGTGCGCGCTGAAGAAGTCGGTCTCGAAGGGCAACAAACACAACACCAGGTCGCAGGCGCGGCCGATCTTGCGCACGCGCCCCTGCCGCCATGCCCAGACCTGCGGGGCCACGTACTGCACGGTGAGCAGCCCTCCCGCGCGCAACCGCGCGGCCAGCCCGAGGTTGAAAGCGGGCGCATCGATGCCGATGAACACATCGGGCCGCGCGGCCGCGAAGCGCTGCGCCAGCGTCGCACGCAGCCGGATCAGCCGCGGCAGGTGCGGCAGCACCTCGGTGAAGCCCATCACGGCGAGCGATTCGGCGCTCTCCCAGACCTCGCAGCCCGCGGCGGCCATCTTCGGCCCGGCCACCCCGAAACACTCGAGCGCGCCGACCCGCTCGCGCAACGCCTCGATGAGCGCCGCGCCCAGCTGATCGCCGGAGGATTCCCCCGCCACCAGGCCGATGCGCAGCCTCGGGCGCGCCAGGGCGGACCCGCCGGCGCTGCCGCTCGGGCGGCTCATCGGACGATGCTGCGCCCGGCGCTGCGGATGAAGGCGACGAAGGCCTGCACTTCGGGCTGCTCGGGCGCCCGCGCATCGAGCCGCTCGAGCGCCTCGGTCAGGCGCAGATCGCTGCGGTAGACGATCCGGTACGCCTCGCGGATGTTGCGAATCTGTGCCGTGCTGAAGCCGCGGCGCTTCAGTCCCTCGGCGTTCACCGCGTGCGGAACCGCCGGATTGCCGGCCACCATGACGTACGGCGGTACGTCTCGGGTGACGATCGCTCCGCCAGCGAGGAAGGCGTGTGCGCCGACCTTGCTGAACTGGTGTACCGCGGTCAGCCCGCCGAGAATCACCCAGTCGCCGATTTCCACGTGTCCGCCGAGGGCGGCGCAGTTGGCAAACACGGTGTTGCTGCCGACCGCGCAGTCGTGCGCCACGTGCGAGTAGGCCATGAACAGGTTGTCATCGCCGATGCGCGTCACGCCGCGGTCGTGGGTCGTGCCGCGGTTGACCGTGGTGTTCTCGCGAAACACGTTGCGATCGCCGATCTCGAGCCGGGTCGGCTCACCGCGGTACTTCTTGTCCTGAGGCGCATCGCCGAGGGAGGCGAACTGAAAGACGTGGTTGTCCGCCCCGATGCGGGTCGGACCGTTGATCACCACGTGCGGACCGATGATGGTGCGCGGGCCGATGCTGACCTCGGGCCCGATGATGCTGAAGGGGCCCACCGAGACATCCGCGGCGAGTTGCGCGTGCGGTGAGACGATGGCACGCGGGTCGATCACTTACCGGCCTCCGGCGTGACCATGATTTCCGCGTGCGCCACCTCGCTCTCCCCCACCGTCGCGTGCGTCGAGAAGCGCCAGATGCCGCGCAGGCACCGCTCCACGGTGGCGTTGAGAATGAGCTGATCGCCGGGCTCGACCGGCTTGCGAAAGCGCGCCTTGTCGATGCCGACGAAATAAAAGCGGCTGTCCTTGTCCGGGACGATCTCGGCGCTGAGGAAGGTGAGGATCCCGGCGGTCTGCGCCAGCGCCTCGATGATGATCACCCCGGGCATCACCGGTCGGGTTGGGAAATGGCCGGAAAAGAACGGCTCGTTGAACGTGACGTTCTTCAACGCCCGGATGCTCTGCCCGGCGTGCCACTCGAGCACGCGATCGACCAGCAGAAACGGATAGCGGTGCGGCAGCAACTGCAGCACCCGGTGGATATCGAGTTGCGTCTCAGTCATCGTCCTCTTCCAGATCCTGCGCCGTGCCGCGCTGCCGCTCGATCGCCTTGAGCTGCTTGGCCAGGGATTCGAGGCGTTTGAAGCGCCCGACCAGGCGCCGCCAGGTGTGCGCCTCCTCGAGCGGAATGCCGCCGGAGTATACGCCGGGGCGCGTGACCGAATGGCTGACCATGGTGCAGCCGGTGATCATCACCCCGTCGCAGATCGTCAGGTGACCGCCGATGCCGACCTGACCGCCAATCATGCAGTGCTGTCCGATGCTGGTGCTGCCAGACACCCCGACACAGGCCGCGAGCGCGGTGTGCGCGCCGATGCGCACGTTGTGGCCGATCTGGATGAGGTTGTCGAGCTTGGCGCCCGCCTCGATCACCGTGTCCTCGATCGCACCGCGGTCGATGGTGGTGTTCGAGCCGATCTCCACGTCCGCGCCGATGCGCACGCTGCCGATCTGCGGCACCTTCAGCCAGCGGCCGCGCTCCTGTGCGAAGCCGAAGCCATCCCCGCCGATCACCGCACCGGGCTGGATGATGGTGCGCTCCCCGACGGTCACGCCCCGGCACAACGTCACCCGCCCGACCAGGCGCACATCTGCGCCGATCTGCACGCCGTCCTCGATCAGACAGTGCGGACCGACGTACACGCGCGGGCCGAGCCGCACGCCGGCGCCGATCACACTCAGCGCACCGACATGGGCACTGGGGTCGAGCGCAGCGTCGGCGGCCACGACCGCAGAGGGATGCACCCCGGGGGGACCGGCCGGTGCCGGGTGCAGCACGGCGGCGATGCGCGCAAACGTCGCGTGGGGATTGCTGCACACGAGTGCCGCGACCGGACAGTCTGCGGCACTCGCTTCATCCAGCACCACCACCGCCGCATGCGTCGCCGCAAGCTGCGCCCGGTAGCGAGGATTGGCGACGAAGGCCACCGACTGTGCATCGGCCTGCGCCAGCGTCGCCACCCGCTCGACCGTCACGCCCGGATCGCCCTGCAGCTCGCAACCGAAGCGGACTGCGAGCTCTCCGATCGAGACGCTCATGGCGGCCGCCGGTTATTTCGCCGGAGCGGCCTTCAGCAGCTGCAGAATCGCCGGGGTCAGATCCATGCCCGAATCGGCGTAGATCACCCCGTCGTTCATCATCACCAGGTTGTACCCGTGCTGCTTGGCGTACTTCTGCACGATCAGCGCGATGGCGTTCTGCACCTTGCTGAACTTCTCGTTGCGCTGGGTGTTCAGCGCCTCCTGGATCTTCACCGACTTCTGGCGGAACGCCTCGACCTTCTCACGCAGATCGAGTTCGGCCTGCGCCACCTGGTCCTGCGTCATGGTGGCCTGGTTGCGCTGCAGGGTCTGCTGCTGGGCTTGCAGCTTCTTCGCCTCGGCCTGCATCTGCTGCTGCTTCGGTGCAAACTCGGTGCGCAGCGCGGCAATGGCCGACTTGTACTGCGGAGAGGACTGCACCAGCACGCCGTAATTGACCACACCGACCTTCAGCTGTGCTGCCTGGGCGCTCGCGGCGGCCAGCCCCGTCATCAGCAATCCGGCGGCAATCATCCCAAGGACTGAATGGCTTCTGCTCAAGCGCTTCACGGAAACCCACCTCAAAAATGGCTTATGTGTCATGCAAATCCGCCCCTCTCGGGGGCGGCTAAGCCGTCGATCTTACCACTACCGCAGGGCGTGCGCCCGGGCCGCTAGAAGGCCTGCCCGACCGTGAACTGGAAGCCGCTCGTCTGATCCCCCCAGGTATCGAGCGTCGCGCGCTGGGCGTTCAGCGGCACCCCGTAGCTGAAGCGGAACAGCCCCATCGGCGAGAGCCACTCGACCGACAGACCCACCGAGCGGCGCAGGCTCCCCCAGCCATGCAGGTGATAGGTGACCGGGGTCACCCCATCGGGCTGGAAGAAGCGCACCTTCGAGCCGGTGTAGAACACATTGCCCATGTCGAAGAACAGGCTGACGCGGGCGGTCTGGCGCCACTTGGCCGGCATCGGCAACAGCAGCTCGTTCTGACTGACGATATCGAAGTTGCCGCCGTAGGGATTGCCGAACTGATCGCGCGGCCCGAGCCAGCTCTCGCGGAACCCGCGTACCGAGTCCGGTCCGCCGCCGAAGAACAGCCGATACGGCGGCAGCCCGGTCGTGCCGCCGAAGCCGGCGCCGTAATCGACCCGCTCGTGGAAAGAGAGCGTGAGGAAGTGGCGCCACACCGGCACGTACTGCTGGTACAGCGCGCTCGCAACGTAGTACTTGACCGTGCTGCTGCCGGGAATCGTGGCGCTCAGGTTCAGCCCCGCGCGCATGCCGCGATCGGCGAACAGCGTGCGATTGCGATCGTCGATCTGCCAGCCGAGCAGCAGCTGTACGTCGTGGAAGTTCGAGCCGTAGAACACGAAGTCGTTGTTGCTGTAGTCCTCGTGCACCAGGCGGCTGTAGGCGTTGCCGTTCTGCTGCACCCACTGCTGCGCCTGCACGGCGCTGCCGATCGAACTGGTGAGCAGCTGCGCATCCTCGAACGCCGCACCGAAGGACAGGTACTGGAACTCGGTGATCGGGTACGACCACTGCGGACCGGCGGTGATGGTCTTGGAGGAGAAGTTCGAGGAGGAGGAGACGAACTGCGTGGCGTCGTTGTAACTCACCGAGAGCGTCTGCGACACCCCGTTCATGGTGATGTACGGGTTGGTGTAGCTCACACTGTAGGTTTTGTCGAACGCCCCGCCGGAGAGGTTCACCGCCAGGCGATTGCCGGTGCCGAGGAAGTCGGCATCGGCGAAGTTCGCGTTCAACATCAGTTTGTACATCGCCGAGTAGCCGATGCCGCCGGAGAGCTGCGCGGCCGGTCCCTGCTTGATCTTGTAATCGACGTCCACCTCATCGGGCGAGCCCGGCACTTTGTGCGTGCTGTAGCTCACGTGCTTGACGTACGGCAGGCGCTGCAGGAAGAACTTCGAGCGCTCAAGCGCGAGGTTCGAGAGCCACCCGCCCTCGAGCTGACGCAGCTCGCGCCGCAGCACCACGTCGTTGATGGCGGTCTCGCCCGAGAAGGTCACCTTGCGCACGTACACCCGATCGCCCGGGTCGACGAAGAAGGTGAGTGCCACCTGGTGCGTCTTGGCGTTCGGGGTCGGCACCGGATCGACCTTGGCGAAGGCGTAGCCGTACTCCCCGAGGCGGTCCTGGATGAGCTTCTGCGTGGCGGTGATGCGCTCGCGGTCGAACACCTCGCCCGGATGCACCACCACCAGGCGCTCGAGCTGTGCCTTCGGCACGACGAACGTGCCGGCGAGCTTGACCGAGGAGACGCGAAACACCCCGCCCTGCTTGATCGCAACGGTGAGGAAGATGTTCTTCTTGTCGGGGCTGATCTGCACCTGGGTGGAGCGAATCGCGAAGTTGGCGTAGCCGCGGTCCATGTAAAAATCGCGCAGCCGCTCGAGGTCGCCCTTGAGCGTCTGGCGCGAATAGCGGTCGTCGGACTTGTACCAGGACAGCCAGTCCGGGGTCTTCAGGTGAAAGTGACTGAGGATCCGCTGCTGCGAAAAATGGGTCGCACCGACGATATTGATCGAGCGGATGACCGCGCGCGATCCCTCGACGATGTTGATGTTGATCTTGACCCGGTTATCGGTGTCGGGGATCACCTTGGTGTTGATGCGCACCCCGTACTTGCCGCGGCCGTAGTACATGTCGGTGAGGTACTCGGTGACCTGCTGCAGCACGGAGCGATCGAAGATCTTGCCGGGCGCAAGTCCGACGTTACGCAGCGACTTCATCAGCTGCTTGGTCTTGATCGCCTTGTTGCCCTTGATCTGGAAGCTCTCGATCGAGGGCCGCTCGGCGACCACCACGATCAGGGTGTTGCCCTGGCGGCGCAGCTCGACGTCGCGGAAGAATCCGGTCGCATACAGCGCGCGGATCGCCTCGCGCTCCTTGCGCTGGTTCAGCGTATCGCCGATGTTCACCGGCAGATAATTGAAGACCGTGCCCTCGGAGATGCGCTGCAGGCCCTCCACCTTGATGTTGCCGACGGTGAAATCCGCCACCGAGGCGCCGCTGGCGAGCGCGAGCGAGGAGTGTACAGCCAATGCCACCGTGGCGAGCGCGATACGGCGCTTCATACGGCAACCATCCGATTTTTCACATCGCAATACATGTGGCCCCAATTACTTGCATCAATCACGTATGTAACCCCCGGTGCCCCGGCCGGCAGCGCCGGTCGGAGTCGAGCGGATCTTGCCTACGATCCGACTTTAAATGTGCACAACTGTCAGCTGAACTGGCGGGCGATGTCGTTGAACAACGCCACTCCCATCAGGAGGATCAGCAGCGCGATACCCACCTGCTGACCGATGATCTGCGCCCGCTCGGAAAGCGGCGCCCCCTTGGCCCACTCGACCAGCTGAAACACGACCTGCCCGCCGTCGAGAATCGGGATCGGCAGCAGGTTGAGAAATCCGATTTCGAGGGAAATCAGCACCAGAAAACCCAGGAACGAACCGGCCCCGGCACTCGCCGACTCGCCGGCCTCCTGCGCGATGGTGAGCGGTCCGCCGAGGTTCTTGATCGACACCCGGCCGAGCACCATCCGCCACAATAAGCGGCCCTGCAGCACCGTCAGGCTCCAGATCCGCCGCGAGGCCTGATCGAGCGCTGCGAGCGGTCCGAGCGGCACATGGCGCACCAGGGACGGTGGATAGTGCACCGCCAGCGGCTCCTGCGCCTCGATGCGCCCGATCCGCTCGCCCTGCACGCTCACGCTCGCGACCGTGACGTTGACGGTGCGCTCGAGCGGGCCGCGCCGGTAGGTGATGGCGAGTGTCTTGCCCGGATTGGGGCTGATGGCCGCCACCACGTCCTGGAAAGTCTTCATCGGCTGCCCGTTCACCGCCACGATCCGGTCGCCGGCCTGCAGACCGGCGCGCGCAGCCGGCCCGCCGGGCAGCACTCGACCGAGCACCGGCGGCACGCTCGGCACCCAGAAGTGCATCCCGAGCCCGGCCATCGGACCGGCCGGGCCGGTGAGCGCACGACGCAGCGCCGGATCGTGCACATCGAGGTCGACCCGGCGGCTCACCCCGTCGGCACCGCGCACGGTGAGCTCGGCGTTGCCCCCTGCGCTCATCACCTCGAGCAGCCGCATGCGCACCGCGCTCTGGCTGTCGAGCGCCGTGCCATTGATCGCCTCGATCCGATCGCCCGTGCGCACCCCGGCGCGCGCGGCGATCGAGCCGGCCGTGACATCCCCGACCACCGGCAGCCAGCGGGTCAGACCGCTTGCCCAGAACATCGCCCCGAGCACCAGCACCGAGAACAGGAAGTTAAAGCCCGGGCCGGCGAGCAGCACCGCCACCCGCTTCAGCGGATGCTGCCGGGTGAAGGAGCGCGGCAGCTCCTCGGCGGGCACCGGGCCTTCGCGCTCATCGAGCATCTTGACGTACCCGCCGAGCGGGATCGGGCAGATCCAGTACTCAACCCCGTCGCGCCCGTGCCAGGACAGCAGTGGCTTGCCGAAGCCGACCGAGAAGCGCAGCACCTTCAGGCCGAGCCGGCGCGCCACCCAGAAGTGGCCGAACTCGTGCACCGTGACGAGCAGACTCACGGCGATCGCAAACCACAACAGGTACCACAACGCGGTCATGCGCGAGCGCCTCCGAGCGCCACGGTCGCACCCGCTCGCGCGCGCGCCTCGATACAGGCGTGCGCCAGCCGCCGCGCCTCAGTGTCGGCGGCCATGACATCGTCCAATCCGCCGATTGGCCCCGCGGTAGAGCGTGTGATCACCTCCTCAATGACCGAGGCGATCCCTGGAAAGTTCAACCGCCGCTCGAGGAAGGCGTGCACCGCAATCTCATTGGCGGCATTGAGCGCCACCGGCACCAGTCCGCCGGCGCGTGCGGCGTGCTGCGCGATCGCGAGGCAGGGGAAGCGCTGCGGATCGGGCGCACGGAAATCCAGCCGCGCGGTCTTCACCAGATCGAGAAACGCCACTCCGGAGGCCATGCGCTCGGGCCAGGCGAGCCCGTAGGCGATGGGCGTGCGCATATCGGGCGAGCCGAGCTGCGCAAGCAGTGAGCCGTCGATGTACTCGACCAGCGAGTGAATGATGCTTTGCGGATGGATGACGATGTCGACCTGCGCCGGCGGCAGGCCGAAGAGGAAACAGGCCTCGATCAGCTCGAGTCCCTTGTTCATCAGGGTGGCCGAATCGACCGAGATCTTGCGGCCCATCACCCAGTTCGGATGCGCGACCGCCGCCTCCGGACTCGCCCCGGCGATCGCCTCGGCGCTCCAGTCGCGAAACGGACCGCCCGAGGCGGTGAGCAGCACTCGGCGCACCCCCTCGGGGGTGTGCCCGGCGCCCGTGCCGTGCGGCAGGCATTGAAAAATGGCGTTGTGCTCGCTGTCGATCGGCAGCAGCGTCGCGCCGCTCTGGCGCACCGCCTGCATCAGCAGCGGGCCGGACATCACGAGTGATTCCTTGTTGGCGAGCAGCAACCGCTTGCCGGCGCGCGCCGCCGCCAGCGTCGAGGGCAGTCCGGCGGCCCCGACGATCGCGGCCATCACGCAGTCGCACTCGGGCAGCGTGGCGAGCTCGGTCAGCGCCTGCGGACCGGCGAGCACGCGCGTGTGCGCGGCAGCCTCCCCGAGGCGTGCCTCGAGCGCGCGCGCCGCATCGACGTCGGCGAGCGCAGCGAACGCCGGACGGTGGCGCACAATCTGCTCGGCGAGCTTCTCCACACTGCGGTGGGCGCCGAGGCCGAGCAGGCGAAACCGCTCCGGATGGCGGGCGAGCACATCGAGGGTGCTCTCCCCGATCGAGCCGGTGGAACCGAGAACGACCACGCCGATCATGCCAGCACTCCGAGAAACGTAAGACCCAGCAGCAGCACCGGGGCCGCCCCGGTCAGGCTGTCGATTCGATCCATGACCCCGCCGTGCCCGGGGAAGAGCGTGCCGCTGTCCTTCATTCCCGCGAAGCGCTTCAGCAGACTCTCGGTCAAATCCCCGACGATGGAGCTCGCCACCGCCGCCAGACACAGCACCACAAACCGTCCCAGGGGCACACTGAACCAGAAACCGCCGGCAATCGCCACCGGAATACACGCCGCGGCGCCCCCGAGCACCCCTTCCCAGGTCTTGCCCGGGGAGACTCGCGGGGCGAGCCGCCGCCGACCGAACTGCCGGCCGGCGAAGTACGCTCCGATATCGGCCATCCACACCAGCAGCAGGCAAAACAGCACCCACTCGGCCCCGTGCGCCCCGCCGAGCCGCAGCCGCGCCAGCGCCAGCCACGCCGGCACCAGCGCACCGAACCCGGCGAGCGCGGCCGCGGCGGCGCACACCCGCTGCGGGGCGAACACGATCCAGCCGAGCGCCCCGAGCCACCACAGCGCCGCGGCGCCGAGCAGCCACTCGAGCCCCGCGCGCTGCAGGGCGAGCCGCCACACGAGCGGCAGCGCCGCGCCGATCGCGAGCACGTATCCGATCCGCAGCAGCCGGTTGCGTGCCTTCAGAAACCCCGACCACTCCCACGCCCCGAGCAGCACGATCAGCGTGAGCACCCCGAGGGTGGCGGCCGCCGGCAGCGCAAACAGCACCGCGAGCAGCAGCGCGATCAGGACGGCGGCGGTGATGATGCGCTTGCGCAGCGAGTCGCTCACGGGGCCGCTTTCAGCGCCGCGCCGTCCCGTTCCGCCCGGCCGCGCGCCCCGCTCGGAGCGCCGGTGCAGCCGAAGCGCCGCTCGCGGCCGGCAAAAAACGCGAGCGCGAGGGCGAACTCCTGGGCATCGAAATCCGGCCACAGCCGGTCACTGAAATACAGCTCCGCGTAAGCGAGGTTCCAGAGCAGAAAATTGCTGATGCGCCGCTCGGCCCCGGTGCGGATCAGCAGATCCGGGTCGGGCAGCGCACCGAGCTCGAGCGCCGCCGCGAAGCGCGTCTCGTCGATCGCCGCGGTGCCGAGCGCCCCGCTCACGCATTGCTCGGCGAGCGTGCGGGCCGCCTGCACGATGTCCCAGCGTCCCCCGTAGCTCATGGCCACCTGCAGCTTCAGGCCCCGATTGTCGGCGGTGCGCTGCTCGGCGGCGGCGATCTGCGCCTGCAGCCGCACCGAGAGCGCGCGGCGGTTGCCAATGATGCGCAGCCGCACCCCCTGGCGGTCGAGCTCGCTCACCTCGCGCTCGATGGCCTCGAGGAACAGCCCCATCAGACTGGCGACCTCCTCGGCCGGCCGCGACCAGTTCTCGCTCGAGAACGCGAACAGCGTGAGCCCCTCGATGCCGAGGCGCGAGCACTCGCGCACGCACAGGCGCACCGGCTCGAGCCCCGCCTTGTGCCCGGCCGAACGGGCGAGACCGCGCGCGGCCGCCCAGCGACCATTGCCATCCATGGTGATGGCAATGTGGCGGGGCAGCGCGGCGGACGCGGCGTTGTCGGGCACGGCGGGGGTCATCAGACCTGCATGACTTCCTTTTCCTTGGCCGCCAGAAGCTGCTCGATGTCGGCGATGTGCTTGTCGGTGAGCTTCTGGATGTCGGTCTCGGCGCGCCGCTCATCATCCTGCGGGATCAGCTTCTCCTTGAGCATGTCCTTCACGTCGTTCATCACGTCGCGACGCACATTGCGCACCGCCACGCGAGCATTTTCCGCGTCGGCCTTGAGCATCTTGGTGATCTCGCGGCGGCGCTCCTCGGTGAGCGGCGGCATGGGGATGCGGATCACCATGCCAGCGGTCATCGGCGTCAGGCCCAGATCGGACTTGAAGATCGCCTTCTCGATCGCCTGCACGACCGCCTTCTCCCACGGCGAGATCACGAGCGTGCGCCCGTCCTCGACCGCGATGCTCGCCACCTGCTGCAGCGGCACTTCCGAGCCGTAGTAATCGACGCGCAGGTGCTCGATCAGGCTCGGATGGGCCCGCCCGGTGCGCAGCTTCTTCAGATCTGTCTGGAAGCTCTGCACACACTTGGCCATGCGCTCGCGCGCGTCTTTCTTCAGATCATCGAGCATGATCACACTCCGAGCCGCAGCGGCTCACTCGCAGGTTACGACCGTGCCCACCTCGTCACCGCGGACGCTGCGGGTCAGATCCCCTGGATTGTTGAGATTGAACACCTGCAATGGCAAGTGGTTGTCGCGGCACATGACGATGGCGGTGGCATCCATCACGTTGAGCTTCTCGGCGAGCACCCGATCGAAGGTGAGCCGCCGGTAGCGCACCGCGGCGGGGTTGCGCAGCGGATCATCGGAGTACACCCCGTCGACCTTGGTGGCCTTCAGCAGCACCTCGGCGTTGATCTCGATCGCACGCAGCGCCGCGGCGGTATCGGTGGTGAAGAACGGGTTGCCGGTGCCGGCGGCGCAGATCACCACCCGCCCCTTCTGCAGGTGACGGATGGCACGGCGGCGGATGTAGTCCTCACAGACCTCGTTGATGCGGATCGCCGACATCACGCGCGCGTGCAGACCGCGGCTCTCGAGGGCATCCTGCATGGCGAGCGCATTCATCACGGTGGCGAGCATGCCCATGTGATCGGCAGTCACCCGATCCATGCCCGCCCGCGCGAGCCCCGCGCCGCGGAAGATGTTGCCGCCGCCGATCACCACGGCGAGCTCGACCCCGAGGCCGGCGATCTCCTCGAGCTCCCCCGCGATGCGCTTGATCATCCCCGGGTCGATGCCGTAGTCGGCCTGACCCATGAGCGCCTCGCCGGAGAGCTTCACGAGGATGCGCGAGTAGCGCGCACTGTTCGGTTTGTCATTCGCCATGGGCCAACCTTCACTCGTTGCACGAACCGGCCCGCCCCGGCGCTGCGCCGGGGCGGGCGGGAAGCTCGCGTGCGCCTCAGGTCTAGCCGCCGGCGCCTTTGACCTGGGCCATGACCTCGGCCACGAAATTTTCCTGCTTCTTCTCGATGCCCGCGCCCACTTCGAAGCGCTCGAACGCGACCACCTCGGCGCCGGCACCCTTCAGCAGCTTCTCCACCGTCACGTCCGGATCCTTCACGAACGCCTGGCCGAGCAGCGTGATCTCGCCGAGGGACTTGCGCAGCCGGCCCTCGACCATCTTGGCGACGATCTCCGGCGGCTTGCCCTCACCCTGGGCCTGCTCGGTGAGGATCTCGCGCTCCTTCGCCATGACCTCCGCCGGCACCTGCTGCATCGAGAGGTACTTCGGATTGCTCGCCGCAACATGCATCGCCAGGTCGTGCGCGAGCTCCGCGCTGCCGCCCTTGACGGCCACCAGCGCCCCGATGCGCGTGCCGTGCAGGTATGCGCCCAGGTGCTGCGGGGACGCGAGCACCGCGAAGCGGCGCACGCCGATGTTCTCGCCGATCTTGGCCACGAGCGCGCGGCGGCGCGCATCGACGGATTCATCGCCGAGGCGCGTCTCGAGCAGCGCCTCGAGACTGCCGGGCCGCTCGCTGAGCGCCTGCGCGGCCACGGCGCTCGCGAACGCGCGGAAGTCCTGCTCGCGTGCCACGAAGTCGGTCTCGCAATTGACCTCCACCAGGGCCGCGGCGCTCGCGCTGCGCTCGATGACCACGACCCCTTCGGCGGCGATGCGCGCGGACTTCTTGTCCGCCTTCGCCAGGCCCTGCTTGCGCATCAGCTCGGCGGCCGCATCGAGATCCCCGCTGGTCTCGACCAGCGCCTTCTTGCACTCCATCATGCCCGCGCCGGTGCGCTCGCGAAGCTGTTTGACGATCTCTGCTGTGATGTTCATGTCCCACTCATCCCGTTGCACCATCCTGGCACGCTGCATCCGCCCCGGTCATCCTCACCGGAGCCGTACCGCGCGCGCGGCCGACAGCGGCCGCGCGGAGCTCACTCGCGGCCCTTGCGGCGCCCGGTGCTGGCGGGACGGCGGTTGGCGCCGGCCGGGGCACCCGTGCCCGAACCGCCCGAGGCGGCCACTTCCGGCACCGCATCGATGCTCTCTTCCTCACCGGCCAGATCCTCCGCGCCCTCGGTGGCGCCATCACGCGGGGGCACCTTCACCGGCGGCAGACGGCGCCGGGCGGCGCTCTTCTTCGGTCGCGCCGCGGGCGCGCGGCGCGGTCCACGCGCGGCCTTCTTGCGCGGATTGCCCGCTTCGTCGAGCTCGACGAACTCGTCCTCGCCGACCACCACGGCCGGCACGGACTCGCGGCCCTCGAGCACCGCATCGGCCATGCCGGCGGCGTAGAGCTGGATGGCCCGCATCGCATCGTCGTTGCCCGGAATCACGTAATCGATCCCATCCGGGGAGCAGTTGGTATCGACCACCGCCACCACCGGGATGCCGAGCTTGCGCGCCTCGTCGATGGCGAGCCGCTCGTGGCCGACGTCGATGACGAACAGCGCATCCGGGAGCGCCTCCATCTGACGGATACCGCCGAGGCTCCTCTGCAGCTTGTCCTGCTCGCGGCGCAGCTGGGTCGCCTCTTTCTTACCGCGCCGCTCGAGCGCCCCGGAGGCGGCCAGTTCACTGATGTCCTCGAGCCGCTTGATCGACTGGCGGATGGTCTTGAAGTTCGTGAGCATGCCGCCGAGCCAGCGCTGGTTGACGAACGGCTGGCCGGCCCGCTCGGCCTCCTTCTGGACCGCCTCGCGGGCCGAGCGCTTGGTGCCGACGAACAGCACGCGCCCGCCATCGGCCGCGACGGCCTTCACGAAGGCCGCAGCCTGCGTGTACATCGGCTGGGTCTTCTCGAGATTGATGATGTGGATCTTGTTGCGCTCGCCGAAGATGAACTGCGCCATCTTCGGGTTCCAGAAACGGGTCTGGTGTCCGAAATGGACACCCGCTTCCAGCATCTGCCGCATGGATACGCCAGGCATGAGAAACTCCTCGTTGGGTTGGGCCTCCGCGCATCTCCGCAGCCATCCCGCCGGGCCGGTGAGGGCCGCTGGCGGAACACCCAGTCTGCGGATGAAGCGATGCGCGTGTGGGTTGATTGCCAAAAAAGGCCGCGCTTTATACCATGAAGGCCTCGCCCGAACAATGTCTTGCGCGCAGCGCCCGGCGCGCTGCGGCGCGCCCGCTGAAGTCACGCTGGAAAGTGCATGCCCGTAACGATCAAAACACCCGACGAGCAGGACAAGATGCGCATCGCCGGCCGGCTGGCCGCCGAGGTGCTCGACATGATCACCGCGCACGTGGTGCCGGGGGTCAGCACCGAGGAGCTCGACCAGATCTGTCACGATTACATCGTGAACGTGCAAGGCACGATCCCGGCGAACCTGAACTATCACGGCTTCCCGAAGACGATCTGCACCTCCGTGAACCACGTCGTCTGTCATGGCATCCCCAATGACAAGCGCCTGAAGGCCGGCGACATCATCAACATTGACGTGACGGTGATCCGCGACGGATTCCACGGCGACACCAGCCGCATGTACTTCGTCGGCAAGCCCCCGGTCCACGCCCAGCGCCTGGCCGAGACGTGCTTCGAGGCGATGTGGCGCGGCATCGAGATGGTGCGCCCCGGGATGCGGCTCGGGGACATCGGCCACGCCATCCAGAGCTTCGTCGAGCAGAACAATTATTCGGTGGTGCGCGAGTACTGCGGCCACGGCATCGGGCGCATCTATCACGAGGACCCGCAGGTGCTGCATTACGGGGAGCCGGGCACGGGCCTGACGCTCGAGCCGGGCATGACCTTCACCATCGAGCCGATGGTCAACGCCGGCAAGCGCCACGTGCGGCTGCTGCCGGACGGCTGGACCGTGATCACCAAGGATCACTCGCTCTCGGCCCAGTGGGAACACACCATACTCGTGACCGACCGCGGCCACGAGGTGCTCACCCTCGGGGCGGCCGACCGCCCGCCGCACTGACGCGATGGCCGACCCGCAAAGCGAAGCGCAGGACACAGACGAGGCGCCCGAGCCCGGCCCGGCCGCACCGGCGCCGCGCTGGGCGCTACTCGAGCAGCTGCCCGCACTGCTCGGCGGGGCGCTCGAGTCCGGGGCGCCGCTGCGCGAGTGGCTGGGCACGGCCCACGAACAGCTCAAGGCCCGCTTCCTCGCCGATGAGCCGATCGAGACGCTGGTGCACGCGCGCGCCGCGCTCATCGATGCGATCCTGAAGGGCCTCTGGCAGCGCTTTTGCTGCGGCGGGATGCACCGCTGGGCGCTGGTGGCGGTCGGCGGCTACGGCCGCGGCGAGCTGCATCCGTGCTCGGACATCGACATTTTGCTGCTCGTGCCCGCAGCGCCCCAGGGCGCCGAGCGCGCCGCGCTCGAGCGGCTGCTCGCGCTGCTGTGGGACATCGGACTGGAGGTCGGGCACAGCGTGCGCACGGTCGAGGAGTGTCTCGAGCAGAGCCGCGCCGATGTCAGCGTCATGACCACCCTGATTGAGGCGCGCCTGCTCGCCGGTGAGGCCGAGCTGCTCGGCACGCTGCGCTCGGCACTGGAGTCAGAGCACATCTGGCCGGTGCGCGAGTTCTTCGAGGCCAAGGTGCGCGAGCAGTCCGAGCGGCACCTGAAGGCCAACGACACCGCCTACAACCTCGAGCCGAACGTGAAGAGCGGCCCCGGGGGGCTGCGCGACATCCAGACCATCGCCTGGGTGGCCAAGCGACACTTCGGGGCCGAGACCCTCGATGAGCTGGTGCAGCACGGATTTCTCACCATCGCCGAGTTCCGCCGACTGAAGCAGGCCCAGGCGTTTCTCTGGAAGGTGCGCTTCGGGCTGCACGTGCTCACCGCCCGGCGCGAGGATCGCCTGCTGTTCGATCACCAGATCCGCCTGGCGCAGATCTTCGGCTACGAGGACGCCTCCTACACCCTCGCGGTCGAGCAGCTGATGCAGCGCTACTACCGCACCGTCAAGGACGTGAGCCTGCTCAATGAGCTGCTGCTGCAGCTGTTTCGCGAGGCCATCCTCACCGAGCGCGAGCCGCCCCGCCCGCTCAATGCACGCTTCCAGGTGCGCTCCGGCTCCCTCGAGGCGGTGAACGAGGAGGTGTTCGCGCGCACCCCCTCGGCGCTGCTCGAGCTGTTCGTGCTGCTGCAGCGTCACCCGGACATCAAGGGCGTGCGCGCCTCGACCATGCGCGCCGTGGCGCGCAGCCTGTGGCTGATCGATGAGGAATTCCGCCAGAACCCGCGCCACCATCGGCTGTTTCTCGAGATCGTGCGCTCCCCGGTCGGGGTGACCCACGAGCTGCGCCGGATGAACACCTACGGGGTGCTCGGCCGGTACATCCCGGCCTTCGGGCGCATCGTCGGGCGCATGCAGTACGATCTGTTCCACGCCTACACGGTCGATGCGCACACGCTGTTCGTGGTGAGCAACCTCAGGCGCTTCGCCATCCCGCGCTACGATCAGGAGTTGCCGCAGGCCTCGCGCATCATGCAGCAGCTGCCGCGCCCCGAGGTCGCCTACCTCGCAGCGCTGTTTCACGACATCGCCAAGGGCCGCGGCGGCGATCACTCCGAGCTCGGCGCGGTGGACGCCGAGGCGTTCTGCCTCGAGCAGGGGCTCTCGCCCTACGATGCGCGCCTGGTGGCCTGGCTGGTCCGCCACCACCTCACGCTGTCGATCACCGCACAGAAGCAGGACATCAGCGACCCGCAGGTGATCAACGCCTTCGCGCACACCGTCGGGGATGAGGCGCACCTCGATTACCTCTACGTGCTCACCTGCGCCGACGTGCGCGCCACGAACCCGAAGCTGTGGAATTCCTGGAAGGCCTCGCTGTTCGAGGACTTCTACCAGCGCGTGCGCCGCGCACTGCGCCGCGGGCTCGAGTCGCCCGTCGACCAGGAGCAGCTGGTGAGCGAGACGCGCGAGGCGGCGCGGCGGCTGATGGTCGAGCGCGGCGTCGCCCGCACCGACATCGAGCGGGTCTGGGAGCGCTTCTCGGACACGTATTTCCTGCAGCACTCCCCGGAGGAGGTCGCCTGGCACCTGCGACTGCTGGCCGACCGCGATCCACACTCGCAGGAGCCGCTGGTCGCGCTCGATCTGCACAGCGTGCGCGGCACCACCGCCGTGCTCATTTACACCCGCGCGCGCGAGCACGGCTTCGCCCGCTCGACCGCGGTGCTCGATCAGCTCGGACTCGACATTCTCGATGCGCGCATCACCCCGACGGGCGATGGCTTCAGCCTCGACCTGTATCACGTGCTCGAGAGTGACGGCACGCCGATCGAGGATGGCGATCGGCGTCAGGAGATCGAGGAGGCGCTGTGGCGCTCGCTGCGCGAGCCGCAGGCCACCGTGGCCGTGCATCGGCGCGTGCCCCGTCAGGTGCGCATGTTCCACACGCCCACCCAGATCGCCATCAGCCCCGATGAGCGCAACGGCCGCTCGGTGCTCGAGCTGATCGCCGGGGACCGCCCCGGTCTGCTCTGCGACGTCGGCAAGGTGCTCACCGCCGAGCACCTGATGCTGCACGCCGCGCGCATCATGACGGTCGGGGAGCGGGCCGAGGACGTCTTCTACATCACCGATCTTGACGGCCGTGCGCTCAGTGAGGAGCGCGCCGGGCGTCTGCGCGAGATGCTGAACCAGACGCTCAAGCAGCGCGCTGCCGCCTGAGCCCACTCCGGAGTGACGATGAATCCGCGACTCGAGCGGCTGCACGCGTATCCCTTCGCCCGACTCGCCCGGCTCACCGCCGGGGCGAGCCCGCCGCCTGCGCTGAAGCCGATCGGCCTGTCGATCGGGGAGCCACGGCACACACCGCCCGCAGCGCTGATCGAGGCGTTGCGCGCGGCGGCCCACCGGCTCGACACCTACCCGAGCACCGCCGGACTGCCCGAGCTGCGCGCCGCGTGCGCCGCCTGGCTCGAGCGGCGCTTCGCGCTGCGTGCCGGCAGCGTCGATCCGGCCACCATGGTGCTGCCGGTAAACGGCACGCGCGAGGCGCTGTTTGCGTTCGTGCAGGCCGCGGTCGATGACCGGCACGAGCCGCTGGTGGCGATGCCGAACCCGTTCTATCAGATCTACGAGGGCGCCGCGGTGCTCGCCGGGGCGCGCCCCTACCTGCTCGAGACCGGCGCACAGAACGACTTCACGCCCGATCTGGCGGCGGTGCCCGAGAGCGTGTGGCGGCGCTGTCAGGTGCTGATGCTGTGCAGCCCGGGCAACCCCACCGGCAAGGTGCTCGGGCCCCAGACCCTGCGCCTCGCGCTCGAGCTCGCCGCGCGGCACGATTTCATCGTCGCCGCCGATGAGTGCTACAGCGAGATCTATCTCGATGCGGCGCGCCCGCCGCCCGGACTGCTCGGTGTGGCGCAGGCCGCTGGCGCGCAGCACTTCGAGCGCTGCATCGTGTTTCACAGCCTCTCGAAGCGCTCGAGCGCACCGGGGCTGCGCTCGGGGTTCGTGTGCGGGGATCCGGCGATCATCGAGCGGCTGCTGCTCTATCGCACCTACCACGGCTGCGCGATGCCGGTGCCGACCCAGCTGGCGAGCATTGCCGCCTGGGCTGACGAGGCGCACGTGCAGCACAGCCGGCGGTTGTATCAGGAGAAATTCGAGCGGGTGCTGCCGATCCTGGCGCCCGTCCTGCCGGTGGCCCGGCCCGAGGGGGCGTTTTACCTCTGGAGCGAGGTCGGCGCGGATCGGGACGATGAGCGCTTCACCCGCGAACTGTATGCCACAGAGGCCGTGACCGTGCTGCCCGGCAGCTACCTCGGTCGCAGCGGCCCCAACGGCAACCCCGGCGCCGGCCGCGTGCGCATCTCGCTGGTGGCGAGCGTTGCCGATTGCATCGAGGCCGCTGAACGGATCCGTCACTACGTCGAGAACCGCAACCCATGACACACGCGACGCTGCAAAGCGCCATCGAGTCGGCATTCGAGGCCCGCGCCACACTCGCCCCGGGGCGCATCCCGGCAGGCCTCAGCGCCCAGATTGAAGCCTGTATCGAGCTGCTCGACAGCGGCCATGCCCGGGTCGCCGAGCGCCAGGGGGAGCGCTGGGTGGTCAACGAGTGGCTGAAGAAGGCGGTGTTGCTGTATTTCCGCACCCGCGAGAACGCGGTGTTCGACGCGGGCTTCACGCGCTTTTATGACAAGGTCCCCCTGAAGTACGCCGAGGCGACGGCCGAGGATCTGCGCACCGGCGCCGTGCGTGTCGTGCCGCACGCGGTGGTGCGCAAAGGCGCCTACATCGCACCGAACACAGTGCTGATGCCCAGCTACGTCAACATCGGCGCCTACGTCGACTCCGGAACCATGGTCGACACCTGGGCCACGGTCGGCTCGTGCGCGCAGATCGGACGCAACGTGCATCTGTCCGGCGGCGTGGGCATCGGCGGGGTACTCGAGCCGCTGCAGGCGAGTCCGACCATCATCGAGGACGACTGCTTCATCGGCGCGCGCTCGGAGATCGTCGAGGGCGTGGTGGTCGAGGCCGGCTCAGTGATCTCGATGGGGGTGTTCATCGGCCAGAGCACGCGCATCTACGACCGGACGAGCGGTCAGATCCTGCGCGGCCGGGTGCCGGCCGGCTCGGTGGTCGTGCCGGGCTCTCTGCCCTCGCCCGACGGGCGCTACGGACTGGCCTGTGCGGTGATCGTCAAGCGCGTCGACGCCCAGACGCGCGCCAAGACCTCGATCAACGAGCTGCTGCGGGCAGCGGAATAACCGCGCCGAGGCGTGCAGCCCGTAGGCGGGTCGGCTCAGCCGAACCGCCCGGTGATGTAGTCCTCGGTCAGCCGATGGCGCGGGTTGGTGAACAGCCGGTCGGTCTCCCCGACTTCCACCAGCCGGCCGAGGTGAAAGTACGCGGTGCGTTGCGAGACACGTGCCGCCTGCTGCATCGAGTGCGTCACGATCACGATTGCGTAGCTGCCGTGCAGCTCCTCGATCAGATCCTCGATGCGCGCGGTGGCGATCGGATCGAGCGCCGAGCAGGGCTCGTCCATCAGGATCACCTCCGGCTGCACCGCGAGCGCACGCGCGATGCACAGGCGCTGCTGCTGCCCGCCGGAGAGCCCGGTGCCGAGCGAGCCGAGCCGGTCCTTCACCTCGTTCCACAACCCCGCGCGCTGCAGGCTCGAGCACACCAGCTCATCGAGGTCCGCGCGTGTGCGCGCCAGCTTGTGGATGCGCGGCCCATAGGCGACGTTGTCGTAGATGGACTTGGGGAAGGGATTGGGGCGCTGGAACACCATGCCGATACGCGCCCGCAGGCGCGCCACGTCCTGGCGCTTGTCGTAGATGTCCTGGCCGTCGAGCAGGATCTGCCCGCTCACCCGCGCCCCGGGGATGGTGTCATTCATCCGATTGAGGCAGCGCAGGAACGTCGATTTGCCACAACCGGAGGGCCCGATGCAGGCGAGCACCTGGCCGCGGGCGATGTCGACGGTCACGTCGGTGAGCGCCTGCTTGTGCCCGTAGTAGACATCCACGTGACTGCAGGAGAACACCGGGTCGGTGACCTTCGGTTCGCCGGTCGGCTGGCCGGCGAGCTCCCCGCTCAGCGCCGCCGGGATGTGCACCCGGCTGCTCGGCTTGGTGCCGAGTGCGCCGGAAGTATCGGGCCGGGGTGTGTCCTGCACGGGTGCGCTCCTCAGCCGAACCGGCCGGTGACGTAATCATCGGTGCGCCGGTCGCGCGGCGCGGTGAACAACTGCCCGGTGGGGCCGACTTCGATGAGCTCGCCGTTGTACATGAACGCCGTCGTGCTCGAGACACGCGCGGCCTGCTGCAGGTTGTGCGTCACGATCACGATGCAAAACCGCTCGCGCAGGCTCTGCAGGGTCTCCTCGACCTTCAGCGTCGAGATCGGATCGAGCGCCGCGGTCGGCTCATCGAGCAGAATCACCTCCGGCTCGAGCGCAATGCTGCGCGCGATGCACAGCCGCTGCTGCTGCCCGCCGGAGAGACTGCGCCCGTCCTCCTGCAGCTTGTCCTTCACTTCCTCCCACAGCGCCGCATCGGCGAGTGCGGCATGCACCCGCTGGGTGAGCTCGGCGCGCCCGATGCGCCGCGCCAGACGCAGACCGAAGGCGACATTCTCGAAAATCGACATCGGGAACGGGGTCGGCTTCTGAAACACCATCCCGACACGCAGGCGCAGCCGCGTGACGTCCATGGTCGAGGCGAGAATGTCCTCGCCGTCGAGCAGCACCTCGCCACTGGCGCGCTGGCCCGGATAGAGCGTGTACATCCGATTCAGCACCCGCAGCAGCGTCGATTTGCCGCAGCCCGAGGGGCCGATGAAGGCGGTGATGCTGCGATCGGGCAGCGTGAGATTGATGTCCTTCAGGGCCTGCTGGCGGCCGTAGAAGAAATCGAGGTGGCGCACCTCGATCTTGTGCGCGCTCGCCCCGAGGGTCTGCTCGGCCGGTTGGCTCATGGGCGCGGTCCTGCCGCGGTGCGCCGTGCTGTTCGCTGCATGCCTGGATCGTCGCCTGAGTCAGGGTGAGTCATCACGTTGCGATAACCGCCCGCCTGCGCCGCGCACGCGGCGCTGCACGGACAGGTGAGCCGGAGAAAGTGTGTGGATTCTCGCCTGCGGCCACCGCGACAGCAAGTCGCAATCGCAGCGCACATCGGCGCCGGCCTGCGCTCATGCACAGGGCGGGCCCTGCACCGCGCCCGCCCTGTCGGGCCCGCCCGTGTGCGATGGCTGGTCTGTGCCCCGAGCGTGCGCACGCACCGGACGGCCGCGTGCCGCCCGCTCACGCGCCTCGCTCTCAACGCCACTACAAAATTGTGACACCGAAACCGGCCGCGCTGTCACATTGGGCACGCCGTGCGGTCAGATCGATCCGATATGCCGCGAATCAACACCATAAAAATCAATGAGCTGCATCTTGACGACCGCGATCACTTCCCGCTGTCACATGAATGTCATATTTCTGTCATCTAATGCTGCCCGGGCGCTGTCATGAATGTCACGCCCCGGCGCGGGCCGCGAGCCCGTTCAGGATGCCGTTTCACACCCCAGTCATGGAGCGAACCCGCGGCGCGAGCCGCCGTGTGAACTGACCAGAGACTTGCGGAGAAACCCGGCGTGTTCCGACCTCGAATCGCACGACCCGACGCGACCGGCACGGGCGCACCACCTGATGAGCCGCCGGGCACCGCCGCACACCGTGCGCGGGCGACCCGCATGCCCCCCAACGAACCGCACCACCCCAGGAGTGCCACGATGGCTTCGATGAGAGAGACTTGGGCGCTGGCCCGGCCCGCGCGCAGCGCCGCCCGGGCCCTGCTCGCCTCGGGCGCCCTGCTATGGGCCGCGTCCGGCGCGCCGGCGCGCGCCCAGACGCCGAGCGCACCGGCCATTCAGACCGGGCCGCTCACCCTCACCTTCGGCGGCTTTGCCGAGCTCGCCACCATCTACCGCAACCGCAATCAGTCCGCCGATGTCGGCTCGGACTTCAATACCGGCATTCCCTTCGCCAGCAATCCGAACAGCCACATCTCCGAGTTCCGCGAGAGCGCCCGGCAGAGCCGCTTCTCGCTGCTCGCGCAAGGTGAACGCTTCGATGGGCTGCGCGCCGAGGCGTACCTGGAGACCGATTTCCTCAGTTCGGCGGTGACCTCCAACTCCCGCGAGAGCAACAGCTACACGCTGCGCATGCGGGTGTTCTACGCCCGCTTCACGACCGATTTCGGCCTCGATGTGCTCGCCGGACAGAACTGGAGCCTCGCAACGCTCTACAAGGACGATCTGTCTCCGCGCGACGAGAATGCCCCGCTCGGCATCGATGCTCAATACATCGTCGGGTTCAACTGGACGCGCACGCCGCAGATCCGCGTGGTCGAGCATTTCAACCCGAAGTTCTCCCTCGGGCTGTCGCTCGAGAGCCCGCAGACCGTCACCGCCACGGGCATCAACGCCATCGGCGCCGCGGCCGGCACCTATCCGCCCCCGGGCAGCGTCTATCAGAACAGCGGCAACGGCGCCGGACTGATGAACCCCACCACCACCTACACCACCGACATTGCCCCCGATGTCATCCTCAAGGCGGCATTCGATCCGGGCTGGGGTCATTACGAGCTCTACGGCCTGAGCCGTTGGTTCCGCTCGAGCATCGGTGGCCGCAATGCCACCGCCGCCGGCGGTGGCATCGGCGCCGGCATGATTCTGCCACTCGTTGCGAAGGTGCTCACCTTCCAGGCGAGCGGTCTGATCGGCAAGGGCATCGGCCGCTACGGCTCGGCCCAGCTGCCCGATGTCACCATGACCCCGAGCGGCAGCCTCACCCCGATCCGCGAGTACGAAGCACTGCTCGGGCTGATCTACACGCCGAGCCCGTTCATGACGGTCTATGGCTATGCCGGACGCGAGCAGGAGAGCGCCACGTACTACACCGTCGGCTCGGCGGCCTACGGCTACGGCGCGCCCGAATTCAACAACAGCGGCTGTCAGCTCGCCGGCGCAACCTGCACCGGCAACACGCAAGCGGTGAGCGAGTGGAGCGGTGGGTTCTGGTGGAAGTTCTACCAGGGCCGCCTCGGCAACCTGCAGTTCGGCATGCAGGGCGAGTACTTCGAGCGCAAGGCATTCCGCGGGGTCGGCGGCGCCCCGCGCGCCAACCTGTTCGTCGGCATGGCCTCGTTCCGCTACTACCCGTACCAGCGCTGAGCCACCCGGACGGGGCGTTTCGGCGCGCGCGGGGCCTGCACCGACTGACGGGTCCGTCCAAGAATGACCGGCGCGCTGCATAAGGGACCTCACACCGGATGGATGAGACCCACCGCTTGGCGGTCACTCCGGGCCGTCTGCGCCGTGCGCAATACGCCGCGCACGGCAAGGCGCGCACAGGATCCTGGGCGGAGGTTTTCAGCGGCACACAGGCGGCCCGCCGGCGCGGCATTTCGGTCAAGACGCGAGTCCTGAGTGAGCAGCTCGCATGCCCAATCGGCTGAGGCTCGCGAGGATCTCAGCGGCGCTCTGGATCGATGCGAGGGGTTCGGCACCACGGTTAGGGGCGGTGAGGCAGTCGCCAGAGGCCTGCCCAAGCTCGGCGGTGCTGCGATGCGTGCCGCGGCAAGGCGGCCGCTGGGTCAGGGTGGCAAACCCGCGCTCGACCGGATGACGCCTCGCTGAGCATGCCTGATCTGCACCCGATCGGTCCTGCTCAGGGATGAGTCGGCCCGACCCCTGGAGCGCGACGACGCGGTCCTGGTATTCGGACCGCTCACCGTCGTGCGCAACGACGGCATCTGCGTGGCGCAAGCGCAGGGGCTTGCGGTGCAGGTCCCTCCTCTTGAGGTGCGGCGCGCAGTGACCCGCAGCTCAGCGCAGCATGTCCCCGGGGAACATCCCATTCAGCCGATGCGCCCGATGGCGCGCGCCAGCGCGTACTGGGACTTGGCGTAGCGCGC
>DAHVTM010000023.1:0-41828 GCA_027324195.1 Gammaproteobacteria bacterium | reverse complement strand
TGGCGCGCCCGGAGAGATTCGAACTCCCGACCTCATGGTTCGTAGCCATGCGCTCTATCCAACTGAGCTACGGGCGCGCCGCGTGCCGCCGACAGAGCCGCTTGCGCGTCGTCCCGAACGGCGGGGGCGCGCATCCTAGCACGGCTGCCGTCCCAGGCAAAATCAATAAAAGACCAGAGCGATCGCCACGCCCACCGCGGCTACCGCCAGCAGCGCGAGCGCCGGCTTGCGGCAGGTTCGCACGGTGCCGAAGCTCACCGCATAGAGGGCCTTGAGCACGTTGTTCGACGAGGCGGCAATCAGAATGGCCGCGGCAAGGCTGCCGAGAGACATACCCGCCACGCTGCCCTGAGCCAGGTTGAGCACGAACGGATCGATGTCGGTGACGCCGGAGATTGCCGCCAGACCGAACACCCCGGGTCGGCCAAAGCTGGTGCGGACCCAACTCGAGGCGAGTGCCACGGCAACGAACAGAGCGGCGAACGTCACGGCCGCGAGCAGCTGCAGGGGATTTGCGACCGGCAACTTACCCGCTGTGCTCGTCCCGCTCTGCGGGCGTCGCCACCACAATACCCCGGCAATTGCTCCGGTCAGCGCGAACAACGCCATCGACGGCGGCAGCAGCAGCAGCGCCAGCGGGCGATTGAACAGCGCCACCACGATGTCGATCCGCACGTACATGATGGCGGTCGCGACGACCATTCCGACCGTCAGCTCGGGCCGTTCCGTGGCCGCTTCGCGCTGTGCCCGAGCCAGGACCACCGTCGTCGCGGTCGAGGAGTAGGCGCCCCCCAGCACGGAGGGCGTCAACGCCCCGCTCGAGGGCACATAGCGCTGCAGCAGGTAGCTCAGATAAGACAGGCTCGAGACGGCCACGAGTGCCAGCCAGACCTGCAGCGGTGTGATCGGCGTCCAGGAGACCACTGGGTGGTCAGGCACCAGCGGCAATATTATTCCAACTAAAATCAGGAACTTGCCTAGGGTATAGACCTCGTCGCTCGACACTCGCTGCGCCAGTCGGTGCAACGCGCTGCGACTCTCCACGAACAGCACAGCGGCCACTGCGGCGGCGACCAGCACCCAGGACGGTTGCGTCAGAGCCACCGGGCCGAAGGCATAGGTCAGCAGGTTGACCGCCGGAACGACGAGCGTCGGTCGACTCCCCTGGCGCTGGTACTGGGCGCGCACGTGCCCGTACAGCCAGATTGAGACGGCCACCAGGCCGACCAGAAACGGCGCGAGCGACGGCATGCCAATCAGATAGAGCAATGCACCGAGCAACGTCAGCAAGGGGAACGTGCGGATTCCACCCGGCGGGGCGCTCGGCTCACGCTTGTAGACCCCTTCGAAGGCCAGACCGACGAACACGGCCATGGCCAGCGCCAAGCCGAGGCTCGTCGCCAGACCGAGCGGAGTGAATCCCTTAAGCACCAGTGACGGTGACACGTTCAGGCGCTTTCAGCAGGCTCGGGCGTCGCCTTCAGCTCAATGCCGTTGCCTTCCGGATCCTGCAGATACAGTGACAGACCTTGGCCCACCGCTCCGTAGCGCACGGCGAGCTCGCCCACCCTCGCGCCGCGCGCCTTTAAATAGGTGCGGAGCGATTCAGGGTCAAACGGCGTGATGAGCAGACAGACGTGATCGAGATTCGGCTCGGCGCCACCCGGTACACCCGCAGCGCCCGCCAGCGACCGCTGCGGCACCACATCGATCAGGCAGCGACCGGCGCGCAATTGTGTCAGACCGATGTCTGGCTGCTCGCGCTCGATCGGGCAGCCGAGCACATCCCGATAGAAGGTCACCAGCTGCTGCGGTTCCCGCGCGCGCAGCACCACGTGATCGATCCCAGTGATTGAAAACGGCACACCGTCCGCCGAGGATGCACTGTGCGAGCCCATCGGTGCATTGTAGGCCCCATCGCGCGCGCGGGCGATGCTCAGCCGAGCGGCAGCAGCCGCTCCAGCGAGAGCGACTCCTCCACTGCGTCGGCGAGCCGATCGAGCATCCGCTCGCGCCGCTCGCCGTGATCGATGCCGATGGGTGCCTGAAGTCCCGCCCAGCCGAGCAGCGCGCGGCACGCCTCGGGCTCCTCGAACAACCCGTGCAGGTACGTGCCCAGAATCTGACCGTCGGCGGATATCGCCCCATCCACGCGGCCGTCATCGAGCCTCAGCAGCGGGCGTTCGAGCGCCGCACCGCCGCTTGCGCCCATGTGGATCTCGTATCCGCTGGCGCGCGCACCACCGACGGTCAGCCGACCGGTCACGTTGCGCAACTGCTTATCCCGGGCAAGTTCGGTCCGCAGCGCCAGCCAGCCGAATCCGTCGCTGTAGCCCGCCGGTCCCTCGATGCCCGTCGGGTCGTCGATCACCTCGCCCAGCATCTGAAAACCGCCACAGATGCCGATCACTTTGCCGCCGTAGCGCAAGTGTCGCTCGAGGTACGCGCCCCATCCGCGCTCGCGCAGCGCTGCGAGATCGGCTCGCACCGATTTCGAGCCGGGCAGGATGAGCAGATCAGCCGGTCCGAGGGCGTGGGCCTCCTCGGCGTAGTGAAACTCGATCTGCGGGTGCTGACGCAACGGATCGAAATCCGTGTGGTTCGAGATGCGCGGCGGAACCGGGACGAGCACCCGCAGCACCTGCGCGGCGCTCGCCCGCTCGAGCGGTTCGCGGCTGATCCCATCCTCGGCATCGAGGTGCAGGCCCTTCAGGTACGGCAGCACACCAAACACCGGCTTGGCGGTGCGTGTCTCGAGCCATTTCAGGCCCCCCTCGAGCAGCGCCAGATCGCCCCGGAAACGATTGATTACAAATCCGGTGACCCGCGCGCGCTCGGACGCGCTCAGCAGCTCCAGCGTGCCGACGAGCTGCGCGAAAACTCCGCCGCGATCGATGTCCGCGATGAGCGCCACGGGACAATTGACAGCCTCGGCAAAACCCATGTTTGCAATATCACCCTCGCGCAGGTTGATCTCCGCCGGCGAGCCGGCGCCCTCGACCAGCACGAATTCGTACGCGGCACACAGACGCTCGAAGGAGCTGAGGACCGCCGCGCGCGCGATACGCTTGTAGTCGTGGTACTCGAGCGCGGACTGCGTGCCGATTGGACGGCCTTGGATGATGATCTGCGCACTGCAGTCGCTTTGCGGCTTCAGGAGCACCGGGTTCATGTCGCTCGTCGGCTCAATGCCGGCCGCCTGCGCCTGCAGTGCCTGCGCGCGGCCGAGTTCGCCGCCATCGGTCCCGACCGCGCTGTTGAGCGACATGTTCTGCGGCTTGAAAGGCGCGACGCGCACTCCGCGACGTTTTAGTACGCGGCACAGGCCTGCCACCAGAGTGCTCTTGCCGGCGTCCGAGCTCGTGCCTTGCACCATCAACACGCGCGCGGTCATGGCGGCGCAGCACCGCCCGTGGTCGCCATACTCCGCGCGCACTGCGCAATGATCGTGCGCAGGTGCTGCAGCCCATCGGTCAACGCTGCAGGACCGGGCTGGAGAATCTCACTCGAGGGAATCGCGAATAGCCGTTGCGACGCTACCGCCGGCACCGCAGCCCATCCGGCTCGCTCGCGTACCCGCTGCGGATTGAATTTTTTGCCACACCAGGAGGCGATCAACACATCGGGGGCGCGCCGCACAACCTCGAGCGGATCGGCAATGATGCGCGCCTTGGCATTGGGCTGCACCGAGAGCTCCGGGAAGCACTCCTCGCCGCCGGCAATCGTGACCAGCTCGGCGACCCAGCGGATGCCCGTGATGAGCGGCTCGTCCCACTCCTCGAAGTACACACGCGGCCGGCAGGGCAGTTGCTCAGCCTCGCGCCGTGCTTGCTCCACGGCACGGCGCAACCGTCCGATTAGCGCTCGGGTGCGTCTCTGGGCTCCCACCATGGCGCCCAACATCGCGATGAATTCGAATATTTCCTCGACACTGCGCTGGTTGAAGACATGCACCTGCACTCCGGCTCGGATCAGATCGGCCGCGATGTTGGCCTGCAGATCGGAAAAGCCGAGCACCAGGTCGGGCTTGAGCGCGACGATACGCTCGATCTTGGCGCTGGTGAATGCGGAGACGCGGGGTTTCTCCCGACGTGCCTGCGGTGGTCGCACGGTGAACCCCGAGATCCCGACGATGCGATCCTGCTCGCCGAGCAGATACAGCGTTTCGGTCGTCTCTTCCGTCAGACACACGATGCGGCGCGGGCCACTCTGGATCGATGCACTCATGCTCACCCCTGCCTGCGAGACCGAAGCGCCAACGCGCCGGATCCCGTTGTCTCGCCGCGGCGCAGACACCTGAACTTCATGGTCGGAACAGCGCCGCGGCCGCTCTCGGGTTTGACGGCCAGTAGAAGTGCACATAGCTCACTGTCAGCGCACCCACCCGGAAAACAGCCTCACCGCGGCCGCCGTGTTGCGTACAGCCATGCCAACACGGACTCAGTGGGCTGCTGAGGCTCGAATAATGGAAGCTGTGGCCGCGCAGCTCTCCCTGCGGAAATGCGACGCTCTGCAGCGCAAGCGCCTGCAGTCGCTGGTGCATGTGGATCTGGCCCGGCAACACGCCGGCCATCGCATGCGAGCGGCCCTCGAGATCGGTCAGTTGTTCGAACAGCGGCATCATGCCCCCGCACTCGGCGAGTAACGGACGGCCGCTGCGCACGTAATGACGAAGACTCTCGAGCAGCGGCCGATTGGCCGCAAGAGCCGCGGCATGCAACTCCGGATAGCCGCCGGGCAGATAAAGCGCATCGGCGGACGGCACGGCCGGATCGCGCAGCGGGGAGAATGCGACGATCGTGGCTCCCATGGCCCGCAACAGCGTGAGATTGGCCGGGTAGATGAACGAGAACGCGGCATCCTGAGCCACCGCGATTTTTAGGCCGGCCAGCAGCGGTGGTGGTTCAGGCAGCGACTCGCCCGAAAATTCCACCCGCGGAATTTCCTCGAAAGTCAGGCTCTCGCCGATTGCCGCCGCAGCCCGATCGAGCCGCGCGTCCAGATCCGCGATGTCATCGGCCTGCACCAGACCGAGGTGGCGCTCTGGGATGGCGAGCGCTGCATCGCGCGGTATGGCGCCGAGGAAGCGGATACCGGCCGCAGTGGCCGTGAGACTCTGGGCAAGCATGGCCGCATGCCCGGCGCCGCCGACGCGGTTGGCAAGCACACCGTACAGCGCAAGCTCCGGCCGGTATGCATGCAGCCCCAGGGCGAGGGCCCCGAAGGTCTGAGCCATGGCGCCGGCGTCGATGACCGCAAGCACGGGCAGGTTAAATTGCACGGCGAGATCGGCGCTCGACGGATCTCCATCGTAAAGACCCATCACGCCCTCGACCAGCAGCAAATCGGCCTCACACGCCGCCTGGTGGAGCAGGTCCCGGCAGTGCGCGGCACCGCCCATCCACAAGTCGAGCTGGCCGACCGGCTGACCGCAGGCTCGCGCCAGAATCATCGGATCAATGAAATCCGGACCGGTTTTGAAGACTCGCACCCGCCTGCCCTGTCGCGCCGCATGGCGGGCGAGCGCAGCCGTTACGGTCGTTTTGCCCTGACCGGAGGCGACCGCGCTGACCAGCAGCGCCGGCACCGAAGCGTTCATGACACGGATTTCCATTGTCCTGCGCCGTGCGATGCACGGCGCAGGACAGCAGAGCAGAGATTCACCGCGGGTGAGTGCAGCATCGAGTTTGCCCGCAGCAGTACCTCGGTGGCCACGCAAGCTGCTCTTCGCAGCCGCGTGGTCGTCACGAGGGTCAGCGCGCCCGTACTCCTTCGCGCGCGCCAGCCGCGCGCACCACCGCAGCGTGAGCGAGCGCCACAGCGCCAACATAGGCGCAGGTTACAAGCAGAAAGCGGCCATACCAAGCCGAGAAATTGCTCCACCAACCGAGCAAACTCGGCGCACTGACACGCGCACCCAGCCAGTAAAAGCTGCCCTGAGTCAGCAGGAAGCACAACGTCACGCCCATCACGAGGCTGCCGGCGAGCCGCAGCACATCGGTCGCGCGCTGTTCATAATGGCGACGCAGCCAAAGTCCGGCGAACCAGAGCACCGAATACGCCGGCACGATGAACCAGTACGCCGCGGTCACGCAGTAGTCACTGACCCCGTAATAGTGGATCGCGGCGAAATCGACCGCGATGGCCTCGAGCAACAGCGCCGGCAACACCCAGCGCTGCTCACCGCCGAGATAGAATCCTGCCGCAAAAAACACGGCCCAGGACGCATCGGGCAACGCCCAGGCGCTACCGAGATGTCCGCACCGTGTCGCTGCCATGGCCAGAGCCAAGGTGAGAAACGCGCCCCATTGTGACAATTTCGACGACTGCATCGGATGACTCCCACCAGCGTTGTGCTGTGCCTGTATGAGCTGTTAGTAGACGGCCAGAGAAATAAGGTCGGCGCCGACGGCGGCGATACCGCAGGCACGCGCCGAGCAAATCGAATCTGTGGGGAATGCGGCTGGGTCGCGGCGCATATCAGCCGGTTCGCAGCGGTGGCCGGTGAAGAGCCGGCACGGCTCTAGGCGCAGTGCCGCACGAGAGGCATTCTGAGTGCCGGGCGTTTCCGCCGCCACGGCCCGACCCCTGACCTTCATCAATCCACTCCCGCACGCGCTCCACGCGCGTAGCCGTTGCTGTGCAGGCGTTCAGGGAGAGGAGAAGGCGCAGCGTCGCGGTTGCCGGGGGGCATCGCGATCGATCTGGCTTCGCCCAACGCGAGCCGCCCAAAAGTGTCTCGGCCGGTCTCCGGGCTCGCGAGGGGATTGGATCCTGCGGACCGCTCCTTCCCGTGCCTGCGGCACAGTGGCTTATCGCGGTCCCGCTCTCGCTTACCGTTGCGTGGGCAGCGCCGGCCTTGCACCCGAATGGCGTGCGCACCGGCTTCCCGTTTCACCCCAGGAACCGTGACGCCCCTGGGACACCTAAGACGGGCCAGAGTGTACGCGGCGCCCCGCACATGCGCAACCGCACACCCTGCTGCGCGCGACCCGCCCTCCCCTGCCGAAGCACCGCGGTCGGTCGCATCCCGCCAACGCTTCCCAGCTCATGGCTGCGCGTACGCACAAACGACCGCGCAAATGGAACTGACATGGACGGCTCGACAGGAGGCAACTCCAGCCATCGAGGCGCACACCCGCACCGCACGTGACGTCATGTTGCGACAGTGCCGTGCAGGGCATTCAGCACGAATTCAGCTGTGCCAATGATAATCAGCGTCGTCTGACTTCGCGGAGGAACTGACTCATGAAATCACGGACATTGCTGCTTGCGCTTCCGGCGCTCTGCGCGCTGGCAAGTCCTGCGTACGCGGACATTGGCCTCACCGGAGGCTTCCACTCCATGGACCCTTACGTCGGGGCGAGTATCGGACTTCTGCAGTACGACGAGAGTGGTCTGTCCGGCCTCTCGCCGAGCGTTCTGATCGCGCGAGCCGGACTGCCGCTCACCCCGTTCTTCGGCATTGAAGGACGTTTGGGCACGGGCCTCTCGAGCGATCAGACCAACGGGGCCTCTGTGAGCGTCGGCACATTCGGCGGCGCATACGCCAAGGGATCTGTCGCGCTCGGGCCGGAATTCTCGATCTACGGCGTTGCTGGCCTCGCCACCGTGAACCTTCACCGCAATTTCCGCGATGGTGGCACGACCGACACCGGCCTGTCGGCCGGCATCGGCGGTGACTTGCATCTGATGCACGCCCTGGCGCTGAACTTCGAATGGACGTATCTGCCGAGCGGTCGGGACGCCGGTCGTTCCTACGACTCGAATCTCTTCTCGGTCGGTGTCAACTACCACTTTTGAGCATCTAGCGCAGCGCATCAACCAAATGGCAGCGCGTGCTCGCAGTCCGACCCGTACGGCCGTCATTCGCAGCGGCCGGGCGCCCCAGTCGCCTATTGCAAAACGGTTCCCTAGCCTCCGCGCGCTTTAGGAAAAGCACACAGACAACTCACCGTCGCACACCCGGGAGGGCTCCAGCACCCCATGTGCGGCGCATCCGAGTAGTGCGTGCACCGCATTGCAGCCCGGCCGGCACCCCGTTAGGGTACGCGGACTCACTCGAAGTGGCGGGAGACGATCATGGATTTGGGACTGCGCACGAAATTAGCGTTGGTGACTGGCTCGACGGCCGGTATCGGCCTGGCGAGCGCCGAACTGCTGGCCCGAGAGGGCGCAAGCGTCATCGTCAATGGCCGCACGACGGCACGGGTCGAGACCGCTATTGAGAGGCTACGGGCCGCCGTTCCCGAGGGTCGATTCCACGGCATCGCTGCCGACGTCGCCACCGCCGCCGGTTGCCAACTCGTGATCGATAGATTTCCGCACGTAGACATACTCGTCAACAACATGGGAATCTTCGAGCCGAAACCCTTCGCACAGATCTCGGATGCCGATTGGCTGCGCTTCTTCGAGGCGAACGTACTGAGCGGCGTTCGGCTCGCCAGACACTACGTCGAAACAATGCGAGCGCGCGACTGGGGGCGTATCGTGTTCGTCTCCAGCGAATCGGGCCTGCAGATCCCGGTCGAGATGGTGCATTACGGAGTGACGAAGACCGCGCAGCTCGCCGTGGCGCGTGGCCTGGCAGAGTCCCTCGCCGGAACCGGCGTGACCGTCAACTGCGTGCTACCGGGACCGACTGCGTCTGAGGGGGTCGGGCGATTCGTCGAGCAATTGGCACATTCGACCGGACGGGATGCAGCGAGCGTCGAGCGTGAGTTCTTTGCCAGCGCACGCCCGAGCTCGATCATCCGACGCTTCGCCCGAACTGAGGAAGTAGCCGCGCTCATCGCCTATACTTGCAGCGCCCAGGCGTCCGCCACGACCGGCGCGGCACTGCGCGTCGACGGCGGCGTGGTGCGCGCGATCGCCTGAGCCGTGCGCCGCCTGGATCAATGCACCGCCGTGACGTCGACCGCGGCGGCGGGTCTGGGTGAGAGCCAGATCGCACAGGCCGCCCCAGCCAGCGCCACGGCGCAGAAGAAAAAGACGCGATTTGTGGCAACCATCATGGCCTGGGTGCTGAGCAGCCGGTCAATCAGGCTCGCCGCTTGGGCAGTCGAGTAGCCGTGGCGGGCCAGAGCCGCGATGGTGTTCGGCGCGTCATGCATCAAGCCGACCAGCTGAGCGTGCGTACGCGTGGCGTCATTTTCCCAGACGGTGGTCACGATCGAGGTGGCAATGGCCCCGGAGAGCGCGCGGATGAAATTCAGCTGGCCTGCTGCGCCGGCGAGTTCGTCGGGCTCGACGCTCCCGAGCGCAGTCGTCATGAGCGGGATGAAGAAAAACGGCAGGCCGAAGCCCGTAAGGAATACCGGCCAGGCAACCTGAGCGAAGGTCATCTGGGCCGCGCCGCTGCTGCGCATCAGCGTTACGAGCGCGAGCCACAGCACACCCGCAAAGATCAGTTGGCGCGGATCGATTCGGTTGACCATGGCCGCGACGAGCGGCGCGGCCAGCATGGCCGAGATGCCGAAGCCCGCCGCGGCGTAGCCAGCCCAGGTGGCCGTATAGCCCATCTGTTCCTGCAGCCACAGCGGCGTGAGTACATTGACGGCGAAGAACGCCCCCATGGCTAGCGCGAGATTCACCATCGAGGCGCTGAATCCGCGGTGTCTAAAAACCCGCAGCGAGACCACCGGCTCACGGCAGGTCAGCTCCCAGATCAGAAACGCGACGAACCCGATCGCCGCCAGCAGCGCCAGTACGGTGATGGTGGTCGAGGCAAACCAGTCGTGATCCTTGCCGGTGTCGAGCACGATCTGCAGTGCACCCACCCACAATACCAGCAGCGCGAGCCCGACCGCGTCGATGCGCCGGCGCTGCGTCGCGCTCTCCTGCCCGCGCAGCATGCGCCAGACAATGGGGCCACAGATCAGGGCGATCGGCACATTCACCCAGAAGATTGAGGGCCAGTCGAAATTGTTGCAGAGCAGCCCGCCGAGAACGGGACCGAGTACCGGTGCCACCAAGGTTGTCATCGACCAGATTGTCATGGCGAGCGGTTGCTGACGCTTCGGGAAGATCTGCATCAGCAGCGTCTGTGAGAGAGGCATCAACATACCGCCGGCAAGCCCCTGCAGCACGCGCAGTGCCACCAGCAGATCAAGCGTCGGTGCAAGACCGCACAGCGCCGAGAACACACCGAAGCCGAGGATGGACAGTGCAAACACCCGCACCGTACCGAAGCGTGCCGCCAGCCAGCCGGTTAGCGGAACGATGATGGCCTCCGCGACCGAATAGGAGGTGATGACCCACGTGCCCTCGTTGGGCGGTACGGCAAGTCCACCGGCAATATTCGGCACGGACACATTGACGATGGTCATGTCGAGCACGGCAAGAAAGTTTGCGGCAGCCAGCAGCACTGCCGCAGACCAAAGTGCCGAGCCGCGCAGCGATGCCGCGCCTGCGCCTTGCGTTGTCATGTCAACTGGTCAGTTCAATCGTGGCTCGTGGTATTGATCGTTGCAGTCATGGACAACCCGACGCGCAACGGATGTTGTCGCAACTGCTGCGGATCGATCTCGATGCGTACCGGCAGGCGCTGGACGACCTTGATCCAGTTGCCAGTTGCGTTCTGTGCCGGAATCAACGCGAAGGCCGCGCCGGTGCCACCGGCAAGGCCGGCGACCCGTCCGTGATAGACCACCGCATCTCCGTAGAGATCGGACTGGAGCGTGACCGGATCGCCGATCCGCACGCGCGCCAGTTCGGTTTCCTTGAAATTTGCATTCACGTAAGCGTGGTAGATCGGGACCACGGACATCAGCACAGCGCCGACCGCAACCCGTTGGCCCACTTGGGCGGTATCATTGGTGACGATGCCTGCGATCGGCGCACGGATCACCGTACGGGCTAGATTCAACTGCGCTCTGTGCAGCTCGGCACGGGCCGCAAGTACCCGCGGATTGGTCTGCACCGAGGCGCCACTCACAAGCGCATCCTGCGCCGCGCGAGCCTGCTGCGCCTGCCGCAGCTGCGCCTGAGCTGCCGCGAGCGCAGCCACCGCATTGCGATAGGCGTTCTCGGCGCCGGTCAGATCCTCGGCGGAAATCGCTCCCGTCGCAGCCAGCTTCTCGCGTCGCGCCAGGTCGAGGCGGGCCTTGGCCAGATTGCTGCGTGCGGCTGCGATCTGCGCGCGCCGCGCGGCCACCTGCGCGGTGAATTGCCGGACCCCGGCGAAATCCCCACGTACCGCCCGCTCGGCCGCCTCGAGCTGCGCTTGTGCGCGCTCCACGGCGATGCGGGCATCGGCATTGTCCAGTATCACCAGCACCGTGCCCGCCGTGACGTACTGGGTATTGCGCACCGGAACCCTCACGACCGAGGCGGCCACCTGCGGAGTGATCTGCGCCGCAGTCGCTTCGACATACGCATCATCTGTCGAGACGTAACGCGATGCGATGAGCCACCAGTAGGATCCATAGCCAAGCGCGCCGAGGAGCACGAGCGCGCCGAGGATGGCGAATCCGAGCGTGCGCCGGCGCCGCAGGCGTGCATCGGCATCGTTCGCAGCCGGCGGGGTCAGGCCCGCCGCTGTGGAATGCGCGGGACTCACCTGCGCCGCGGCTGGCGCATCGGGCACTGCCTGCTCACGCTCCACTGTCATGCCCGTCTCCACCTGCGCTGCGGTCTGATTGTTAACCGTACTGTACGGTACGATATTTTGTGACGCGCACGCTGTCAAGTGAAAAGCGTACACTTCGGTATCGATAAGAGACGAGGAGTGGTCAGCACCGTGCGGGTCAAGACGGAGCAGAAGCGACGGAAAATCATCGAGGTCGCCACCCGGGTCTTTCGGGCCAATGGCTTTGCAGGGGCTAGCATGGCGGAGATCGCCGCGCAGCTCGGCGGCTCCAAAGGCACCTTGTACAGCTACTTCCCATCCAAGGAAGCGCTGTTCGCGGCGGTCATGATTGAGCTGGCCCGCCGATTCGCCGATCCGATCTTCCAGGATCTGGAGAAGGCACGGGATGGCCGCACAGCAATCAGGACCTTCGCGCGACAACTGGTGCGCGCGCTCGCCTCGCCGGAAATCCTTGATTTCAAGCGCATGCTGGCCGCGGAAGGCGCGCGCTCGGGGCTCGGCAAGCTGTGCTCGGCGGATACGCGTGCGAACTATCAGAGCAAGTTCGCCGAGTTCGTCCGGCGGCAGATCAGCTCCGGGGCATTCCGGGAGAGTGACCCTGCGCGCGCGGCAACCCATTTGGAAGGATTGTGCTCCGCCGGTCCGGTGCACGATCTGCTCGAGGGGGTCGTCGATGCGGTCCCCGAAGCGGAACTGCTCGCAGCGGCCGATGCGGCCGCGGAGGTCTTTCTGCGCGCCTACGCGTGTGAGCCGATCCAGCGGGCGCGCAAGCGGTCACGCAAGCCGGCCTCACGGCGCATGGTCGCCGCGACCCAGTGAGCCCTTCAAGCTGCTGTCTTTTCGCTCCGCTCCGCGCGCACGGTGCTGTCTGCCCCCTCGACGGTACTCAGCGCCGCCTCAAGCGCATCGGAAACCCGCTCAACCCAGATGAACTCGAGCAGCCTGCGCGTACTCTGCGGAATGTCCTCCAGATCCCGCCGGTTACGTGCCGGCAGAATAACCTTGCGCACGCCCGCCCGGGCCGCCGCAATCGTCTTCTCCTTGATGCCTCCCACCGGCAACACTAGGCCACGCAGACTGATCTCCCCGGTCATGGCGACATCCGGTCGCACCGCTCTGCGCTTCATCAACGACACGAGCGAGACGAACATCGCCACACCGGCACTCGGTCCATCCTTGGGAATCGCCCCCGCCGGCACGTGCACGTGGATATCGCTCTGGTCGAACAGCTTGGCGTCGATGCCGAGTTCGCCAGCCTGCGCTTTGACCAAGCTGAGCGCCGCCTGCGCGGACTCCTTCATCACATCGCCCAGCTGGCCGGTGAGAATCAGTTTGCCGCTGCCCGGCACGCGCGCCGACTCCACGAACAGGATGTCTCCGCCCACGGGTGTCCAGGCCAACCCGGTCGCCACACCGGCAATGGAGGTGCGCTGTGCGACTTCGTTCTCGAACCGGTAGGGTCCGAGCACCTCCGCTACCTCGTCAGGCTCGAAGTGCACGCTCGTGACCTTCCCTTCGGCGATACGCATCGCCGCCCGGCGCAGCAGTGCGCCGATCTCGCGCTCGAGATTTCGGCAGCCGGATTCGCGCGTGTATTGACTGATCACGCGCATCAGCGCCGCATCGGAGATGCTCGCCTGGGAGCTCTGAAGTCCATTGGCCTTGAGTTGGCGCTGCACGAGGTAGCGTTTGGCAATCTCGAGCTTTTCCTCTTCGGTGTAGCCCGTGAGTTCGATGATCTCCATGCGATCGCGCAACGGTCCAGGGATGGTCTCGAGCACGTTTGCAGTGGCAATAAACAGCACGTGGCTCAGATCAAACGGCAGACCGAGATAGTTGTCCCGAAATGTTGCGTTCTGCTCCGGATCGAGCACCTCGAGCAGCGCCGACGCAGGATCGCCCTGGAGGCTCGCGCTCAGCTTGTCGATCTCATCGAGCATGAACACCGGGTTGCGCGTGCCCGCCTTGCGCAGTCCCTGGATGATGTTGCCGGGCAGCGCCCCGATGTAGGTCCGCCGATGACCCCGAACCTCCGCCTCGTCATGCACGCCACCGAGACTGGCGCGGACGAACTTCAACCCCAGTGCGCGCGCGATGCTCTGACCGAGGGATGTCTTGCCGACACCCGGTGGGCCGACGAAACACAGAATCGGGCTGCGCCCCTGCGGATTGAGCTTGCGCACGGCGAGATACTCGAGAATCCGACGCTTGACCTTCTCGAGCCCGTAGTGATCCTCATCGAGCACCATGCCGGCCCGCTCGATGTTGATGTCCTCGGCATCGGTCTTGCTCCAGGGCAACGCCACGATCCAGTCGAGATAGGCACGGACCATGCCGTGCTCGGGGCTCGCCTCACTCATGCGCTGCAACCGCTTCAGCTCCTTGCGAGCCTGTTCCTCGACCTCCGCCGGCATGTGCGCCGCGGCAATGGCTTTGTCGAGTTCGTCGAGTTCACTGCCCTCAGCCTCGCCCTCGCCCAACTCCTTCTGCAATTGATGCAACTGTTCGCGCAGCACCGCCTCGCGCTGCCGCTCGCCGAGTGCCGCCTGCGTCTGCTCGGCGATGTCGCGGGTGATCTTCAGCACCTCCACCCGGTGGGCGAGCAAGCGCACGACTTTGTCGAGCCGCTCCTTCAGGTCGAGCGTCTCAAGCAACTCCTGTTTTTCCTGCGGCTTCACGTCCATGAAGCTCACGATGAGGTCCGCCAGTTGCGCCGGGGAGTCGATACCGGCGATGGTGCGCGAAAGCTCCACAGGCACCTGTGGTAGAAGTGCGAGTGCCTCGGTGGCACGCGTCTTCAGGTAGTCGACCCGTGCCTCGATCTGCGGTCCACTGCCCGTCGGCTCCTCGATGGCTTGCACGCGCGCGGCAAGAAACGGTGCTTCGCGCACGATCTGCAGCAGCCGAAAGCGGCTCTCGCCCTGGCAGACCAGATGGTGAGCGCCATCCGCCGCCGTCACGTAGCGCACGACGGTCGCAAGCACCCCGACATCGTATAGATCCGCCGGCGATGGTTTGTCCACCGCGGCGTCACGCTGCAGCAGCAGCCCGATTTTCCGTCCCGTGCGCACAGCCTCCTGGGCGGCCGCGATGCTTTCCTCGCGCCCCAGGGTGACAGGCAGGACGATTCCGGGGAACAGCACCACGTTGCGCATCGCAACGATAGGCACCGCATCGGCAGGCAAATCTGGCAATTCGGCGCTCGCTGTTGACGGCGCGTTGTGCTCAGTGTCCGTCATCGGTCATTTCTCCGTTGTACGAGTGAGACGCACTTCCAGGCAACCCTGTTCATAACGGGTCGCGGCGATAGCGAGCGGCATGCCCGAGAGGGGGATGCGTCGGAAAAAGCGGCCGTGCGGAATTTCGAGCCGACGGATAACCGTACTCGGACAACCGAATCTCAACTGCCGAATCGCACTGACGGCAAGCGCCGTGGGCTCGAGCCGCACCTCGATGTGTTCGGCCGCCACGCCCGGCAGCGCAAACAGCATGATCAAGCCGTCGGAGGTTTCCACGACGTCCACGGGCGGCTCCCACAAAGCCCCCTCCGTACCGGGTCCGAGATAGCGCAGGAATTGCCGTTGCAGCCGCTCGGTTCGCTCGAGAACTTCGCGCGCCTCAACCCACATCCAGCCGTATTGTCGCTCGATGTTCATCGTTTCTCCGGCCTGGCCCAGCCCACAGGTTCCGGGCCGTTCAATTCGCTACGCCGGGCGCATCACGCCAACGCTCGACGCTGGCCCGCCGACCGGTCCGCTGTAGCCCAGATGCGGTCGCGGGGACGACAAATCAAGGCACTGCCCCAGAAACATGCTCCGCCATCGCGCCGTCGCGCTCCATCCGGAAGGATGCGTATCTCGGGCAATTGGGCGGATGGGGTCAACGCGGCCTGGCGAGTCAGTGCCGCATCGGGCACCAAGACCCGGGGAAGACCGGCGAGCGCGCGGCACCTAAAGGGCTGGTAAAGCTCCCCCCGGTGCTGAACCTGCTGTTGAGATTTGATAGGGTTACGCGCTTACCGAAGCCAGCCCGGGAGCCTTGCACCCCGCGCCCGCGGCCTAAGCAGCGATCGCTGCGGGCCGAGCGGCGCCCGAGCCAGAGCCACGTTCTTAATCATCCATTTCCTCTCAATCTGTCCCGACCATGCCACACCGCGACGTCTCCCCGCACTACAAGTGGATCGCTCTGTCGAACACGACGGTCGCCGTGCTGCTTGCGACCATCGATTCCTCGATCATGCTGATTGCGATGCCACAGATCTTCCACGGCATTGCTCTCAATCCGCTCGAGCCGCGCAACACGCTGTATCTGCTGTGGATGATTCTTGGTTATCAGGTCGTGACCAGCGTGCTGGTCGTGAGCCTCGGCCGCCTCGGCGACATGTTTGGGCGGGTACGGATGTACAACCTTGGCTTCATCGTCTACACGGTTGCGTCCCTGGCGCTGACCCTTGACCCTTATACCGGGCAGATCGGGGCGCTCTGGCTGGTCGTCGGACGGATCTTCCAGGGCATCGGCGCAGCCTTTCTGGTCGCAAATTCCGGCGCCATCCTGACGGACGCGTTTCCGCCCAACCAGCGCGGACTCGCCCTCGGCATCAACAATGTTGCGGGAATCAGCGGAAATTTCCTCGGCCTCATCTTGGGCGGAGTGCTCGCGGCGATTCACTGGCGGCTGATTTTCCTGGTCTCGGTGCCGTTCGGATTGTTTGGAACCCTCTGGTCCTACCTGAAGCTCAAGGAAATCGGCCATCGCCATCCCACGCGCATCGACTGGGGCGGCAATGTCAGCTTCGCGACCGGTCTGACGCTCATCATGGTCGGCATCACCTGGGGGATCCAGCCGGCCGGGGGCCATGACATGGGCTGGTCGAGCGCGCCGGTGCTGGCCCTGCTCGGTGCCGGTATCGCCGCGATGCTCGCCTTCGCCGTAATCGAGGCGCGCGTGAGCGCCCCGATGTTCCGGCTGCCGTTATTCAGGATCCGTGCCTTTACGTTTGGCACGCTGTCCACGTTTCTGTCGGCCATCGGTCGGGGTGGACTGATGTTCATGCTCATCATCTGGCTGCAGGGCGTGTGGCTGCCACTGCACGGCTATAGCTTCGAGCAGACCCCGCTCTGGGCCGGTCTTTTCATGCTGCCGTTGAGCGCCGGTTTTCTGCTTGCCGGTCCACTCTCGGGCGTGCTGTCCGACCGTCTCGGCGCGCGCTACTTTGCCACCGGCGGGATGCTCGGGGCGGCGGCCAGCCTGGTACTGCTGATGATGCTGCCGATCAATTTCCGCTACAGCGCCTTTGCGGCCATCCTGTTGCTTTCCGGGGTGTCCATGGGCGCCTTTGCAGCGCCGAATCGTGCCGCGGTCATGAACAGTCTGCCGGCACGCGATCGAGGCGCCGGCGGGGGCATGAACGCCACCTTCCAAAATGCTGCCCAGGTGCTCTCGATCGGCATCTTCTTCTCGCTGATGATCGCCGGACTCGCAACCACGTTGTCGACCACTCTGGAGCGCGGTTTGATGCAGCACGGAGTATCCGCGAGTGTCGCCCGCCACGTCGGTTCCCTGCCCCCCGTATCGGTACTGTTTGCCGCATTCCTCGGCTACAACCCTATTCGCACGTTGCTGGGCCCAGGCGTGCTGGCACACCTCTCGTCGGCCAACCGCGCCGCACTGACCGGACGCTATTTCTTCCCAAAGTTGATTGCGGCGCCGTTTCGCGCCGGATTGACGGCCGCATTCAGCTTCGCAGCGGCAACGTGCCTGATAGCGGCCGCCGCGTCCTGGTCACGCGGGTCACACTACGTCCACCAGGATCGAGCCGACGCGACGACCGCGGGCGAATCGGAATCTTAGCGCGGCATCGCCGCCTCGCCTCATCCCTCGCACGGGCCGGGCTGGTCAACCTCGCGGAGGTCGCGGCGGCACGGCGAAGGCCAGTTGCAGCAGGTACTCGCGAATATCCGGCGGCCACGCCGCGACCCAATGCTCCAGCCGAGGCTGATCGTCGGCGAACAGCGCGCGGCTCGCCTCCTCATAACCCGGCAGATCGCCCGCAATGGCGTACATGAACTGATAGGCGGCTTCCTGAGCGGCGCGCCGGATCAGACGCTCCCCACCCTGCCGCCGGGCGTCGTCGACCAGGCGCCGCAATGCGGCCGAAGCGCCACCCGGCTGGCTGGCGAGCCACTCCCAGTGGCGGGGCAACAACGTCACCTCGCGCGCAACGACGCCCAGCTTCGGCCGCCCTCGCCCCCTGGAATCACTCGCTACGGCCCGCGGGAGGCCGATTGCGCCACTGTCCTCTGCGCCAGAGCTCTCGGCCACCGACCGCGGGCGAGACAGCCGCTCGATCACCTCGGCCTGCGTGCCCCGCAAATCCAGATCGATCACCCGGCCGGTTGTGTCATCGAAAACGAGAATGTGCTCGCTCAGGCCGCCTTCGACGGCGGCCTTGACAGCGAGCGCCACCTCACCAAGGGGGCCGGACAACATGCGTCGTACACCGTTGAACGCCGTAGACGACCTGTTCTGTGATTCCGGATTCATGCACCACCTCCTGATGTGCAATTTTTATCCGGATTAATTAATTTCGTCAATATTACCCGGGTTTATTTTTTACCGTGATGAGATCTTCGGCACGGCCGCGCCATGGCGCAATATCGCAATGGCCGCATCCAAGCCCTGCAGCGTGAGCGGGAACATTCGTCCGCCAACCAGATCCTGCAGGATCCGCACCGAATCGGCATGCGCCCAGCGCCGGGATGAGGCGGGGTTGAGCCAGACCAGACGCGGAAAGGCCGCACAGAGCCTCTGCATCCATACGGCACCGGCCTCCTCGTTCCAATGCTCGACGCTACCACCGGGCTGGAGGATCTCGTACGGACTCATCGTGGCATCTCCAACCAGAATCACCCGATAGTCATGGCCATAGGTGCGCAGGACTTCGAGCGTCGCAATCGCACAGGCCGCACGGCGGTGGTTGTCCTTCCAGAGCCGCTCGTACGGCACATTGTGGAAATAAAAATGCTCGAGATACTTGAACTCAGCACGCGCCGCTGAAAACAATTCCTCGCAGGCGCTCACGTGTTCGTCCATGGATCCGCCGACGTCCAGGAACAAAAGCACTTTGACCGCGTTGCGGCGCTGCGGGACGAGCTTCAACTCGAGCAGACCGGCATTGCGTGCGGTGGCGGCAATCGTGCCATCGAGATCCAGCTGGTCGGCGACACCCTCACGGGCAAACCTGCGCAGCCTGCGCAGGGCCACTTTCATGTTGCGCGTGCCGAGCTCGATGGTGTCGTCGAAATTGCGGAATTCGCGCCGCTCCCACACCTTCACGGCACGACCCTGTCTCGCCCCGACATCCCCAAAGCGGATCCCCTCGGGGTGATACCCTGCGGCGCCGAACGGCGATGTCCCGCCGGTGCCAATCCATTTGCTGCCGCCGTGATGAGCCGCATCCTGTTCGCGCAGGCGCTCACGCAACGTTGCGAGCAATTTCTCCCAGCCGCCCTGTTCCTCGATTGCTCGGCGCTGTTGCCCCGAGAGCGCCTCGTCAGTGAGCCCGCGCAGCCATTCGGCCGGAATATCGGCCGCCAGGAGATCCGCGAACACTCGCTCGGCGCCTTCGAAAACCTCCGCGAACACCCGATCGAACCGATCGTAATACCGTTCGTCCTTCACCAGGGATGCTCGCGCCAGGAAATAAAAATCCCGAGCCGACTGGTCCGCCGCGCGCGCGTGTAGAGCCTCGAGCAGAGTCAATAGCTCCGTGACACTGACCGGGATGGCAGCGGCGCGCAACGCGAAGAACAGTTTGACCAGCATGTCGCGAGGTTCTGCTCAGTGCGCCTGGACACCGGGGCTCAGCGCGAACGCCGGTGCAAGAACACGAGCTGTTCAAACAAGTGCACATCCTGCTCGTTCTTAAGCAGTGCGCCATGCAGGGCCGGCAGCAGCTTGCGTCCATCGCCAGCTCGAAGCAATGCCGGATCGATATCTTCGACGAGCAGCAACTTGATCCAGTCAAGCAGCTCGGACGTGGAAGGCTTCTTCTTCAGCCCTGCTGTCTCGCGTACCTCATAAAATACGCGCAGCGCCTGCGCAAGAAGCTCCTGCTTCAACCCTGGGAAATGTACCTCGACGATCGCGCGCATCGTCGTCTCGTCGGGAAATCGGATGTAATGAAAGAAGCAGCGTCGCAAAAACGCATCCGGCAGCTCCTTTTCGTTGTTGCTGGTGATCAGCATGATAGGGCGATACCGCGCCTTGATCAGCTCACGCGTCTCATAGACGTAGAACTCCATCCGATCGAGTTCGCGAAGCAGGTCGTTTGGAAACTCGATATCCGCCTTGTCGATCTCATCGATCAGCAGCACCGGCTGCACATCGGCTTCAAAGGCCTCCCACAACTTGCCTTTGATGATGTAGTTGGCGATATCGCGCACACGCGTCTCACCAAGCTGCGAATCGCGGAGCCGGGAGACCGCATCGTACTCGTACAGACCCTGCTGCGCCTTGCTGGTTGACTTGATATGCCACTCGTACAGCGGACGATTCAGCGAACGTGCGATTTCCTGTGCAAGTTGCGTCTTGCCGGTGCCGGGCTCGCCCTTGATGAGTAGCGGGCGGCCCAAGGTAATCGCGGCGTTCACCGCCATCATCAGATCGTCCGTCGCGATATACCGATCAGTTCCGCTGAAACGTTCTGTCATGCTGCGCATTCCGGATGAAGCCACTCCCGGACATCGGCACAGTCGCCGACCGGTCGGGTAAGCATATCAGGCCGCGCGCGGCTGATTCCGGCGGACGATTCGCCAGCCCCGCGGACCGCTTCGCTGGTATCTCTGCGCTGGCGCTCGCCGCGCTCTACGCAGCCGACAGGCCTCTCACCGCTCTACAATGCGCCAGTCACGCCGGGATCAACGCAAACAGATGATCATCTCAGCATTCCGGGCATCGACGGCCGCGGCGCTGCTCGCGAGTGCCGTGCTGACCGTCGCGAATGCCGCATCGGCCCCAGTGGTGCAGACGGCCGATGGCCGGATTCAAGGTTCGCTACGCCACGGGATCGATTCCTTCAAGGGCATTCCGTTCGCCGCACCGCCGATCGGCCGTCTGCGCTGGCGGGCTCCTCGGCCGGTCAAACCGTGGCCGGGCATTCTGCTCGCAACACACTACCGACCCGCATGCATGCAGCGCGGCATGTATCCGCGCACTGCCGCCCCGGAGCCGATTAGCGAAGACTGCCTGTACCTGAACCTATGGAAGCCGGCTGCACCGTACACCCAGGCCCTGCCGGTGATGGTGTGGATCCATGGCGGAGCTTTGGAACAGGGCTCGGCGTCCGTGCCGCTCTATGCGGGGGGACCACTTGCTCGTCGAGGCGTCATTGTCGTGACCATCAGTTATCGCCTCGGTGCGTTTGGGTTTCTCTCGCTGCCGGCTCTTACCGCCGAATCGCCCCGCCATAGTTCTGGCAACTACGGGCTGCTCGATCAGCTCGCGGCGCTGCGCTGGGTGCAACGCAACATTGCGGCCTTCGGCGGCGATCCGGACAACGTTACCGTTTTTGGACAATCTGCGGGAGCGATGGCAATCAGTGCGCTCACGAGTTCTGCGCTCGCCCGAGGGCTGTTTCAAAAGGCGATCGGCGAGAGCGGCGGGCTGTTTGAACCTATCGAGCTGTTCTCCCATCTGCGGCTGAGCGGTGCACAAGCGCAAGGGGTGCGCTTCATGCGCCGGGCAGGCGCAGCATCGCTCGCCGAGCTGCGCCGCATCCCGGCCGAACAGCTCCTGAAGGTACCGTTCGCGCCGCACCTCACCGTGGACCATGCGGTGCTTGCCCGTGCTCCCTGGGAAAGCTATGCGCATCACCAGGCCAATCGAGTCGCATTGCTCATTGGCTGGAACCGCGATGAAGGCGCGATCTTCCTCTCGCACCATAAGGTGACCCCCAGCAACTACTATCGCACCCTGGAACGCACTTTTCCGCCGCTGCTGGTGCGTATGCTCGCTCCAGCACCGGGGCGCAGCGCCGCAAGCGCTCGCGCAGCAGCCGCGTCGTTCAACACCGATATGCGCTTTCGCTGGGACATGTGGCGTTGGGCGACGCTCGCGCACCAGGATGAGGGCGATCCCGTCTACCTGTATGAATTCACCCGCGCGCCACCATATTTGGCAGGCTCGCCTTATCACAATCTCGGCGCCACCCACGGCGTCGAACTCCCATACGTCTTTGATCACCTTGACCCGGATCGCCACTGGGAGCGCGCCGATCGGCGCCTCGCGCAGCTCATCCCGGCGTATTGGATCCGCTTCGCCCGCACCGGCAATCCGAATGGACCGGGGTTGCCGCCTTGGCCGCGGTTTGGCATCCAGCACCCCCAGCTCATGCGATTCGGACGGCAAATCCACTCCAGTCCGCTGCCAGATGTCACGCTACTGCGCCGCATCTCTCGACTCTACGCGCTCGCACGGTTCCTGATGCGCTACTGGCCCACCCTGGGCCTCACCGTGCTACTGGTACTCGGCGCATCAGTGTCCATGGCTCTGCGCAGCACGCGGCGAGGCAGACCGCGCCGCGCCCCGTGAGAGCGGCGTTTCCGCTGGGGCGCGGCAATGAATGATGTGTCGCTTGGCCAGGTTGGTCGAGCGCTAAGATCGGGGCAGGACTGGGCCACTGCGCCGACACGCCACGGACGCCCGCTGGCGCGTCGCCGGGGTCGGCCGAAAGCACCGTGCTGGGCTGCCATTCCTCCAGACCGGGCAGACCATCTCCGTGGACACGATCCGGGACGACGGTGTGAAGCCCCTGCCCACAGGGTCGATCGTGGTCTTCGACGACGACCCTGCTATATGACCAGCGTCCTCGCCGAACTGATCCGAACCGCAGGACTCGAAGTGCACTAATTACGCCAGCTGCTATCGTGCCGATCTGGACAGTGAGCACGCTGGAGCAATCCCGCATCCAGGCCCAGCTGATGCACCTCGGGGTTGCAACTCATGCATTGTCGGAACTGAGGTGGCGCAGCCCGGCCATCTTGATGCTCAATGACATCTTCACGGGCCGGGCAACGACCCCGCCGTGCGCCGCACTCGTGCCCATCACGTCCCGCCTTCCTAATGACGCTCGATGGGATACGCTGAAACTGAAGCGCGCCGAGTCGTCGGGCCAGGGAATCCTGTCCATCGACAGAATCGGCCAATGTGTACCGCCCGGCACCATTGCTGCAACCGTATACGCGGACCATCGATTCGCACGGTCTATGGAGCAGACCGTCGATCGCCTGGATGTGCTCCGCTGAGAACGCGGCTGGCCGCGGCACGATAGACTAAACCGAACTTCTCGGCCGGCACGGTCTCGAGGAAGCACATCAGGTGCACGCGAGCAAGCCTTTTGCATTCGCGGTCCACCTGAGCCGCCCCAAAATGGAGCAAACGCCTCAACACTGCTCGGCCACCGAGCAGAGCACGGCGGTGCGATCGCCCGACAGGAGGCGGCCGCACCGCTGCCACGGTGCGCTACTTATCCAGCGTTTTGGGCATGCCGTTGAATTCGTGCGGTGGCCGGTTACCGGCGAGGTACCTGACGAAAAAATCCCAGCAGCGACGGGTCACATAGGGCGTGTGAGCTCCGTAGTGATGCCGTTCATTTGGCACCACCAGCATGCTGAAGTCTTTGTTTGCATTCATCAGCGCATTGACCATCAAGAAGGTGTTGCTCGGGGGAACGTTGTTGTCGATCGATCCCGTCACGAGCATCAGGCGTCCTTTGAGATTCTTCGCCAGCAGCTCACTGGCCTGATTGTCGTAGTTGGTCTTGCCGTTCTTGTATTTGATCAGCTGACCTTCCCATTTCTCGCCCCAGGCGTAATAGTAATCGCGGTTGTCATAGTTACCGCTTTCCGCCCAGCCCACCTTGAAAAAATTGGGATAGTGGAGCATCGCTGAGACGGTGGCATTGCCGCCTCCCGAATGGCCCCAAATGCCGACGCGCTTGAGGTTCATCCACGGATACCGCGCCGCCAACTGCTTGATGCCGGCAATTTGGTCCGGGATGGTGTCATCGCCCATGTCGCCATACCAATAGCGCTGGAAGCTCGCAGAGCGGTACGGCGTCCCCAAGCCGTCGATCGTCACCACGATGAAGCCAAGCTCCGCCAACGCCTGATGACTGCCGCGCTCGGAACGGAAGCTGAACGTTGCGATCGAGCCAATCTGCGGACCGGGATAAATGAAATCGATAACGGGGTATTTCTTGTGCGGATTGAAATTCGTCGGCTTGTACATCAAGCCATAAAGCGTGGTCTTCCCGTCCCGTGCCTTGACGGTGATTGGCACCGGCGGCACCCAGCCCATGGCTTTGAGGCGCGCAATATTGGCCCGGGCGATGGTCTTGATCACCCGTCCGCTTGCCGCGGAACGCAGCACCGTGACCGGTGGCGTCGTCGGCGTGGAATAAGAATCCACGAAATACTTGCCACCGGGCGCCATCGTAATCGTATGGTCCGCATCCTCGGGCGTCAGTAGAGTAGTCTTACCCGTTGCGATATCGACCTTGAACAGCTGCTGGTAGTACGGGTTCATGCCCGGGATGCGCCCCACGCCGACGTACCACAATGTGCCGGTCTTGCGGTCGACGTACGGCACCTGGATGACATCACCCCTGCCCGTGGTGATCGGACGGAGCATCCGGCCGCTCTTGAGGCTGTACAGATACAGGTTCATCCAATTGTTCTGTTCGGTCGGCCAGATCGCCGTGTCCCGCTTCGGCAGGTATTGCCAGTCGGGCCGGCCATACCAGCCTTGGTAGTAATCCTTCGCGGTATACGCAAACACCGTATGTACTTCGCCGGTGGCTGCATCGGCCACTCGATACCATTCGGTCTGCTGATCGCGCGAAGTCGACACCAATGCGAAGGTCTTGCCGTCTGCAGACCAGCGAATTTCACTCCAGCTGCCGAGTCTCTGCTCGGGCGCCATCTTCAGACGCACCACCTTGTGGGTGGCGACATTGATCACCACCGGGTGGACCAGAAAGACATGCTTGTCGCCCGGCAACGGGTACGGCCAGACCTCCAAAGTTGGGTGGCCGATGCGCGTCACCACGGTATACATGTGCCTGACCTTGCGCTGATCCTGCCGAAACGCAACCAACAACTTCGAATCCGGGGACCAGCTCACCGCTGTACCGCCGTTGCGGCGCATGCCGTAGCCATAGTTCTTCACACCATCCGTGGTGAGCTGCTCGGTCTTGCCGGTGGCGATGTCGAGGATCCAGAGATTCCAGTCACGCACGAATACGCGGAACTCTCCGTTTGGCGAACGCGCATGACGAACCTTGTCGAACCTCGTTCTGTGCTTGCGCCATGGATCCTTTTGCTCGACGCAGGTGCCAGCGCCCCTCAGATTGCAGAGATAGCGCTTGTTGCGGAAATGAACCTCGAGCAACCCGTTCTTCTGTGGCTTGAAATCGAAGCCAAATGCCGGCCATATATGGGGGCTCATGGCCTTGTGTCGCGCCTTGCCCAGAGCCGCCGCCAACTTGTCCTGATCGAATGCGGGCGACACCTTGCCGCTAACCGCATCCATCTCCAGAATCCGATCCACAGTGGCGCCGTGATCCCGGTACCAGAAATGTGTCGCATCGAGCCAGGTCACATGCTGAACGTCGTGATCGACCCGCGGATCGACGAAGTGACCGACCAGAGGATCGGTACTGTCCAGAAGAAACCGGGCTGCACGAGCGTAATCGGCATTCGTCAGCTGGCGGGCTTGAGTCAGAGCCGGAATTGCCGCCACCAGCCCGAGCAATGCAACCAGAGTCATGCGAAGCGTTTTCATGCGCAGCGGACCTTATCGTAGCGTTCGTCGGTTCTGACGAATCGGAGCCTGGAATCATGATGGGCCCACCGACCGTGGGCCTGAAGGGCCGCAAGTCTACTCGCGCCGGGTGCATCACGACAGGGTTGCCCGATTGAATCGGGTCTGAATGCGAACGGCAACGCCCCGTTCCACGCATGCTCGGAATGCCTGCACACGGGCCTGGCTGTTCGACCCGGCAGACGCACGCGCTGTCGCATTTTCTCTGTTCCTGCTGGATTGCAGACCGGTTGCGTGATAGACATCCGCATATGCGACACCTTCGTATTGTGCCTCTTTGGTCCCTCCTGATGGTTTCACTGGCGGCTGTTGCAGCGCCCCCAAAGCCTGCCACAAGCCCGCCGATACCGGTGCCCAAAGCACGGGCAGTGAGCACACAGCACAGCGTGACCATCAACGGTGAGACGATTCACTACACGGCCACCGCTGGCACCATTCTCCTGCGCGGTAAGAAAAATGAGCCCGTAGCGAGTGTGTTTTACGTTGCCTATACCAAAAATGGTGTACGCAATCCATCAATGCGACCGGTCACGTTTCTCTATAACGGCGGTCCCGGCGCCTCATCGGACTGGATTCAGATGGGCGGACTCGGCCCGTACCGCGTCAACATGACAAATGGAAGCGCAACGCCTCCGGCGCCCTACTCGATCACGCCGAGCCATGAAAGTCTGCTCAACAAGTCGGACTTGGTTTTCATCGACGCGGTGGGCACCGGGTACAGCCGTGTGGTCGGCAAGGGAACCGGCAAGATGTTCTGGGGCGTGGATCAGGACGTGAAGTCCTTCGCCCAGTTCATCTACCGGTACCTGAAGCAATACAACCGGTGGCAATCACCAAAATTCCTGTATGGCGAGAGCTACGGCACCACCCGCTCCGCGGCTCTGGCCGAATACCTGCAGAATCAGGGCATCGCGCTGAACGGAGTCATCCTGCAGTCGACCGTACTCAATTTCTTCGACTGGATGCCCGGATCCGACGACAAATACATTTTCGATCTACCGTCCTATGCCGCGATCGCCTGGTACCACAACCGCATCGCCGACAAGCCTGCGAGCCTGGCAGGATTCGTGGCGCAAGCGCGCTCGTTCGCCGACGGTCCCTATGCCCTGGCACTTCGGCAAGGCGATCAGCTACCGAAAGACCAGCTTGATGCAATGGCCGCCAGACTGCACGATTTCACCGGCTTGCCCGTGACCTACCTGGAACACGCCAATCTGCGCGTCTCTCCCGCGCACTTTCGCAAAGAGCTCCTGCTGCCACTCGAGGAGCATATCGGGCGATTCGATGCACGATTTACTGCCTCCGACCGCGATGCGATCAGCTCGCGGAACTCGTTCGACCCGTCGAACCAGTTTACCGGCACGCCCTTCACAGCGGCTTTCGAGTGGTACCTGCACAACGTGCTGAAGTACCACTCAAATCGCATCTATAAAGAAGAGAGCAACCGGGCGTACAAACAGTGGGACTGGAAACACGATCATCTCGCCTTGCCCTATGTCGCGGGCGACCTTGCGCAAGCCATGCGCAAGAATCCCTACTTGCGGGTGCTCTCTGAAAACGGCTACTTCGATCTTGCCACGCCGTTCCACGAGACCGAATACGACCTTGATCACGCCATGCTAAGCCCGAGGCTGCGCAAGCACATCACGTTCGCCTACTTCCAATCCGGGCACATGATCTATCTGAATCCAAGTGCATTGAAAGCGATGCACGCGGTCCTGGATAGCTTTTACACGAAGACACTGAACGCAGACGCAGCTGCGGCCGCCACACGTTGACAAGCGGCGTTCGTCTGCACAGCGCAGCCGTTTGAAGTGCTTTGCGAACGCGCCCATCCGTGGCGGCCGGGGAATTGCGGACGTCTGCAGGTTGAATCAGGCGCTGCGCGAGACCCGATGCGATTGCAGCACCAATTGCCTGTCGGATCGAAACACGTCGCAGCGCCTCTCAGTTTGCCCGTCGGGCCAGCAGAAGGCCGCAGCCCACGCCGAACAGCAGCGCACCGCTGATGCGCCCCTGCAGGCGACGGCGCGCGGGGGTCGTGAACCAGCTTCGTAGTCGACTCGCGAGCAAGGCATAGGCGCTGTCTGAAGCCAGCGCCATGACGATCATGGTGGCGGTCATTGCCAGCAGCTGCGGACCCGGTGAGCGTCGAGCGTCCATGAACTGTGGCAGGAACGCGATGTAGAACACGATCGCCTTGGGATTGGTAAGGGCGACGAGAAAGCCCTGAAAGAACACCGAGCGCATGGTGCGCGGACGTGCCTGCGCACCTGCAAGTGCTGGCGCGCCCTGCGATCGCCAAGCTTTGATCCCAAGCCAAATCAAGTACAGTGCGCCGCCCCAACGCACCACGGCAAAGACGTCGCTGAGCCATGCGAAGAACGCGAGCAGTCCAATGGCGGTGCCGACCAGCAAGATTGCATTCCCGATGCTAGCGCCCGCAACGACCGCGAGCCCGGCGCGGCTGCCCTGGCTCAAGGAGTTCGCGACGACGAGTGTGACCACGGGCCCGGGCAAGAGCACGAGAATAGCCACGGCGAGGCAGTAGGCGAGATACAGATGCGGGTTCATCGGCGCCTCCGCGACGATCACGTGACCCATGAGGATGGACGAGCTCGGGGACCAGCGCAAGGGTAAGCAGCTTGCTCGAAGCCGATGAGAGGCCGGATATCACACTGCAGCGGGCTTAGCCGACGATATTGCCCAATATGCCGAGTCGTCCGTCCGACCAGAGCCGCCCCAATGAGGCACCGAGAACCTGCAACAGATCCGCACGAGCTGCGATCCGAGCTTTGCTCTCCGAATCGGCGCGCGGATACGACAGTCAGGACGCCCGAAGTCCTTGACCGTGGCCCGTGCGACATCGAATATCGACTCCTTATGAGCAGTCGATCCGATATCAGCAACGGTCACGAGCGCGTACCGCGCACAGCCGACGAAGCCAGTGCGCTTTCCAGCTCACTGCCGGAATTCAAGCTCGAGACCTATTTGGCCCGCTGGGAATTTTCCGCGCGATATCACATGACTGCGTCCGACGCTGAATCACTCTCGGTTCGCGAATTGCTGGCGCTCGGCGGCGACGCTGCACTCGAGACGCTGCTCGATCTTCGTCTCTCCTACACCGAATCGTACGGCGCGCCAGACCTGCGCGCCACGATTGCCGCAACGTACGAGACTTGCGCCGCCGAAGACATACTATGTTTTGCGGGCGCCGAGGAAGGTCTCTACTGCTTCTACCACGCTCTACTCGGACCGCAGGATCACGCCATCGTGATCACGCCCGACTACCAATCGGCCGAGACCGTACCGCTCGCTCTGTGCGCCGTCACGGGAGTTGCCCTCGACCCACGGGAAAGCTGGACGCTGCACCTGGATGAGGTGGCAGCAGCGATTCGGCCGAATACCCGAGCGCTCTACATCAACTTCCCGCACAACCCTACCGGCAAGATTTTGGAGCGGGATCGCTTTGACGGTCTAATCGATCTGTGTCGCCGGCACGGTATTTGGATTCTTTCCGACGAAGTCTATCGGCTCATCGAGCATGAACCGCACAAGCGCCTGCAGCAGGCAGTCGATGCCTATGAGCGCGGCGTATCGTTGAACGTCATGAGCAAGGCGTATGGACTCCCGGGTCTTCGCATCGGCTGGATCGCGTGTCGCGACCGTGTGTTGCTTGAGCGAATGGTGCGGTACAAACATTATCTGTCGATCTGCAACAGCGGACCGTCGGAGCGGCTGGCACTCATTGCGCTTCAGCACCGTGAGAGGATTCTGGCTCGCACCCGGGCCATCGCGCGAGATGGCTACGCGCAAGTCGCCGCTTTCCTCGCCGAATTCCCGGAGCTGTTCGAGAGCTATTCGCCGGATGGCGGGGTCGTAATGTTTCCGCGGTACACTGGAGCCGCGGGCGCTGAGGCATTTTGCCGGCGCATGGTTGAGCAGGGCGGCGTTGTACTGCTCCCTTCATCCATTTACGCCTCAGCGCTGTCGCCAACGCCAGCGGATCGCTTCCGCATCGGCTACGGCAGACGCAATGTGGACTCCGGCTTGTCGGCGATGCGCGAACTGATATTGCACGACCGCGATTTCCCTTAATCGCCGAGCATCGCCGCAGGGGATTGACGTGATGTTCTTCAGGCCGTTCACCGGCTGTCGACCCGCTTCGCGTTTTTGGTCGAAGGTCACGGCCGGGCGGGCTCCTCACCATTCGAAATCGTACTTCCGCCTCAAGACGCAAACGACGCCTTCCTCGAGCGACTGCGACGCTCGCTCCAGTGCCAAGAAAGGCATCTGCACTTAATTGGCACCGCAAGCGAAGCGCAGGAGAGTTCGGTCGTGACAGTAAAAGGCTGCTGTCCCGAACGCCCGTATTCCGCTCATGGCGGCCCGCGGATGTGTCCAGTTGTTGCCGGCTGAGCGCTCGACAGCGGCGTTCTCCAGCATCGCAAGCTTATTAGCCAAGCGACCCGCCAGATTCCGCAGCTGCACTCCGCCGCCATAGCATGGGCAGATGTCGCATGCACACGGCCATCAAATTTACATACGATGCCCACCGCGCCGCCTTCAGTTGCACCGTGCAACAGAGTCCAGGCGTCCGGCTGAGCGGCAATCACTGCCCTGAACCAGCTTGTAATATCGTTAGTTACCCAGATGATGACGAGGTTCTACCTCTGATCAGATCCTTTCGAGCACGAGCTGCAGCGGACTACGGAACGTAGAGGACGGCATCCATTGCAGCTCCCGAGATACGCGAGCGAATTTCGGCACGACCCTGAGGAACTCCTCAAAGGCGATTTTCGATGCCATTCGCGCGATGATCGAGCCCAGGCAGGCATGAACACCCCCCCCGAATCCGAGGTGGCCCCGGGGCTTACGCTCGAGGTCATACACATCGGGGTTGGGGAACCGCCGTTCGTCGCGATTGCCGGAGCCATAGGCGAGACAGACGAATTCGCCGCAGCGCAGCGTCTTGCCGTGCAGCGCGATGTCCTTCCCCAGACAGCGGCGGAAGCGTTGTGCCGAGGTATTGAAGCGTAGAGACTCCTCAATGGCATCGGGCAGCAGCGCCGAGTTGGCGACAACCGCAGCGCGGACCTGGGGATGATCAGCGAGATTTAGGCCGAGCATGGCCATGAATCCACCCAGCGACTCTATTCCGGCCATGATTAACGTGGTAGTTGTGAGCAGCACTTCGCGCTCGTCAAGCCGATCACCGTCAATCTCGGCTGCGCTAAAGTGCGAAATGAGATCGTCCTTGGGATCGCGACGCCGCTCGGCGATCACCTCGGCCGCGTACTCGGTCATCCATTCGTAGGCCGCAATGTGCTTTGGTCCCTTTGCGCGTGTGTGCGGATCGGACTGTACCATCAGCACGGCCTTCTCACGCACCGTGGCCTCATCGCCCAGGGGCAAGCCCAGGGCGGCAAATAGCACGCGTACCGTGAATTTGGCTGCAAAGTCGTCAATGAAATCGAACTGCGAACGCCCGTCGAGGGCCTCTGCGCACTCTCGCGCAACGAGGCGCATCGGCCCGGCCAGCCCTTCAAGGTTACGCCGCATGAACGCGTGCTGGATCAGGCCGCGTAGGCGGTCATGCCGCGGCGGATCAGTCGTACCGAGCGTCGCGCCCGCACGTCCGGGCAGCTCGGTCATGAGGTTGCCCTTGGCCGAGGAATAGGTTTTCCAGTCACTCAGCGCCGTAACGATGTCGTCGTAGCGGGATAGTACCCACATTTGCGCCGGCTCGCTCCAGAAGCACGGATGCTCATCGCGCAAAATCTTGTATAGCGCAAAGGGGTCGGCATCGACGGCTGGAGAATACGGATCGAACTGAAACACGCCTGAGCCTCCTCATCGTTTGCATCGCCCATGTGAGGACTTGCACCGGAGACGCACTCTAATAGGCTGAAGCGCCTGTTGTACCGGACAAACCAGCTCAGAAATTTGCACTTTTCCGATGAGTTCGGCTAACGTCGCTAAGCATCATGAGCCGCACCGCGATCGCCGTCGTCCAGACCAGGCGGGCTGCCCGTAAGAAGGCGCCGGGGATTCCGAGCTTTGCGCTCTACGGGGAAACTCCCGGCGCAGGCGGCGAATTGCTGCACGTCGAAGGAATCCAAGCGCGCAGTCGGCGTTACCGCTGGCACATCGAGCCCCACCTCCATCATGGTCTTTACCAAGTCGTCTGGCTGAAACGTGGGCCCGCGCAGGTGTCACTGGATGCGCTGCAACAGAACTGCGCAGGTCCGGTGGCTCTGATCATCCCACCCGGCACCGTCCATGCTTTTCAGTTCGCAGCCGACAGCGAAGGCGAAGTGCTGACGCTAACCGCGCGCACTTTCATCGAAGGAGAGACGCCTGAGATTGGCGACGCGGTACGCGCTCTGTTCCTGGCGCCGCGCATTCTGCAGTTGGATCCCGATGCGCTGGACACATGCCGCTTGGGTGGCCTATTCGACCAGCTGGTCGCGGAATTTCAAGCCCCCGATACGGTGGGCACTCCGATCACCCTCTGGTTGGCTCGCGCGGTGGTATGGCGTCTGGCACGCATCCTGTCACGCAGTGCCGACGCCGATGACGCAGGAGCGCGCAGGTACCATGCACTGTTCACTCGCTTCGTGCTTCTGGTCGAGGCACATTACACTGCACATTGGCCGATCTCACGATATGCCCGATGCCTGGGCGTCAGCCCAGAGCGACTCAATCACTTGGTGCGCAGCCAAACCGGTTCGGGCGCCCTACACCTCGTTCACGAACGACTGTTACGGGAGGCCTGCCGGCGACTAATCTATGTGGCCGTGTCGATCTCCCAGGTCGCTTTCGAGCTGGGCTTCGAGGACCCCGCCTACTTTTGCCGCTTTTTCAAGCGAGGAACCGGATCGAGCCCCCGTGCTTTTCGGGCCATCCAGCGTGCGTGGCAATGTCCTCCACGCTGAAGATGCGCCACGTGCCTCAACACCCGGCACGCAAGAGACCCGATGCGCCAAGAATGCCGGTGAATTCCGCTGTCACAGTTCGCCGCTTAAGCGTAGCGTCCATTGCCGCCCAAGATCCTGAGAAGCTTGGACGGCAATGACACGCGGGGCACGCAAAAAATCCTTATTTAGCCGGGCATCAGCCTCGGCATCACTTCTGCGCGCGCGCAATGTTCGCCCATTTTACGCTTACATTTCGTGTGGTCTATTGTGGCAGATCTCTGACACGTCGTGCGCCACCGGAGGCCTCCTCGCCCCCACCTAATCAAACCGACCATCGACCGTCGCATCGGTGACTGCCGTGAGCGAGTCCTTGCACGTCATAGCACCCTGCACGGCGACGCACTCCAGGAACGGCCCGAATTGCCGTAATCGTATGACCGGTGCGGGGGTACCGCCTCCATATCGTTCGGCCTGCCGCAAGTGTGTGCGCTCCGAGAATCACCGCGCGTTTGCGCTCAATGCAAGCGGGTCGGGCCGACACGGCTGCATGAGGGACACACCGCACTTCGGCCAAGCCGGCGGCACATTCACGTCCGGCAGAACGCCGAATACCACCTGCGAGAGGTGCTTCGCGTCATGCCAAATCTCATTAGTTGACGGGATCGACGAATAGTCGAAATTATTGTCGCCAGTTTCACTCGGCGTATCAATCCAGATACGAATTCGGTCTCCAGCGCGGAACGCCTGCGCGACCTTGGTCAGCTCCACCCGCGCAAGCACCGGCACCCCCGGTGTGACCGCTTGGATGCACTTCGGCAGATCGCACAGCACGGGATGATGTATCGTGGAAAGCTGCTTGTTGAGCGCACGGTCTGACAACCGTAGCCATCCTCTTTCGACATACTCCTCTTGACCATCCGGCCGCACGTCCGTCAACGTCACCTGCAGATCCGTGTCACTCTGCGTCGTAGACACCCAGAGATTCGCGCTGACCGGCCCATAAATCACCATCGCACTCTTTAGCGGTGCACTCGTGTACCAAACGCTGCCACGTCGCCATCCGGGATTCAGACGACCCCAAACATAATGGTCGGGATCGGCATCTACCGAGGGTCCCGGCATCGGATATTTGTAGCGATCCGGAGGTCCTCCGGTTGACCCGACATCGAGCCGATGCCCGCTCCGAAGTGTCAATGTGAGTGTCTTAACACTGACCGGATAATGCTTCCGACGGATCACCCAACTCGGCACTGCATCATCGTTATGCCGGAGCGGCTCGTCCGAGTCCGACGTCGTTTCCATCCACACTCTCACGTGCGGACCTTGACTCCATCCGTTGTGAATTCCCTTGACGAAATGATCCAAGAACCTGATTAATACCGGTCTGAATCGCACCGAAGAATAAAGATCGTGATTGCCATTGGTCTGCAACAGCCACACTTTGCGCGGATTGAGCAGCCGCTGGTAATACTGCCCACGAGGCGGCACGATCTCGTCCTGGAAGGCTTCCATTGAAAGCACCGGAACGTCGATCCGAGCTGCCCGATCTAGGAGCGTTCGCTCATTTATCCAGGCATCTCTTAAAGGATGGCGCAGCAGTTGACTCGGCAGATTTACCGCGCGTCGTTGCGCCGCCGCGTAATTCCGATCCACCTGCCCGACACAGCGCGAGTCGTGATCCCGTACCGCATTGCGCCGAACTGCGAGCCATCTTGAATGCAAGAATTGCCACCAGCCGGTAACAAATCCAGGCGAAGGGATACCGCCCATCGCCCAGCTTCCCAGACGCGGATCTGTCATGACCATCCCTGGCGCGATGGCTCTCAAGTGCGGCGGTCGGTCTTCCGCCGTGGCGACCTGCGACATCCCCGCCCACGACCAATTCGCCATGCCGACCTTTCCGTCCGACCAACTCTGTCGCGCCGCCCACTCTACTGCCGCCGCGCCATCGCGCCCATAGCTCGGCCCGAGAAAGTCGAACTTGCCGGAGGAGCATCCGGTGCCCGGTGCATTGACGCCCATGATCGCATAGCCATGATCGAGTAGCGTTTGATCGAGGCTAGTAGAGAATGTCGTATCATTGTGTCGATAGGAGTATCCGCCGATTGCTCCTGGATCGTAACCACTATAATTTAGAATGACGGGAAACGGTCCTTTGCCATGCGGCAAAAGCACGCTGTATCGCAACATCACGCCGTTCCCAACCGGCACATACCCCGTGAGCCGTTTCGCCCAATTCGGCTTGATTGCCTGCGGTTGAAATGTGTCATTTTCCTGGGGTACGTGCCATTTCGCATACATAGGATCAATTGCACCAGCACCGACGGCCGAGGCGCTCCAAGCCACCGTCGCAGTAGACACAATTGCAAGCAAACTTAGCGTTTTCATGTCAATCAAACTCCTTAACTGCGAATTCCCACCGGTAAGCTAAACCCGCGGAAATTAGAACTTTCGGCCGACCGTGAAGAATTCGGTCCTTGGCATCGCCGGCGTACCACTTACATTAAACAGCGTTCCGTCTGCATTCAGTGTCACGGTCTTCGAGGTGTAATAGAGCTTGTTCATTAGATTGTCGATCTCGAGCGCCGCAGACCACTTACCGCTGGAATCCGTCCATGCCAACCTCAGGTTGGCGGTCCCGAATCCCCCTTGTGCCCCCGCCTCAGTATTAGCAAGGTCGAAAAACACCTTCGAGCGGTACGACCAGTCGACACGTGCAGTCGCAAGACCGTACGCACCGAAATCACGCACATATTGAACACCAAGCGACCCCTGCCATCGCGGCACATACGGCGGCCGTGTCTCTAATGTCGGCCCCCCAACCTGGCCGGCGGCAGCTCCGAGACTGATCAGGTTGTAATTTAGAAACGATCCATTCGCATCTATCGAGAGTCCGCGCACGACAATCGCTTTGAAGTCGGCCTCTACTCCTGAAATTCGCGCATGTCCGGCGTTAACGACTATCGTTCCGCCGTCCCCAAGTGGCGGCGGCAGGAATTCGCTCAACTGCATGTTTGTGTAGTCGCTATAGTAGACATCTGCGTTGGCCAGTATGCGGTGATTAAACCACTCGCTCTTCACTCCGGCTTCGTACGCCTTCAAAGTCTCTTCTTTGAAAGGCACAATATCAGTGACCAGGACAGGCTTCGGATTGATTCCTCCGGCTTTGTATCCGGTTGCATAAGACAAATAGGTCATGAGATTCGGCGTCCATTGGTATTGAATCGCAACCTTAGGGTCTACGCGATTGTCACCGGTCGCTCCGCCAACGCTCGGCGGATAAGCCGTGGTCCCTGGCGTCAAAAGAACATTAGGCGGATTCGCAGCCGTATAGGTGTGATCATACGACTGAGTCATCCTATCCTGACTGTATCTGACGCCCACCTCCAAACTCAGCTTTCTGTTGAAGTGATATACACCGTGCAAAAACACCGAACGACTCTTTGACCGTGTGACGTCGTTAATATTGAAGTTCAGCCCGTAAACTCCCTGTGGCGCAAATGGCAGAACGCCCGGCTCCACGATCACGGTCGACGGTAGCTCGATGTGGCCTTGGTATACACCCCGTGATTGAAAGTAGTAGAGACCGGCAATCCACTCCAACCGGCGTCCGAAGCTGGTGCCGCTCAGATCCAGCTCCTCAGTGAATTGCCGATACGGCAGGATATTGTCTTCGAGATAAGTCGGCAGCGGCGTGGCGGGATCGGTATTGACAAACTCGGCATGGTACTTCTGAAAAGCCACGATATTCTTCAGATGAAAGGCCCAGGGTGTGGCCCAGTTTGTGGTATCAGCAAGGCTCCAGAAGGTCTCGTGATCTATTGGCCGCGCCGAGAAGCCAGTGGTCGGATCCGTGTACGTGGCGTACGTGGAAAACGGATTTCGAGTCAAGTAAGCCGGACTGTTTATAGAGATACCATAGGCCGGAAGTGCAACGTACGTGTCGTAATTGGCGACATCGCTCCCGGGAGGAACGGGATTTTGGGTAAGCAGGGTCTGTGCGCCAGCTTCGCTGCTATCAACATGTAGAGTCGCTCGCAGTATCGAGGAGAGACCGGCGACTGGGGTCCATTTGAGTGCGCCGTCCAGACTCTGCTCGTCATCCCCTCCTTCGGTTCCTACCCGGCATCCGGCGGCCGTCGTTGTCGGCCGCAGAGTTCCGGCCTCACTGGGATGTGCGCAAGCGAAATCGATTCGGTTAACGTATCCGTTCATTCGGTTCGAAGCGGCAAAGACACGCAGCGCAAGCTTGTGCGCTACCAGCGGCACATCGAAATATCCCTTCATGAAAATTCGATCATAACTGCCGTATCCGACCTCAAACTCCCCGGTGTCGTTGCCTTTTGGCTGGGGCGTTGAAAGGAGGATTGCGCCACCCTCGTTGTTTTTTCCGAACAGAGTTCCTTGGGGTCCGCGCAGCACTTGGATATTCGATATGTCGCCGAGCTGAAAGATTGATCCGTATACCGTTCCGTAGTACACGCCGTCCACGTAATAACCGACGCCTGGCTGAAATGCGTATGTGAATTGATCCTGACCGACTCCCCGAATGTAGGTTAATGCAGACTTACCCGAGTAATTGCCGCCCGACATGATGGTTAAATTCGGAGTCGCTTGGGCTACCGCGAGCACCGTATTCATGCCGCGATCCGCAATGTCTGAAGCGGTGAACGCGGTTACCGAGACCGGCGTGTCCTGTAAATTCTCTCGGGCCCTTCGTGCCGTGACGAGCACTTCCTGGAGCCTCATCGAAGGGCCCGCCAGACTTATGGTGTCACGGGTCGTATGCGCTGGATCTGGATCGTTAATTCGCGATTTGCGGTGGGTCGCGCCCCTCCCCTCAGGACCCTCAGGAGGAGAGGTCGCCGGCATGATGGCGATTGTTCGGCCGTTCACTCTCTGAAATTTGAAGCCGGACTTCTTTAGCAGCAAAGTAAGTGCGGCTGGTGCCTCCATCCGACCCTGCACTGCTGGCGTCTCGAGGCCAATGAATGCCTTGTAGTCGTACAGAAGTTGCACGTGCGCCTGTGCCGCAAATTCCCGCAGAGCGCGCGGGGCCGACTCAGCTGGAATGTGGAAAGCGATAGGCGCCGCACTGGCGGTTGCGCAAGTGAAGACCGAGAACAGCACCAGGAATCCTGCGGGCGCACTGCGCACCCGCGAAAGACAGTTCTTCGTCACGAGCCCCCCCTCCTGCGCGATTAAAGACGCGCTTCTTGGAAGATCAGACGCGTCGTCCAGATATTTCCTACATCGCTGGGCTAGTTTTTGAGCGACCTGGAGGTTGAGCGGATATCTGTGGAGGAGAGGTAGATCTGGCCGTTATGAATCTCAGCCGAGATTCCGAAGGTTCGCCGCAAAGCCGCGACAAAGCTTCCCATGTCCAGTGCCTCGAAATTTCCGCCGATCTGCAAATTTCGAAGGACGGGACTGACAATTACCAGCTTCCTGGAGTTGTACCGGTTGAACTCGGCGATGACGTTACCGAGGGTTTCTCCCCTGAAATTCAGCTCGCGATGTTTCCAAGCGAGTCGACGCTCAATGTCTGGGCGAGAGAGTCTCCGGATGGTCACTTGCCTTCCCTTCGCGTAGGCGAGTTCGCCTGCGTCGATCATTGGCGTACGGGACTCCGCGAGCGGCATACCCCCGACCCCCGCCGCCATCATCACCACGCGGCCTGCGGTAACCAGGACTTCCAGCGATTGACTGGCGTCGAGACGAACGTCGAAATGTGTCCCCACATCTCGGACGATCCGGTGCTCTGCCAATACCTGGAACGGCCGCTGGGCATCGTGAGCCACTAGGAATTGAGCTTCGCCGCGAACCAAGGTGACCGTTCGCTTGGAGGCGCCGTAGCGGACACGCAAGCTTGTATCCGCATTCAGGATGATCGCCGTCCCGTCAGCAAGAACGACTCGATACAGCCCGCCGGGTTGCGTGCGATAAGTCTGTACCGACGATGACCCCAATGCCCACCAGAGCGCGAACGCCGCGGCCATGATGCCCGTTGCTGCGGCGCCACAGAGGAATGCGCGTGGAGCGCCGCGCGTCTTCAGCCGTGTCCACCAGCCTGGAGAGCGCCGAGGCGCTAGCAGATCAGGATCAATGACGGCACCGGTCGGACGAAGACGCTCCAATGCTTCAGAGCGGCGCCAAGCCTCGGCGAGCCGGAGGTATGCCGCACGGTGCCGCGAGTCGGCTGCCAACCACGCCGCAAAGGCACGATCACCGCCGTTGCCGTGGTCAAACCGTGCAACCCAGGTTGCTGCCTGCTTTTCGATGTCTTCGAGTCTAGTCATGGCGCTTCAAACGCCGCCCAAGACGACGGCTCAGGGAAAAATGACGATCGGCGGGTACTTCATGGGCTGCTAGACACTCCGCGCATCGCCGAACTGCGCGCGCAATAAGCTGCTCGACCGTGCCCTCCGATAGTCCGAGCCGCGTTGCGGTTTCTGCCTGGGACAGGCCATAAACTCGTCGCAGTGTAAACGCTTGGCGGCAGCGCTTGGGAAGCTGCGCCACGCATTGCGCAAGCAATGCAAGTTCTTGATGCGCATTGACCATCTCTTCGACCCGCGCGCTCTCATCCATGACGTCCAGCGCGGCCAGATCCGACATCAGGCTCATGGGAACGACGTCACGATGCCTGATCCAATCGAGCGCGACGTTGCGGGCGATGGTCATGGCGAACGCCCGTACGGATCGCACTTCTGAGCATTGCGTAGCGGATGCGCCGAGCAATCGAGCGTAAGTCTCCTGAAGCAACTCCTCTACGTCAGCCATGTTCCGAACGATTCGATATAGATACGCTCGCAGGAGCCCCTCGGACTCGAGCGCTTCGCGCAAGTACGATTCGTCCACTTCGGACACACGCCACCCCTCGTGCCAGCTATCAGCATGCGCCACGCCGGTTGACCACGCAACGAAAACGGTCGGGTTGCGATAAAGTCGATCAATTTACTGGGCGCTGGTCGCTACGTGTATAGGAATTTCGCGCGCCAATCGTCATGCTCTAATTGGCGTCTGTCCGCGATGTGCAAAAGTGGCACCAGTACTTCATTCCAAGCATGAAATGCATACCGATAGTGCAGAGGCGCACGGTACACCTGATCATGCAACTGCGGGATCTGAAGTCCAGACACAGCTCGCCTCACCGATGCCCCTGCCACATACCTCTCCACCAGAGCCTCCTCGACGGAGGACTCTCGCCGCTTATGCCGCTCGATAATCGCCGTCTCAAACGGCAACCGCCTGAGCTTCGGCACGCGTATCCTCACCACTCCGGCCTTGGTCTCGAGCGTCCTCTCATAGCGACCCGCTCTGCCGACAAACCGCTGCGCCCCACAGATCTGGCCCGCCTCGGCATACAGCAGTGTGTTCAGCGTGTCCTCCACGCTCGACTTCACCACCTCATCTACATGATTTTAAGCTTCACTTCGTCAACTCGCAGCGCTCCAAGCGCCGCCGGTGGGTCGTCTCCCATGGTGGCCTTGCCTCGGCCGCGTTCTTGGTTGACTTGTAGCGCCCAGTGAACCAGATCGAGGATACCGTTTCAAAATCTGTAAAGAGATTAGGTCAGGTCATCGGAATGTGTGCCGACCGTACTGCGCAGCCTCGATTGTTATGCGAAGCCGGAATCGCCGCGTGCATATTGTATCCAGCAGTCTTGCCTGACTGGCGACTAAGACAGCAGGCTCACGGTCGCGCCTCCTCCCGGGGTCTGCAGGACGTCGACAGGTGCCCCGTGAGCCGCGGCGATCTGCCGCGCCAGCGTCAGTCCTGTGCCGCTGCCGCGCCGCTTGGTCGTGAAGAATGGCACAAATACCTTCTCACGTTGATCGGGTGAAATTCCGGGACCGTTGTCGATGACCGAGATGGCGATCCGCCCCTCGGCGCGACGGGCGCACAGCTCGATGCGCCCTTGAGGAGCATCGAGAAGAGCCTCAATCGCGTTGCGCACGAGATTGATCAGGGCCTGATCGAGGAGATCGGCATCGACCGCAAGCTCCAGGGTTTCGGGCTCAACCGTATTAGCTATCCGGATCCCCCGTTCCGCGAGATCCGTCGCTAGAAGCCGGTGGATGCGTGCGAACAGGCGCTGCACTGGCATGACCCGCATTTGGGCTTCAAGCGGCCGGTTGAGCCGACGATGGCCGCTCACGAAATGCAGCAGACCTTCGCTGCGCCGCGTTGCCGCTTGCAGAGCCTCCAGGGCGTCGTCCAGGGGCTTTGCGCGTGGATCGTCCGGCGACACTTGCGCAAGCACCTCTGCAACCATGTCGCGAGCAGTGGCAGAAGCCGAGCAGACTGGCCGAGAGAAACCTTCACAATATGCTGCCTTTCGTCTGCAGAGATAACGTGTGCGTACATGATGCGTAGCTTCTCGGAGACTGCGTCCCAATAGAATTCATGAATCATGCATGGCCGGCTGAATGACTCTGCAGCCGTTGAAGCCGGCGCGACGGTAGCCCTCTACGCACCCCAGGTGCATGTGGCTGCCATCAAGGATGTTTGAATTTGGCGGACACGCCCACGATCAGTTCGATGTAAGCCGTAATGGGTTTGGCCACGTTAACAACGAATTGACGCCGGAGCTGGCGGTCATGCGCGACCCGCAGGGGCGGCCGTTGCCACTGTCGCACCCGTACATGAGTCGAGATTTGAATCACTCGGGGACGAGGAGCATCAATGACCGCGATCAGCCGCCGGGATCTGTTGCGCACTGGTCTGGTTCTGTCGGCGGAGGCTATCGTGACCGGCCACTTCAGCGCGAGCGCCATTACCTGGATCCCCCGGAATTTGGCATTGAAAGGGGATTGCCAGAAGTGACGGAAATCCATAACAGAAATCTGGCGAGAGAGGGATTCACGCTGTCTTGTAGGTAATTGATTATAGAAAGGACGGGAGAGTGTCCAAAATTTTGTGTGCGAGGCATAGCATGAGAACCTGGAGCACCTATGCCACGTACCAAGAAGACCCGGGCGAGCGATGCTGCCCTGCCAGTCATTCCTTCTGAGCTGATCGACCAGATCGTCAAGGGTCCGATGAGCGCCGATGCGGTCAATGCCGCGTCCAAAGCGTTTAAAAAGGCCTTGATCGAGCGCTGCCTGGGGGCGGAGCTGTCGCACCACCTGGGATACGGCCCCGGTGCTGAGAAGCCCGAGGAGGCGAGCAACCACCGCAACGGGTCGAGCGCCAAGACGGTGCTGACCGAGGACGGGCCGCTGCGCATCGAGATTCCCCGCGATCGCGAAGGCAGCTTCGACCCGGTGCTGATCCCCAAGCACGAGCGACGCTTCACCGGCTTCGACGACAAGATCATCGCGATGTACGCCCGCGGCATGACGGTGCGGGAGATTCAGGGATTTCTCACCGAGCAGTACGGCACGGAGGTCTCCGCGGAGTTCATCAGCTCCGTGACGGATGCGGTGATGGCC
>DAHVTM010000020.1:0-25423 GCA_027324195.1 Gammaproteobacteria bacterium | reverse complement strand
CCGGTCAAACCACTGCGGATTGCCCGGGTTGTGCTTCAGTACCTCCCCCCACAGAACCTGCGCAATGTCCGCCATCCCCAGCGGCATGCCCGGATGGCCCGAATTGGCCTGCTGTACCGCGTCCATCGACAGGGCGCGAATGGCGTTGGCTAGATCCCGCCGTGTGCTCATGAGGGTCTCCCCTGCGGGCCATGCGGCCCGGTGGTGCTGTGGCGCGTGCCCGCCGCTGCGGGCGCAGCTCAACCAGTTCGGCGCAGTACCGCGTGGCCGTAGCGCTCGGCGATCTGCTCGAGCGGTACCGGACGAATCAGCGCCCCCTGACCGGCGGCGCCGAACGCCTCGAAGCGCGCTTTGCACAGCGTCCGGGCCGCCGCCGTCGCGGCTTTTAGGAACCGGCGTGGATCGAAGTCATCGGGCTTCTCGGCAAGTGCGCGGCGCACCGCAGCGGTCATGACGATGCGAATGTCGGTGTCGATGTTCACTTTGCGCACGCCGTGGCGGATGCCCTGGCGGATCTGCTCGATCGGTACGCCGTAGGTTTGCGGGATCTGTCCGCCGTGCTCGCGCAGGATCGCGAGCCATTCCTGCGGCACCGAGGAGGAGCCGTGCATGACCAGATGCGTGTTGGGCACGGCCCGATGGATCTGCTCGATCCGGTCGATTGCCAGGACGTCATGCGTCGGCTGGCGCGTGAACTTGTACGCACCATGGGAGGTGCCGATCGCGATCGCGAGCGCATCGACACCGGTGTGCGCGACGAACTCGGCAGCCTGGGCAGGATCGGTGAGCAGTTGCTCGCGCGCCAGATGACCCTCCGCCCCGACACCGTCCTCCTCGCCCGCAAGGCCGGACTCGAGCGAGCCGAGGCAGCCGAGTTCGCCTTCGACCGACACACCGATCGGGTGAGCCATCTCAACGACACGCCGGGTGACCTCGAGGTTGTAGGTGTAAGCGGCCGGCGTTTTCATGTCCTCCAGCAGCGAGCCGTCCATCATGACACTGGTGAAGCCGGCGCGGATGGAGCGTTGACAGACCGCGGGACTAGCCCCGTGATCCTGATGTAGTACCAGCGGCACGCTCGGCCAGCTCTCGACTGCCGCCTGCACGATGCGCCGCAGGAAGGATTCTCCGGCGTAGCTGCGCGCCCCGGCGGAGGCCTGCAGGATCGCCGGACTGTCGGTTTCAGCCGCTGCCTGCATGATGGCATGCACCTGCTCCATGTTGTTGATGTTGAAGGCGGGTACGCCGTAGCCGAACTCCGCCGCGTGATCGAGCAGTTGTTTCAATGCGATGAGCGCCATGGGTCCCCCAGAGTGTTCAGCTGTGCCTTCTCGGCTCGAGCGCCGCGTACTCAGCGCGACGTACCGCTGCGCTCGCGGTCCCGGGCATCGTTGCGACGTTCGATGAGCCGCCAGATCATCGGTGTGAAGATCAGTTGCATCGCCAGGTCCATCTTGCCGCCAGGACAGACGATGGTGTTCGGACGGGACATGAACGAGTCCTTCAACATCGAGAGCAGATAGGGAAAATCGATGCCGCGTGGATTGGCAAAGCGGATGACGAGGAATGACTCGTCGGGCGTCGGAATGAATCGGGCGATGAAGGGATTGGAGGTATCGACCACCGGCACGCGCTGGAAGTTGATGTGCGTGCGGGAGAACTGCGGGCAGATGTAGCTCACGTAGTCCGGCATGCGGCGCAGAATGGTCTCGGTGACCGCCTCGGCGCTGTAACCGCGTGTCGACTTGTCGCGCTGCAGTTTCTGGATCCACTCGAGGTTGATCACCGGCGTCACCCCGATCAGCAGATCGACGTGCCGGGCCACATTGACCTCCTCGGTGACCACCGCGCCGTGCAGTCCTTCGTAGAAGAGCAGGTCCGTGTCCGCCACGAGTTCTTCCCACGCGGTGAACGTACCGGGCGGCTGGCCGTAGGGAGCCGCCTCGGCCGTATCGTGCAGGTACTTGCGTACCCTGCCGGTGCCGCTGTGCCCGTAGAGACGAAACAGCTCTTCGAGCTCCGCGAACAGATTGGTCTGCGGCCCGAAATGGCTGAGGTGCTGATCGCCGCGCTCGAGCGCACTCGCCAGCTGCGCTTTCATCTCGGCCCGATCGTAGCGGTGGAAGCTGTCGCCTTCGACGAAGGCGGCCTTGATGTGCTCGCGCCGGAAGATCTGCTCGAACGTCTTGCTCACCGAAGTGGTGCCGGCGCCCGAGGAGCCGGTGACCGCAATGATGGGATGGCGCGCCGACATGGTGTGCTCCGGATCAGACGGTGGGGGTCGTGAACAAGCCGCGGGCGCCAAACAGAGGAACGTCGAGCTCGAATTCGTTGTGGTCGCGGTGGTAGCGCTCGATGCGCTCAACTTCCGCGCGCGTGCCGAAAACGAAGCTCACGCGCTGATGCAGCTCCTGCGGGATCAGCTCGAGCACCGGGCCGAGTCCGGTGCTCGCCCGCCCGCCGGCCTGCTCGATGAGAAAGCCGATCGGATTGGCTTCGTACAACAGGCGCAAGCGGCCCGGCTGGCCCGGGTCACGCCGGTCGCGCGGGTACATGAACACCCCGCCGCGCATCAGAATGCGGTGCGTCTCGGCCACCAGCGAGGCGATCCAGCGCATATTGAAATCCCGCCCGCGCGGCCCGCTCTGGCCCTGCAGGCACTCGTGCACGTAGCGGCGGATGGCCGGCTCCCAATGCCGCGAATTCGACGCGTTGATTGCGAACTCACTGGTGGTGTCGGGAATGCGCAGGTTCGGATGCGTGAGGGAGAACTCGCCGATCTCCCGATCGAGCGTGAAGCCATGCACGCCGCGCCCGGTCGAGAGCACCAGCATGGTCGAGGGGCCGTAGATGGCGTAGCCGGCGCACACCTGGGCGCTGCCCGGCTGCAGGAAATCCGCAGCGCTCGGCTCGCTCACCCCCTCCGGACAGCGCAGCACCGAGAAGATGCTGCCCACCGCAACGTTCACATCGATGTTGGAGGAGCCGTCGAGCGGATCGAACAGCAGCAGATACCGCCCGCGCGGATACTGCGGGGGGATCGGGTACGGCTCGGCCTGCTCCTCTGAGAGCATGCCGGCGAGCTGCCCGCCCCACTCATTGGTGCGCAGGAAGATCTCGTTGGCGAGCACATCGAGCTTTTTTTGCGCCTCACCCTGTGCGTTGAGACTGCCGGCCTCTCCGAGTGCATTGGCGAGGGCGCCCTTGCCGATGAGCGCGGCGATGCGCTTGCACGCGAGGCGTACGTCGTGGATCAGCGCGGTGAGACCGCCTCCGCCGGGAATGCCGGGGGAGGCGCTGAGCCGGCGCTGCTCCTCGATCAGAAAGCGCGTGATGGGGGTCGCATTGGACATCGTCTCAGTGTTCATGTGCCCCTGCCTCGGCGAACACGCGGCTCGCGCGGATGTCGGCGGTCTCGATGGTCTGCAGGTCATCTCGGCTGAGTGGTGCGGCGCGCCGCTCGAACAGCCGGCTCGCCTGGCGCAGGCGCGCCCGGTCGAGTGCGTTGCGGATGGAGCGTGCATTGGCGAAGTGCGGTTGCTGGCGTCGCAGCTCGATGTAGGCGCTGAGCGCCTGCTCGGCGCCCTCGCTCAGCCGGTAGTGCATCTGCTCGAGCATCAGATGGGCGATGGCGAGCAGCTCCTCGGCGCTGTAGTCGGGGAACTCGATGTGATGGGCAACGCGCGAGGACAGGCCGGGGTTGCTGTGAAAGAACGTGTCCATCTGCGCCTTGTAGCCGGCGAAAATGACCACCAGGTCGTCGCGCTGGTTCTCCATCACCTGCAGGAGAATCTCGATCGCCTCCTGGCCGTAATCGCGCTCGTTCTCCGGACGGTACAGGTAGTAGGCCTCGTCGATGAACAACACGCCCCCCATGGCGCGCTTGAGCACTTCGCGCGTCTTCGGGGCAGTATGCCCGATGTACTGACCGACCAGGTCATCGCGCGTGACGGCAACCAGGTGGCCTTTGCGCACGTAGCCGAGCCGATGCAGGATCTCGGCCATACGCATCGCGACGGTGGTCTTGCCGGTGCCGGGGTTGCCGGTGAAGGACATGTGCAGGGCCGGTGCGCCGGTGACGAGTCCGACCGCGCTGCGCAGCTTATCGATGAGCAACAGCGCAGCAATGTCCCGGATGCGGCTTTTGACCGGGGCGAGCCCGATCAGCTCGCGGTCGAGACGCTCGAGCACCTCGGCGACCTGTGAGTCGCGGTAGGCGGCATCGAGATCGAGCGGCTCAGGCGCTGGGGGCGCCTCTGAGAGCGGCTCGCTGGTGCCGGTCGTGGGCTTCATGGTGCATCAATACCGCTCGCCTTCGGGGCGCTCGCTCGAGTAGGCACGGGTCGTGTAGCGCACCGTGCGTCCCGCACCCTCCTCGCGCACCAGCGCGAAGCCCGGCTCGTGCGCCGGTCGGTTCACGATGAACGAGAGTCGCAGCGACTCGCGCCCGCGGCTCGCATCAAAGGCGTTGACCTTGATGTAATGGCGCGGGAACGTGCTGCGGCAGGCGTTGACCTCGGCCATGATGGCCGCGGCATCGCGCACATCGAACATCGGCAGACCGAACATCTCCCAGTAGGTGTTGCGCGGATGCGGATCGTCGGTGTACTCGATCGAGATCGCCCAGCCCTGCTCGAGGCTGTAGTCGATCTGGCGGCGGATCTGCTCATCGCTGAGATCGGGCAGGAACGAAAAGGTACCCTGGGTAATGCGCATGATGAGGCCCTCGGGGTTGCAGCGCGATCAGGCGACCTGCGGGGTCGGCACGAAGTCCGGTGTGTCGGTGCTGGCGTAGTTGAAGGTCACCTCGCCCCAAGTGTCGAGTGCGGCACGCAACGGCGTGCAGTCACGGGCCGCCGCGGCGAGAATCTGCGGGCCTTCGTTCCAGAGGTCCCGGCCTTCATTGCGCGCCAGCACCATCGCTTCGAGCGCCACGCGGTTGGCGGTCGCGCCGGCGGCAATCCCCATCGGATGGCCGATGGTCCCGCCGCCAAATTGCAAAATCGTGTCCTCACCCAGGTAGTGCAGCAGCTGGTGCATCTGCCCGGCATGAATGCCGCCGGAGGCGACCGGCAGCACGCCGTAGAGCCCGGCCCAGTCCTGTTCGAAGAACAACCCGCGCTGCAGATCGACGGCGTTGTGACCTTCACGCAGCACGTTGTAGAAGCCCTGCACGGAGTTCGGATCGCCTTCGAGCTTGCCGACCACCGTGCCGGCGTGAATGTGATCGACGCCGGCGAGGCGCATCCACTTGCAGATCACGCGGAAGGACACGCCATGGTTCTTCTGACGCGTGTAGGTGGAGTGACCGGCCCGATGCAGGTGCAGGATCATGTCGTTGCGGCGTGCCCAGCGCGACATCGATTGGATGGCGGTGTAGCCGATGACCAGATCGATCATCACAATCACCGAGCCCAGGTCGCGCGCGAACTCGGCCCGCTCGTACATGTCCTCGAGCGTTCCGGCCGTCACGTTCAGATAGTGTCCCTTGACCTCACCGCTCGCCGCCTGGGCGCGATTGACCGCTTCCATGCAGTAAAGAAAGCGGTCTCGCCAGTGCATGAACGGCTGGGAGTTGATGTTTTCATCGTCCTTGGTGAAATCGAGCCCGCCTTTGAGTGCCTCGTAGACCACCCGACCGTAGTTGCGGCCGGACAGCCCGAGTTTGGGCTTCACGGTCGCCCCGAGCAGCGGGCGGCCGAACTTATCGAGCCGCTCACGCTCGACGACGATGCCGGTCGGCGGTCCAGCATAGGTCTTGACGTAGGCGGTCGGGAAACGCATGTCCTCGAGCCGCAGTGCCTTCAGGGGTTTGAAGCCGAACACGTTGCCGATGATCGAGGCGCTGAGGTTGGCGATCGAACCGGGCTCGAACAGATCGAGGTCATAGGCGATGTAGGCGAAGTACTGGCCGGGCGCGCCCGGCACCGGATCGACCCGATACGCCTTGGCCCGATAGCGCTCGCAGGCAGTCAGCCGGTCGGTCCAGACGACGGTCCAGGTGGCCGTCGAGGATTCCCCGGCGACGGCAGCGGCGGCCTCCTCCGGTTCGACGCCCTCCTGCGGTGTGATCCGAAACAGCGCCAGCACGTCGCTCGCCGCGGGCGTGTAGTCGGGCTGCCAGTAACCCATCTGGGCATACTTCAACACTCCGGCCCGGTACCGCTCGGCGCCGCTCTTGGCGCGTTTCTGCTCTGCGACGGTGGCGTTCATCGGGATTCGCTCCTCATTCGCTCGCGCGCGGGGTTGGCCGTAGTGTCGGCGCTGTGTGCCGCCCGGTGCGCGGTGCCGCGCGGCCTCAACCGATACTGGGTCTTGCTTTTCATTAGGTCTAGTTAGATATTCTTCGTATATGGATAAGAGTTCCTTATGTAGAGATGCGTAACGTCACGCTGCGCCAGATGCGGGTGTTCGCCGCGGTCGCCCGGCACCTGTCCTTCACGCGCGCGGCGCGCGAGCTGCACCTGACGCAACCGGCGGTCTCGCAGCAGATGCGCCTGCTCGAGCAGGAAGTGGGCATGCCGCTGATCGAGCAGCTCGGCCGCAAGATCCGCCTGGCGCCGGCCGGCAGCGAACTGCTGCGCTATGCCAATCAGGTGACCGAATTGCTGCGCGAGGCCGCAGAGTCGCTCGCGGCGATGCGCGGACTGAAGCGCGGGCTGCTCAAGCTCGGCGCGGTGAGCACCGCGAAGTATTTCGCACCGGCGCTGCTCTCGGCGTTCACGCCGGAGTATCCCGAGGTCAACATCAAGTTTACGGTCGGTAACCGCGATGAGATCGTGCGGCTGCTCGCGGCCAATGAGCTCGATCTGGTGATCATGGGACGCCCGCCGGCGGAGCTCGCAACGGCAGCGACCCCCTTTGCCCCACACCCCTCGGTGTTCATAGCCGCCCCGCAGCACCCGCTGGTGGCGCGGCGGCAGCTTCCCCTCGCCACCCTCGCCCAGGAGAGCCTGCTCGTGCGCGAGGAAGGCTCCGGCACACGCGCCTCCATGGAGCGGCTCTTTGCCGAGCAAGGGGTCGCCTTTCGTGCCCAGATGGAAGTGAGCAGCAACGAGACCATCAAGCAGGCGGTGATGGCGGGCATGGGCATTTCGTTCATTTCGGCACACACCCTCGGGTTGGAAGTCGGTGCCGGGCGCCTCGCCATTCTCGATGTGGTGGGTCTACCGATCATTCGCGACTGGTACGTGATTCAACTGCGCGAGAAGCGTCTGCCGCCCATCGCCGCTGCGTTTCGCGCCTTTCTGCTCGAGCACGGCGCCGCGATCATTGCGCGCACCATCGGCACCTCGCTAGCGGTCAAGGGAGTGGCAGACAGCCTGTCGCAGCCACGGCGAGTGCGCTCGGCCCCCGCCACGGCGCGCAAGCGCCCGCTGCCCGCGAGGCGCAGAGCACCACGATGAGTCCCCCGCCTACCGCGCGATGCGAGCACTGGCAGAGCATTTACGGCTCTCGGGGGGCTGAGGCGCTGAGCTGGTATCGGCCGCATCTCGAGGTATCGCTCGAGCTGTTGCGAGCGGCGGGCCTATCTGCTGCGTCGCGCCTGATCGACATCGGCGGGGGCGCCTCGACCCTGGTGGACGATCTGCTCGATCTCGGCGTGCGCAATCTCACGGTGCTTGATATCTCCTCCCGGGCGCTCGCACTCGCGCAGGAGCGGCTCGGCTCCCGCGCCGTGCTCGTGCGCTGGATTGCCGAGGATTTGCTCGCCCGAGCGTTGCCGGTGAGCGGCTTTGATTTCTGGCACGACCGGGCGGTGTTGCACTTTCTCAGTGAGCCGGCCGAGCTGGCCGCTTACGCACAGGTGGCAGCCGAGGCGGTGGCGCCCGGCGGACATGCGCTGATCGCGGGCTTCGCGCCGAACGGACCGCAGCGCTGCAGCGGCCTGCCCGTCACCCGGCGCTCCCCGGAGCAGATCGCCGCGCTGCTCGCACCGGCCTTCTCGCTGCTGCAAACGCGCACCGAGTGTCATCGCACACCGAGCGGCGCTGAGCAGTGGTTCGCGTATGCGCTGTTACGCAGGCAGTGATCGGGCCGCCGGGCCCCGGGCACGTTGTCCGAGTGTGCGCGGCGAACTGGGTGCTTATGGCTACAGCGTGCACGACTGAACCTTCGAGAATCCGCGCGATGCCAAACTGCTGGTATGCTCGGCCCATCAGGCCGGCGTACAGTTCTTTGACATCCCTGATCCGTACCGGCCGCACGAGTTCGCCTACTGCAAGGGACAGGCCCCGGCGAGTCCCACCGAAATCGATCCCGGCTCCCTGCTGAATGTCTTTCAGGGCGTCCGCCGGCCGATCAATTTTGCCTGGTCGAAAGTCCACAGCCGCTTCCTGTGGCGACACGGGCAGTTGTACCTGTGGGTGAGTTCGAGCCACGGCGGCTTCTACACGCTTAAATTCCAGAATCAGGCGGCCCTCGCCCGATTGCACCCCACGCCGATCCCCGGCAACGAAGACGATCAGGACTGAGACGGCGCGCCTCAGTGCCCGTGCGGCGCCCGAGCGGCGGCGGACACCTGCGCGCCCGACTGGCGGGCGAATGCATCGATGAACCCGGCCACGTCGGCCCAGTTCGTCAGCTCATGGTTGCGCCGAGTATCGGTCGGACCACCGCGCCGCGCGGCGATCCGCTGCATCAGCCAGCGCTTGAAGAACCCGTACGCACGGTAGCGCAGCGCGCCGGCGACGTGACGGAGGCTAGCCGGTGTCCAGCCGGTCTCTGTGATGAACCGGTTGACGCACCGCTCGAGGCCCGCGCGGTCCTCGGCATCCGCGCCAGCCGCCGTGAGTGATACTGCGAGAAAGGCGTTCGGCCGCTCGGCAAGTGCTGCAGCATGTTGCTTGACGAACTGCACGACGGAGCGCTGGTAGTGTCCAGCGTGCAGGGATGCGGCAATGATCACCGCATCGAACGCGTCGAGCTGCGGGATGAACTGCGACTGGCTGGCGTTGACGGTGAGGACCTTGTGCTTGCCCTTGAGCAGGCGCTCCGCCACGAAGCGGGCGATCGACTGCGTCTGCCCTTCGCTCGTGCCGTAGACGATCAGCACCCTCACGGCATGATCCTCGCGCGCCGACACTCCACCGGAGATACGCCGCGATCCTAACGCGCTGCGGTGCCGGGAACATCAGAACATATACGCACTCACAGCCCCCTGCGCAGGAGCGAGAGTAACGGCCAGCGCGTGCGCCGCACACCGATCAGGAGCCGATATGGACGGCCAGCTGAGAAGCAACATCCTGCAACTGCTCGAACAACACCGGATCATGACTCTCGCGACGGTTCGCTCCGACGGCTGGCCCCAGGCGACTACCGTCGGCTACGCGCACGAGGGGATCGTGCTTTATTTTCTCTGTGGTCCGGACAGTCAAAAGGCGGCCAATCTGGCGCGCGACCCGCGCGTATCGCTCACCATCGATCACGATACGGATCAGGTGATGCAGATCAAGGGTCTGTCGATGGCTGCACGTGCGCAAGCGGTGCTCGATCCGGCTGAAGCCGAACGGGCACTCGGCCTGCTGCTCGCACGCTATCCGCACCAGGACGCCCTGCCGGTGAACATGCCAAGTCCCTCGCAAGTGCGCATCTTCCGGGTCACCCCGAGCGTGATCTCGGTGCTCGATTACAGCAAGGGCTTCGGGCACACGGACCTGGTCACCTGCTGAGCATATGGCCGAGCACGGGCGCGCACGCCGCGCGCCGCAGCGTGACCGTGTCGGTCCGCACACGTTCGGGGTTGCCTAGACCGCTGAGACTTGCCCGGCGCACTCGCGCCGGGATCGGGCCCTCTACGGTCGGTCGGAGTGACGGCTTCAGTCCGCAGTTCAGCGCCGACCGGGCGCGGCGCCGAGCATTCCGCTCGCCATCGCCTCGGCACCCCAGCCGGCCGGCTCGAGCGCCGCGTACGGCCGGCTGGGCTCCCAGCGACTGGCGTTCACCCGCGCACCGCTCAACCCGTCGGCTTCGGCCGAGAGGAGCCACAACAGCGGCGGCACCATCACCTGCGGGTCAAGCAGTTGGTCGCGCATCGCCGGTAGGGCCGCCGCGGGGATCATGCCGGTGCGCGTCGCCCCGCCCGGCAGCAGTGCATTGACCGTCACGCCAGTGCCGCGCAGGTCTTCGGCCCAGATGCGGGTTGCGGACTCGAGCGCCGCTTTCGAGGGGCCGTATGGGGAAAATCCCGCCCGACGCATGGTGGCATAATTCATCGAAACGTTGATGACGCGGCCCCAGCCGGCGCGGATCAGGTGGGGGGCGGCGGCGCGGGCCATCAGGAACGGACCGTTGAGGTTGGTATCGATCAGCATGCGCCAGGTCTGCGGCTCGACCGCCCAAAACGGTGTCGGCTCGGTGAGGAACCGTTCGCTGACGTATTTCATGCCGCGCCCGGCATTGTTGATGAGGACGTCCAAACGGCCGAAGTGCTGCAATGCGCTCGTGACGACGCGCTCGGAGTCTGCCGCGTGCGTCACGTCCGCGATCAGGGGCAGGATCATCCCGCGCGCGCACTCGGCAGTGAGTGACTCGAGTTCCGCCGATTCGCGGGCAGCCGTGGCGAGCACCCGCACACCGGCGTGCACCAGGCCGACGGCCATGGCGCGACCCAAGCCGCGACCGGCACCGGTGACGATGGCGACGCGTGCATCCTCGTCACTCGCCTGCTCTGCGGATTGCGCCATGGTTGCCTGCCTGTTGCGCGGCGATTTGACCCGCCACCCGACGATAGCGGCGGATGGCTGCGAGCACAACCGGCTGCCCGCGGGGACTGCCCCGATGCACGGCGGGGCCGTGCGGCAGAACGAGGTGACGGACCGCACGTGATGCGCGATGATGCATCCGGGGCACCCATCCAGGAGGCGAGTCATGCGACGTCACCTAGCCATTGCGCTCACCGCGGTCTTGTTTGCATCCCAGGTTGCGTATGCGGCACTGCCCGATGGCGCCAAGGCTCCGCTGTTCACCGCCACGGCGACGCTCGGCGGACGGACCTATCCGTTCTCGCTCGCCAAAGCGCTGCACAAGGGCCCGGTGGTGCTCTACTTCTATCTGGCGGCCTTCACACCCGGCTGCACGGTCGAGGCTCACTTGTTCGCCAAAGCGATGCCGAAATTCAAGGCTCTCGGCGCCACGGTCATCGGCGTGTCGCATGATTCGATCGCCAAGCTCAAGCGCTTCTCGGTGAGCGCCTGTCGCAAGAAGTTTCCGGTCGCCGCGGACACCAGCGGCCGCATCATGAAGGCCTATGATGCCGTGCTGCCCTCGAACCCGATGCTCGCCAACCGGGTTTCGTACGTGATCACGCCGGGCGACCGTGTCTATTATTCGTATACGAATCTCGATCCGCGCCGGCACGTGGCCAACACGCTGGCGGCAGTGCGCCGCTGGGACCGGGCGCATCCTCGCCTCGTCAAGCATTGAACGGGCATGGGCGGCAAAGCGGCCCGATACGGCCGCCGTGCACCGCATCCGCCCACGGCATAAGCGCTCAAAAAGTCAAGGACATGGCGCACGTTCACGAGCGCATGCGCCGTTCGTCCGCCGTGCGCGGCCGTTGGTCGGAAGACGGCTCGTTGTGGCACTCACTCGGTGGATCGTGGCCCGTCGATCCAGTACAGTCCGCGGCAATTTGACAGGCAGGGGCATCACCCCGTGCGAGATCGGGTATCAGGACGACAGGCATGCTGCAGCCGGCAGCGGGGATTCAATCTCCTCGAGCTGCTGGTGACGATCGCACTGGCGGCGATCCTCATCGGCATCGCGGTGCCGTCGCTGACCATGTTTGTGCAGAACAGTCGGGAGAATAGTGAGGCAGAGTCGCTCATCACCAGCCTCTCCTACGCCCGCAGCGAGGCCGTCAAGCGCGACGCCAACGTCGAGGTGTGCGCATCGACCGACGGGGCGAGCTGCAGTCAATCGAGCGCCTGGAACACCGGCTGGATCGTCGAGACCACCGGTGCGACGCCCACGGTCCTGCAGGTCATGCCGGCGCTCGGCGTAGGCAACACCCTCACCGGTTCGCTCGGCGGTAACGCGGTCACCGAGGTGACCTTCCAGCAGGATGGTTTCGTCCAGGCCGCCGCCGGCTCCGGGGTTTACGAGACGACGTACTTCACCTTGTGCGACAGTCGCGGTGCCGCATACGCCCGCGATATCGAAATTACGGCCACCGGTGCCATCGAGGCCTCAGACACGCCCGGTGAAACTCTGGGCACTCCTCCACAAGCGCTCACCTGCCCATGAATCATCCCCGCGCCCTATCTTCTCTGAGCTCCCGCGCACCTATTCATGAGCGGCATCGGCGGCGCGGCGCGCTCCCCCACATTGCGCAGCGCCCGCGCACGAGCGGGTTCACGCTCGTGGAGGTGCTGGTGGCGGTGCTGGTCATCAGCATCGGGCTGCTCGGCGTTGCCCGGCTGGTGCTCGCGGCAGTCAAGGCCAACGACAGCGCCTATTTCCGCACCCAGGCGGCAAATCTCGCGTACTCCATCCTCGATGAGATGCGTGCCAACCGCGCCTATGCCATGACCTCACCGGGGTATCAGGTGGGTTACGGAGCCTATGCCAAGCCCAGCTCCGACTGTGCCGGCACGGTCTGCACGCCGGCCGAGATTGCCGCCTACGACCTGTACACCTGGAAGCAGCAGCTCAACTCCGGCACAGGTGGTGCGCTGCCCCAGGGCGATGGCAAGATCGTCATGAGCTTCCCGAGCGGCTCGGGCGAACCGACGGCGACGATCACCATCGAGTGGGACGACAGCCTGGCGCAGTGGGCATTTGGCACATCCAGTACCACCACACCGGCGATGACCACCTTCACGCTGGAGAGCGCGCTGTGAGTGTCATGCGAGTACAGGGCGGCCCGCGGGCCCATCGGCCGCTGCGTGCACGCGGCTTCTCGCTGCTCGAATTGCTGGTGGCGCTCGTGCTCGGTCTCATCGTCACCGGCGCGGTCATCTCGACCTTCATCAGCGTGCATTCAGCCTCCAAGGACACCAGCGGCATTGCCGAGCTCGCCGACAACGGCCGCATTGCCCTCAATGTCATGGAGCAGACGCTGCGCAGCGCCGGCTACATGGCCTGCAACAGCACGCTGCGTCAGGTCACAACGGCCGGACCGAACTCGACCGATCCGCTCGAGGGCGATTTCACCGAGGCGCTCGCCGGGTATGAGGCATCGAGCACCGGCCCCGGCGATACCGTTGCGCTCGTGGCCGATCCCACCGGCGACAGCTCCCAGGGCGACTGGAGCACCACCAGCGGACTCGGCGGCGATCTGGATCCCTCGGTCGTGGCAGATGCCTCGGCGCTGCCGATCAAGGGAAGCGACGTGATCGCCGCGCACACCACCTACTCCCTGGTGGCACCGGTGTACACGACGGGCACCTCCGGTTCGAGCTCGGTGGACGTGCAGAGCACCACCGGCCTTAGCGCCGGAGAGATCGGCATCGTATCGAATTGTGCCAACTCAGTCGTCGATCAGATCCAGAGCGTCAGCGGCAGCACGGTGAGCTTTGCCCAGTCTCTCGGCCAGACCTTCGCTGCGGGCTCCGAGGTGGGCGTAGCCGACACCGTTGTGTATTACATCGGCAAGGGCACCGATGGCGATGGGGCGCTCTACACCTATTCCCTGGCCGGGGGCTCGACATTCAACACCCCGGCCGAGATCGCCCCGGACGTGGAAAACATGCAGATCCTTTATGGCGTCGACACCAACGGTTCGCTGGCGGCCACTGAGTACGTCACAGCCGATCAGGTCTCGACCGCTGCGGCCTCGAACCCCGACTGCACGGCGATCGCCGGGGCGGGACCTGTTGACTTCAACTGTGTCGTCAGTGTGCGCATTGCGCTGCTCGTGGCGAGTCCGCTTGGTGCGACCCCCGCACCGAAACAGGCCGCAACCTACAACCTACTCGGTACGCTCGTGACGGCGCCCATCGATACCCGTCTACGGCAGGTCTTCCAGACGACCGTGACGCTGCGCAACACCACCGACTGATTCTGCACCGGAACCAGCATGTCCGATCCGCTAACCCATGCACACGCCTCTGCCGCACGGCAGCGCGGCGCCGTGTTGTTCGTCGCGCTCGTCTTTTTGCTCGTGCTCACCCTCATTGCGGTAATGCTCGCCCGCTCGCAGACCACCGAGGTGCGTCTGGCGCAGAACGATGCCAACCATGATCTCGCCATCGAGGCGGCCGGGGCGACGCTGCGTTTCGCCGAAATGAACATCGCCGAGGGCACGTACAGCGATTTCTCGCAGAACACCGCCGGGCTCTACACGCTCGATCCGGCCTCAGGCAGCGTCTACTCCTCGATCAACTGGAGCTCATCGAGTGAGGTGCTCTCCTACGGCGGCCCTACCCTGACGGAAGTGTCGGCTACCCCGAAATTCATCATCGAGCAGATGCCCGCCGTGGCGTTGCCGGGCACCTCGCTCGGCGCCTGCCAGCAGGGCTACGGGGCAAACGGCTGCGTACAGGTATTCCAGATCACCGCGCAGGCTGCGGGCGGCGACCAAAGCGCGACCGCCACGCTGCGCAGCATCTACGAGAGGCAATGACCGATGCGCATCGCCCAAGCATTCCCCCTCAAGAATTGCGCCCGCACGCGCCTGGCCAGCCGACTTGCGGCCTTTCTGCTCACCGGCGCGTATGCGGCAGGCGTGGCATTTGCGGCTGCGCCGCCTATCACGCTGTCGCAAACGCCGCTCACGATAACGATACCGGCGCACCCGCAGGTCATCATCGCCATCGGCAACTCCCAGTCCATGGACGGGACGCTGAGCGGAGCGATCATGACCGGAGCAGGATCGCTTGGATCGAGTTACAGCCTGCTCGCTTCGCAGGAGCCGAATACGACATTGCCGCCGAGTTCTCCGCTCGACTACGCGGTGCCGTCCGGTTTCACACCGCCCGTCACGGGCGGCACCGGCAGCCAACCGAACACCGCAAACTGCATCGCCCCCCAGTCAACCAGCGAGCTTTGTGACAATTCACCAAGCCGATTGAATATCGCCAAAGCAGCGATCACGAGCGTGCTCAGCTCGTATGTCGCGGATACCGATTTCGCGCTCATGGACTACAAGACATCGTCGGTACAGGAAACAACTACCTGGCTGTACGTGATGAGCCCCACATCCGGTCCCTTCGTGTTTACCGACTCCCCGCCTGCCGGAACACCGTATGTCGCCAACCCGTGCTACAACTACACGGCCACGGCATACTCCGGAACGGTCGTCGCGGCGGACTGCGCCAGCATCGATCCGTCAAATGCGTCGACCAACAACCCGAGCACAGGCCAGCCGGTCGCAACGGTCAATACCGGACTCACATTGGCGAACGCGCAGTACATGGAGGTGAGCGCCAGCAGCGACGATGCAGACATCAATGATGTCTTCTATGGCAGCGGCGCCGATCCGCTGTGCCTGGTCTTTCAGGGGCCAAGCCCGCCGAACCCATGGCCGCCGAATTTCAGCTTGAGTCAGTATAATTCAGGAGGCATTGGTGAGTATTACAGCAACGCACTGCCTTCGTACAGTCAGTGTTATAACGTTTCGGGCACCGGTCCGACGAACGCGGGGTTTGTTCCCTACTCGCCGGAAACGATGTACATCGAGCGAGGCTTTGGATATCTAGCCAGCACCCAGGCCTCCCCGGGGTCGAGCTATTGGAGTCCGCTCGTGACGTTCGCGCAAGGTAATGCCGGTCAGAATCCGACGAGTTCAAGTGTCGCGACGGCATTGGGATATTTCAAGCCCTTCCTGGCGCCGGAGACAAATTCCGCGGACAGCAAGGAAATCAAGGCAAGTGCCGAGCAGTCACCGCTCGCGGGGCTCTTGAAGAATGCGCAGCTGTATTTCAAGTCGGTCGAATCGTCGGGCGACTCAAGCAGCACCACGACTTGCGCTCCGGATCGATACATCATATTGGTGACCGATGGATTGCCGACCATGGATCTGAACGGCAACGCGTGGCCCCCGCCAGGATCGATTTCGGCCCAGAAGTACGGCGAGACGGTTAATTTCAACAGTGATGGCTCGCTCGATACATCCAATACGAACGATCAAGCTCTGCTCGATACGATTTCCGAGCTCAATGCGCTCCGCGAGGCGGGCATCAAGACGTATATCGTCGGTCTCGGTGCCGGCGCCACGGGGGCGACGGCCACCGATGTGCTCACTGCCATGGCGATCGCCGGCGGCACCTCGACGTATTTCCCCGCCACCGATCCGACTACGCTCACCAATGACCTCACTACGATCCTCGGGCAGGTGCAACACGCGACCCAGTCTGTCTCCTCCTCGGCGGTCAATTCCACAGGCATTCACGTCGGTTCCGTGGCGTATCAAGCGCAGTTCACCTCCTCCGATACCAACGAGGACTGGACGGGCAACCTGTACGCCTTCCCCATTGACCCGACGACCGGGTACGTGAACACCACCCCATCGGATGCATTGTGGAACGCGCAATCGCTGCTCGATGGATTGTCCTGGCAGTCCAGAGTCATCACAACCTGGGATCCGGTGGCGAACAAGGGCATTCCGTTCGAGTGGACCACGGGCAGCCCTACGTCCGGAATTGCCAGTTCGACGACCCTCGGAAAAGAGCTCAGTACCAACACCGCAGACACTAACGGCCAGGACGTGCTTGATTACTTGCGCGGTGACCGGCAACTCGAGCAGGCGCAGGGTGGTCCGTTCCGCACGCGTACCCACGTGCTCGGCGACATCGTCGACAGCGCACCGCTATACGTTGGTGCGCCAAGCGGGCCGTACCTGGATGCGTCCTATACGAAGTTCGAACAGCAGTATGCGAGCCGGCCATCGATGATTTACGTCGGCGCAAACGACGGCATGCTGCATGCATTCAATGCACAGACCGGCAAGGAGGTGTTCGCGTACGTGCCGAATGGGGTGTTCTCGAACCTGATCCAGCTCACCTATCCGCTGTACAATCAGAATCATCTGTTTTACGTCGATGGTTCCCCAGGTGCCTGGGACGTGCAGTTTTCCGACAGTTCCTGGCACACCGTGCTGGTGAGTGGAGAAGGTGCTGGGGGTAAGAGCATCTTTGCACTCGATGTCACCAACCCGGCCGGTATGACGACCGAGGCTGGCGTCGCGAGCGATGTGCTGTGGGAGTTCTCCGACAGCGATCTAGGCTATACGTTCGGCACTCCGACAGTGGCCACGACGAGCGCCGGGACGTATGTGTTCTTTGGCAATGGCTACGACAGCACCCCGGAGACGCCCTATCTTTATGCACTAAATCCACAAACCGGTGCGGTGGCGGCGAAGATCAATCTGTGCAGTTTCGACACGAGCGCCTGCAACACCAGTGAGCCGAATGGTCTCTCGGCGGTCACGGTGGTCAACAGCAGCGGGGGCTTGACTGGCGCGAACGTGCTCTACGCGGGTGATCTGCAGGGCAACGTGTGGCGCGTTGATCTTTCGAGCAGCAACCCCGCGAACTGGACCGCCTCGCTGCTGTTCAAGGCGGTCGATGCTTCGGGCAATGCGCAGCCGATCACCATGGCGCCGGTGGTCACGCTCAATCCGGACTTTCCCCGGCTGCCGGGTCTGATGGTCTATGTCGGCACAGGCGAGCTACTCTCGACGAATGATCTCACGTCGAGTCAGGTGCAGAGCATCTATGGACTCTATGATGCGATGCCGAATACCGCGGTGATCACCCGCAGTCAGCTGGTGCAGCAGACGATCTCAGCAACCACGGTGACTACCGTCAACGGCACCACGGTCAATGCACGCAGCGTCACTTCGAACCAGGTCGATCTGCCGAAGAACATGGGCTGGTACATCGATCTGAGCGTTTCGCCGGGAGAAGCCGTCGTGACCGAGCCGACACTGATCGAGGGGGCGCTATTCGTCACCACCAATGAGCCGCTGGGTGGCTGTACCGGGGGGTTCAATTCCTGGTTCTACGATCTGAATTTCCGCAATGGCGGCCTGTTCCCGACGCCGCTGATCGACGTCACCGAGAGCGGCTCGATCTCCTCGACCCAGCCCTCGGTGGCTGCCGTGTCCCTCGGGGACGTCTATGCGTCCGCACCGCGAGTCGCTTCTGGATCGCTCGGTACCGGCTCGGCGAATCTGGATATCTTCGTGAACGAGTCGGGTAATGCGAATGTTCCGGGTGCCTATACGAGCTACGGTCAGAATCAGCAGCCGGTGTGCAGCGGAACTGCCGCCACGTGCGGCGACCCGATCCTGAATGTGCTCGGCAAGGGCGGCGGCCAGAGCCGAACGGCGTGGTGGGAAATCCGATGAGCCGCGCGGCCAGGTGTTCAAGCGACGGCTTGAGTCATGCAGAGGAGAGAGAAATGAGCAGATCCGTACTGATGGTCGCAGCGGCGATTGCAATCACAGCGCTCGCCGTGCATTCCGGAGTGGCCATCGCAAGCAAATCGCTTTACCAATTCACGGGCAAAGTCACGGCCGTTCCCGTCGGCAATCGAATTGTTGTCAGTGGACACTCGTATCTGCTGGCCGCGGGCAGTCCGGCAGCCAAGCAGGCGCAGGAAATCGTGCAAGGCGAGACGGTGCGGGTGATTCTGACTGCGCCGCCAAATTCAACGGCGGCGAAGGTATTGGTGATTCATGCAGCTGCGGGCCATTAACTTGCATCGGCGGCGCGCGAGCGGCTTCTCGCTGATCGAGCTGATGGTGACGGTCGTCATCATTGGCATCCTCGCAGCCATCGCCTACCCGTCGTATCTCGCCTACACGATGCGCTCTGACCGCACGGATGCCACGACGTCGATGTTCAACGACGCGCAGATTCTGGAGCGCTGCTACGCGCAGACGTACGACTACACCAAGTGTCTGACGACGACTGCACCATCTGGCGTTACGGGCGTCGATCCCGGTCCGACCTCCTCACCCCAGGGCTACTACGACCTCACGGTCGCAACGCCGTCTGCGGACCAGTACACCATCACCGCCAAGCCGGTGAAATCGCCCCAGACCTCCGACTCGCAGTGCACGAGCTTCACGCTCGCGAGCACTGGTGCGCAGGGCGCGACCGGCAGCGCCTCGGCCCAGACCTGCTGGGGCTCGAACTGAGTGCACCGGCCTGGCTAATCGGGCGAGGCGGCCGCCGGCCGCCTCGCCCGAGTGGGCTCAGTGCGTCGGCCCGAACACCTTGATGCAGCCCTGCGGGCAGGGACTGCCCGTTCCGCCGGCGATCGGCACGAAAACCTTGCCCGAGCGCGGATCGGCCGCTACGGAGTGGGCATGGGGCCCGGTCGGGACATTGCCGATCCAGCGATCCGTTGCGGAGTCGACGACCCCGAGCACCGGTCCGCCCGTGTTGGCCACCGCAGCGAGGTAATAGCGGTGCGTATGCGGATCAAACCACACCTCGTCCGATCCGCCGACCTGTGGCAGCCGCGCGATGATCCGCCCGCTCGTGCTCATGACGAACGAGCGGGCCGGAAAGCCTGCGGCGACCGCATCATCGCTGCAGCCGACGAGTAGGTGCTGATGGGGACCCAGAGCGAGCCCGGCCGGCATACAGCGCCCGATCGGCAGATAACGCAGCAGGGTACGGGTGCGCGGATTGATCACCGCCACCGCGCCGCGCGCTTTGTCGTGATCGAGCGAGGGAATGGACAGGTAGATCAGCCCCGTGGCCGGATCCCACAGCGGCTGTTCCGCCCCGTCACTTGCGCGGCGCAGCACCAGGCGGCCGACGAGCTTGCGCGTGCGGGTGGAGAGGAAGCTGACGAACGGCGGGGCGTCGGCGTTGTTCACCGCGATCACCAGATGATCACGCGGGTCGTAAGTCATCTCATCGGTGCGCTTGCGGCCCCCCGTGGAGATGCTGGCAATGACCTTGTGGGTACGCACATCGACGACTTTCACCGAGCTGTCGCCATCGCCGGCCCAGAACTGTCCGCGACCGACTGCGACTACCCCGTTCGGCCCAGCCGCATCGAAGCCCCTCGCCGGGTTGTAACCGGCAAACCCGGTGGCGCGGCCGAGGAATGCGCCCGTGGTGGCATTGATCAGGTCGAGCCCGCCATTTGAGCGGTCCGACAGCGCGTACACGCCGGCGGAATTCACGAAGCTGATGTCGAATACCTGCAGCGGTCGGCCGGGCACGCGCAGCGTCGCGAGCGGCCGCAACGGCGCAGGCGAGGCGGCGGCGCGCGCGCCGGGGACACTGAGCGCACAGGCGGCGCCGAGTACGGCGAGCGGCAATAAGGCGCGGTTGATCGGCATGAGACCCTTCCCTCTGTTCCGGTCGGATGAATGAGCGCACCATAGCGCCCCAGTACTGACCAAGTCCTGACGTCGGGCCGCGGCCTGCCGTGTGCGCCGAGCGTGCCGTCCCTTCCCGGGGTGGAACCGAGCGCGCCGGCGCGAGGTCGAAGCACCGGGCCTCGGGTCCCGTTCGTTTACATCATTCGGAGCGCATCATGGATTATCAGACCGCCGAAAATCAGGCCGTGCAACTGCAGAATCAGGCCGATCAGGTCGGCCAGGGCGTAAAGGCGCTCGCCGAGAAACTGCAGGCGAAGCTGCCCGATCAGACACTCGCCCGTGAGCTGATGCTCGATCTGCGCGAGACGGCGTTCGCGATCCAGAAGCAGAACCAGTCGGCGTTGCTGCTCATCCAGCAGATGGCCGAGTACATTCATTCGCTCGAGTCGCACATCAACGCGCAGCCCCAACCGGCCTATCAGACCCGCGGTTGGTCGGCGCAACCCTATGCCGGCAGCGGTGGCGGGTTCATGGGCAATGTGATGTCGGGCCTCGGCATGGGCGCCGGGTTCGGGCTCGCGAGCGATCTGGTGAGCAGCATTTTCAACGCCTTTTGAGGCTGCACGGGCCGGCGCACCGTGCGGGGCGCCGGCCCGCGCGTGCCATAATCGCGGGCTGTGCTGATGCCAAGTCCGGGAGCCCGCGTGTCTACGTCACGACCGCCAACGACGGCCGCCGCCGCCCCGCCGCGCCGCCCCCCGGCGTAGGCCGCCGATGCCGATCTTCACGCTGATCTCGGCCGTGATCGCCGTGGTTGCGCTCAGCGGCTACGCCAATCACAAACTGGTACGCCTGCCCGATTCGATCGGGATCACGGTGGTGGCACTGCTGCTGTCGATTCTTGCCGTGAGCGTCGGCCCGTTCGTGCCACCGGTGGCGGCCTGGGGCGCGCAGGTCGCCCGCGGGGTGAATTTCCCTGCGCTCGTCTTTCACGGCCTGCTCGGCTTGATGCTCTTCGCCGGCAGCCTGCACGTCGATATCGTGGCGCTGCGCCGCGCGCGCTGGGTCGTGCTCGCCCTGTCGACCGCCGGCGTGGCGATCTCCACCGCCCTCATCGGCGGGGGCTTTTTCTACCTCACCCGCCTGCTCGGTCTGCCGATGACGCTGCGCGAGGGCCTGCTGTTCGGGGCGCTGATTTCACCGACCGATCCGATCGCCGCACTCGGCCTGCTCAGCAAGGCGCGCGTGCCGCCCACCCTGCTCACGCAGATCACCGGTGAGGCGCTGTTCAATGACGGTACGGGCGTGGTGCTGTTCGTCGTGCTGCTCGGTGTCGGCGGCTCACATCCGCCGAGCGCGACGCATGTCGCGGCCATGTTCGCGCGCCAGGTGCTCGGGGGCCTCGCCTTTGGGGCGCTCGTGGGCTTCGGCGCAGTGACTCTGCTGCGCAGTGTGGACAGTCCCGCGGTCGAAATACTCCTCACCTTGGCGCTGGCCACCGCCGGTTACGATGCTGCCGCGGCACTGTCGATCTCTGCGCCGATCGCCACGGTGGTCATGGGGCTAGTGGTCGGGGGGGACGGCCGCGCCGTCACCATCGCGGTGGCCAAGCGCGAGCGTCTCTTTCAGTTCTGGGAACTCACGGACGATCTGCTCAATCTGCTGCTGTTTGGCCTGGTCGGCCTGCAGCTCACCGCGCTCGCCCCGACGCTGCGGGTGTACCTGCTGCCGGCGGCGCTTGCCCTGCCGCTGGTGCTCGCCGCCCGCTACGTGAGCGTTGCGGTGCCGACCGCGCTGCTGCGCGGCGTGCAGCGTTTCGAGCCGCACTTCGTCAAACTGATGACCTGGGCCGGTCTGCGCGGCGCGCTTTCGGTGGCCCTCGCCCTGTCGCTGCCGCCCGGACCGGCGCGCTCGCTGATCGTGACGGCCACCTATCTGATCGCGATCTTCAGCATTCTCGTGCAGGCGACCACGGTGGGTCCTCTGGCGCGTCGGTGGATGGGGCCGCGGGAGGCCGCCTGAGAGGGCCCGACCCGCGGATCCATTTCGGTCCGGTCTCAGGTCCAGCCGCCGTCGCCGCCGCCCCCGCCGTCATCCCAGGAGCCGGCATCGCTCACGCCAAAGTCGTTACCGCCGAGATCCGTGTTGGCCTGCGGGTCAAATCCGCCGGCAGCGCTCGCGTCCGGTATGACGCCCCCGCCTGCGCTCCCTCCCCCTTCGAGCACACGGCCCACGAGCGCTTCCCCGGCCGCAACGCCGGCGCCGATCGCGAGCCCCGAGGCGATATTGCCCATGATCCCTGAGCCCCCGGCATAGCCCGGTCCATAGCCCTGTGGATAGCTGCCGGGCGGATATCCTGGCGGCGGGTAACCCCCGGGTGGTGCGCCCATCGGACCGACCGCACCGGAGGGATACTGCATTGGGTATGCCGGTGCCGTGGCGGCCATCCGGCGGCGCACAATCATCCACACCACGATGACCCCGCCGATCAGCAGCAAAGCCCAGCCGAGATGCGAGGAATGCCCGGCGCGGGCGGCCGTACCCTGCGCCGGCGCAATGCCGAGTTCACGCTGCAGCTCCCCCACCGCATGGCGACTTGCGAACGGCAATCCCGGTGCAAGCCGGTTGGCCTCCGCAAGCTGGCTGCGTGCGGTGCCGAAGTTCCCAGCGCGTGCCGCCACTTCCGCCGCCACGAAGTGCGCTTTGGCGCTATTGGGGTGATCGCGCAGCACCTGTGTCACCATCTGCTCAGCCTGGGCAATATTTCCGGACTGCGTCGCCAGGTAAATCTGATGCGCGGTGGGATCAGCGGCGAAGGCAAGCCCGGCGAACAGGGCAAGCAGCACCCCGAGAGGTATTCGAAGTCGATTCGGCATGATCGCTGTGATCTCTGTGGCAGACCCCCGGGGGTCCGAAAAGCAGGTACCGCTCGGCACACGAGCGCTCACCTGGATGGGTTCATGATATGGGGAAGACCGGGGCTCGATACAAGCCCCCACCGACAGCATGGCGTCCCGGCCACCCCTCGGCGCTGCGTGCTGCACCGCTCTAGCTGCAGGTTCGTACCGGCTACTTAGCCCACAATCCCGACCAAGCCGGGGCGCCCTCGGCAGTCGCCAGCAGCCCTCGCGGCAGCAGAGCCGTGAAGGCGACGCTGGCCGGTGCCCTGCACGCCGAGGAGGATCCGGTGCCTGCGATCCGCTGGTCCGCCGGCAGGCACACTGCCGGGTTGAGCGTGCCAAACAGCGTGACATTCGGGTTGTACGATGCCCAGTCGATGTAGACGAGATGGACATGCTCACTGCCGCTGATGCTTTCGCTGCCCGCGTTGGCCTCACCCTGACTGAACTGAGAAAAATTCGCCGACGTGATCGAGCCGAGCGATCCGAGCGCGATCTGACTCACGCTCGTGCCGAACGGATCGTTGTACAAGGCCGATTCCAGCGAGGGGTTGTTCGGCAGAAACGCATGATCCGTTACGTTCAATACCGACCCAGTCGGCGCCCTGACTTGTTGGGTCGGTCGAGCCGGCCCTGCCGGAGACCACACCGTCACAGCGACCGTGGTTCCGGAGGTCGAGGCAAGTCCAAACTGTTGCCCGGCATTGGCGCTGCTCAGCTGCGCCTTGGGATTCTCGATGCCATAGCGTATTTCAATGTTGTTCGCATTGACCGTGGCGCCGGGGCCGGTGCCGAGAATATTGTCGCCGGCGATGAGCAGCACATCACCGCCGGCAGTCATCTTTCCGATCGTCAGATCGGCCGCCGCGCCTTTGGCTCCCAGAGTGAGGTTGCCGGTCGCAGTCCCGGCGGCGGACAAGCCTCCCGGACCCGCTTCGATGATCACGTTATTGCCATTGAAGCTCAGCGGACCGCCGAACGTATTGCCGTAATTTCCAAGCGCGATATCTGAACCGCTCAGCGCGTTCAGCGTTACCGGACCGGCGACATCCAAAATTCCGCTCTGGGTAATGCCGCCGACGGCCGTTTCCTCGAGCGCGCCGCTCGCCGAGCCCGCACTCGACAGACTGCCCGTACTCGCATTAAGCGTGACATTGTGCCCGGCGAACGCGACGCTGCCGCCAAATGCATTGGCGCCGGCGAGATTAACGTCGCCGCCATTGTTGGCAGTCAGCGTCGTAGCGCCCGATGTGGTAATCGATCCACTGCCGACCTCGGTCATCGCGCCTGATGTCGTCAACTCGACACCACTTGCGCCGACGTTGAGCAAGCCGACGATATTCATGGGAACGGAGTCGTTCACCGTCAGTCCCGAACTCGTCACCGGGCCGAGAGCGGCAATCGAGTTTGCATTGCCGAGACTCACCGAACCGGACGTTGTACTGGCCGTCAACGTACCGGTGCTGATCGCCGTCGTGCCGCTCTGGGTCAGCACACCGCCCGAATCGATCGTCGTCGTGCCGCCGGAGCCGGTGGAGATCCCCGGCAAAGTCACCGCATTCGAACTCTGTATCACCACGGCCGTGGCTGAGTTGCTGCTCGTCTGCATCGCTCCAGCCAGATTGACTGCACCGCTGCCGCCGGCGACGCTGATCGCGCCGGAGCCGGCATTGACCACGCTGGCGCTAGACTGGGTGACCCCGTTGCCCTGCAGTACGATGCCATTGCCGCTGACGCTAGAGCCGCCGAGCGTCAGCAAGCCGCTGCTGTCGGCCAACGATACCGAACCGGTTCCGGCATTGATTGGGCCACTCACGGTAGTTCCCCCCGCGTTGGCAATGCTCACTGAACCCCCACCGCTCTGCTGGATTCCCGTGACATTCAGCGGCGCACCATCCGTCAGTTTCAGCGCGCCGCTGCCGGAGTTGCTCGCATTGAAGGCGCTGACGGTATTGTTCCCCTCCAACAACGTGCCGCCCGTGGATACCGTAGTCAATGTTCCTGTCGTACCGATCTGCCCCCCCGCCTCGCTGATCGAGCCGCTCGAGGTCAGGTTCACCGGCCCGCTGCCGGTGGCGAGCGCTGCGGTGAGGCTCAGCGGCTGGGTGTCGTTCAGCGTCAGGCTGGTGCTCGAGAAGCTCCCCAGCGAGCCGATCGCATTGGCATTGCCCAGATCCACCGTCCCGGTGGTATTGCCGCTCAGCGTCCCGGTGCTGATGAGCGTCGTGCCGCTCTGAGTCACCGCAGCGCTGATGTCGCCTGCACCGATCGTCGTGGTGCCACTCGTGCCGGT
>DAHVTM010000017.1:0-8247 GCA_027324195.1 Gammaproteobacteria bacterium | reverse complement strand
CCAATGCCGTCACGGATCGCGCTCTCGACATAGGCGCCGCGCGCCACATCGATGAATTCGTCGTATCGGATCCCTGAACGGATCATGAGTCTGATGATCGGCCGCAGCACCCGCCGCAGCGCCTGCAGAAAATGCGGTCGCGCATCGATCGACAGACTCGATTCGACGCTGCCCATGGCTCAGGTTCGCTCCGCCGGGTCATAGAGCCGATCGTGCTCGAGGATGGCGTACCGATCGGTCATGCCCGCTACATAATCAGCCACGGCGCGCGCGCGGCCGGCAACTCCGTGCGCGGATTCGGCGCGGCCGGCCAGTTCCTGATGCTCGGGCGGCATCAGCTGGATGTCTGTCATGAACGCGCCAAACAGCGCTTGGATCACGCGGCGAGCCTTCGCGGTCATGCGCAGCACTTTGTAGTGGCGGTACACGCGCTCGCGCAGAAACCGCATCAGCTCGCGATGCTCCTCGTGCGTCGCGTCGCTGAGTCCGATCAGCGCATGCGGCTGCAGACGCACGTCTTCGATGGAGGCGGGCTGAACCTCTGCGATGTTCCGCTGGCTCGTCTCCACGAGGTCGACCACGATGTGATTGATCATCCGGCGGATGACCTCATGGACGAGCCGTCGCTCGCCGAGGCCCGGATACTCCGCTACGACGACGTCATACTGCCGGCGAAACAGGCGCATCTCATTGAGCTGATGCAGATCGATGAGTCCTGCGCGGATGCCATCGTCGACGTCATGGTTGTTATAGGCGATTTCGTCGGCAAGATTGGCGATCTGGGCCTCGATGCTCGGCTGTCGTCGAAGCAGAAATCGCTGACCGATTTCGCCAAGCTGCTCCGCGACGCGGACCGAGCAATGCTTGAGGATGCCTTCACGGCACTCAAAGGTCAGATTGAGTCCTGGAAATGCCGCGTAGCGTTCCTCGAGCTCATCGACGACGCGCAGTGACTGCAGGTTGTGCTCGAAGCCGCCATATGGGCGCATGCACTCGTTGAGCGCATCTTGTCCGGCATGCCCGAATGGGGTGTGCCCCAGGTCATGGGCCAGGCTGATCGCTTCGGTGAGAGTCTCATTGACGTTCAGCGCTCTGGCAACGGAGCGGCCGATCTGAGCTACTTCAATCGAATGGGTAATGCGGGTCCGATATAAATCGCCCTCGTGATTGACGAATACCTGCGTCTTATAGACCAGGCGGCGAAATGCATTGGAATGAATGATGCGGTCCCGGTCGCGCTGGAACTCGCTGCGGAACTGCGGCTTCGCCTCCGGAAAGCGCCTGCCGCGCGAGCGCTCATCGTGCGCCGCGTACGGGGCGAGGAGGCCGGGTTCGGGTTGCTCCGGGGTCATGACGGGGCGCTAGCGCAGATGCGCCTCCACGGTGTGCAGCAGCCGGCTCTCGTCGTATTCGGCGGTGACGAACGCCTGGCCGATCGCGCGCAACAGGATTAGACGGATACGGCCGTCCAGCACTTTCTTGTCGATGCGCATGTGTTCGAGCAGCGACTGCGGCGGTACCTGCTCGACGTACGTGGGAAGCCCGAGGCGCTCGATGAGGCGGACGATCCGCTTTAGGTCGGCCGCACTGAGCAGACCGCTTTCGTGCGACATGTGCGCCGCCATGACCATGCCTGCGGCGACGGCTTCACCGTGCAGCCAGCGTCCGTAGCCGCTCGTCGACTCGATCGCATGTCCGAACGTGTGTCCGAAATTGAGCAGTGCGCGTTCGCCGTGTTCGTGCTCATCGCGTGCAACGATCGCGGCCTTGATTTCGCACGAGCGGCGAATCACGTGCGCCAGGGCGGCGATGTCGCCGGCGAGCAGCGCTTCAACCTGTGTCTCGAGCCAGGCGAAAAACTCCGCATCGCGAATCAGTCCGTATTTGACGACCTCTGCCAACCCCGCGCGCAGCTCGCGGGGCGGCAGCGTCGCCAGCGTTGCGGTATCCGAGAGCACAGCGGACGGCTGATGAAATGCGCCAATCAGATTCTTGCCGCCGGGGTGATTGACTCCGGTCTTCCCGCCCACCGCGGAATCAACTTGCGCCAATAGGGTGGTTGGTGCCTGGATGAAGGCGACGCCACGCTGATAAACGGAGGCCGCGAACCCGGCCATGTCGCCCACCACGCCGCCGCCGAGCGCCACCACTGCGCAATCGCGCCCAAACCGGTTGGCGACCAGCACGTCGAGAATTCGAGCCACGGTTTCGAGGGTCTTGTGGGACTCACCGTCTGGAAGCAGAGTCGCGACCGTCCGCCGCGGGCTCAGCGCGCTCTGCAGGCTCTCGAGGTACAGCGGCGCCACGGTCGTGTTGCTCACGAGCAGAACGTCGCGGGCGCGTACGTAGCGATCGATCAGGGCGTGATCGCTCAGCACGCCGTTGCCGATCAAGATCGGATAGCTGCGTGCGCCGAGCTGCACGGTCAGGTTGTCGATACTTGCGCCCATGACGGCAATCTAGCCGATCATCTGCACGATGTCGCGCACCACGGCTTTGATTTGTCGTCCATCTGTCGAGACCGTAAGGTCGGCGATCGAACGGTACAGCGGATCGCGGATCTGCATCAGCTCGCGCAGCCGCGTGGCCGGATCATCCACGCCATTCAGCAAAGGCCGATGCCGTCCGGGCTTGACCCGCTCGGCCTGATGCTCGACAGATGTCTGCAGGTACACCACCCAGCCGTTCTCGGACAGCAGGCGACGGTTCTCCGGGAGCATGACTGCGCCGCCTCCGGTGGACAGCACGATGTGCCGCAGCAGGGTGAGCGAGGCGATCACTTCCCGCTCGCGCTCGCGAAAGCCCGCCTCCCCTTCCTTTTCAAAAATGAAGGGAATGTCGACGCCCGTCCGCCGCTCGATCTCCGCGTCGCTGTCGTGAAAGGGCGCACGCAACAGCCTCGCCAGGCTGCGCCCGACGGCAGACTTGCCTGACCCCATGGGACCGACGAGGAAGATATTGGGGGGCTTGCCTTGCATGGTTGCCGCCAGGATAGCAAGCCGGCGTGCTTCACATGGATCCCTCGCGTGCCTGCTAGCCGTGCAGGGCGTACGCGCCACACGGAGGAAGTCCCCGTACCGTCGGACGTCATCCCTTACGTCCGCACGGTCACCGCCGGCAGGCTAATACACCGCAGGATTCTGACGAACGATCTTCGGCGTCACGAAAACCAGCAGCTCATCCTTGTTGTTCGTGTGGTCGGTATTCTTGAACAGATGGCCGATGACCGGGATATCGCCCAGCCAGGGCACTTTGTTGATCGTGTGGGTGTCATTGGTCTGCAGGATGCCACCGAGGACCACGGTTTGGCCGTCATTGACCAGCACTTGGGTGGTCACTTCGCGGGTATCGATCGCTGGCACCTGTACGCCGCCGGAGGCAACGACCTCCTGGCCGACTTCGTCGTCGCGTACTTCGAGATTGAGGATGATGCGATTATCCGGTGTGATCTGCGGGGTGACCTTCAGTTCCAGCACCGCTTTCTTGAAAGCGATCGAGGTCGCGCCGCTCGAGGCGGACTGCTGATAGGGAATCTCCACGCCCTGCATGATCTCCGCCTGGCGCTGGTTCGCGGTAATCACCCGTGGCGAGGAGATGATTTTGGCTTCCGTCTCCGCCTGTGCCGCCGAGAGTTCCAGATCGACCAGGTAATTGCCGCTCAGGATGCCGAAGGCGATCGAGCCGGCCGGGTTGCTGACCGGCAGATTCACGTTGTAGCGGTTCGCGGCGAGGGCGCCGGTCGGAATGGTGATCGGGGAGCCCGGTCCGCTCGCCTGGCCATTGGCGGCCACATTGGCGATGGCGGAGCTCACCATCGTATCGGTGCCGGCGGAGGTTCCCGTGGTGGCGACGATGCCGTTCGTCCCGTTGGCCTGGTAGTTGGTCAGGCCAAGCTGTGTGCCGAGCTGACGCTGGAAATCATTGTTCACGAGCACAATGCGCGCCTCGATCAGCACCTGACGCACCGGTATGTCGAGCCGGTGGACCAGCCGCTGAATCTGCTCGAGCCGCTCCGGGGTGTCCTGCACGAGGAGCGTATTGGTGCGGTTGTCGACCGTGACGCTACCGCGGCTCGACAGCAATGAATGGCCCTGCGACTTGATCAGCGAGGCCAGATTGGCCGCTTTGGCGTAATTGATCTGGATGTACTCCGAGCGCAGCGGCTCGAGCTGCTGCACTGCCTGCTCGGCGGCGAGCTCGGCCTTCTCGCGCGCAGCGAGTTCGGCCTGCGGAGCCACCAGGATGACGTTGCCCTGGCGGCGCTCCCCGAGCCCCTTGATCTCCAGGATCAGGTGCAGGGCCTGATCCCACGGCACATCGTGCAGGCGCAGGGTGACATCGCCGTGCACCGAGTCGCTGACCACGATGTTCTGGCCGCTGGCGTCGGCCAGCAGCTGCAGCACGGCGCGCACCTTGATGCTCTGGAAATTCAGCGAGAGACGCTGACCGGTATATTTGGGCTGCCGGGCCAGGGCCTGCCCGGCGGTGAGCGGTCGCAGTTCGACCACGTACTGGTTGTCGGCCTGGTAGGCAAGTTCCGTGAATGCGCCGTTCGCATCGATCGTGATACGTGACCCGTGCGGCGTGCGGGTGACCGAAAAGTCACGCACCGGAGTGCCGAAATCGGTCGCGTCAAAGCGCCGCAGTAGCTGGTGCGGCACCGCGGCATGGCTGAAATCGACCACCACCTGATTGCCGACCTGGCGCAGATTGACGGGAATATGCGGGTTGGACAGCTCGACCATGACCCGACCAGCCCCATCGGTGCTGCGGTGAAAATTGATGCTGCGGATCTGCCAGGGCGCACTCAGGCCGGCGCGCACCTGGGCGGCGCTCGCCGCCACGGCAGCCGCGGCCGCGGCGTGCGCATCGTCGGTGCGCACCGCACCGGGGCCCAGGGTGACGAGGATCTGGTTGCCCTGCTGGTGCAGGCCGTACGTGACCATGGAATCGAGGCTAAGCACCAGGCGCGAACGATGGCGGGTCGCCGCCGCCAGGACCGACTCCAGACCGCCCGATTTGACGCTGATCTGATCGGACGGCAGCGCCAGCCGCGTGTTCGGCAGATCGATCACAATGCGCGCCGGGTTGTCCATGGTGAACGACAGTGGCTTCGGTGCAGGCCCCGACAACTGCAGTGTCAGCTGCATCTGCGCATGCGGCAGCTGCTGGACCTGGACGGACTGCAGCGCCACCTGAGCGTCGGCCGCGCGAGCGGGGCTGGCCGTACACATCGCCAGGGCGAGGAGCAGGGACAGGGCGGCTGCGTCCGCGACGCGAGACATCCGCATAAAGACTTTCATTCTCGAACTCCCTGCATGAGCGTTCGCTACCGGATTATTCACTGACTGAGTCCCAGGGCTGCCGGCCGTTTCATGAATCCGCCGAGGCCGTCGGGGACGATCTCGACCAGCCGGATTTGAGTCGGGGTGATCTGGATGATGCGGCCATCGTTCTGGCCCATGTAGTTGCCCACCTTCACGCGATGCACGATGCCGTCCTGGGTCTGCACGAGACCGTAGACGCTTTTGCCGAGGCGCATCGTGCCGACCATTTTCAACGTATCGAGCGGGAAGCGTTCCAGGTATTGCCGCGCCCGTGAGGCATCCGGTCGGACCGAGCCGATGCCGGTCGGCCCGCTCGGCACGAACGGCGAGCGCATATCTTGGTCATCGTAGGTGAACGTTTCGTACTTCGGCACTTTCGGCAGCGGCTCGACCTGCCCGCCCGGTTGACGATCGACGCGTGCGATGAAGCGCTGCACGCTGCCGTCGCCGCCTGAGCAGGCCGTCAGTGCCAGGCAGATCAGTACCGTGCAGGCTCGCATCGTGCCGCGGGTGTGGGTCTCAGTGCTCATTCCGGTCTCTCCGCGCGCCTCAGCCCGGTCCATGGTGCGGGGGACGGGCGAACTTGTGCTTGCCAGCGCGCCGCGCCGCCATCTCGCTCGCGGTGAGATAGCGATACGTCTTGGCCGTCAGGGTCAGAGTGAGCTGATCGTACGCACTACGGGTCACCGGCTGGATCTGGATGTCGTGCAGCGTGACGATGCGTGATAGCGCCGCGATGTCGCTGACAAATGCTCCGAACTGGTGATAGCTGCCGGTGAGCTGCATCTTGATCGGCAGCACTGCGTAGAACTCCTTCTGCGTCTCCGGGCCGGGTTGGAACAGCTTCTGCTTCAGGCCCGCGGCGCTTGCCGTATCGGAGATGTCCTCAAGCAGGTTGGGCACCTGGGTCTTGCCGGGTAGCTGGCGCAGCAGTGCGCCAAAGGAGCGGCGCAGTTGCACCAGTTGCTGGCGGTACACATTGAGATTGGCGGCGACGGCATGCTTGACCATGAACTCCTGGCGCAGCGACTGCTCCTGGCTCTCGCGCCGCAGCAACTCCGGACGCACCGTTTGCCAGACGAACAGATACACGAGCAACAGTGTGAGCACGACGAACATCACGCCGACGGCGCCGGCGAGCACCGCGAACGGCCAGCGGCCGGGGTCGCGGGGGTCGAGATCGCGCAGTTCCTCGAGCAGCGCCTGCATGTTCATTGGCCAGCCCCTCCGCGAGTCACGCGCGCAGTGCCCGGCGTGCCCGTCTTGGCGGCATCCGGCGAGACCACCTGCGCATCGAGCGTGAACGTCGAGCCTGGGGTGCCACGGCCCGCTTTGATCACCTCGAGCGCGGCGTTCGCAAGCCACCCGGAATGGTCGATGTTGCGCATGAAGTCCGACACCCGAGTGCTCGACTGCGCCACACCCTTGAACTGGATGCGCGTGCCTTTCTCCGATACCGCGGTCAGATATAGTCCCGTCGGCACCGTGCGCACGATCTGGTCAAATACGTGCACGATCTGCGGCCGCGAGCGCTGCAGCTGCTCGATGATGTGCATGCGCGCCAGGAATTTGCGCTTGGTCTTCTCCAGGGAGTTGATTTCCCCGATCTGATGATCGAGCACCTGGATCTGGGTGCGCAGCAGATCATTGCGACGGATCTGCGCGCTGATCAGTTCGGAGTAGAACAGATGCACGCCGAAGGTCACAACGACGGCGCCGAGCGCGGCGGCGCCGAGCGCAATCAAAAAGGCGAGCTTGCGCTCTGTGCGCTCCGCTTCTCGCCAGGGCAGCAGGTTGATCCGCGGCATTTCAGTCGAAGCTCCTGAGCGCCAGGCCGCAAGCGGTCAGCAAGGCCGTCGCGTCACGGTGCACGGCCTGAGTGCGGGCGCGCGCCGACAGCTTCATTTGTCCGAGCGGATCGCCCTTCTCGGCAGCGATACCGACGCGGCTGGCGATGACGTCGGCTACGCCCGGGATGTTGGCACAGCCGCCGCACACCAGGATCTTCTCCGGCTGTTCGCGTCCAGACCCTGAGGCCAGGTAGAACTGCAGCGAACGGTTGACCTGCTGGGTCATGTCGTCGATGAACGGATCGAGCACTTCGGACTGATAATTGCCGGGCAGGCCGCCTTCCTTCTTGGCGCGTCCGGCCTCCTCGAGCGACAGGCCGTAGGTGCGCATGATTTCCTCGGTGAGCTGTTGGCCGCCGAAGGCGAAGTCGCGGGTATAGGTGACCTTGAGGCTGCGCAGCACGCTGAAGGTGGTACTGCTGGCGCCGAAGTCGACCACGGCGATGGTGCGGTCGACTCCGCCGTCGGGCATCTGATGGGTCAGCAGCCGGCAGGCGTTCTCGAGCGCAAATGCCTCGACGTCGACGATTCTTGCGCTCAGTCCGGCGGCGCGTACCGCGGCCTGCCGTTGCTCGACGTTCTCGGTGCGCGTCGCGACCAGTAGCACGTCGTTGGTGTCGGGGTCTTTCTCGGACGGTCCGATCACCTCGAAGTCGTAGCTCACCTCATCCATCGGGAAAGGGATGTACTGATCGGCCTGCATCTGCACCTGCGCCTCGAGGTCTCCGGTGCGCAGCGTGCGAGGCATCTGGATGACCTTGGTGATGGCCGCATCGCCACTGATGGCGAGCGCCACCTCGGTGTTCTTGGTGCCGGAGCGCTTGACCGCGCGGCGCACGGCCTCACCGACCGCCTCCGCGTCCACGATGCTCTTCTCGTTGATCGAGTTCACCGGCGTCGCTTCCGCCGCGTAACTCTCGACCCGATAGTGCCCACCGGCCATGCTCAGCTCAATGAGCTTGATCGAGGACGTGGTTATGTCAAGTCCAATCAGTGGGCGGTGCTTCCGCGGGAAGAGGAACATTTTTTTCCTTTTCAGGGTCTTACGCCTGAAAATAGCCACCCCTCGT
>DAHVTM010000093.1:0-19047 GCA_027324195.1 Gammaproteobacteria bacterium | reverse complement strand
TTGGCTGGCGCGGCCGCGGTGAATGGCCCAAGGGACGATTGCGTGAGCACTGAGCTTCTGTTCCGAGACGATGCGTATCTGAAGAGCGCGACGGCCCGGGTCATCGGGGTACAGGAGCGCGGGATCGAGCTCGACCGAACGGTCTTTTATCCCCTCGGGGGCGGCCAGCCCGGCGACACCGGCGTGCTCCTGCGCGAGAGTGGCGAGCGGATCGTGATCACCGATACCCGCAAGGGCGAGGCGCCGGGCAGCGTGGTGCACGTCCCGGCACCCGATGCGCCGCGTCCTGCGCCCGGGGAGCTTCTGACGCTCGAGCTCGACTGGGAGCGTCGCTATGCCCTGATGCGTCTGCACACGGCGCTGCATTTACTCTCGTGCGTCGTCGTGGCGCCCGTCTCCGGCGGCAACATCGCGCCCGACCGGGCCCGCCTCGATTTCGATATCGACATGAACCGGCTCGATGCCGAGCGTATCACCGGCGAAACGAACGCGTTGATTGCCAGGGCAGTGGCGACGGAAACCATCTGGATCACGGACGAGGAGCTGGATGCGCACCCGGAGCTCGTCAAGACGATGAGCGTACAGCCGCCGCGTGGGGTCGGTCGGGTGCGGCTTCTGAAGATACCGGGAATCGATCTGCAGCCCTGCGGCGGCACGCACGTACGCAATATCGCCGAGATCGGCGGGATTCGCGTCATCCGGATCCGCAATGAAGGCAAGCGGAACAAGCGCGTCGAAATCGCGCTACAGCCCTGATTGCATGCGGCGCTGTGCGTCGCAGTACCCGCGTCCGGCGTCTCCAGGCCCACTCGCCCGATGAGTTATCGGGAGCCGATGCCAGTGCGTCCTGCGATCCTCAGAGGTTCCGTGCAGCGAGAGTGGGGCGGTCGGCGCGCCGACCGCCCGCGCCGGGTCAATCCTGCGGGGGCAGGGTGCGGGAGCGGCGCGCGGAGTCGACGGCGACGTAAACGAATGTCGCCTCGGTAACCTTGCTCAACTCACCGCCTTCGCGCGGGCGACGCCAAGCCTCGACGAACACGCGCATCGAGGTGCGTCCGGTGCCGGTGAGCTGTGCAAACAGACTGACTTCATCGCCGACGAACACCGGCTGCAGGAACGTCATGCTGTCGACCGCCACGGTGGCGGCTCGACCCTTGGCGCGCCGCGTCGCGACGATCCCGGCGGCCAGATCCATCTGCGACATCAGCCAGCCGCCAAAGATATCGCCGGCCGGATTGGTGTCAGCCGGCATCGCGACCGTGCGGATCGCCGGCTGAGCGGTTGCGGGGTCCAGTGGGGCGTGCGGCTGCGGTGCGGCGCCGTTCGACATCGAAGCTCCTTCCTGGCGGGACGGGGGGTGAGATGAGCTGGAATCGCCGGAGGGGGCATTCTAGTGAAAGATCCACGCGCCGCAACGCAGCGGGCAGAAAAAAGCCCCCGGGATGAGGCCCGGGGGCTATGTGAACGGCAAGCGAAGACGGGTCAGACCCGGCGTCGGCGGGCCGCGGCGAGTCCGAGTCCGATCAGGCTGGCGGCAAACAGTGCCAGCGTACCGGGCTCCGGCACGGTGGCCGAGGTCAGCGATACCTGCAGAACCTCCGGCGCGCCGTTGGCTGCGAGGTACCACATGTTGTAATCGTACGCACCGGAGCCGCTGATCGTGAACGGCGTATTGGTTGCAGAGGTCGGGTTTGCGCTGTTCACCAACGGATTGGTATTGCCGTTGGCAAAAATGCTGATGCCATCATCGTGTCTGATGACTCCGGAGAACGAGTAACTGCCGGCAAAGCTGCCCTGCACGTTGAAGTCCATCAGGGTGGCCGTGGAGAATTGACCGGCACTGGTCACCGTGGCGAGGGCCTGTGAGACCGACAGGCCGTTGTACGCGGTGAATCCTGAGATGTCACTCGGCAGCGTCCAGGCACCGGTGCTGCTGTTGTACGTGCCGTTGATGAACTGACCGAGCGTGTTGTCCGTTTGCGTCTGGACGTCCCAATAGGGCAGGGCGCTCAGCGTGAAAGTCGCAATCTCATTCGAGGAGCTGTGGATCGGGTTGCTGGGCAGTGCCTCCTGATAGGGGCAATTGTTCATCGGATTGGAGCATCCCGGGTTCGTCAAATGGCTGGCCGACCAGACGGTGACGCTGATATGCGGGGCAAAGGTCGAGGCTTGCGCCATCGCACCGGCCATGGCGGTGGCGGCCACGAATCCGCCCAGTAGAGTGGTTTTTAACTTCATGCGTGTCCTGCTCTGGCGATAGCCGATCTTCGGCTCGATGTCAGGGCTTTTGCAGGATTGATGCCAATCGGTCCGAAAGTATCTAAGTGCATGATTAAGCATCGCTTTTAATTGCCGCCAGTGCTGCCGATCTGGCCGTACCCGCGGCGACTGTCAATTTTTTCGACATCGCGATGGTGCGCGCAAGCGCGATGTCGAAGCCACCGTTTGACTTAAAATGTAAACATCACGCGAATCAAGCCGAGCACGGTATCGGGGGTATGCCCCCCGCCTGGATGCTGCCAGTACTCGAGGTCGGGTTGCACGGTCCAGCCGCGCGTGGCGTCAAACTGATAATAGGCCTCGATTTCGCTTTCAAAGCCGTACGCAAAGCCCGCGCGGCGCGTGAGCACGCTGTCGCTGTAGGCGATGCCGAATTGGTCCTGGGGGCGCCGCGCCGAGGGGCCCGTCCAGACCAGACCGGTGCCGAAATGAGTCCGCACCGCTGCCACCGCCGCGGGCGCCGACCCAAACTGCACGAACGCCGCGATGCCTCGATGCGCGTGGCCGGCGGGCGCCCAGAGCTTGCCGCTCGCCACCAGATACGCGCCCGCCGCGTGATGCACGACGCCGCCGACGAAGCGCCGGAAGCGGCCAGTATCGACCCAGCCGCCGAGTTGCAGCTTGACCGGACGTCCGGCCCAGCGTCCCCGGAGCGCCTCTTCGGAGACGATCAGCTCACCGCCGGGATCGTAGGGCAGCTCGGTCTGATGATCGCGATACACCCCGAAGGAGAACGACAGGTGCTGCGTCGGATTGAAGAACCCATCCGCACCCCAGGCGCCTTTGGGATAGGTCGGCAGCACGAAGGTGCTGATCGAGGCGTCGGAGGAGAAATCGAGCGAGACGAAGTTCTCGGCATAGGGCACTGTGAAGAAGCGGTCGTCGACGTACATCAGACCGAACTGCACGCGCAGCCTGTGGGCGAACCAGTCCTGCTCGAACCATGCGCGGTCGAGTGAAGTCTCGGCATACGCGTCCATGTTGTCCGGATCGGCCAGTGCGGGAACTTGGTGCGGAATCACGCTGGCCCCGCTGTGGCTCTGCGCATCGAGAAAGAGCGTGCCACCTCTCCAGCCGAGCAGCCTGCGTGTGTCGATCGTGACTGCGAGGTCGATGAGCCGTTGCGCATCGAGTCCGAGCGCATGCGGCATGCCGCCCGCGAGCACGTGCGAGGCATCGAGTTGCACGAATCCGTCCACCGCAACACCCCGCTGGCTGAGATCGGCACGCGATGTACTGAGCGCGGTGAGCCAAGCGGGGTGCGAGCCGATGCGGCCCGGCGCGCTGGCGGAGGTTGCCGTAGCGTCTGCGTGTGCGGGGGCGATGCACGCACAGGCGGCCGTGAGTGCGAGGACCGCAGCGGGCCGCGCTCTCGCGTGCAACGTGCCTCTCACGTGGACACGGCTTGGCGCATCTGGGGCCGGTTGGCCGGCACGCCGCTCCCCTCTGCGCGACGGGGGCGGCGCGCGGCAGGATGACTGGGCCGTACTGCGGGACGGCCCGCAGGATGCTGCAACCGCATGAGAGCTCTAGTGCGCGCCCGGAATTTATGGGGTGAGGTTAAATTATCGAAATTCGATAATGACACGTCAACCGCGCAGCCGCACCGGCGCCCTCGGGCCGCAGAGTGGAGGCTGAAGAGGCCGAAGGAGCGACGGCGGGTCCGGCGGCTGCCGAGTACTGCCGCTGCAGCGCCGAGCGGTCGGTCAGACTATCGCCGGGCGGTGCAGCTCATCGGAGAGTTCTTTGACATAGTGATAAGCCTCTGCGAGCGCGCGGCGGCCCTTGGCGGTTGCATAGTAGCGGCGCTGCCGCCCGCGCTCCACGGCGCGCTCGCGCAGGTAGCCGCGTTCGGTCAGCCGATGCAGCAGCGGATAGAGGGTGCCGGGTCCGATCGAGTAACCGTGGCGGCGGAGCTCTTGGATGAGCCCGAGGCCATATACATCTTCCTCCGTCGCGTGATGCAGCACGTGCAGCTGAATCAGGCCGCGCCAGAGTTCGCTGTGAGCGCTGCGGGTGCGAACAGTCATGAGCGAATCTTAGCGCACGGACTTACGCCGAGCCGGTGCGTGCGTTCACGGTGAGGCAGGCAGCGCCGGTGGCCGCCCGGCCGGCGCGTCGGCATCAGTACACCCGCTTGCGGAACAGCCAGCCCGCGGCGAGCAGGCTGAGGGCTGCGGTGGCGGCGAGTGCGAGGTATTCCGGCACGAAGGCGCGCACGCCGGAACCCTCAAGAAACACCCCGCGCACGATAATCAGAATGTGGCGCATGGGATTGACCCAGGTCAGCTCCTGAATCAACGGCGGCATGTTGGCGATCGGCGTGGCAAAGCCCGACAGGACGATCGATGGCACCATGAACAGAAACGCCCCGAGCAGCGCCTGCTGCTGCGTCACCGCGAGTGAGGAGATCATCAGACCGATGCCGATCACCGCCGCCACGAACAGGAACAGCCCGAGGTACAGCGCGAGCAGACTGCCTCTCAGCGGCACGCCGAACCAGAACACGGCGGCCAGAATGATCACCGAGGCTTCGATGCCGCCGATCAGCAGTCCCGGTAGCCCCTTGCCGAGCAGGATCTCGCCCTGGGTGAAGGGCGTGACCAGCAGCTGATCGAATGTGCCGGCTTCGCGCTCGCGGGCGACCGACAAGCCGACGACCAGCAACGTCACCACCTGAGTCAGCACTGCGATGATGCCCGGTACGATGAACCACTGGGAGTTCAACGTGGGGTTGTAGCGGGCGCGGATGTCTAGGAGTGCCGGTGCCGGGGGCGCACCGTGGCGCTGCAACCAGCGCAGGCTGAATTCGGTGATGATCGAATTGGCGTAGCCGAGAATGATGAGCGCGGTGTTCGAATCGCGGCCGTCGACGATGAGCTGCACCGGTGCCGGCCGGTGCGTGAGCAGGTCACGCGTGAAGCGCGGATCGATCGAGAGGACGAGGTCGACCTTGCGCGCATCGATCAGCGGATTGATCTGGCCCGCGTTGTGGATGACGGCGGCCTGAGTGAATATCCGTGTGCCGAGGAAGCGGGCGACGAGCTCGCGCGAGGCCTGGCTGTGATCGCGGTTGTAAACGGCGATGGGGACTCGGTTGAGGTCGAAGGTTGCGGCGTAGCCGAACACGATCAGCTGAATGAGCGGGGGCACGATCAGGACCATCCGGCTGCGCGGGTCCTTCAGCACCGCCAGCAGCTCTTTCACGATCAGTGCCAGCACGGCTCGCCACATGTACGTCAGTCCAGGCGCTTGCGGGCGCGCAGTCGCGCGGCACCGAGGAAAATGACGGCCATGACCGCCAGCGCCAGCGCATTCGGCAGGATGACGGACCAGATGTCCCCGGCGAGAAACAGACTTTGCAGCGTGGCTACGAAGTAGCGCGCGGCGACAATGTGCGTCAGCAGGCGGATCGGCCAGGGCATGCTGCCGATATCGAACACGAACCCGGAGAGAATGAAGGCGGGCAGGAACGTGACGATGATCGCGATCTGGCCGGCGACGAACTGATTGCGCGCGACACTCGAGATCAGCAGTCCCATGCCGAGCGCGGCGAGCAGAAACAGTGCGGACACACCCGTCAGAACGAGCAGCGAGCCGTGAAACGGCACGCCGAACAGCCAGACCGCCAGCACCAGCGTCGCCACCATGCCGCCCATGCCGAGCAGGAAGTATGGCACCAGTTTGGCGAGCAGGATCTCGCGGATCGTGGCGCGCGTGGCCATCAGCGCCTCGAGCGTGCCGCGCTCCCACTCCCGGGCGATGACCAAGGCGGTGAGCAGCGCGCCGGTAAGGGTCATGACGATGGCGATGAGTCCGGGCACCAGGTAGTCCCGGCTGCGCACGGCGGGATTGAAGCGCACCCGTGGCTCGGGGTCGATGGGCAAGCCGGCCGGCAGGCCGTGCTCGCGGCTGCGCATCGCGAGCCAGTTGGCCCAGGTCTGCTGCAGATAGCCCTCGATCAGCCGCGCGGTGTTCGCATCGACCCCGTTGACGATGATCCCGATCGGAGCGGCGCCGTTTGTGAACCCTTGGCGGGTGAAATTCGAGCGAAACCAGACGATTGCGCTCACCCGGTCGGCATCGAACGCGCGCTCGGCCGGCTGGATGGTCGTGAAGGATTCGGTGCTGAAGTACGGCGTGCCGCGCAGTTGCGCCACGAAACTCTGCGTGAGCGCATCGGGCTGTTCGCTGACCACGGCGAGCGCAACCCGGTGCGGATCGAGCGTGACGCCGTAGCCGAAGATGATGAGCAGCATCGCCGGCAGCAGAAAGGCAATGGCGAGCGCAGACGGATCGCGCAGGATCTGCAACCCTTCCTTGCGCAGCAGACCGCTCAGGCGCTCGAGCGACTCGTTCATGCGGCCTGCGGCTGCTCGGCCGCCTCGAGCAGGGCGATGAAGGCATCTTCCATGGTCGGTTGTGGATGCTCGGCGCTGCGCACGCGTGCCTTCAGACTGTCCGGATCGCCCGTTGCGAGGACTTTGCCCTGGGCGAGCACCGCGAGCCGGTCGCAGTATTCGGCCTCCTCCATGAAGTGCGTGGTGACCAGCACGGTGACGCCGGCTTCCGCCAGCGCATTGATGCGTCGCCAGAAATCGCGCCGCGCCAGCGGGTCGACGCCCGAGGTTGGCTCATCGAGAAACAGGATCTCGGGCTGATGCAGCAGGGCGCAGGCGAGCGCGAGGCGCTGCTTGAACCCGAGCGGCAGTTCGCGACTCACGGCATCGGCATGCGCCCCGAGTGCGAACTCCTCGAGCGCCCAGGCGATGCGCGCGCGTCGCTGTGGGTCGCGCAGCCGGTAGGCGCTGGCGAAGAAGCGCAGGTTCTCGCGCACGGACAGATCTGCGTACAGCGAGAATTTCTGCGCCATGTAGCCGATCCGTGCGCGCGCGGAAGCCGCGGCGCGACGCAGATCGTAACCGGCCACCCGCAGCGTGCCGCTCGAGGCCGGCAGCAACCCGCACAGCATGCGGAAGGTGGTCGATTTGCCTGCGCCGTTTGCCCCGAGCAGGCCGAAGATCTCACCGCGCTGTACGGCAAAGGAGATCGCATCCACCGCAATGAAGTCCCCGAAGCGGCGCGTCAGCTGCGTGGCGAGGATCACCGGTTCGGCCTCGGCCGCCGCGGCGGGCAGCGGGGCCGGCTCGGGCGACGCTCCGTGTTCGGGCGCAAGCGGTGCGCGCTCCCCCGAGGTGGGCACCTCGGGTGCGGCGGCGGTTGCACCGGATTTCAACAGTGCGACGAAGCTGTCTTCGAAGCGCGGCGGAACCGCAACGATGCTGAGCGCACGGCCGCTCGCGCGGGCCGAGGCCGATGGCGGCGGCGCACCGGCGGCGGTGACGATCCGCACCGATGAGCCCTGGATGGTGGCATCGAGCACGCCAGGCCTTTGTGCCAGCTCGGCCTGCAGTTGGCGCTTGCCGATGTCGGCCGCCGACACCTGGAAGCTGCGCCCGCGCGTTTGTGCGGCGAACTCGGCCGGCTCCGTGGCGCTCACCAGCCGGCCCTCGTGCAGCAGCAGCACGCGCTGACACCGCTCCGCTTCGTCCAGGTACGAGGTGCTCACGAGCACCGTCAGTCGCTCGGTGCGCACCAGATGATCGATGATGCTCCACAGCTCGCGCCGCGAGACCGGATCGACTCCGACGGTCGGCTCATCGAGCAGCAACAACTGCGGGATGCGCACGAGTGTGCAGGCGAGCCCGAGTTTCTGTTTCATGCCGCCGGAGAGTCGACCGGCCAGGCGGCCGAGGAACGGCGCCAGTCCGGTCATGTGCATCAGCTCGCTGCCCCGGGCCATCCAGGCCTGCGGGGCAACATTCTGCACCTTCGCGTACAACTCGAGGTTCTCGCGGACGGTGAGATCTTCGTACAGACCGAAGCGTTGCGGCATGTAGCCGAGTCGTGCGCGGGCGGCGTCCGGATTGCGGGCGACATCCTCGCCGAGCACCTCGATGCGCCCGCTCTGCAGGCGCAGCAGTCCGGCTACCAGGCGCAACAGGGTCGTCTTACCCGCCCCGTCCGGTCCGATCAATCCGCTCACCGCGCCCGCTGGGGCTATGGCGGTGACGTTGGCGAGAGCCGTGTCGGCTCGTGCCGGGGAACCGAAGCGGTGGCAGACGTTCTCGAGGCTGAGTGCAGGCAGCGGCTCAGGGGCTGAGGCCATGGTCGGCTCCGCAGGCGGGAGGGGCCCGATCGGATCCGCCTGAGGTGGCCGTTGCGTGCGGCATCAGACGGAGGGTCACGGTTGCGGGCATGCCCAGGCGCAACTGCCCGTGCGTGTTGCAGGCGTAGATGCGCACCTGATAAACGAGTTGCGTGCGCAACTGCGTCGTCTCGACCGTCTTGGGGGTGAATTCCGCGGTGGGCGAGAGATAACCGACCCAGCCCCGGTAGCGTTGGCCGGGGAAGCTGTCGGTCGTGATGATCGCGGGCATGCCGAGGGCGATTTTGCCGAGGTCCGGCTCGGCCACATAGGCGCGCACCCACAATGGTGAGGTCAATGCGATCGTATAGACCGGTGTGCTCGGGGAAGCCATGTCGCCGGGCTCGAGTATGCGATCCTCGACGATGCCCGCCGCGGGCGCATAGAGCCGAGTGTCGGCGAGCTCGCGCGCGGCGAGCGCTTCGGCCGCGAGTGCCGCTTGGTAGGCGCTGCGCGCGGCAAGGATGTCTTCGCGGCGCGGCCCGATCACTGCGAGCCGGTACGCCTGCAGGGCCGCGTCATAGCGTCCGCGCGCAGTGTGTAATTGGGCGCGCGCGTCATCGCGGTCCTGCACCGAGGCAATTCCCTGGGGCAGCAGCGCCAGGGTGCGCACATAGTTGACCTTGGCGTTGCGGTACGTGGCGCGCAAGCTCTCCATGGTCGCTTTGGCCTGTGCGATCTCCTGTGGCCGCGATCCATGCAGCAATCGCGTGAGGACCGCCTGCAGGTGCGCCGCGTTGTGTTCGGCTTCGGCGAGGCGGGCGCGGTAGCGGGTGTCATCGATGCGGGCCATCAACTCGCCCTTGTGCACTGCTGCGCCCTCTACCAGACTCATCTGGGTGACGCGGCCGGCGTCATTGAATGCCGGGGCGACCTCCCAGATGTCCACGTTGCCGTAGAGCGTGAGTGCATTGCCGGCAGCCCTGGGGCGCAGCCACCCGTACAGCAGCGCCCCGGTCAGGATCAGACAGGCGAGCGCGGCGGCCGCGATGAGACGACGACGCGGGGTCATTTCGTACCGGCTCCTGCGGAGTGAGTTTCGGCACCGGCGCGGATCGCGCACCGGTCGGCGCACAAGTGCGGATCGTTCCACCAGCCACCACCGAGCGCGACGAGCAGTTGCGCGCTGTCGGCGTAGCGCTGTGCGCTCGATTGCGCGTAGCCGAGTCGCGCCTGCTCATACCGGCGCTCGGCCGCGAGCAGATCGAGCACGTTGCTGCGCCCGGCTCGGTAGCTGACACGTTGCAACGCCAGTGCAGTGCGTGCGAGCCGCATTGCCTCGTGCTGCTCGGCAGCCAGCTGCGCGTCATTGTCGAGTGCACGCAGCGTGTCGGTCACCTGACCGAACGCAGCGAGCACCGTCTGCCGGTACAACGCGAGAGAAGCCTTCAGGGCGTCAACCGACGCGCTCCGTTCGGCGCGCAGCGTGCCGCCGTGGAACACCGGTGCGGTGAGCCCGCCGAGCACCGCCCAAATGCCGCTCGAGGCACCAAACAGCGCGCTCGGGCGCAATGCGGCGGTGGCGATCGAGGCTGACAGCACGATGTTCGGATACAGCCGCGCCGTTGCGATCCCCACCGCGGCGCTGCGCAGATGGACCTGCTGTTCTGCGGCCAGGATGTCCGGTCGCTGGCGCGCCAGGGTCGAGGGCAGTGTCAGGGGGAGCGTGGCCGGGAGCTGAAAATCCGCGAGCCGAAAGACCGGCGGCTGCCATTGGCCCGGCACTCTGCCGACCAGGATCGCAAGCGCATCCTGCGCGAGCGCCCGACGTTCGCGCAGTGCCGGCAACTGTGCCGCATCGAGAGCGAGCCGGGTTTCGGCGGCCAGCACGGCCGTGCGCGGTGCGCGTCCCAGGCGGAACGCGCGGCGCACGAGCGCCAGATTGTGCGAGTCATCGGCGATGATCTGCCGCACGGCATGGATCTGTCGGTGCAGGCTCGCGAGGCGGAGTGCCGTCTCGACGGCGTTGCCGGTGATTGTCAGAACCGCGGCGGCCAGCTGATCGTGCTGCACGGCGGCGGCGGCCTGGCGCGCCTCGACGCTGCGCCGCTGCAGACCGAACACATCAGGCGCGTAACTCACCGTCGGACCGAGAGAATAGAGGTCGAACGGGGTGAGCCCTTGCTTGACCGGCAAGTTGCTGAGCAGCCCCAGCGCAAACGCCGGACCCTTCTGCCGTTCGGCGCCCGCCCCGAGATCGATCTGCGGGGCATATGCGCCGCGCGCGGCGCGCACGGCCTGACGAGCCTCGGCAAGCGTGGCGCGGGCGGCAGCGAGCGTCGGGTTCGCAGTGAGCGCCTGGCGCAACACTTGATCGAGCGCGGCATTGTGAAAGAGTCCCCACCACTGCGCCGGAATGGCTTCACCGACGACGAGCTGTTGGGACGGCTCGCCGTATCCGGGCGTCACGGCGAGTGGCCGTGCCGAGGGGGTGTAAGCGCTCGCCGCCGGCGGGTGGGGGCGGGTGAAGCGCGGCCCGACGGCACAGCCGCTGAGCAGGAGCATCGGCCACAGGAGTCCCCCCGCCGCGCGCGCGAACAGCCTGAGGCGCGCCGTCGGCACTCCGGGGTGCGGCCCGCAGGCCAGCGCGGTCGGCGCGAGGGCGGCAGCGGGGACGGTTGGCGTCGGGAGGTGACCCGCTCCGTGTGTCATGAATGGATGCTGCCAGGGCGTCCTGGGGTGGAAAATACGTACAGTGCGAAGTGCTCTGCGTGTTTGCCCATGGAGAAGACGGGGATTGCGCAGTGCGGTGTTAGCCTGCAGCCCGAGCGGCAAGCGGTTGGGCCGCTGCGCAGCGGGGATTGCGGACCGCAATGGTCCTCAGTCTCTCCTCGGGGTTCGCTCGAGCCGCAGGCGCGCCAGCGGCGCTGGGCGAGAGGAGCAGTGAGCGATCGCTCAGTCGGGCGCTGAGCCCCCCCAGGGCCGCCGAGCCGAGCCGAGCCGAGACGGTGACTCTGCGGGCCGCACCCTGCAAGGGCTTAGGGTTCGGGCGGCTGATCGAGCAGTGCGGCGAGACTCTCGAGCCGTGCGCGGATCTGCTCCCGCGCGCTGCGGAATCGTTCACGCAGCTGTTCGGGGCTCAGCGTCGGGTCCGTCGAGGCCGGATCAGGGATGGGCCAGTGCAGCCGGCGCGTGCGGCCCGGCAGTACCGGACAGACCTCCTCGGCACACAGCGTGATCACCAGATCCAGCGTCGCGGGGTCGATTTCATCGACCGACTTCGAGCGTTGTGCGCGGATGTCGATCCCGATCTCGCGCATCGCCTCGATGGCGTAGGGATTGACCTGCGAGGGACGCGATCCGGCACTCAGCACCTGCGTGGACGGGCCGAGGCGCGCGCGGGCGAGCCCCTCGGCCATCTGACTGCGGGCGGAGTTCGCGACACAGAGAAATAGAATTCGCAGGCTCAAACGGGCCCCCGTTCACGGCGATGAGCATCGCTGCCGCGGCAGCCGGATTGGTCACGGGACGACGATCCGGTGCGTTCGTACCAGCCGCGCGTGCCGTTGACGATACGCACGACCGAGAGCATGACCGGAACTTCGACGAGAACACCGACCACGGTCGCGAGGGCGGCTCCGGAGCCGATCCCAAACACGCTGATTGCGGTGGCGACGGCCAGTTCGAAGAAATTACTCGCACCGATCAGCGCCGAGGGCGCCGCGACGCAGTGCGCCTCGCCGAGCAACCGATTGAGCAGGTAACCCAGCCCGGCGTTGAAGTAGACCTGGATCAGAATGGGCACGGCCAGCAGGACGATCACCAGCGGCTCGGCCACGATCTGTCTGCCCTGGAACGCGAACAGCACCACCAGGGTCGTCAGCAGCGCCACCAGAGTCACCGGTTGCAGGCGGTTGAGCACCCGGCGCAGGACGGGCTCGCCGCCCCGGCCGAGGAGGCCCCTTCGTAGCCCCTGGGCGATCAGCACCGGAATCACGATATAGAGCACGACCGAGAGCAGCAGCGTCTGCCACGGCACCGTGATTGCGGCAAGACCGAGGAGCAGTCCGACGAGGGGCGCAAAGGTGAAGATCATCAGCACGTCATTCAGCGCGACCTGCGAGAGCGTGAAGTGCGGTTCACCGCCGGTCAGCTGACTCCACACGAACACCATGGCCGTGCAAGGGGCCGCCGAGAGGATGACCAGCCCCGCGATATACGAGCCGATCTGTCCGGCCGGCAGCAGCGGACGGAACAGGTGAGCGATGAAAATCCAGCCGAGCAACGCCATGGAGAAGGGCTTGACCGCCCAGTTGACGAACAGCGTGACGCCGATCCCACGCCAGTGATCCTTCACCCGGTGCAGCTCGCCGAAGTCGATCTTGATGAGCATGGGCACGATCATCAACCAGATCAGGCCTGCGACGGGCAGGTTGACCTGGGCGATCTCGGCGGCGGCGATCGCCTGAAACAGCTGCGGCATGAGCTTACCGAGGGCGATGCCGACGGCGATGCACAGCGCGACCCAGAGCGTGAGATAGCGTTCGAAAACCGACAACCGAGTGCTCCTCGTATTCCGGCGCTGCGCACAGCCCTGCCGACCACACGGCCTGGAGATCGGTGGCTCGGCGCTGCGTGCGGGTGGGCAGCCGGCCGGGGCTGACGGCGCAAGACCGGTATCTCAAATAATTCGACGATTCCAAGGATATCAAAATATAAGGCGACCGCAAGCGAGCCGTGCGGCGGCCGGCTTGCTGGGGCTGACATCCAGGCGCTCTCCCTCGGAGGTGGACTCACCCGGACTCGCTTCCCCGCCGTTGTGCGCGACGTACCGGGTCGCGCTGGCGTCGCTCGCAACCGGCCGGGCCGGCTGCGCTCAGCGGGGCATAAGAGGTCCGCGGCGCGAGGCAGCCTGCCCGATGCGGGTTCTATCGTTTGATTGCGGATCGGAGCTGCCTTGCTAGAATCCCGGCGTGAAATCCAAAGAGGCGATCGGTGCGCTGAGTGCGCTTGCGTCGGAGGCGCGACTGGCGGTGTTTCGGCTGCTGGTGAGGCGCGGACCTGAGGGTTATACCCCGTCGGAGTTGACGCGCAGGCTCGGTGTGCCCGCGCCGACGCTCTCGTTCCACATCCGGGAACTGCTCAACGCAGGTCTGCTCAAGAGCCGCCGGGAAGGCCGCAACTTGTTCTACAGCCCGGACATGGCGCAGATGCAGGCGTTGCTGGAGTTCATGACTGAAAACTGCTGCTCGCTCGCCGATACGGCCTGTGCGGCGGATTGCCGTCCCGCGTCGGCCGTTGCGGCGGGGACACCGAAGAGGCGTGCCTGAGAGGTGCGCGGAGAGCGCCTCTGGACGGGCCCGCTCACGCGATTTGCGGTTTGCACCGCACCGGTAACCGCGCCGGGGGAGCCTGTCTGTTGCGGCGCGACCGCTGCCGATGTCCGCGAACGCGGGTTCTCAACGTGATCGTCGCGCCACATACAGCGCACTCGAACTGAAGTTCTGTATCAGCGCGCGGGCAGAGTCACAGTCCTTGGCGATAGCAATTCGTCAGAAGCCAGGATTTCCTCGCATAAATCTTGGTGACCACCTCGCGCGACCAGCATGTAAGTCATGGAGCGAGCGCCAGTTTTGGCAGGTGCGTAATAACGCCCAGCGCCAGGGGTGTTACTACGCACATGCCCAAGGAAGCGAAGAATATATGCCTTCGGGGGCCAAGCAGAGGGGTGGATTAAAGGGATAGGCGCCATGCGCGGGGTATCCCCAGGAAAGTGCCGCGCGGAGAGCGCAGAGAGCAGAACAGAAGCGACGAGAGCTCGCCGCCGTACGACGGACCGGCGGACGCCAGCCCCTAGCATCTGTCGTGACCGAAACGGGCTGATGCCACCGAGGGCTGGGGGGGGGAGGCGCTTGGATTGCAGCCCTCAGGATAGCTACTAATTTCGTTTGAGCTCAAGAAGCGGGAGTATAAAAAAGCCTTTCCGTTTAAGGACTTGCGCGAACTTTGTGCTTGACGCGCTCCGATGACCCTGGTACTATGCTTGTCAACAGTGCCCACCACACTTCAGGCTCGCTTGCGAGTACAGTGCACCCACGGTGGGCCAGTTCTTTTCTGGGGTCGAGAATCGCGAGAAGAACCTATAACAAGCCCGCACTGACCATCGCCGATCAGATTACCCGCCTACAGGCGATAGGACTTGCGATCTCTAATGTAGCCGAAGCACAACGGGCGCTGCGGTTCATAGGCTATTTTCGGCTCAAGGGGTACTTCCTGAATTTCATGCCTCCCCAGGCATCGGGTGCCCCGCGGCAATTCAACGCCGGAACGACGCTCAAGCAGGTTATCGATCTCTATCAATTCGACCGCAAGTTGCGCGTTCTCGTGATGGATGAGATCGAGCGCTTGGAGGTCGCAATCCGCGCAGTTATCTGCAACGAGCTGAGCCTCTCCCACGGTCCACATTGGTATCTCTCGCAATACGAAAATCTATTTGCCTCTTCATTCGATATTTACGGATTCCTGTCGAAGTTGAATCAGGACGCTCGTCGCTCCAAGGACGTTTTCATGAGGCATTACTTCAATACGTACGAAATCCCCTGGCTACCACCATCCTGGGTAGCGGCCGAATGTCTAAGCTTTGGAAAGTGGTCGCAGCTGTATGAAGGTCTGCGAGTTCAGAAGAACGCCATCGCCAGGAGGTTCAACTTGCCCTCGGATGTGTTTGGCTCCTGGTTGCATTCATTGACTGTGTTGCGCAACATCTGCGCGCACCACGGAAGAGTTTGGAATCGTCATTACGCGATACAGCCGAGGGTGCTCCGCGCGCATGCCTCTCACTTTACCAATTTAAATCTATTCTATACGCTTGCCGTTATCGTTCGTTACATGACGCAGATTGTGGACAGCTCTTCTGACTTCCCTGCCCGATTGAAAGCTGTATTCCGCGACCATCCGGCTGTATCGATTTCGCAAATGGGATTTCCACCTGGCTGGGCCAATGATCCATTTTGGCAGCCATGACAAATGTATCGTTAGACCGGTCCGCCGCGACTCGCTGTTGTCAGCTGCCTCTATACGGTGAACTGCTTCGCTGCGCAACGTCAAAGGCAGATGAGGATGTCACTTGCTCTCAGGGCGGTGCCCATATAAGACAAACGGATGGGCGCTGAGGAAATAGACTCGGAGCCAACCCGGGCCATTGCGGAGGGGGGGCGGATATCCATGGCTCCTACGTTCTTTCCGTTCCTGAATTTCCTCGCTTAGATTGACGGCGAAACACATGATGTCGCTGTCCTTCCGTTGCGAGCACTAATGTGTTCCCGTCGTCCGCGGGCCGGAGCAACAGGTTTCCACTCCAGGGCGCACTGACCAATGCAAGCCGCCGGAGGCCGTCATCTGCGGTTTCGACACCGCGAGCACTGCTCCAAGCCTTGAATCGGATTTGATGCTAGTCTCCGCTGAGGGCAATGTCCGCGCGGCCGAGTTCGTCGCTCAGATACGTTCCCTTGAAATAGGCTATCCAGTTCTGCGCTTCCACGTCCGTGCTGATCCGCTTGTACGCATTCCTGGTGGCAGTTTCTCGGGTGCGTACGGCAATGCAGAGCGAATCGCCATCCTCATAGCCAGCACGGCCATCGAGACGCTGTTCTTCGCGCCTGGCCCCGTCTGAGGCACCCCACAGACCATAACAGATGAAACACTGATCGAGGAACTGACCCGAACGTACGTCGCTTATCTGACGTACCGCTGACCTTCACGCTTGCCTTACGCCCCACGTTGAAGAGCGCATTTGCTTCCGCTCTTTGGCGCGTCAATCAGCACGCAGGTCATTGAATCCACGCGACATTTGGCAGGTGCGTAATAACACCCAGCGCCAGGATAAACGCCATGCAGAGCTGCGGTGTGTCTGGCCCTCTTTTGCGGTCTACGATACAATACTCCCCTAGGGTATCAGCGGCCGCCATGAGCCACACCACACGCGAAAAGTCGAAGCTCCTTGCGCGCGTACGGCGTATCAGGGGGCAGGTCGAGGCGCTCGAGCGGGCGCTCGAGGCCGAGCGCGCATGTGCTGAGATTTTGCAGCAGATCGCAGCGGTGCGCGGTGCGGTCAATGGCCTGATGGTGGAGGTTCTGGAGGACCACATCGAGGCGCATGTGGCGAGTCCTCGTATCACCAGCGAGGCCGAGCGCCGAGCCGGTGCCGAGGAACTCATCGAAGTCGTGCGCACCTATCTGCGATAGTCCGCGCGCGCATGCTGTGCGAGGTTCTCCCGTGAGTCAGTTCCCCCTGCAGCCTGATCCACAGGTTCGCCCTGCGGCCGGCGGGACGCATCCCGACGATGCAGCCGCCATTGGCATGCAGGATGGTGACCGTGATCACGATCACGATCACGATCACGATCACGATCACGAATTCTCATGGCTCGAGGGGATGCGCATCGCGCTCGTCGCGCTGGCCGCCGCCGCGGTGTGGTTTCGCCTCTGGGAGCCGCTGGAATCGGTGAGTGTGGTCGGGATCGTCGGGCTCGTGATCGGCGGCTGGCCGATATTCAGCGAGGCATTCGAGAACCTCGTTGCGCGTCGTATGACCATGGAGCTGTCGATGACGCTCGCCATTGTCGCGGCGGCGGCGATCGCTCAGTTCTTCACCGCGCTCGTGATTACCCTGTTCGTGCTGGTAGCCGAGGTCCTCGAGGGTATGACCGTCTCGCGCGGCCGTCGGGCTATTCGCGAGCTGCTCGATTTTCTGCCCCGGGCGATATCGGTGCGGCGCCCGGGCGGCATTGCCGAGGTCCGGGCCGAGGAGCTCGCGCCGGGCGAGGCGGTGCTCGTCAATCCCGGTGGGCGGATTCCGGTCGACGGCACGGTGGTGGCCGGACATTCGTTCGTGGATCAATCGCGCATCACGGGTGAGTCTCTGCCGGTGGAGAAGACGGCCGGCAGCAGCGTGTTTGCCGGATCCATCAATCAATCCGGTGCGCTCGAGATTCGTGCCGAGCGCCTCGGGCGCGAGACCAGCTACGGCAAGATCATCGAGGCGGTCGAGCAGGCCGAGCGTTCCCGGGCGCCCGTGCAGCGGCTTGCCGACCGTCTTGCCGGTTATCTGGTCTATTTTGCGCTGGGCGCGGCCCTCGTGACCTACCTGGTGACGCACAACATTCGGTCCACCATTTCCGTCATCATCGTCGCCGGGGCTTGTGGCATTGCGGCCGGGACACCGCTTGCCATCCTGGGGGCAATCGGTCGGGCCGCTCGCAGCGGGGCCATCATCAAAGGGGGGCTGTACCTCGAGCTGCTTGGTCGAGTCGACACCATCGTCCTCGATAAGACCGGCACGCTCACCTTCGGTGCGCCGCAGGTGCGCGCCCTGCACCCGACGACGGGGACCGATCCGATGACGCTGCTCGATGCGGCGGCGGCCGCCGAGGCTCGCTCGGAGCACCCGCTGGGTAAGACCATCGTGGAGTATGCCCGCGCTGCGGGGCGGGCGGTGCGCGAGCCTGAGCGATTTGCGTATCAACCTGGTCGCGGCATCCGCGCAGTGCTCGGCGGGGATGACATCCTGGTGGGGAATCTCGCATTGCTGCGCGAGCAGGGCATCGCGGTGCCTGATGCGCTCTCGAGCAGGCAGCGCGGCTCATCCGAAGTCTATGTTGCGCGCGCCGGGGAGTTGCTCGGTGCCATCGAGATCGCCGATCGAGTTCGTCCCGAGGCGCGCGCGGCCGTTGCGGCGATTCATGCGTTGGGCCTGCGGACCGTGCTGCTGACGGGAGATGCGCGGGCGGTCGCCGATTCGGTCGCCGCGCAGCTCGGCATCGCCGAGATTGCCGCCGACCTGTTGCCCGAGGACAAGCGCGACGCTGTCGAGCGTCTGACGCTCGAACGGCGCGTCGTCGCGATGGTTGGCGATGGAATCAACGACGCTCCGGCGTTGATCGAAGCGCAGGTCGGAGTTGCCATGGGCTCCGGAACGGATGTGGCCCGGGAGAGCGCCGATGTGGTGCTGCTCGGTAACGATTTGGCGAAATTTGCCGACACGCTCCTCCTCGCGCGGCGCACCCGGCGAATCATCTGGGCCAATTTCTTCGGTACTCTGGGTGTTGATGCACTCGGCATCGGATTGGCGGCCGCGGGCATGCTCAATCCATTGCTTGCAGCATTTATTCACGTGGCCTCGGAGCTGACTTTCATCCTGAACTCTGCGCGGCTCCTGCCAACCCGTCAGGCGAGTGTTCAGCATACGGGGTAATTCGGCGAAGCGCCTGCGGGGGTGCGTTCCCATCGCAGGACGGGTGTAAGCGCAGACGGATGCCGTTTGAGCGCTGCGAGGGCGATTCGGGCCAGCCCCCAGTGAGACAGACGGATCATCCGTAACATTCCGAGGCCATTGCGAACTGGCGATTGTGGATCCGGAGGGCAAGCTCAATGCCTCAGAATGTAACCGCCGCTGTCCGGAGCGCTTCGAGACCCTGCATTACTGAGCCGGCCGGTAAACAGTGCGTGATTCTTCAAGCAGCGTAGCGGACATGCTTTTCCTGGAACAGGTTCCGGATGACTTGCGGCTGCTTCTGTCGGCGGCGCAGGTGGCTGCGGACCCCGGCCATCAATTCAGTGCG
>DAHVTM010000089.1:0-84989 GCA_027324195.1 Gammaproteobacteria bacterium | reverse complement strand
GTGCCGGCGCTGTTCACGGTCGCGACGAGCCCGCCCGCCGGGCTGACGGCCTGGTTGATCGCGGCGGCGATGCTCTTCAGATCGGTCGACTGCGTGCCGGTCAGATTGATCGCATTCGTTGTGTAATTGGTGCCATCGACATTGACCGTCAGCGTGACCGAGCTGCCAGCGACGGCCGTGCCGAGACCGCCGGTTGAACCGGTGGAGGCCAGTGTGCCGGCGTTGTACACACCCGCCGTGCCCTGGGTCGCGGCGTTGGAGTAGGCCGTGCTCCCGGAGGGCGTCAGCACTGAAATGGCCGAAGCGCTCGGGGGGGCCGTGACGCCAGTGTAGTAGTTGCCGATCTGAGTGGTGCTGGCACTCGCGATCGAGCCCACGGTGATCGATTGGCCGGCGTTGGCGCCCACCTGGAACGTTGCGCCCTGGAAGCTGCCGTCGAGCAGGTTGACGCCGTTGAACGAGGCGGTCTGGGAGACCTGATTGATGTCCGCGGCGAGCTGCTGGAACTGCTGATTGAGGTCTGCGCGGTCCTGTGAGCTGTTGGTCGCGTTGAGCGACTGCACCGCGAGGTTGCGCATGGTCTGCAGATCGTTGGTGATCTGCTGCAGCGAACCCTGGGCGGTCTGCGTCAGGGAGATGCCGTCGTTGGTGTTGTTGGTCGCCGTGTTCAGGCCGTTGATCTGCGAGGTCATGCCCTGCGCGATGGCGTAACCGGCCGCGTTGTCAGCGGCGCTGTTGATCTGCAGGCCGGAAGACAGCTGCTGCAGGGCCGTGGTCAGCTGGCTGCCAGAGCCCGTGAGGCTGTTCTGCGCAATGAGTGCGTCGATATTCGTATTAAGGACGAGTGACATGGTTCAGTGCTCCTGAAGTCTTAGGTCAGGCTCCGGACACCCGTCCGTCGCGCTGGCGGGAGGCGCGGTTTGCGCGCGATTCCCGTTCAGCACCGTTATCGGACATGGGGGCGCGGACTTGAATGCCCTGAGGGTGGCGTGATGAAAGTGCGAGCTGCGTCACAGTGAGTGAAGAGGCCGTATGGACTGTCGCGATCAGATGTACTTGAACAGCGTGAGCTGCATCATGGAGGCGTAGGACGCCTGCGCGGCCTGAAGCGCGAGTTCCTCCGTGGACAGCTGGGTGGTGGCGGCGGCGTAATTGGTGTCGGAAATCTTCGAAATGGTGGTCTGCAGGTCGGTCTGCGTGCTCTGCGCGGAGCTCGAGGCGGTCGCGACTGCATTCAGTCGCGCCCCTACCGAGGCAGAGACCTGATTGAAATTGTTCAGAGCCCCGTCCATCTGCTGCAGCATGCCGTTCAGCTGCGTTGTGACCTGCGCGGCGTTCAGAGTCGGCGAGGTGAGGGCACTGATCGCGCCCGCGATCGTTGAGAAGACGCTCGCGGACCCGGCGGCATCCACGGTGAACTGATCGTTCACGGCTGGCTTGCCGTTGAAGGACAGCTGCGCACCATTGAACGAAATCGAGAAGGCTCCGCCGGCATCCGGGGAATAGGTGCCCGAGGAGACGCTGGCGCCGGCGCTATTGGTGATCTGGTACGTGTTGCCGGTGCCGAAGGTGATCGTATAGTTTCCCGGCACCCACGCGGATGGATTGGTCAGGGTGCCGTTGCCGACGGAAGCGGTGCCGGTATTACCGCTAGCGGCAGCGGTCGTGAAGGTGCCGTTGCCGGCTGGAATGTTCATGAACACCGAGCTGCCGGTGTCGCCGGTGGAAATGCTCTGATCGGCGCTCAGCTGCACTTGATTGACCTGGTTGGCGCCCTGATAGCTCACCGCGGTGCCGTTCTGCGCGAACGGTTGTGTGCCTGCGGCATAGCCGCTGAAGAGGTAGTTGCCTTGTCCGTCCTGACGATTGCCGATGCTGACCAGTTGCTGCTGCATCTGCGTCAGCTGCGTGGCGATCGCCTGGCGCTGGCTCGCATTCAGCGCGCCGTTGTTGGCCTCGACGATCAGGCTGCGGGCACTCTGCAAGGTATTGGTAGCGTCCGTCAGTGCCTGGCTCTCGAGGTTCAGGCCCGTGGTGGCGAGCGTGCCGTTGGTGACATATTGCTGGGAGGCCGAGAGCTGCGTGTTCAGCTGCACGACCTGCGACATGCCGACCGGGTTGTCGGCAGCGGTCTGAATCTGCTTGCCGGTCGAGAGCTGCGTCTGGGTCTTGGACATCGCGGTCTGCAGCGCGTCCATCTGGTTGACGGCATTCATCTGGAACGACAGCGTGGAGATCGTCACGGCGTTACCCTACGGCTTGAATGAGTGAGGTGAACATCTGGTTCGAGATCGAGATCACCTGCGCCATGGCCTGATACGCCTGCTGGTAGCGCAGCACGTCCGAGGCCTGCTGATCGAGATTCACCCCGGTGGCATTGCTGCGCGCGGTGGTGGCCGCCTGATTCACGCTCTGTTGCGCCGCGGCATTGTTCTGAGCGGCCTGCGTCACGACGCCGACCTGGCTCAGCAGATTGGTCGCGGCATCGTTCACCGAGGTGCTGCCGCCATCGAGGTTCTTGGCGGACAGGCCATTGATCATGGCGAGCATGTTGCTGTTGTCGCCGGTGTTGGCCGTGCTGTTCGGCTGGACGATGAAGGTATCGCCCGCGGCGGGGGTGCCGGTGAGGGTGAGTTGCTGATTGGCGAACTCGATCGGCTGGCCGCTCGCATAGGTCCCGGTGGCCACGGTAGCGCCCGGCGGCGTCGAGGTGCCGCTGGTGACGGTGTAGGCCCCGGCTGCGCCAAAGGTGACGGTGTAGCTGTTGCCGGCATAACTCGTCGGGTTGGTGACCCCGACGGAGCTGATCGTGGCGGTGCCGGTATTGGCAGCGCCGGCGGTCGCCTGCGCGCGGGAGGCGGCCGCGATCTGCGCCGGACTTGTCAGCTGCATCGTGAGGCCGCCGCTCGCACCGGCGGTGGGCTCGATCAGGTAGCTGTCGTTCGCCGCAGGTGTGCCGGTAATCGTGATGGACAGGCCCGCACCAGTGAGGGGGCTTGCGCCGGTACCGCTTCCGGTCGTGCTCACCGCTTGCCCGGTGGTCTGATCGGTGAGCTTCCAGGCCCCGGCGGTGTACTGCAGCGTGTAGTTGTCGGTGGTCAGCTGACTGAGCGAGCCGCGGCTCACACTCACCGTGGCGCTCCCGGTGTTGCCGCTGTTGGGTAGTACCTGCACGCCGCCGACCGTGAACATCGGCTGGCCCGGCGTGCCGTTCAGCGTCAGGCCGCTTTGTTGCTGCTGATTGACCAGGGTGGCGACGGCGACGCTGATGCGGCCGAGTGCATTCTGGGTGGGATTGATGACCTGATTGCGCGCGCTCAGCAGACCGCCGAGCTCCCCGCCGGTCATGGAACTGGTGATATCGGTGACGCCGGCGCCGTTCTGAATGCCGATATTGAGCTGCGTCGGATCGTAGGCCCCCGGGATCGTCGTCAGCGGCTGCGCGACAGCGCCCGAAACCAGGGCTTGGCCATTGCCGATATAGATGTCTTCCGAGCCGTTGGCTTGCGGCAGGGTCTGCACGCCGATGTACTGGCTCAGCTTGTCGACCAGGGTGCCCCGCTGGTCGAGCAGCTGATTGGGGGTCTGGCCGCTGGCGGTGGCGGCAGCGATCTGCTGGTTGAGTGTCGCGATGTTGCTCGCCAGGGTATTGATCTGATTGACGTCGGTGCCGATTTGCGATTCGAGCTGGGCGCTGTACTGCCCGATCTGCGAGTCGTAGGTCTGCAGCTGCTGAGCGAGCGCTGTGCCCTGGCTCAGCATCGCCTGGCGTGCCGAGGTCGAGGTCGGGGAGCTCGAAACGGACTGCAGCGCATTGACGAAGCTCTGCAGACTGGCCGAGAGACCGGTGGTCGAATCGCTCAGCATGTTGTCGATCTGCTGAGCCTGGGTCGCGAGACTGTTGTAGCTCGAGTAGCTCGATTGTGAGCTGCGGACCTGCTGCGTCAGCTGGGCATTGTAGGCGCGCGTGATGCTCTGCACCATGACGCCGCTGCCCACGTAGCCCGAGCCGGTGAACTGCCCAGGACTCGGGGTGAGATTGGCCGTCTCGACGCTGTAGCCGGGTGTCGAGGCATTGGCGATATTGTTGCTGGTAACGTCGAGCGCCTGCTGAAAGGCAAGCAGGCCGGAGACGCTGGTGGAAAGCAGGTCAGCCATGGCTCACGGCCCTCAGAGCGTACTGGTGCCGCTATACATCGGCGGGACGGCGGCGAGCTTTAGCGCTTCAGCGCCGCCTTGTGCACTGAGTGTGCGGTTTACGGTGGCGGCGACGGCCGTGAGCTTGCTGGCATAATTCGGATCGGTGGCGTAGCCGGCGCGCTGCAGAGCGTTCGCGAATGCGCCGACGTCATTGCCGGTGCCGAGCGCCGCGGCATAGCGCGGATTGCCGCTGAGCAGACTGGTGTAATCCTGGAAGCATTCACCGCAGCTGCGGTAGGCCCGAAACGGCGCCCGCACCGCGGTCGCCGTGCCGTTGACATATTCATGGGTCGCACTCTGCACGCTCGCTCCATTCCAGGCGCTACCGGCCTTGATGCCGAAGAGATTGTTGCTGCTCTGACCGCTCGCCGTGCGGGGCAGGCTGCGGCCCCAGTCGGTCTCGAGCGCGGCCTGCGCGATGAGACTGACCGGGCTTACCCCGAGCGCTCGTGCGGCCTGCTCGGCATCCGGCAAGAGCGCGTGCGCGAAGGCGGCCTGCTCGTTTGGGCTCACCTGAGCCGCTGCGCCGACGGAGCCGACCGCGGCGTTCGCGCTTGCGGCAGGCGCGGGAGGGCTGGCGCTCGCCGTGCTGCCCCCCGGGTGCTGCAGCGGGGCTGCCCCTGCGCTCGGGGTCTGCGGGGCAGCGGCGCTGGCGCTGTCCGACCACTGGCGGCGCAGCTGCTGGGTCAGCATTTCCGCCAGTCCGAAGGTGTGGGTCTTGCTCAGCTCGATCGACAGCTGCTGATCGTAGAGGCCCTGGTAGAAGCGGCTCTGGGAGGAGCCGAACAGCGAATCTTTGAAATTGGCCGCCCGGGCGCTTTTCAGCATCATGTCGATGAACAGGCTCTCGAACTGCCGCGCAGCCGACTTCAGCGCCTGCGGATCGTGCGCCGCCGCCTCTCGCTTGAGGGTGGCGAGCTGCTGGGCGTCGGCAAAGAGGCTCGGATCTACGGTCGGCAGCGTCATATGACGATCAGTTGCGCATGCAGCGCGCCAGCCTCCTTCAAGGCTTCCAGGATCGCGACCAAGTCATTCGGGGTGGCCCCGACGGAATTCACCGCACGCACAATCTGATCCAGGTTCACCCCTGCGGGGAACTTGAACATGTGTGCCTTCTGCTGGCGGATGTCGATGCTGCTGTGCGGGACGACTGTGGTGCTGCCGGCGGCAAACGGATTCGGCTGGCTCACCCCGTAATGCTCGGTGATGGTCACTGAGAGCGAGCCGCTCGAGACGGCCGCCGGCATCACGCGCACCTGCGAGCTGATGACGACGGTGCCGGTGCGCGAATTGATGATGACGCGCGCCGGCGGGGTGCCGGGCTTTACCTTCAGGTTCTGCAGCGTCGCCACGTAGGCCGTGCGCTGACTGGGGTTCATGGGCGCACGGACCCGGATCGAAACCGCATCGAGGGCTTCGGCGGTGCCGGTGCCGAACGTCTTGTTGATCACATCCGTGAGCCGGGTCGCGGTGGTGAAGCTCGGCGTATCGAGATTGAGCGTCACGAACGGCTGGCTATCGAAGCTCGTCGGCACGGCCCGCTCGACCGTCGCCCCGTTCGGGATCCGGCCGCTGCTTGGGATGTTGACCGTCACGCTCGAGCCGTCAGCACCCTGTGCGCCAAAGCCGCTGACCAGTAGGCTGCCTTGGGCCATCGCGTAGACCTGGCCGTCTGCCCCCTCCAGCGGCGTCATGATGAGGCTGCCGCCGCGCAGGCTGGTGGCGTTGCCGATCGAGGAGACGGTCACGTCAATGGTCTGGCCCGGCTGCGCAAACGGAGGTAGGGTCGCGTGTACCGTCACGGCGGCCACGTTCTTCAGCTGCGGATTGGCATTGGCCGGCAGCGTGACGCCGAATTTCTCCAGCATGTTCTCGATGCTCTGCACCGTAAACGGCGTCTGCGTCGTCTGATCGCCGGTACCGTCAAGCCCGACGACGATGCCGTAGCCGATCAGCTGGTTGTTGCGTACTCCGGCAACCGAGGCGAGGTCGCGTACGCGTTCGGCATAGGCGCTCGTGCAGTGCGCGAGTAGTGCCACTGCGCCAATGAGCGCAATGGTGCACATTTTCAATCGCGCGGCGAAGCGTCCGGTCATGCGCAAAGTGATCACGATTGCTCCGTCTTAGAAGGGCAGCCACGGGAGGTTGAAGAAGCGCGACAACAGGCCCGGGCGGTTGGCATCGCTCAGCGCCCCACTCTGACCGTAGGCAATGCGTGCATCGGCGACCTGCTGCGAGGAGATCGTGTTGGCCGCCGAGATGTCGATCGGGCGTATGACGCCCTCGAGGCGCACATATTCATCCGACTGATTGATCCGCATGTCCGTCTGCCCACGTACCAGGAGATTTCCATTCGGCAAGCGCTTGATTACAGTCACCGTGATCGCACCGACCAGGCTGTCGCTCTGCGTGCTGTCGCCGGCACCACTGAACGTATTGGCATTGTTGATCGCGCCACCGAGCACCTGATTGCCGTGGAAGGTAAGCGGGATGCCGAGCAGCGACGGAGCGGACATCGAGTCCTTGGTGGTTTTGGCTGTATCGGTCGCCGATTTGTTCGATGCGGCAGTCGATTCGTTGAGCAACACCGTGACCGTATCGCCGACATTGTGCGCGGTCGGGTTCTCGAACAGGCCGCTGCCATCGTAGCCGGCATGGAAGATCGCGCCATTGGCCGGCGGTGTCGGCATCGTCGGTGTGTCGAAAGCCTGCTCGTAGCGCAGACGTCGATGCGTGGCGCAAGCGGCCAGCAGACATGCGGCTAGCGCAGGCAGCCAGACTCGCATGGAGCTTCGTTGAGCGATCACGGACTTCCTCACATGTTCTGGGTGGCGTACTGGAGCATCTGCGAGACGGTCGAGATCGCCTTGGAGTTCATCTCGTAAGCGCGCTGCGTCTCGATCATATCGACCAGTGACTGCACCACATTCACGTTGGACGCTTCCAGTTCTCCCTGGCCGACGGTGCCGAGCCCGTTCGTTCCGGGGCTGCCCGTCTGCGGCGCACCGCTCGATGCGGACTGCACCAGCATATTGTTCCCGACCGGCTGCAGGCCGGTGGGGTTGATGAAATTCGCCAGCTGAATCTGGCCGACCTGACTCGGGGCGGACTGACCGGCCAGCATCACGCTCACCGTCCCGTCGGTGCCGATGGTCACGCTCTGTGCGCCTTGCGGAATCGTGATGCCCGGCTGTACCACGTAGCCGCTTGCGGTGACCATCTGACCCTGGGCATTCACCTGGAAGCTGCCGTCGCGGGTATAGGCGAGGGTGCCGTCGGGCATCTGGATCTGAAAGAAGCCCTGCCCCTGGATGGCGAGGTCGAGCGGATTGCCGGTCTGCGTGAGGCTGCCCTGGCTGTAGTTCTTCTCGGTCGCCACGAGGCGAACACCCGTGCCGATCGACACGCCCGAGGGCGACTGGGTCGATTGCGTGGTGTTGGCGCCGACCTGTCCCTTGTTCTGGTAGAGCAGATCCTCGAATACGGCTCGGTCGCGCTTGAACCCCGTGGTGTTGACGTTCGCCAGATTATTGGCGATGACCGACATCTCGGTGTTCTGAGCGTCCAGACCGGTCTTGGCGGCCCACAATGCTGCGTCCATAGAATGACCCTCGTACTGTCGCTACATTAACCCGGCTGCAGCAATTGGCTGGCGGCCGCAGAGTTGCTCTTGTCGTTCTTCATGACCTTCACCTGCAGGTCGAAGCTGCGGGCGAGATCGATCATGTTCACCATGGCATCGGCCACATCGACGTTGCTCGATTCGAGCACACCGGAGGCGAGCCGCACCGAGGCGTCTGCCGGGGCGGTGCGGCCATTCGCCAAGGCAAACAGTCCGTCCGGCTGACGCGCGAGACTCGAGACCGGCGGATTGACCAGTTTGATCCGTCCGACCGCCGCCAGAGTGTCGGGCGTCTGCCCGAGCGGCACGACCGAGACGGTGCCGTCGGCGCCGATCTTGACCGAGGAGCTCGGCGGCACGCTGATCGGTCCGCTGTCGCCGAGCACCAACTGTCCGGTGCTGGTCACCAGCATGCCGCTCGCCTCGACGTGCAGGTCGCCGTTGCGCGTATAGGCTTCTTTGCCGTTCGGACCCTGCACGGCAATGAACCCCTGGCCCTGAATGGCCACATCGAGCGGTCGCCCGGTGGTGATCATGGAGCCGGACGAGCTGTTCCAGCCGGTGGTGCTGTTGGTGGCATAGACCCGTGAGGGGTAGCCGCTGCCGAGCACCGCCTGGCTCTGGAAAGCCGACAGCTCCGCCTTGAACCCGACGGTGTTGGCGTTCGCCAGGTTGAAGTTGTTGACGGCCTGAGCGTTCAGGAGTTCCTGCGCGCCCGTCATGGCCACGTACAGCGACTTGTTCACGTGCAGCTCTCAGATCGGCACCGGATCAGATCCTCAGGATCGCCTGAGTGTCCTGATTCGCCGTATTGATCATTTGCGAATTGGCCTGAAAATTGCGGCTCGCGGTGATCATGTTGACGAGCTCGGCGGTGACATTGACGTTCGACTGCTCGAGTGCGCCGGACTGAATGGTCCCGAAGCCGGACGTTCCGCCGACGCCGTTGACGGCCGCTCCCGAGGAATAGGTCTGCAACCACTGGGTATTGCTCGTCTGCGCCAGGCCCTGGGGATTGGCGAAATTGGCGAGCGCGACCTGACCGAGCGTCGTCGACTGGCCGTTGGTGAAATTGGCCTGCACCACGCCCGAGGGGCTGATGTTGATGCCGGTGAGATTGCCGGTGGTGTAGCCGTTCTGGGAGATCGCATTTACCGCGAATGAATTCCCGTACTGGGTAGAGGTCCCGAAGTTGAACGCAATGTTCATCGGGCTCGCGCCGGTCGTGGGCGTATAAGTGCCGAAGTTCACGACGCCATTGGCCGGTGTGATCAACGTTCCTGAGCTGGAATAGGTCAGAGTCTGGGGCGTAGTGCCGACCGGATTGCCGTCGACATAGAGCGAGGCGTTCCAGGTGCTGGTGGTGCTGGTCGTCGGGCCTTTGACGAAGTACACCTGAGCGGTGTGCGCCGCGCCGACGGAATCGTATACCGTCAGTGACGTCGTATTGTTGTAGCTCGTCGAATCGCTCGGGTTCAGTGGCGTGGTGATCGGGGCGGTCGCATTGGAGGGAAGATTCAGGGTCATCTTCGCCGTGCTGGTGGCTTGCGGTGCGACCTGCGCGGTGGACAGCTGCAGGTCGCTGAGCCCGCCGGTATTGAATCCGCCGTTGGCGAGCGGCTGATATCCCTGCACCCGGTCACCGGATGCGGTCACCAGATAGCCGTTCTGATCGACCTGGAAGGCGCCGTTGCGGGTGTAGGACAGGGCGCCGTTCTTGCTCACGACAAAGAAGCCGTTGCCGCTGAGCGCAAGATCGAGATTGTTCGAGGTGGTGTTGATGTTGCCCTGGGTAAACTGCTGTGCGATCGTCGAGACCGCAACGCCGTTGCCGACTGTCGTCAGAGCATCGCCTTGCTGGGTTTGTGCGTACAGGCTGGAGAACTCGGCGCGCGAGGACTTGAAGCCGACGGTGTTCACGTTCGCGATGTTGTTCGCGGTGGTGTTGAGGTCGGTATTGGCGGCATTGATGCCGGAGAGGGCGAGGGCGAAAGGCATGCGGCGGCTCCTTACATGACCTGGTTGACGGCGCTCATGGGCACGGCCCCGCCGTCGGTATTGAGGGTGAGGCTGTTCGTCGTCGGGTCGAGGGTGATGCTGTTGACCTTGTACGCGAGTAATGGGGTGAGTGACGTCTGTGTTCCGTTACTGTTCGCGGCGACTGAAAAGTTGTAGACGCCGGCCGGGGCGGCCGCGCCGGAGGAGGTGGTGCCGTTCCAGGTGAACGGGGTGGTGCTGCCGGTGGCCGGCACCGAGAAGGTATTGATGAGCTGGCCGCTGGCATCGGTCACCTGTACGGTGAGCGAGGTGGCGCCCGCCGGAGGGCTCACGACGCCGGTGATGCTGCCGCCGGCGGTGAGCGCCGCGGAGGTCCCGGAGGCGATGACCGAGTGGCCGATCAGATTGGTGCCGTTGACGAGCTGCGAGGAGGACATCGAGCTGGTCAGGTTGCCAATCGAATTGGACATGCTGCTGATGCCGCTCACTTCGCTCAATGCGGCGAATTCGTTGACGAACTGGCTGGGGTTGGTCGGCTGAGTCGGGTCCTGGTTCTGCAGCTGCGTGGTGAGCAGCTGCAGGAAGTCGCTTTGTGTCAGCGCGAGGTTGCTGTTGGCGCTGCCCGCCGAGGAGCTCGAGGCGCTGCTGGCGGCGGCCGCTGCGGCCGCGGCGGATTGTGCGGCATAAGCGCTGATGGAATTGTATGACATGGAGGGTGTCCGGGTTCGGAAGGTTGCAGGATCAGATCTGGGCGAGTTTCAGAGTATCGACCATGAGTGTTTTGGAGGTGTTCATGACTTGCGCGTCGTTCTGGTAGGAGCGGGACGCGGAGATCATGTCGACCATCTGCTGGACCACGTTTACATTCGAGGCGTAGACGTACCCCTTGGCGTCGGCCATGGGATTGCCGGGCTCGTAGCGCGCGGTCGGTGGGGCATTGCTCTGCACGATGCCGGCGACCGCAACCGATGCGTTGGCGGCCTGCGTGGTGAGGGACTGTCCGCCGGCGAGCGCGGATTGCACGGCCTGAAAGACCGGGTAGCGGGCTTTGTAGACGGTGTTTGGGTTGCTGCTCACACTGCCGGCATTGGCAAGGTTGCTGGCAACGGTATTCAGGCGAACCGACTCGGCGGACATGCCGGAGCCGGCGATGTTGAAGATGTTGAAGAGAGCCATGAGGTGTCTGCCGAGTGGATGAGTGGAGGGGATTACTGGCCGGTGATTGCGGTGTTCAGGTCGCGGAAGCGCTGTTCGAGAAAGCTGAGCGCGGCCTGGTAACGCACGGTGTTCTGGGCGAATTTCGCTTCCTCGAGCTGTGAACTGACGGTGTTGCCGTCGATCGAGGGTGCGAGCGGAATCCGATATTTGAGAAACTGTGCGGTCGAGACGGTGCCGGAGGCGGAGCTTGCGGTGACATCAAGCGGGCTCGTGGTGAGCATCTGGACGCTGCCGGGACCGCCGCTCGAGCCGTGGGCAGTCTGTGGATCTGCGGCCGCGAGTGCGGCGCGGAAGTCGATGTCGCGCGCCTTGTAGCCCGGGGTGTCCGCATTGGCGAGATTCGCGGCGAGCACGTTGGCACGCTGGGCGAACACTTGCATCGCGTCGGGCTGGATACCGAGGTAGGCATTGAGGTTGAACGGCATGACGGAAAACCGACACTGTGGAAACCTGCCCGATATGCAGCAAGAGGCGTGCCAGGCCGTCGAAAGGGCCGATTCCGCCGGAATTTGAGCGTTGGCGGCCGTCGGGCTGTGACGCACGTCACGCTGGCTCGGCAGGAGGTTGCCGTCGGGCGGCAGATCCGCCGGCGGGGTGTCGGGGGCCGTGACAGGTTAGCGGCGGGTCGGCGTCGGGCTTGAGTGGTGTGCCGGTCGGGGGTACAAAGGCTGGCCCGGCGATTGCATGCTATGCCCTCATGAATACGATCGCGTCAACTTCCCGTCTCCCGAGCCGGCGAGGCGTGCGGGTGCTGTGCTGCACACTGACTCTGCTGGTTCTGGGCGTGGCGAGCGCAGCGGTGCAGCCCATTGCGAGCATCCGTCAGGCTGCCGTGCAATTCGTGCAGGGGCAAATGCCGCCCGGGGAGACCGGGGTGGTGCTTCGTGCCGGTCACCTCGATCCGCGTTTGCGCCTGGCGCGCTGCGCAGGGCCGCTCGAGGCCTCGTTGTTGTCTGGGGCGCGGCTGCAGGCCAATATGTCGGTGGCCGTGGGCTGTCATAGGGGGGCGGACTGGACGATTTATGTGCCGGTCAGCATTGCATCGCGTCTGCATGTGTGGGCCCTTCGTCAGCCGGAGCAGGCCGGCGCTCGGCTGACGGCAGCGGATCTGCTGCCCGAGACTCGCGTAGTCTCTGGCGTGGCCGCGGGCTACGTCACGGATCTGGCGTTGCTCGGACGCAGTACGCTGCGTCATCCGATGCCAGCGGGAGCGGTCCTGCACGACAGCGATCTGCTTGCAGAATTCATGGTGCGGCAGGGGGAGCAGGTGACCCTGGTCGCATCCATTGGGGGGATCCGCGTCCGCGCACGCGGCGTTGCTCTGCAGGACGGACGCTATGGGCAGGTGATTCGGGTACAAAATCCCACCTCCAAGAAGGTGGTGCAAGGAATGGTCGGCGGCTCGCAGGTGGTGTATGTGTCACCCTAAAGTTTCCCGAGAGGGGGCCGATATCAGACCAAAGGTGCTCCAGGAGAGCAGTCATGTCCGACAAAATCAACGGCTTAACCGGCCCCTCCCCCACGATTGAGGGTGGGAGCAGCGCGCGGCGCGCGCCGGAGACGGCCGGCAGCCAGACCTCTGGGTCAGCGCCCGCCGCGGCGGCCAGCGCGTCCGACGTTCACATTACCGGCTCAGCCAGCCTGCTCGCCGGGATTGCGCAGCATCTGCGTTCGCTTCCGGCGGTCGATGCTGCGCGGGTGGCACAATTTCAGGCCGCTATCGATAGCGGCACCTACAGCGTGCAGCCGGGTAGCGTGGCAAACCAGTTGATGCAGTTCGAGCAGTCGCTCGCGCAGCTGCGCGGAGGATGATCGATGGATCAGGAGGTCTGCCGGGAGCATCTGACCGAGCTGTTTCGTGACGAGGCGGCGCTGCTGGTTGAACTCGAGCAATTACTGAGTCGGGAAGGCCAGATCCTCGAGGGCTCGGACATTCAGGAGATCGAGCGAACGACGCGCGCCCGGCAGGAGCGGATGGGAGCGCTCGCCCGCCTGGAGGAGCAGCGCCGTTCACTGTGTGCAGTGCATGGTTTCGCCTCTGACCGTGCGGGGCTCGAGGCGGTCATGGCGTGGTGTGATCCCAGCGGCAGCCTCACCGAGTCGCTGCGCGAGTGCGCCGTTCGAGCGGTGCGCTGCCGCGAGCTCAACGACCGCAACGGGGTGCTGGTCACCGCTCGGCTGCAGCGGGTCGAGAGCCTGCTCGGTGCATTGACCGGGCGGCCGACACGCGCCGATACGTATGGTCCGCGCGGCTACGGTGCCGCAGCATTGCGTGCGGGCCGGATGCTCGGCGCCGCGTAAGCGCAAAATAATCAGCCGAGTCGGGGTGCGCCTCGACACTGCCCGGCAGCCGTGCGTCGCAGCGTGGGCCTGAAAGGCGGCGCATCTCAGGAATTGCTCTTCCCCGCTGTCGATCCGACAGGTAGCGCCGTGCTCACCAACCTTTCATGGCAGTGAGCCGAGCGGTGCGCGTGCGGTAAGGGTCCTCGTGCGATTGCGCCGCCTCAGCAGAGCGCCTGCCGCCTGCGCCGAGCAGGATCTCTGTTGCGGTGGGCGAGGGCCATGCAGGCCCACGAGCGCGGACTGCTGCGTCGCACCGCGAGTTGCCCCGGGTGTGGCGAGCCCTCTAACCGAGCGCGGCGCGCAGCGCGGCGATCTCCTGGGCAGACTCCTCGAGGAGGCACTGGCAGGTGGCTGCGTCGATCTGCAGGCGCTGCAGCGGCTTGGCGGTCTCCAGCCGCGCCGCCAGGTTCTGCGGTTCATCGAGATCCGCCAGTACCGTCCCGATCAGCAGCACGTCGGCCAGGGTCGCCGGTCCGCGCGCCTCGCGCTCGAGGTTCTCCGACTCTTGCACCGCCTGCACGATCTCATCGGCCATGCCCCAGTTCTCAAGCAACGCCGCGGCGATGCTCAGGTGCCAGCCGCGCTCGATGCCGGCGTAGGTCGCTTCATCCTGGAACAAAGAGCGGTGCCGGCTTGCGCGGGTGAGAATGTAGAGCCGACCGACGCCTTGCAACAGCCCACAGAGCAGCGCGGTGTCAGCCATGACCCGCGTCATCCGGCGGGCGACCACGAAACTCAGGCTGGCAACCTGCACACTGCGCTTCCACAGCTCCCCGAGTCGGCCCTCGAGGCCGCGCAGGGTCGGCGCATGGCGCAGCTGTCGGACCGCGAACGCGATGGTTGCCGAGCGCACGGTGTCGAGTCCGACTCGCGCCACCGCAGTGCGCAGATCCGTGACGGGGGTGGTGCTGGGGTTCAGGGCGACCGAATTGGCGATGCGCACCAGTTGCGTCGCGAGCACAGGCTCGCCACCGATGACCCGGACGATCCGTCCGAGGTCCGCGGCAGGATCGCTGAGCACGCGCTGCACGCGCATGACGATGTGCGGGAAGCCGGGAAGCTCGACTTTACCTTCGGAAAGCTCGGCGGCAAGCTCGCGCACGAAGCCGAACGCGATGTCCTGCTCGGTGCTGGCGCTCGCCCGGCTCGGCACTGCGTCGGCTGTCAGCTGCTTTGGCATGGCCGTGGTGTCGCGTTCGCTCGGGATCACACGCCAAGCGCCTCGCGTAAAGCATGGATCTCGTGCTCGCACTCCTCGATCAGCTTCTGATAGCCGGCCGCATCGATCTGCAGCTTGCGGCAGGCGACCACGTCGTGCATGTTCAGCTCGATCGTCTCGGGATGCTCCTTGAATGCGCTCAGCAGTTGACTCACCGTGAGCACATCGGTCAGGTCCGGCGGTCCGGCGTGCGTCCGATCGAGATCCTCGTAATCACTCACCGCTGCGACGATCTCATCGGCCATTTCCCAGTTCTCGAGCAGCGCCTTGGCGATCGAGGCGTGCCAGTCGCGCACAATGGAGCTATACACGGCAGGGTCGCTGAGCAGACTCGGGTAGCCGGTGACGCGAGTCAGAATGTAGAGCTTGCCGATGCCGTGCAGCAGTCCGGCAAGCATCGCGGTGTCCGGATTGACGCGGCTGAAGCGCTTGGCGACCACGTAGGACATCGCCGCGACCGAGGCGCTCGTGTGCCACAGGTCATCGAGCGGTTGTTCGAGGCCTTTCAGACCGTCGCTCTTCTTAAGCTGCGAGATCGCGAATGCGATCGCTGCGCTGCGCACCATGTTAAAGCCCAGGCGGGCGATCGCACCGCGCAGCTCGGTCATCTGCCGGCCCGTAAAATTGATCGCGGCCGAATTGGCGATCTGCAGCAGCCGCGCGGCAAGCATGGGTTCGGAGCCGACGACCCGCACGACTTTATCCTGGGTCACTTCGTCATCCGCGAGCACCTGACGGACACGCAGGGCGATGTCCGGAAAGCTCGGCAATTCCACTTTGCCCTTGGACAGCTCGGCCGCCAGCGCCTGCACGAACGCGAAGACATCGGGGTTGCCGACAGCGGCTGTTGCGGGGGAGGTGGCTGGCGCGGGTGTGCTCAATGCGGTGGCCTCGTCTGAATACAATGGTTATCGGCGGCTCGGCGCTGGACTTAATACCGCGGCGGAGAATGCCGCGATGGGCGCGGATCAGGAGCTCGGTGCTGACGGCTCGCGCGTGATATCCATCGTCTCGGCCAGCGAACGGATCTTCGCTGCAATGTGCTCAAGTGCGAGCACGTGCTCGGCAGCGCCGAGCGCGACCGCCTCGCCCGGCATGCCCCACACCACGCTGCTCGCCTCATCCTGCGCAATCGTGCGGCTGCCGCTGTCGAGCATCTCTTTCATGCCTCGGGCGCCGTCCTTGCCCATGCCGGTGAGCAGTACGCCGATGGCGTTTCGGCCGCAGTGCTGGGCGACCGAGCGGAACAGCACATCGACCGAGGGCTTGTGCCGATTGACCGGAACACCGTCGTCGAGTCGGCAGACGTAGCGGGCACCGTCGCGCACCACCATCAGATGCCGGTCCCCCGGTGCGATGTAGACATGGCCCGCGAGAATCTGGTGGCCATCTTCGGCTTCGGCGACCGACACTGCGCTGCAGTCGTTCATGCGGCGCGCAAATGGACCACTGAACGCCTTGGGAATGTGCTGCGTGATGACCACACCCGGACTGTCCGGGGGCAACCGTATCAGGACTTCCTTGATCGCTTCCGTACCGCCCGTCGAGGCCCCGATCGCGATGATGCGATCGGTGGTGCGCAGCGGACGCAGCGTTGCATCGCGCGGCAGGACCGCATCGGCCGTATGGGCCGGTCCGGGACCCGAACCGGCTCGGACGGGGGGGCGCAGCGGGTCGAGAGCCCTGACGCTGGCGCGTGCTGCGGCGCGAATCTTCTCGGCCAGTTCGTCACGGTATTCGGTGAAGGTCGCCGCCAGATCGATTTTCGGCTTGGGCAGATAGTCAACCGCCCCAAGCGAGAGCGCATCGAGCGTCACGTCCGCGCCCTTTTCGGTCAGCGAGGAGACCATCACCACCGGCATCGGCCGAAGCCGCATCAGATTGCGCAGAAAAGTGATGCCGTCCATACGCGGCATCTCGACGTCGAGGGTGATCACATCGGGGTCGAGCTGTTTGATCTTCTCCCGGGCCGCGTGCGCATCGGCGGCGGTGCCGACGACCTCGATATCCCTGGTCGAACTCAGCATCTCGCTGAGCAGTCTTCGCACCAGTGCGGAATCATCGACGATCAGCACACGGATGCGATGCCGGGTACCGGCCGTAGTGCGCTCGCTCGAGAGACGGCCGTTGCTTTGCATCATTCGAACAGCTCCACATCGCCGCCGGTGTTCTGGCGCCCGAGGCTCTCGAGGTACAGCTGCTCGTGCCGGCTGACGATGTGGTTCTCGACCGGGCGTAGCTTGCGCAGCCGTACCCGGCCGGTTGCCGGAAAATACACGACCTTGCGCGGCTGCGTTCCGCCGAGATCCTGCGCAGCAACACGGTAGCCCTCGATCGCCACGTAGTTGTGCACGAATTTGATGTTCCGTCCACCGACGTCGGTCATGGCGGCCAGGATCTGTCCGCCGCCGAACAGCTTGATCTCGAGTCGTTCGCGGGCGGCGCCGAGTTTCAGCAGATCGTTGATCAGGCTTTCCATCGCGTACGAGCCATAGCGCGTCGCGAGTCCGACGGCCGGGTTCAACCAGTCGTTCTGCCCTACCGCGGCATCCTCGGGCAGCATGAAGTGATTCATCCCGCCGACACCGCGCTGCGGATCGCGCACACAAGCCGATACGCAAGAGCCGAGCACCGTACTGATCGCCACCTCACCGCGGGTCACGTAGTACTCGCCCGGCAGAATCTTGACGGTCCAGCCGTGCTCACGGTCCCAATAGCGCTCGAAGTGCTCGAACCCTGGCACCTGCGGCGGCGGTTCAGCCGCCCCGGCCTGAATGGCCCCGAGTTCAGAGGCGCCGGTAAATGGATTTGCCGATGAGCGCATAGCTTTCGCTGACTTTGAAGAGGCTCTCGGAATGCCCCAGAAACAGCAGACCGCCCGGTCGCTGCAACTGGCTCATACGTGCGAACAGATCGCGCTGTGTATCCTTGTCGAAGTAAATGACCACATTGCGGCAGAAAATCACGTCCAATGGGCCTTTCATCGGCAGCGGCTCCATCAGATTGAGCCGCTTGAACGTGACCCATGCGGCCACCTCAGGCTTGACTTGCCGGTTGCCCGGACGCAGCGGTCGAGGCTCCTGAAAAAAGCGGGCCTGGCGCTCGGCGGACACGCCACTCAGACGCTCAGCCGGGTACAGACCGTTGCGGGCGCGCTCGAGCACCTCGGAGTCCAGGTCCGTGGCGAGAATGCGCACATCCCAGCGCTCCGGATTCGGCAGCGACTCGAGCACGGTCATCGCGATCGAGTACGGCTCCTCGCCCGTGGAGCACGCCGCCGACCAGATGCGCAGCCGCCGGCCAGCCGGGCCCTCGGCCAGCAGCGGCGCGAACACCTGCTCGCGCAGGTACTGGAAGTGATGTGGCTCGCGGAAGAACGAGGTGAGATTGGTGGTGATCGCGTTGCACAGCTCGGTGAGCTCGCGCTCATCCTGGCTGAGCAGCTCGCGGTACTCGGCAAAACTGCGCAGCCGCAGCGCGCGCAGCCGGCGCGTCAGACGCCCATAGACCAGCTCGCGCTTCTGCTCGCCGAGATGAATGCCGGTGAGTGATTTCACCAGCGCGCGCAGCGCCTGGAAATCCTCCTCCCGAAACGCGAACTCGCGCAGCCGCTGCGAATTCGCCTCCAAGACCATATCGCGGTTGGCGCTCAAAACAGCTCCACGCTGCCTTCCTCGGCATGAAGTCGCAGCGGCGCGGCCTGCTCGCCGGCCGGCATCAGCAGATTGAATAACATCCGGTGCGACTCAGTGGTGAAGTGCGTGCGCAACCGCTCGCGCAACATCGGCCAGCCGCTCGGATCGGCGCTCTGCGGTGCATCGGCCGTGGCGCCCGCCAGCAGATCGCGCACCTGGGTGAGCTGCTGCGCCATGCGGTCGTGGAACTGAAGACTCTCGATGCACACGGTGACCTCGGCCCGCAGGTCGAGCGCCGATTGCGGCGTGGCCGCCGCGATGCGCGCGAGAGCCTGCCCGAGCGTCGCCACCGGCACCAGCGACTCATGAATCGCCAGCTCGATCAGAGCTGCGGCCGTAGCCGCTGCGCGTGCGAGCGGATCGCACGAGCGCGTGTCCGGCGGCGCCTCGGGGAGTGTCTGTCGCGTCATGTCAGATCCGCATCAACGTGAGCTTGCAGCGAAGGTGCATGCGATCGAGTCGCAGTCCCGGTCGGCGGCCATGCGGCCGCTGACCGGGCGAGACGTGACCTTCTGCAGTCACTGCAGAGTGGCTCAACTGTGCTTCGACTTGAAGATGCGCACCTGGCTGTTGAACTTCGAGGCAATCTGCTTCAGCTGATCGACCGCCGCGTTGTGCAGACTCACCTGCGCGTTGGAACTCAGCTGATTCTGCCGTACCTCGAATTTCAGGCACTGCAGGTACGTCTGCACGTCGTGGTTGTACTCCTGAATGGTCTGCATGGCAGTGACCATCTGTTGCTGGCTGGCCGTCGCGCCGTCCGGGATCCGGCTCGGTGCCGTCGGCAGATGGCAATTGGCGTAGGCGGCGGGCAGGCCGATGGCACAGACGACCGCCAGGGAACTCAGAACCTTCTTGGGGGATTTCATCACAGAACCTCGTTGCAAGCGTAGCGTGGACAAAAAACAAAAATTTCAGCTCAATACCTTGCTGACCGTGGCGAGCAGACGATCAGGATTGAAAGGCTTGACGAGCCAGCCGGTCGCGCCAGCGGCTTTGCCCTGTTGTTTGCGCTCAACCGTCGCCTCGGTGGTGAGCACGAGCAGCGGTATGTAGCGGTAGTTTGCCCGGGTGCGCAGCTCGCGAACGAGAGTGATGCCGTCCATGTTCGGCATGTTCACGTCGGTGATGACGAGGTCGAACTTCTGTCGCTCGGCGATTTGCAACGCCTCGATGCCGTCGGAGGCCTGCTGCACCTCGTGGCCGGCTCCGGTGAGCGTGATTCCGACCATCTGGCGCATGGCCGCCGAGTCGTCTACCGCAAGTATCCGTGCCATCGTCGTGCTCCGCAGTCTGTTGCAATGAGTTGTTGTTGATCAGAATTCCTGCCACTCGGCATCATCGCCGGAGCTGGCTGCGGCGACTGCCGCGAGTTTGGGGGCGCTAGCCGTCGCGCTGCGCTTGGGCGCGGCGGCAGGGGCAACAGGCTTGCGGCCGGCCCACGGGCGACTCGCACTGCGCCGTTCGCTTCGCGTCGGCTGCACGCGCGGAGCGTCCGGCTCGGCGGCGGCGAGCGTGCGCGCCGCCCCGACGAGCACCGCATCGGCGGCGCCGACGTCGAAGCGGGCGAGCATGTCGTTGAGCCCGCTTACCTGTTCGACCATCGCCTGGGAGGCGGCGGTCGCCTGCTCGACGAGCGCGGCGTTCTGCTGGGTCAGCTCGTCCATCTGCATCACGGCGCGGTTGACCTGCTCGATGCCGGCGGCCTGCTCGCGCGAGGCGGCGGCGATTTCCGCGACGATATCCGAGACCTTCTTTACCGCCGCAACGATCTTCTCAAGCGTCTGACCGGACTGGGTGACCAGCACCGAACCGTCCTCGACCTTGCGGACGCTGTCCTGAATCAAGCCCTTGATTTCCTTTGCGGCAGTGGCCGAACGCCCGGCGAGGCTGCGCACCTCGCTCGCCACCACGGCGAAGCCGCGGCCCTGCTCGCCGGCGCGCGCTGCTTCGACCGCCGCGTTCAGCGCGAGCAGATTGGTCTGGAAGGCGATCTCGTCGATGACACCGATGATGTCTGCAATGCGTTTCGAGGCGGCGTTGATGTCGCCCATCGCAGCGACTGCCTCGCCGACCACGCTGCCGCCGTTCTCGGCCTGTTCCCGGGCCGCCACCGCGAGCTGATTGGCCTGGGCGGCGTTGTCGGCGTTCTGCTTGACCGTGGTGGTCATCTCCTCCATGGAGGAGGCGGTCTCCTCGAGGGAGGAGGACTGCTCCTCGGTTCGCTGTGAGAGGTTCGCATTCCCCGAGGAGATCTCATCTGCGCCCCGGCGGACCTCACCGCCGACCTGTTTGACCCGCGAGACGACGTTGGCGATGTTGTCGGCGAGGCGGTTGACTCCCCGGCTCATCGTCTCGAAGAATCCGCTCTTGCCGGTGAGCTCGATGCGCTTGCCGAGCTGACCACCGATCACTGCGGTGAGCATCTCCTGCATCTCTTTCTCGACGGCCACTTCCTGGGTGCGGTCGAACCATTCGGCCACGGTACCGATGCGCTCGTTGTGCTCGTTGGTAACGGGATTCAGCGTCACGGCAAACGTATGCCCGCCGAGTTCGAGCACCGTACGATGCGGTTGCGTGAGGCCTGCGAGCAGACCGCGCTGGTGCTGCGGGTTGCGGTGGAACAGATCAATGCTCGCGCCCCGCAGCTGTGCGGCGTTGAAGGCGGGCAGGCTGCGGCGGATGTCCGTCTCGGCTTGACTCAGGACCTTCTCGAGCGACGGATTGAGGTAGGTAATGCTGTGGTTGCCGTCAGCGACCATGACCCCCGAGGAGACGCTGTCGAGTGCCTGGCGGATCCGGCCGTTCTCCGCGGCGGCGGCGCGCTCGGTCTCGATTTGATCACGCAGCCGAGTCTGCATCTGATCGAGGGCGCGCAGCACTTGGTTGGATTCGTCGCTGCCCTCATACTCGATCTGATTGTCGTAGCGACCGGCGGCGATCTGCTCGAACACGGCGCTGGTGTTGCGAATCACGCCGGTGAGCCGGGTGGCGAGCGACCAGGCCAGAGCGAGCGCGACGAGCAGCACGACGAGTGTGATGGTGACGATGACTTCACGTGAAATGGTGACCTGCCGCAGGCGCGCACGAACCGCGCTGTTCATGGTCGCGAAGCTCGAATCGAGCAGCTTCTGCAGCTGAGCATTCAGGGCGCGCGAGCTGCTGAACAGGTCGGCAGCAGTGATGGTGAGCTTGTGCGCATCGAGAATGCGCGTGCGGATGACATCGAAGGAAGCATTGAAGGACGTCAGTGCACCGTTCAGCAACGGGTGGATCGTCGCGCGTGAGCGCGCGGAGGCGCCATTGAGATCACGCATCGCCTGCGCGAAGTCGGTGAGCACTTTTTGATGATAGAGCTCGATCGCGCGCTGATCGCCGCCGCCGAGATAGCCCTTGATTGCGGCGCTGGTCGCATACCATTGCACTTCGCCGGCCGCAATCAGCGCTCCCGGCACGTCGCGCGTGGCGACCTGGATCAGTGCGGCGGTTTCGGGCGAGGGGTCGACATTAAGAGCCGAGCGCGTTGCGATCAGATGCCCGAGGCTCACGATACGCCCGAGCAATGCGTCGTGCGCACTCACGGCCTGATCGGCCGTCAGCTTCGACTCGCCGGCGATCAGGCTCGACCAGCCCCGTCTGATGCTCTGCCACTGGTGTGTGACGCCGAGGGTGCCGCCGGCCGTGGCATTGACGGCATCGACGGCTCTCATCAGCGCGTGCATGCGCGTCTCCGAGGCAGCCACGTCTGCCGCACGGCGCTGATCGCCGGTCAGTTCAGCGAACAGCTGGCCGCGATGGTTCTCCACCTCCGCGAGCACCCGGCCGAGGCGATGTGCGTAGCGCGCGCCCTGGATCTCGTTGCGTGCCTGGTTGACCTCATGATTGGCCGCGGTGAGATAAAAAGCCCCGAGCAGCACCGTCGGTAGCGCCATCGCGACGACCAGCAGCAGTAGTTTCTGCCAGAGTTTCAGATGGTTCAAAATTCGCATGTTCGGGGGCCCTGAAGCTGAGGTCTGAGTCGATGCCGATGTGCAGCCGGTCCGTTACCGGCTCTCGCTGGCGGCGCGGCGCGGCGCCTCGGCGGGAGCGGTCTGCTGCGCGGCGGCGGAATCGGCCAGGCGGAAGCGTGCCAACGTGTCGTTGAGATCACGCACCTGTCCGGTCATGCCCTGCGAGGCGGCGATGGTTTGCTCGACCAGCGCCGCGTTTTGCTGTGTGATCTGATCCATCTGCATCACGGCGCGGTTGACCTGCTCGATGCCGGCCGACTGCTCACGGGACGCGGCGGCGATCTCAGCCACGATGTCGGAGACTTTCTTGACGGACAGGACGATCTCCCCGAGTGTCGCCCCGGAGCGCGTGACCAGCTGTGAGCCGTCGGCGACCTTCGCGACACTGTCTTGGATGAGGCTCTTGATCTCCTTGGCGGCGGTTGCGGAGCGGCCGGCGAGGTTGCGTACTTCACTCGCTACCACGGCGAAGCCGCGACCTTGTTCACCGGCGCGGGCGGCCTCGACAGCCGCATTGAGCGCGAGGAGGTTGGTCTGAAAGGCAATCTCATCGATGACGCCGATGATCGCGGCGATCTTCTGAGCCGACTCATCGATACCGCTCATGGCGTTGACCGCTTTGTCCACCACGGCCACACCTTGCTCCGCTTGCTCCCGGGCCGCGATCGCCAGCTGGTTCGCCTGCGCGGCGTTGTCGGCGTTCTGCTTGACCGTGGTGGTCATCTCCTCCATGGAGGAGGCGGTCTGCTCGAGCGAAGAGGCCTGCTCTTCGGTGCGCGTGGAGAGATTCGATGTGCCGGTGGTGATCTCTTCGGAACCGACGAAGATCTCGCGCGCCACGACTTTGACCCGTGACACCACTTCGGCGAGGGTATCCGCCAAGCGATTCACCCCGGCGCCGAGCGTGGCGAAGAAGCCGCTCTTGTCCTCGAGTCCGATGCGCCGCGACAAATCGTCGGCCGTTACCGCATCGAGAACACCCTGCATCTCGCGCTCAACCCGTACTTCCTGCGAGCGGTCTTTCCATTCCATGACCGTCCCGAGCCGTGCGCCATTGCGGTCGAGCACCGGGTTGGTGGTGACACGGAAGTTCAGGCTGCCGTAGCTGCGCTCCTCAATGCGCTCGCTGCTGAGGGTATCAAGTGCGCGGCGCTCCTCCGCAGAGGACGCTGCCAGACTGTCCAGCGCCGCGCCCTGCAGAGCCCCCGGATCGAATGTCCCGAGCACGGCGCGGAACTGCTCGGCGTGCTGTGCGAAGCCGGCGCGGGCCGCGTCGTTCAGATAGATGATCTTGTGGGCAGCATCGGCGAGTAGTACCCCGGTCGAGGTCTTGTCGAGCGCCTGGCGGATGCGAGCATTCTCAGCGGCAACCAGCCGCTCGTTTGCAAGCATCGCGCGCAGCTTCTCTTGCATCGTACGCAGTGCACCGAGCACCTGCCCGAATTCGTCCCGTCGATCGGTCGCAACGTCGCTGTCATAGCGGCCGGCGGCGATGTGCTCGAACACCTCGACGATACGCCGCATCGGGCTCGTCAAGGAACGCTCGGTGCTCCAGGTGAGCAGGTGAATCAATGCAATGGCTATCAGCACCAGCGCCACGTTCAGTTCGGGGGTCAAGCGTAGGGAGGAGACTCGCGCGGCGAGCGTACGCGAGGCCGCCGCGCCGCTCGCATCCAGCAGATGAACCAGAGCGCCGCTGGTGGCACTGCCGTCGTCATACAGCGCAGCTGCTGGGATCTTCAGATTGCTCGCATTGACGATCTGCGTGGTGACGGTCTGATAGAACGCGCTCGCCTGCCCGACCGCACTGTGCAGCGAGCGGGCGAGTGGGGCGCGCTCTTGCGCCGGCACCTCGGCGAGGGCAGCTTCGATCGAGGCGAATTGCGTCTGCAGACGAGCGTGTGCGATCTGGATGCCCATGCGATCGTCACCGCCGAGATAGCCCTTGGCGGCGGCGTCGACAGCGTAGCGGCGCAGCGCCGTCCCCGCGGCGAGCGCCGCCGGGACATACTGCGTGGCGATTTCGACCAGGCTGCGGCTCTGCAGGTCGGGGTCGGAAGTGGCGCGGGAACCGCTCGCCACAGCGTCGCGCAGGCGCGCGATCTGTGCGAGCAGCTTGGCGTGCGCCGCGACGAGTTGGGCGGCGTTCAATTTGGCGGTGCTGAGAGTCTGCCACTGTCCTTCGATTGCACGCAGATCCTGCCTCACCCCATAGCGCTCACCCAGGCGGGCGCTGATGCGCCTGAGCGCACCGAGGGCTGCGCTGGCCTGCGCGGCGGCGGCTTGCACCGAGGCGGCACGGCCAGCATCGCCGTTGGCGAGCACAAACGCACGGCTTTCGTGTGTCAGCACAGTGGCCTCGAGTCCACCGATTGCACGCAGATATGCGCTGCCGGCAAACTCGGCACGGGCCTGACTCAGCTTGGTGACGGCGCTGCGCAAATAGAAGAATCCGACCACGATGGCCGGCAGGCTCATCGCCGTCACCAGCAGCGCGAGCTTCTGCCACAGGCGCAGCTGGTTCCAGAGATTGTGGCGATTAAGCTTCGATGAGCGCATGCAATTCAACCTCCAACGGCCCGACGCAGCGCCTGGGCGGGGGCGCCGACTGAGTTCTCGGCGCTCAATCTATAACGGGCGACGTTACTCTCGAGCGCCTCGGTGAGAGAGGACAGGCTGCGCGCCGATTCGCTCGCCTGCTCGACCAGGGTCGCGTTCTGTTGCGTAAGCTCGTCCATCTGCATCACCGCGCGATTGACTTGCTCGATGCCCGAGGACTGCTCACGCGAGGCGGCGGCGATCTCGGCAACGATGTCGGAGACTTTCTTGACCGAAGCGACGATCTCCACGAGGGTCTGTCCGGACTGCGTCACACGCGCCGAGCCATCCTCGACCTTGCGCACACTGTCCTGGATCAGGCCTTTGATTTCCTTGGCGGCCGTAGCGGAGCGGCCGGCCAGGCTGCGCACTTCGCTCGCGACCACGGCAAAGCCTCGGCCCTGCTCGCCGGCGCGCGCCGCCTCGACCGCTGCATTCAGCGCGAGCAGATTGGTCTGGAAGGCGATCTCATCGATGACACCAATGATGTCTGCGATCTTCTTCGAAGCCTGATTGATGTCGGACATTGCAGTGATCGCCTGATTGACGATCACCCCACCGCGCTCGGCCTGTTCGCGCGCAGCGAGGGCGAGCTGATTGGCCTGTGCAGCATTGTCAGCATTCTGCTTGACGGTGGTGGTCATCTGCTCCATCGAGGAGGCGGTCTCCTCTAGGGACGAGGACTGCTCTTCGGTACGCTGCGAGAGATTCTCATTGCCGGCGGCTATTTCGTTCGCGGCGCGTCTGACTTCGCCTGCCGTGCTGTGGATGCCTCGTACGATCGTTCCCATGTTGTCGATCAGAGCGTTGACGGCTGAGGCAATTGCGCGCAGCTCCTCGCTCTGTGCCGCACCGCTCTGAACTCTCTGCGTGAGGTCGCCGGCAATACTCGCATCGACGACTGCGCGCGTTGCCGTCAGCGCCTGGCGCAGCTGCTCGAGCAACGCGCCGTGGATGTCGTTCTGGTTCGGCACCAGCGCGTGCACCGTTGCCGATTGGGCACGCTCGCGAGCCGCGCGTTCCCGCTCGGCGCGCAGATGCGCGCCGAGCGCCTGGAGCGAGTCTGCGAGCGGGGTGAATGCAGCGCTGCCGTCGCGCCCGGCGAACTCATCGTAGTCTCCGTGCGCCAGCCTCTGTGCCGCAGCGGTGGCCTGCGTCAGACTGGTCCGTGCCGAGCGGGCGGCGAATGCGATCAACAGCGCGGCACCGAGCATCGTCGCGCTGATCAGCCACAGTGTGACCGGGCCATTGACGCCACCGAGGCTGGCGCCGGCCAGCACGAGGGCAGGGACGGCACCGCATGCGAACAGCAGGCCGGAGGAAAACGACAAGTCGGTCAGACGCTGCATCCGGCGGCTCCTTAAGCCGCGTCGGCAGTGAGCGCCTCGCTGTCCTCGCCGCTGCCGGCGATGGTGCTGAGGTCACGGCCGATCAGCCGATCGATGTCGAGCAGCACGACCATGCGTTCTGCAATCGACGCCAGGCCGAGGAGGTAATCCGTTGCGCCGCGCGAGCCGAGCTCAGGGGCTGGCTTGACTTCCGCGGAATTGACGTCGACCACGTCGGAGACGCCGTCGACGACCACTCCGAAGTCCCTGCGACCGGCAGGTGTGACCACTGACATGACGATGATCACGGTGACGGCGGTGTACTCCGCCCGGTCGAGCGCAAAGCGCATGCGTAGATCCACGATCGGCACGATCGAGCCGCGTAGGTTGAGCACGCCGAGAACGTGCGGCGGGGCATGCGGAATCTTGGTGACGGCCGACCAGCCGCGGATCTCCTGCACGCGCAGGATGTCGACCCCGTAGGTCTCATCACCGAGCACGAACGTCAACACTTGGCGTGAATCGCCGTTTTGCTGCTGACTGCCATTTGTGTTTGTCGACATTGCGAAGACTCCTCGCCGGTACGGGCCCTATGCCGCCAGGCGCATCGAGGCGGCACGAAGCAGACCGGGAACATCGAGAATGAGCGCAACCGAGCCATCGCCGAGAATGGTTGCGCCGGAGATGCCATCGATGTGCCCGTAATTGGTTTCCAGGGATTTGATGACGACCTGCTGCTGACCGAGCAGATCGTCGACGAACAGCCCGACACGGCGACCGTCGCCTTCGGCGACCACGATGAGTCCCTCATGCAGCGCGCGCGTATGCGGTTCGACGCCGAACAGCTCGTGCAGGCGGATGATGGGCAAATAATCACCGCGGAAGGAGAACACTTCTCCTTGGCCGCTCAGGCGGCTGACCGCTCCGTTCTTCAGCTGCATCGACTCGACGATGGAGATCAGCGGGACGATGTAGGTCTCGCTGCCGACCGCAACGGATTGGCCGTCGACGATCGCCAGTGTCAGCGGCAGGGTGATGATGAAGCGCGAGCCGCGGCCCGGCTCGCTCATGACTTCGATCTTGCCGCCGAGCGACTTGACGTTGCGGCGGACGACGTCCATGCCGACGCCGCGGCCGGAGACATCCGTGGTTTTCTCGGCGGTGGAGAAGCCGGGCAGGAAAATGAGTTCGTAGATCTCGGTATCGGACAGCGTATCGTTCGGGCCGACCAAGCCGCGGGCGCGTGCCTTGGCGAGGATCCGCTCCTTATTGAGGCCGCCGCCGTCATCGCTCACTTCCACCGCAATGTTTCCGCCGCGGTGCGATGCGTCCAGATGCACCGTGCCGGCAGCAGGCTTGCCGGCGGCGAGGCGCTTCTCCGGCGATTCGATGCCATGGTCGACACAATTGCGCACCAAGTGCACGAGCGGATCGCCGATCTTCTCGAGCACCGTCTTGTCGAGTTCGGTTTGCTCGCCGGTGAGTTTCAGGTCGATTTGCTTGCCGAGGCGGTGCGCGAGGTCCCGCACCATGCGTGGGAAGCGGCTGAACACGAAGCTGATCGGCAACATGCGTACGCGCATGACGCTTTCCTGCAGCTCGCGCATGTTGCGCTCGAGCTGGGCCAGTCCGGCGCGCAGCCGCTCGGCCTGTGGTCCGTCGAATTGTCCGCCGAGCTGACACAGCATGGCCTGGGTGATCACCAGCTCCCCGACGGTGTTCATCAGCTCATCGATCTTGTCGACGCTGACCCGAATCGAGCCGGAATCGGCATGTGCGCCAGCAGCGGCGTCTGTCTTGCTGGACGGTTCCGCTCGCGCGGCCACAGCGGTGCAGGCGACCGGCGGTTCCGGCGGCGTGCTCGCTTCCCTCGCGGGCGAGGACGGTTCGGTGCAGCTCGTCTGCGCGGCGGCAGGCTGCGGCGCCGATGCCGGCTCGGCCGGTGCCGCATGCGCGGCTTCGGGGCGGCGCGCGATCTCGAGATCGCAGTCTCCCTCGGCCCAGTCGAACACTTGGCGGATGGCCTCTTCGGTGACCTCGCCGGCGAGCTCGATGGTCCAGGCGAGATGACAGTCCTGCGGGTCGAGGTTGGCAAGCGGCGGGAGGCTTTGCGCATCGATCTGCGCGTGCATTTCGCCGAGCTCGTTGAGTTCGCGCAGCATGCGCAGCGGGTCGTTGCCGCGCGCGATCAATTCGGGGAACGGACGGAAGCGGATCTGCCAGCTCGGCGCAACCGGCGTGTCGGTCGTGGGCGCAGCGGCGGGCGCGCTCGGCGGCGGGGCCGGCTGGTTCTTGCGCGCGATGATGACTTCCAGGTCGAACTGCAGGTCCGAGACGCGCTGTGCGTCGTGGGGCTGTTTGGCCTGCACGGCGCGCAGCATTGCGCGCATGACGTCGACCGACTGCAGCAGTACGTCGGAGACCTGTTCGCTCACCGGCATCGTGCCGCTGCGCAGCTCATCGAGCAGTGTCTCGAGACTGTGCGTGAACGAGGCGATTTCCGTGAAGCCGAATGTGGCACTGCCGCCTTTGATCGAGTGCGCGACGCGGAAGATGGTGTTGATGAGTTCGGGGTCCGGAGCACCGATGTCGAGCTTCAGCAGCGCCGCTTCCATGGCATCCAGGGCTTCGAAGCTCTCTTCGAAAAACGCATCGTGGAATTGGGACAGATCGACCGTCATGAGGCCGCCTCGCTGAGCGAAAGCATCGAGTTCATGCCAAGCAGGCGCGCTGCTTCCCGCAGTGCCGCGGAGACCGAGCGCCATTCAATGGCGCCGCCGGCGAGCCGCCGGTCGCGTACGAACGCCGCCAGCAGCTGCAGCGTCGCGGTGTCGATGCGCTCAACCGCGGCGGCATCGAGCGTCACCGGTTCGGCATTCGGCAACAGGGCGCACAGGGCACTTTTCAGGCCGGCCGACTCGGCGAGTGTGCATTCGGCTTGCAGAATCAGAGCGTTGCTCGGCGCTTGCGCACCGCCGGTGGCGGTGGCAACGCGGGGGGAACGGCTGCGCGTCGTCTTGCGGGCCGGTTTGGAGCGGGAGCTGAGTTTCATAGTCAGTGTTCCTATCGGCGATCCGCGACAGCGCTTGAGGGCAGCGCTAGGAAGCTTGACGCAGTTCCGGTAGTGGCGGTCCGTGCAGGCGACGCACCAGCTCCGCTTCGGTGCGCGTCAAGCCGCAGCCGGAGACCAGTTCCTCGGGGCTGGCGCCGCTGCGCGCCAGACGGATGGCGATTTGATAACCCTGCGGGCTCGTCGGGGCGCTCGCCGGCCGTGCGGTCGGCTGCTCAAGGCGCTCACAGAGCTGTGCAACCCGTTGATCTGTCGACTCTAATCGGGTCGATAGCGCGGCCAGTTGCTCGCGGAGCGCGTGATTCTGGGCCCGGACTTCTTCGGTCTGTGCGCGTGTCGATCGCCGCCACGCGGTGAAGGTCACGGCTGCCAGAGCGAAGGAGAACACGAGGAATACCGCGCGTCCGAGGATGAGGTAGAACTCGATGTTCGGCAGATTCATGACGGCCATGGCCGTTGCTCCTGTGAAGTCGGTCACAAAAGAGGGGTGAGCGAGACCGGCATGACGGTTTTCCGCCGGCCCCGTGCGTCCTCCCGGGGAATCGGTGCACCTTCCGTGCCAGGCGCCTCAGGCGCCTGCGCGGGGCACCCAGGCTGGATCGGCGTGCGGGCTGAGCTTGTTCGAGAGGATCACTACGACGACGCGCCGATTGGCCTCCCGTCCTGCGGCTGTGGCATTGCTCGCGACCGGTCGCTGGTCGCCAAAGCCGATGACGGCGAGGCGGCTTGGAGCGACGCCGTGCGCGGAGAGTACGTGCACGACACTGCCCGCGCGTGCGGCCGACAACTCCCAGTTGGATGCGAACTGAACCGTTCGGATCGGCACGTTGTCGGTGAAGCCCTCCACGCGCACCGGGTTGCGGTAATGCATGAGCACACCGCCCAATCGCTCAATCGCTACGGTCGCACTCGGGGAGAGGTGGGCACTGCCGCTCGGGAAGAGCAGATCGGTGCGGAATTGCACCTCGATCATGCCGGGTTCGCGGCGCACCATCACGACGTGTTCGCGCATCAGCTCGGCCATGGCTCGATCCACATGGGCCGCTACGCGCCCGAGCGTCGGATCGTCAGGCACCGCTGCGGTGAGGGGGCGCACGGGCGCCGCTTGGGGCGGTGCGGCCTTAAGCACCGGCGCCGGTGCGCTCCGCGGTGCGCTTGCCCCACCGGGGCGCACGACCCGATGGCCGATCTGAATGGGCTCGAGACTGCGCGGCTGGCCGCGGAATGCGGCATATAGCGAATTCGACAACACGCGATACTTGCCGGCATTGACCGATGAGATCGAATACATCACCACGAAAAACGCGAGCAGCAGCGTGAGCAGGTCGCCATAGGGAATGGCCCAGCGCTCGTGGTTGGTGTGCTCCTCATGGCGGCGAATTCTGCGCATAGGCCCGTCGCTAGTGCAGGTAACCCTGCAGCTTCGTTTCGATGGCGCGGGGATTTTCGCCCTGCGCGATGCCGAGCATGCCGTCGATGATCATCTCGCGGAATTGGGTCTGGCGGTGGATGATGCCTTTGAGTTTGGCCGATACGGGCAGAAAGAAGAGATTTGCGAAGCTGATACCGTACACGGTTGCGGTGAACGCGGCGGCGATGCCGTGCCCGAGGCGGCTCGGATCGGTCAGGTTCTGCAGCACCGCCATCAGCCCGAGGACTGCGCCAATGATGCCGAGCGTCGGGGAGTAGGTGCCGGCGCTCTCAAACACCTTGGCGGCCGTGATGTCGGCGTGCTCCCGCATGTTGACATCGACGTATAAGGCGTTGCTGATGTTCTCCGGCTCGCTGCCGTCGACGACCATTTGCAACGCTTTGCGAGTGAATTCGTCGGGTTCGGAATCGATCAGCGGCTCCAATCCGAGCAGTCCCTGCTTGCGCGCGGTCTGGCTCCATTGCACGATCTTATCGATGATATTGCGTCCGTCGCGCGGCGGCGGGCGCATCACCCAGGGGAAGATATCGAGCGCGCGGCGCATCACCGGCAGCGGCGTCTGCACGCAGATCGCGGCGATGGTTCCGCCGCCGACGACTACGAGCGCTTCGAGCGACACCAGCGCCATGACGCCGGCACCGCGCAGCACTGCGCCAATCAGTACGGCGTTGACGGCGAGCACCAGTCCGATGATGCTCAGAATGTCCATCGCCGCCCCTTACATGCCAAGGCCCGAAAGCAACGCATCCACGTCAGTCTGTGCTGAGGCGACCTCGCCTTTGGTGACTCCCGGGACCACCGGCCCGTAGCCGGCGCTGCTGGGGTTGTTCTCGATCGGAGTGAGCTCGCTGCGGCCGCCGGATAGCGCGGTGAGATCTCCGAGTGCGTGCTCGAGCTCCTCTACCAATTTGATGACGCTGCGGATGATCTGACCGGTCAGATCCTGATAGCCCTGGGCAAGGAGCACATCGGCGAGATTGCGCCGGATCTGCTCGGAGTCGGCGCGCGCGGCGGGCAGAAATGCCTCGATCGAACGTACCACCGGCAGGAAGGCTTCCACGGCGCGCGCCACGCCCTCGAAGCCGACGGCGGGGGGACGGGCACGGTAGGTATCGAACGCCTCGAGGAGCGCCGCCGCTTCGCGCGCGGTGCGCTCGGCCAGAGGTCCTGAGCGCTCGACCAGATCAAGCGTGCGGTGTGCCGCCTCGTCCGTCATGTTGATGACGTGGGTCAGCCGTGCGCGGGCGCCCGGAATCTCATTTTCAGCGATGTCCGCGAGGCGAGACTCTATGCTGAAGCGGTCGAGGGCCTGCTGCAGATCGCCGGTGAGCTTGCGGATCTCGCTCAGCATCTTCGGCGTGCGCGTCTGCACGATGTGATCCACAGCGCTCAGAAACGCCGATTCGTCACCGCGCAGGAATGCCGCGTTCATGGCCTCCAGGCAGGCGCCGTATTCACGTTTCAGCACGGACACATTCGCCATGGCTGTCTCACTTTCCGGCTGTGCCCAGGATCTTGTCGAGCTTCTCCTTGAGAGTCTCGGCAGTGAAGGGCTTGATGACATAGCCGTTCACCCCCGCCTGCGCCGCCTCGATGATCTGATCGCGTTTGGCCTCGGCGGTCAGCATCAGTACCGGCATCTTGGCGAGGCGAGCATCGGCACGCACCGCCTTGATCAGATCGAGTCCGGGCATGCCGGGCATGTTCCAGTCGGTGATCAGGAAATCGAAGTTACCGGCCTGCAGCATTGGCAGGGCCGTCTTGCCGTCGTCGGCTTCCGTGACGTTCGAATAGCCCAGATCGTGGAGGAGGTTCTTGATGATGCGCCGCATGGTCGAGAAGTCGTCGACCACGAGAAATTTCAGATCTTTACTCACTGCCTGCCTCGCCTCGCTGTTGCGGCCGTTTGCGGGCCGTCGCGCCACTCACTCAACCGTGCCTTCAACCGTACCAGCGCCTGCCCGTGCAATTGGCAGGCTCGCGATTCGGTCACCCTCAGTACCGCACCGATCTCCTTCAGGTTCAGTCCCTCGCTGTAATAGAGCGACATCACCAATCGTTCCCGTTCCGGGAGGTGCTCGATCGCCTCGACCAGCGCCTCGCGGAACTCATCATCGGCGGTCTCGAGGAACGGGTCCGCCTCGCCTTCGACCATCACCACCGCGTCATCGAGTGCCGCCAGACGGCAGCTCGCGGCGTCCTGCACGATTGTGTGGTACTCCTCGAGCGATACGCCGAGGCGCGCGGCGATCTCGGTGTCGCGCGCGTCGCGGCCGGTGTCGCGCTCGATCTGCTGGACCGCAGCGGCCACCGCGCGCGCTTTGCGGTGCACCGAGCGGGGCGCCCAGTCGAGCTTGCGCAACGCATCGATCATCGCGCCGCGGATGCGGATTCCCGCGTAGGTCTCGAAGCTCGCGCCACGGTCGGCAGCGTAGTTCGAAGCCGCCTCGAGTAACCCCAGCATTCCGGCCTGCATCAAATCGTCGATCTCCACAGAGGGCGGCAGGCGGCCCGCCAAGTGATAGGCGATGCGCTTGACGAGTTCCGCGTGCCGGGTCACGAGGTCGGCCGCATCGGGTGTTACGCCGAGCCGCCGCGCTCCGCCATAGGCGCTGGCTGCGTTCATGACACGACCGCCAGTTTCGCCGGACCGCGCTGTACCAGCCGCTCCACGAAGAATTCGATATTGCCGCGCGGACCGGGCGGTACTGGCCACTTATCGGCCGCGTCGGCGAGTTTCTTAAATGCCCGAGCCGCGCTGCTTGCGGGATATGCGTCACAAACTGGACGCTGCTCGCGTACTGAGCGCTGCAGGTACTCGTCCTCGGGGATCTCGCCGGCGAATTCGAGCACGACGTCGAGGAAGCGCGTCGTCACCCGCTCGAAACGCTCGAACAGTTCCCGGCCGGCACCGGTGCCGCGTACCCGGTTGGTGAGAACCCGAAAGCGTCCGACGCCGTGATTGCGGCTGAGGACCTTGATGAGCGCGTAGCCGTCGGTGAGCGAGGCGGGCTCGTCGCAGATCACCACCAGCACCTGTTGGGCGGCTTGGGCGAACTGCAGCACGCTGTGGGCGATGCCGGCCGCGGTGTCGACGATCAGCACCTCGATCTGTGCGGCGAGGGAGCTGAAGGCGCGCACCAGGCCGAGGTGTTCGCTTGCGCCCATGCAGGCGAGATCGGCCGCTCCGGAGGCGGCCGGTACCACCTGAAAGCCCTGCGGCGCCTCGATCAGCACCTCATCGAGCGTACGCTCGCCGCTGATGACGTGCGCGAGCGTATAGCGTGGCGAGAGCCCGAGGAACACATCGGCGTTGGCAAGCCCGAGGTCTCCGTCGAGCAGCACGACGCGCTTGCGTGCCGCGAGCGCCGTGGCGAGGTTGACCGAGACGCTGGTCTTGCCGACGCCGCCCTTGCCGCCGGTGACGGCGATGACCTGTACCGGCTGTGCGAGCGCCTTGAGTTTCGCATTGTTGATCAGGCTGAGCTCAGGTGTTGGCATGGGCAAGCTTTCCAAATCTGCGTCGCAGGAGATCTTCATCGGCGGCAGCGCCGCTCGTCTTGGCGAGCCGCACTGCCTGGGTAACCAGTTCGAGCGCACGTGCCGGGCGCAGGTCTTCCGGCACGCGCTGTCCGTCGCTCACGTACGAGACCGGCAGCCGCGCACGGATCAGCGCCGAGAGCGCCCCACCGAGGCTCGCCGCTTCGTCCATCTTGGTGAGCAGACAGGAGGCGGGCTTCAGCGGCGCGCAGCGCTGGATCGTCTCCTCCAGCGCGCCGGCCTGAGTGCTCGCGGCGAGCACCAGCGCCGGCTCGAGCAGCGGGGCGCAGGCCCCGAGCACCGCGAGCCGTGCCTCGAATTGCGCATCGCGCACGCTCGCTCCCGGTGTGTCGATCAGCACCAGCCGGTAGCGGCCGAGGCGCGCCAGCAGCTGCGGCAGCGCATCGAAGCGTTCCGGCACGTGCACCGGCACGCCGAGCAGCTGACCGAGAGCGTGCATCTGGTCCTGAGCGCCGATGCGCACGGTATCCGAGGCGATGAGCGCGAGGTCCTGGGCCCCGTGGCGAAGGATCCAGCGCACCGCGAGTTTCGCGAGCAGGGTGGTCTTGCCGACGCCCGTGGCGCCGATGAACGCCACCCGCCCGCCGCTGTCGAGCCAGCGATCGCCAGTGACCAGCAGGTACTGCGAGAGGCCAGCGACGGTAAACCGTCGCCCCTGCGTCAGATCTACGCCAGCCGGCAATTGTCCGACGAGGTGATCGGCCAGATCCTGGGCGACGCCGATCTCGGACAGTTCGCGCAGCAGCTCGACGTGGACCGGATTGCGCCGCGAGCGCTCGTTCCAGGCGAGCTGTGCGAGTTGCGTCTCGAGCATGCGCCGCAGCGTCTTCAGCTCGTGCCCCATCGCTTCGGCGGAGCCTTCGGCACTCGCCGCACCCAGCGCCGGGGCCGGGCTCGTGAACTGCGGTGCGACAGCTCCGTGCGCCGCAGGGGCCTCGGCGGTGCCGTCGAGGCGCGCAGCGTCGAAATCGACTGCCGCGGTCACTTCCACGCCCTGGGGTCCCCGCCGCGAGGAGAGAATGACCGCATCGTCACCGAGTTGCTCGCGGATCGCGCGCAGCGCCTGGCGCATATCCGGGGCGGTGTGTCGTACGATCTTCATCGCTTACCTGCCGACCGCGGTGACGACGCGGACCTTGCGATTGTCGGGAATTTCATTCCAGGCCAATACGTGCAGATTCGGCAGACCGGCACGCAGGAACTTCGCCATCGGTGAGCGCAGCGGCGGTGGCACGAGCAGCACTGGGGCGGCGCCGGAGGCTTCCTGCTGCTGCGCCGCTTCGTTGACGCGCTGCTGCAGTCGCTCGGCCAGGCCCGGCTCCAACCCGGCACCGCTGGCGCTCGCCGTGAGTGAACCCTGCAGCAGCCGCTCGAGGTCCGGCTCGAACGTAATGACCGGCAGCTCCGCGGTGACGCCGGCGATGTCCTGCACGATTTGCCGGCCCAGCGCGACGCGGACCAGCGGTAGCAGGACCGCGGGATCCTGGGAACGGGGCGCGTGTTCAGCAAGCGTTTCCATAATGGTGCGCATGTTGCGAATGGGTATGCGTTCTGCGAGAAGTCCTTGCAAGACGCGTACCAGCGCCGCCAGCGGCAGGGCGCGCGGCACCACATCCTCGACCAGTTTCGGCGCGCTTTTGGCCAGGGCGTTCAGCAGCTGCTGCACTTCCTCATGACCGAGGATCTCCTGGGCGTGCTGCTGCAGGATGAACGACAGATGCGTGGCGACCACGGTGCTCGGGTCGACCACCGTGTAGCCGAGCGCCTGGGCGTGATCGCGGCTCGCCGGCTCGATCCACACCGCTTCCATGCCGAAGGCCGGATCACGCGTGGCGATGCCCTGCAGAGGGCCGAACACCCGGCCGGCGTTGATGGCCAGCTCCCGGTCCGGATAGACGGTGCTTTCCCCGATCGGTACGCCGTGCAGATTGATGCGGTAGACGTTCGGGCCGAGGTCGAGATTGTCGCGGATGTGCACCGCCGGCAGCAGGAAGCCGAGCTCCTGGGAGAGCTTGCGCCGCACCCCGCGCACCCGGCCGAGCAGATCTGCACCCTGACCTTTGGCATCGACGAGGGAGACCAGCCGGTAACCGACCTCCAGTCCGATCGGATCGACGGGCCGCACGTCGTCCCAGGACAGCTCGCGCGATTCGGGCGCCGGGGGCGCCGGTGCAGGCGGTGGTGGTGCTGCGGCGACTTGCGTGCGCCGGCGCTGGATCAGATAAGCCCCGCCGCCGCACACACCGGCCATCAGCAGGAACACGACATTGGGCATGCCGGGAATCAGCCCGAGCGCCCCGAGCAGACCGCCGGCAATCCCGAGCGTGCGCGGATTGCCGAACAGCTGCTTGCTGAGCTCCCCGCCCATGTCCTGCGGCCGGGACATGCGGGTGACGATGATCGCCACGGCGGTCGAGAGCAGCAGCGCCGGGATCTGCGCCACCAGTCCGTCGCCGATCGTGAGCAGCGTATAGGTGTGCAGCGCGGCGCTGAGCGACATGCCGTGCCCGAGGGTGCCGATGGCAAGACCGCCGATGATGTTGATCAGCAGGATCAGAATGCCGGCGATCGCATCGCCGCGCACGAATTTGCTGGCACCGTCCATCGAGCCGTAGAAGTCCGCCTCGGCGCGAACCTCGGCACGCCGCGAACGGGCCTCATCCTGGGTGATCAGTCCGGCGCCCAGATCGGCATCGATCGCCATCTGCTTGCCGGGCATGGCATCGAGGGTGAAGCGGGCGCTGACTTCAGAGACGCGGCCGGCACCCTTGGTGATCACCACGAAATTGATGATGGTCAGAATGATGAACACCACCACGCCGACGGCGAAATTGCCGCCGACCACGAACTGACCGAACGACTCGATGACATGGCCGGCGGCGCCCGGCCCGGCATAGCCATGCAGCAGCACCACACGGGCCGAGGCGACGTTCAGCGCCAGCCGCAGCAAGGTGGCGAGCAGCAGTGCGGTCGGAAATACGCCGAACTCGATGGGGCGCGCAACGTAGAACACGCCCATCACCACGACGATCGACAGCGCGATGTTGAAGGTGAACAGAATATCGAGCGCCATCGGCGGCAGCGGCAGGATCACCATGGCGAGCACGCCGAGTACGCCCACCGGCACGCCAATGCCAATACGCAACAGATCGCGCAGCGAGGGGAGCGAAGGTGAAGTGGCGGTTGCAGTGCTCATGGATCAATGCCGGATGGTTTCGATCGAGGGGTCGATAACGGGCGGTTCGGGCGGCAGCTGGCCGCTGGTGCGGGCCGCCTTCAGCCGATAGATGTACGTGAGAACCTGTGCCACCGCGACGTACAGCGCGGTGGGAATCTCACCGCCGATTTCGACGTTGTGATACAGAGCGCGCGCCAGCGGAGGTGCCTCGAATACCGGCACTGCGTGCTCGGTGGCGAGCTCGCGGATGCGCGCGGCAATGAGATCGGCACCCTTGGCGACGACGCGCGGGGCGCGCATGCGGCTCTCCTCGTAACGCAGCGCAACGGCAAAGTGCGTCGGGTTGGTGACGACGACATCGGCTTTGGGTATCTCGTGCATCATGCGTCGGCGCAACAGATCGCGCTGCGCCCGACGCACGCGTCGCTTGTTCTCCGGGGAGCCCTCGCTTTCTTTGGCTTCCTCGCGGATTTCCTCGCGCGTCATGCGCAGCTCCTTGTGGTGCTGCCAGAGCTGCCAGGGCACATCGAGTGCAGCGATCAGCCCGAGGGTGCCCGACATGATGAGCAGTGCGTCCGCGACCAGCCGCACCGAGTCACCGAGCGCGCTTGCGAGTCGCTCGTTGCCGAGCGCGAGCATCTGCGATGCCTGGTTGTGCAACACGAGGAACGCAGTGCCGGCGACCAGCAGAAATTTCGCGAACGCCTTACCGAGCTCCACTGCACTGCGCAGTGAAAACAATCGACCGAAACCGGCAATCGGATCGAGCCGGGTAAAATTCAGCGCCAGCGCCTCGAGGCTGAAGTTCCAGCCGCCGAGGGTGAGCGGTGCGGCGAGCGCCGCCACCACCGTTAGCGCGAACACCGGAGCGCAGGCGAGCAGCGCATGCAGCAGCTCGTTGCCCGCGGTGGCGAGGGCGAGCTGCGGGTCGCGCGCCTGCGCGCTCGAGAGCTCGAGTCCGGCGTGCATCACCCCCATCAGCGCCCCGGCGATGCTGGCGCCGAACATGCGCAGCCCGCCACCGGCGACGAGCAGAACCGCGGCGGTATTCAGGTCCTGCGAGCGCGGGACGCGGCCCTCTTTGCGCGCCTCATCGAGGCGCTTACTAGTAGGTTGTTCGGTGCGTTCTTGATCGGTGTCGGCCATCGCCTACGCTCCGCTCAATTTGCGCAGCAGCATGAAGGCCTGGCCGAGCAAGCGGACAAAGCCCGACTCGACCACCGGCAGGCTGACGATGATCACCAGCAGGCCGAACACCAGCGAAATCGGCAGCCCGGTGGCGAACAGATTCAGGGTCGGAGCGGCGCGGCTCATCACGCCGAAGGCAAGGTTCGCCACCAGCAGGGCGGTCACCGCCGGCAGCGCCACCGCGAGCGCTCCGGAGAACAGGACCGATCCCCAATTGGCCACCGTCCACAACGCGCGCGGGCCGAGACCGGTGGTGCCGACCGGCAGCGTGCGAAAGCCCTCGACCAGGATGCGGATCAGCGCAGTGTGGCCGTCAAACAGCAAAAACAGCAGCGTCACGAGCACCGTGTACAGCTGGCCGAGCGCCGGCGTGCTGGTGCCGTTGAGCGGGTCGAGATTGAACGACAACGACAGCCCCATGCCGTTGGCGATGATCTGGCCACCGAGGGCGAGGGCTTCGAAGATCAGCTGCAGGCTGAAACCGAGCGCCACACCGATGATCACCTGCTGCACGCTGATCAGCACACTCGCCCCGGAGAGCAGCGCGACGCCGGCGGGCATCGGTATCAGCGGTGCGATGAGCAGTGCGATGGCCCCGGCGAGCACGATGCGCAGCTGCATCGGCACCGCCACCGCGCCAAATATCGGCGCGACCATGAAGCACGAGCCGATGCGCAGGAACGGCCAGAAGACCGCGCCGATGCTCTGCTCAAGCTCCCTGGAGGTGATCGTGATCATCAGTGCGGTCAGTTGAGCATCTGCGGAATGCTGACGATGAGTTCATGGGTGTAATTGACCATGATTCTGAGCATCCACGGCCCGGTGAGTGCCGCCACCAGCGACACCACCAGCAGTTTCGGAATGAACGACAGGGTCATCTCATTGATCTGGGTGGCCGCCTGAAACGCACCGACGATCACCCCGGTCACCAGTGCGGCGAGCAGCAGTGGCGCGGACAGCATCAGCGTCATCTCAAGCGCGCTGGTGGCGAGGTTCATCACGGTGTTGGGGGTCATGCAGGGGTTCTCCGTCAGTGATAGAAGCTTGCCGCGAGCGAGCCGACGACCAGGGTCCAGCCGTTCACCAATACGAACAGCATCAGTTTGAACGGCAGTGAAATCATCACCGGCGAGACCATCATCATGCCCATCGACATCAGCACGCTTGCCACCACCAGGTCGATGATGACGAAGGGGATGAACAGCAGAAAGCCGATCAGAAAGGCGGTCTTCAGCTCACTGGTGAGGAACGCCGGCATCAATACCGACAACGGCACATCGAGCGGCGCGGCGTAGCCCTTGCCGCCGGCGATGTGCGTGAACACCGCGATGTCGCTCTCGCGGGTCTGGTGGAGCATGAACTCCTTGAGCGGCACCTCCGCCCGATCGAGCGCGGTGGTCATGGTGATCGTCCCGGCCGCGTACGGCTGATAGGCGTTCTGATTGATCTGACGGATCACCGGCGTCATCACGAAGAAGGTGAGGAACAGGGCCAGACCGAGCAACACCTGATTCGGCGGAGTCTGACCGGCGCCGAGCGCCTGGCGCAGGATCCCGAGCACGATCACGATGCGGGTGAAGGCGGTCATCATCAGCAGGATCGCCGGCAGCAGACTCAGCGCCGTCATCAGCGCCAGCACCTGCAACGTCAGCGTGTAGGTCTGTGTGCCGCCGTGGGTTTGGACGTTGAAGGCCGGGATGCCGGGCGCGGCGCACGCGACAACCGGCAGCAACCCGAGCACCAATGCAGGCCAGCTCTTGCGCAGCTGGATCATTTGCCGAGGCTCCGCTTCAAAAGGGCTGCAAACGAGGGGCGCTCGGCCGAATCGCTCGCGCCAGCGGGCTTGGCGAGCTCGAGCGGCTGGCTCAGGACGTGCAGCGTGTTGACCTGCCCGGGGGCGACCCCGAGCAGCAGTTGCGTCTCGCCAACCTTCAGCAGCACGGCACGCTCTTTGGCGCCGAGCGGCATGCTGGCGAGAATCTCGAGCGCACCGGCGGCGCGGTTGCCCAGCATGCGCATGCGCCGCGCCAGCCAGGCGAGCGCGAAGATCGCCGCGAGCACGAGCAGCAGCGCCAGAGTGACCGAGACGAGACTGCCGGCGCTGACCGCGGGGGCGGCGCTGCCGGCGGCGGGCGCGGCGAACAGGTGGGTCATTTGAGTTTGCGCAGCCGCTCGGCCGGACTGATCACGTCCGTGAGGCGAATGCCGAAGCGCTCGTTGACCACGACCACCTCGCCGTGCGCAACCAGCGTGCCATTGACGTAGACGTCGAGCGGCTCGCCAGCGGTACGGTCGAGTTCCACGACCGAGCCCTGATTGAGCTGCAGGAAGTTGCGGATCGGGATGCGTGTGCGGCCGACTTCCATCGACAGCGTCACGGGTACATCGAGGATGACCTCGAGGTTGACCTCGCGGGGAGCCTTCTCGCCGCCCTCGTCGGTCAGATTTTGAAATTCGGCCGGTGCGGCCTCAACGTTGGCATTCATGGTGGAGCTCATTTACGGGTTGCGGAAATGGGTTCGGCGGACAATTTGCTGCGCCGGAGGAACTCCTCGATCTTGACCGCCTGATGGCCGCGCGAAGTGCCGAGCGCGCCGCGGAACACGGGCACATCCTCGGCGATCACGGTGACCTTGCCGGTGAAGTCGCACGGCAGAACGTCGCCGGGTTTGAGGTTGAGCAGTTCCCCGAGCGACAGCGAGGTGTGTCCGACCTGGGTGCTGATCGACAGCTCGGCATCCTCCATCTCCTCGCGCAGCGACTGCATCCAGCGCTCGTCCTTCTCCATGCGGTCGCTCGCCACGCCGGCATCGAGCACTTCACGCAACGGCTCGATCATCGCGTACGGCATGGTGACGTACAGGTTGCCGCCATTGCCATCGAGGTCGATGTGGAACGAGGTGACGACAACAATCTCGGACGGCGAGACGATGTTGGCGAAATGCGGGTTGATCTCCGCTTGCAGAAATTCCAGCTGCAGATCCGCGACGTGCGACCAGGCTTCGTGCAGGTCGGCGAACACGCTGCGTAGCACCAGCTGGATGATGCGCTGCTCGGTGGCAGTGAATTCGCGACCCTCGATCTTGGCGTGCCTGCCGCTGCCGCCGAAGAAGTTGTCGACCACAGCGAACACCAGTTTCGGGTCGAGTACCACCAGCGCGGTGCCACGCAGCGGATTGAAGCGCACCAGGTTCAGACTGGTCGGTACGTGCAGCGTATGCACGAATTCGCTGAATTTCTTGATCTGTACCGGTCCGACGGCCACCTCGGGTGCGCGCCGCAGCAGGTTGTACAGGCTGACCCGATTGAGTCGGGCAAAGCGCTCGTTGATCATCTCGAGCGTGGGCATGCGCCCGCGCACGATGCGCACCTGGTTGGCGAAGTCGTAGTTGCGCGCTTCACCCGGAGGTGCGGTGGGCTCGGTGCTGACCGCGCCGGTGTCGACGCCGTGCAGCAGCGCGTCGATCTCAGCTTGATCCAGTATCTTCTCGGTGCTCATGGGGGGGTGTCGGACGGCGCGATTACTGCATGACGAAACTGGTGAAATACACGGCGACGACCCGATCGGGCTGCCCTCCGGCGGTGGCGACGACCTTGCGGATGGCGGCGAGCACCGCGCTACGCAGCTGCTGCTTGCCGGCTTCGGTGTCGAGCGTGGCGTACTGCTGGTTGCCGAGCAGCAGCAGCAGGTTGTTGCGCACCATCGGGTCGTTCTGCTCGATGAGCTTCAGCGTCTTCGGGTCGCGCGACATCACCTGCATGGCGACCTGCAGGAAGCGCGCTTGCTGGCTGCCTTGGAAGTTCACGACGAACGGCTTCAGCGCGAGGTAGTGCGGCGGACCCGAGGGGGCCTTTGCCACCTTGGCGTGTGCGGCGCTCTTGGCGTGCCACAGCCAGAAGCCGCCCGCACCCCCGCCGAGCACCAGGACGGCAGCGGTGATGAGCAGCCACAACGGCAATTTCTTCTTAGCAGGGGCTGCGGCGGCGAGTTCGGCGGCGGCAGCTTCAGGCGAGGTGGCCATCGAGAGCAACTCCTGTGCGTCACTGGGGGTGGGCGCTCAGGCCAGTGCAATGCTTGTGCCAGAGACCGGGGGGCGCGCAGAACAGGTTGATTTAATTGCAATTACGCGCAAGGACGAAGTGTGATTGTCATCACACCGGGGCGCGGCGTCGGACTTCCGGCACTCTGGTACGGCGTGCCGGACCGGCGCGCCTCGGCGCAGAGCCTATGTCGCCAAAAGTGAACAATCTGGAGACCGGTCACAGAAACCACCCACCCGGATCGGCGACAGTACTCACGCAGCGGCACGCAGGTGCGCCAGTGATCCGCACAGCGCCGCTGGAAGAACAAGCAAACAAGCGTAAAGAGCAGGTATTCGTGATGGTCGCCAGCGAACGCGTCGTGGATGTGAACCCGCAGCCTGAGGGGCGGGCGGCCGAGGGACTCCTGAGCGCCGAGGCGGCGCCCTGCAGCGAGGGTGCGCGACTGCCGAGCGGCACCTCTGCGGCCATCCGCGCGGTGATCGGGCTCATTCGCCAGGTCGCGGTGTTCGATTCTACGGTCCTGGTGCTTGGTGAGTCCGGTACCGGCAAGGAAGTGGCGGCGCGCGCGATCCATGACTTGAGTCCGCGTCGCAATCGGCCGTTCGTCGCAGTCAACTGTGGGGCAATTCCCGCGGACCTGTTGGAATCAGAGCTGTTCGGCCACGAGAAAGGCGCTTTCACCGGCGCGATTGCCGCGCGCAAGGGACGCTTTGAGATCGCCGAGGGCGGGACTCTGTTTCTCGATGAGATCGGCGACATGAGCCCCTCGATGCAGGTGAAGTTGCTGCGGGTGTTGCAGGAGCGTGTGTTCGAGCGGGTGGGCAATCACGCCCCGATCCGCTGCAACGTGCGCATCATCGCCGCCACACACCGCAACCTGGAGGCGGCCATCGCCCAGGGCACCTTCCGCGAGGATCTGTTTCACCGCCTGAACGTATTCCCGATCGAGATGCCGGCATTGCGCGAGCGGCGCGATGATCTAGCGGCGCTCGTCAGCGAGTTCGCCGCGCGTAACGCGGCCGAGGGGCGCGGCATGGTGCGCTTCTCGGCACACGCGCTCGCCGCGCTCGGCGCGTATTCCTGGAGCGGCAATGTCCGCGAACTGTCGAATCTGGTCGAACGGATGTCCATCGTGCGCGCCGGCCAGACCGTCGAGATCGCTGACCTGCCCGCCAAATATCAGCCGCCGCGCGACTGGGCGTGCGAGCCGCTGCTCGGCAACGCCGGTGGGGCGACCGAGACTTTGGAGCCCGCCCCGCTCAGCGACGCCGCTGCCCTCGAGTTGCTCGAGTCCTGCGAACCCGCCCCAGGCACCCCGGATCTGTGCACGTTGCCCGATCAGGGGCTTGATCTGCGCGAGCATCTGCTCACGATCGAGCGCGCACTGGTGAGCCAGGCGCTGCGCCGCGCCAACGGGACGGTCGCGCAAGCGGCTCGTCTGCTCAACCTGCGTCGCACGACGCTGGTCGAGCGCCTGCGCAAGCTCGGATTCAACGAGACCGCGACGGAAGTTTGACGCCCGCGGCGCGGCCTGCGGGCCTGCCTGTGACGCGCTTCACGTTCCAGGAGTCGATTGGCGCCAGGCACGGCATTTGCATTCCCCTGATCCAGCAGCCCTGCGTAAGGGGGAATCGATGTCAGACACTCAAGCGCCACAACCCGCCTGCGACAACTCCGCACTCAGCGGACCGGAGCCCGTAGCGTGTGCAGCGAGCTCACAGCGTCTGCTCGAGCTCGCGCGCCGCGTCGCTCTCACCGACTGCACGGTGCTCATCTGGGGCGAGTCGGGCACGGGTAAGGAAGTGTTGGCCCGCTATATCCATCGCCGCTCGCAGCGCGCCGGCGGACCGTTCGTCGGGGTCAATTGCGCAGCCATTCCTGAGAACATGCTCGAGGCGATGCTGTTCGGCTACGAGCGGGGCAGCTTCACCGGTGCGCATGCCGCGCACGCCGGCAAGTTCGAGCAGGCGCAGGGCGGCACATTGCTGCTCGATGAGGTGACGGAGATGCCGCTCGGCCTGCAGGCGAAGCTGCTACGCGTGCTGCAGGAGCGTGAGGTGGAGCGACTGGGCGCACGCGAGACCATCAGCCTCGATGTGCGGGTGATCGCCACGACCAACCGTCGCTTGCGCGAGGAGGTGGCCGCCGGCCGCTTTCGCGAGGACTTGTACTACCGACTTAACGTATTCCCGCTCGCGATCGCGCCATTGCGGCTGCGGCGCGACGATGTCTTGCCGCTCGCCATGCAATTGCTGACCGCGCACTGCCGCCCGGGCGGGCAGATTCCGGCGCTCAGCGCCGCCGCGGCGCACCGGCTGCTCACGTACGGCTGGCCGGGTAACGTGCGCGAGCTCGACAATTTGTTGCAGCGGGCGCTGATTCTGCTCAACGGCTCGGTGATCGATGCCGAGCACATTCAGTTCGAACTCGCCAACGAGGTGGGCGAACCGGTTGAGCTTCCGGTGGACGAGGGCACGCTCGGCTCGCTTGCCGGCTCGCTCATCCAGGCCGAGCGTGACCTGATCCTCGATGCGCTCAGAAGCGGTCAGGGCAATCGGCGCGAGGCGGCCGAGCGGCTCGGCATCAGCCCGCGCACCCTGCGCTACAAGCTGGCGCGCCTGCGCGAAGCGGGCGTCGAAGTTCCGGCGGCCTGAGGAGACTCCCATGAGCCAGATGGCCATTGACCAAGTGCTGGCGCAGATTCGCGCCATGTCCTCCCAGGTGCGCCTCGATGCGCCGAAGCCGACGCCGATCGGAGCGGCCGGTGCGCCTGGCGCGGCGCCCGTAAGCGGGCCGAGTGATTTCGCCTCGATCCTCAAGCAGGGGATCGACGCAGTGAATCAGAGCGAGCAGCGTGCCAACGCGCTCGCCGACGCCTTTTCCCGCGGCGCGCCGGGGGTATCGCTGCCCCAGGTCGTCCTGCAGATGGAAAAGGCGAGCATTTCGTTGCGGGCGCTGACCCAGGTGAACAACAAGCTGATCAGCGCTTACCAAGACATCATGAATATGCAGATGTAGTGAGTCGACATGGCTGCCGAATCTACTGCCTTACCCGCGCTGCCGGCCGTGCCGGCGAGTCTGCGTCCCCTGCTGCTGCTGGTCGGCATCGCGGCGGCCGTCGCCGCCGGTGTCTGGATCGTGTTGTGGTCTCGGGGTCCGACCTACAGCCTCCTGTACGCCAACCTCTCGCCGCAGCAGGAGGCACAAGTCGTGCAGGCGCTGCAGTCGGCGCAGATCCCCTATCAGCTCGATCCCTCGACCAACGGTGTCGAGGTCCCGGCCGAGCAGCTCGATGCGGCCCGGCTGAAGCTCGCCGGCCAGGGCGTCACCCAGGGCGACAGCTTCGCGGCGCTCGACAAGGGCTCGGGCTTCGGCGTCAGTCAGTTCATCGAGAACGTGCGCTACCAGCATGCGCTCGAGACCGAACTGGCCCACACGATCGCCAGCATGCAGCAGGTGTCCGCCGCACGAGTCAATCTCGCTGTGCCGCACCAATCGGTGTTCGTCAGCGACCAGACGGCAGCCAGCGCTTCGGTGTTCGTGCAGCTGCGCGCCGGCAGCGTGCTCGGTCCGGAGCAGGTGCAGGCCATCGTGAATCTGGTTGCCTCCAGCGTGCCGGATCTCTCGCCTGCACACGTGACGGTGGTGGATCAGAATGGCCAGTTGCTGTCCGGACCTCAGGGCAACAGCCCCTATGCCCTCGATGAGCAGAACTTCAACCTCGTGCACCGCATCGAGAACGAGGACGCGCGGCGCATCGTCGCGCTGCTGACGCCGCTCGTCGGCCCCGGTCTGGTGCACGCCGATGTGGTGGCCGAGCTCAATACCGGAGTCAGCGAACAGGCCAAGGAGCTCTACAAGCCCAACAGCCAGATCGTGCGCAGTGAGCAGATCTCCGAGCAGCAAAGCGGCGGCGGTGGACCGGGCGGGGTGCCGGGCGCACTGTCGAACACCCCGCCTGCGCCCGGTGTGCTCGCCCCGCCGCAGCAGGCCAAGCCGGCGAGCGCCGCGAAGCCAGCTGCTCAGGGCGCAGCGGGCACGACGAGCGCGGCGGCCGCCACCAATGCGGCGAGTGGCACGACCTCTGCGGTCTCGCCGGTCCCGGGCGTCACCGGCGGGGGCAAGCTGCTCTCGAGCAATGTCACGCGCAACTACGAGATTGATCGCACCCTCGACTACACGCGCCAGCCCCCGGGGCAGGTTCGCCGCCTGACGGTCGCGGTGCTGGTCGGTTATCGGACGGAGAAGGGACCGAAGGGCAAGACCAAGCAGGTTCCGCTCTCGGCGCAGGAACTGGCGCGCATCACCCAACTCGTGAAGGACGCGGTCGGTTACAACGCCGCGCGCGGCGACAGCGTGAGCGTGGTGAACGAGCCGCTCGATCTGCAGCGCACCCCGAGTGGCACGTTTGAATCCGCTCCGCTCTGGCAGCGGCCGCTGTTCTGGAATCTGTTGAAAATCGCTGCCGGACTGATCGGCGTGCTGGCACTGGTGCTGGCGGTGCTGCGCCCGCTGGTGCGCTCGTTGCTGGCCCCGCCGGCGCGCCCGGCCGCCGCGGTGGCGCAGATTGGCGCCGACCAGGGGGCCGGTGGCGCCGGAGCGCAGGCGCAGAAAGAGGCGGTCGTCGCGGCACTCTCGCACGAGCAGCAGCTCGCCAGCGCACGCGCCATGGTGAATCAGGACCCCAAACGCGTCGCGCAGGTCGTGCGCGGCTGGGTCGGCAACGATGAGTGACCGTAACGCCAAGGATGCCACGCGCAGCGGCACCGAGCGCGCCGCGATCCTGCTGCTCACCCTTGGGGAAGGCGAGGCGGCGCAAGTGCTGAAGCACATGGGCGCCAAGGAAGTGCAGCGCATCGGCGCGGCGATGGCGCGTCTCAGCAATGTTTCGCGCGATGAGGTGCACGAAGTCGTGGCGGAGTTCGCCTCCAGCGTCGAGAGTCAGACATCCGTCGGCGTCGGCGCCGATGAGTTTCTGCGCAAGGTGCTGGTCGATGCGCTCGGTGCGGACAAGGCCGAAAGCATCATCGATCGAATCAGCATCGGGCGCAGCACCAAGGGTCTCGAGGCGCTGAAGTGGATGGATCCGCGCGGGGTGGCCGAGCTGATCCGCCTCGAGCATCCGCAGACCATTGCCATCGTGCTCGCCTATCTCGATGCCGACCAGGCCGCAGAGGTGCTGGTGCTGCTGCCGGCCAATCTGCGCTCGGAGGTGGTTGCGCGTATCGCGCTGCTCGATGGCGTGCAGCCGAGCGCACTGAGTGAACTCGATGACATCATCGAGAAGCAGTTCGCCGGCAAGACCGGTGGCAAGACCTCAGTGCTCGGTGGCGCCAAGGCGGCTGCCAACATCATCAATTTCCTCGAGCCCAGCCAGGAGTCGGCGCTGATGGAGCAGGTCGCCAAGAGCGACGAGGCGCTGGCGGCGCGCATTGAGGAGCTGGTGTTCGTGTTCGACAACCTGCTCGATCTCGATGATCGCGGCATGCAGGAGCTGTTGCGTCAGGTACCGAGCGATCAGCTGTTGCTCGCGCTGAAGGGGACCGACGAGCCGCTGAAGGAGAAGATGTTCAAAAACATGTCGCAGCGCGCCGCGGAAATGCTCAAGGATGACCTGCAGGCCAAGGGGCCGGTGCGAGTCTCCGAAGTCGAGGGGGCGCAGAAGGAAATCCTCAAGCTGGCGCGCAAGCTCGCCGAGGAAGGCACCATCATGCTCGGCGGCAAGGGAGAGCAGTTTGTCTGATCTACAAAAACGGCTGAGCGCTTCCGCTGCCGTGCAGCGCTGGCAGTTGCCGGAGGTCAGCGGACCGGTCATCAGCAGTGGCGATGCGCGGCGGCGGGAGGAGGAAGCGCTCCGTTATGCGCTGCAGCAAGCCGAGGCGCGCGGTTACCAGGAAGGCCTGGCACGTGCTCAGGGCGAGTCACGCGCACGGCTCGCGGCGATCGAGGAGCGTGTGCAGCGCCTCGATGCGCTGTGTGCCGTGCTGGCGCGACCGCTCGAGCAGCTCGATGCCGAAGTCGAGGGCGAGCTGGTGCGACTCGCCCTTGCGGTCGGCAAACAGCTGGCGCGGCGGGAGCTGCGCATCGAGCCGACCCAGATCATCGCCATCCTGCGTGAGTCGCTCGCCCAACTGCCGCTCGCGGCGCGCGAGGTGCGCGTGCACCTGCATCCGGAGGATGCGGCAACCGTGCGCGAACATTTGCCCGCCGGTGCCGGTGAGCGTGTCTGGACATTGGTGGAGGACCCCACGCTTGCACGCGGCGGCTGCCTGGTGCAGAGCGAGTCCTCGCGCGTCGACGCGCGCCTGGAGAGCCGGATTGCGGCGATTGCCGCCAACGCGCTCGGTGATGAGCGCAGCAGCGGGCGCGACGGCGCTGCGGAGGTCTCATGAGCACAGTGCCGCAGACTCAGCGCACCGCGAATTGGTGCGCCGGACTGCGCCGCAGTGTGCGAGCGGTCGAGCAGACCGAGCCGCCGCCGGTCGAGGGATCGCTGACCCGCATGGTCGGTCTGACGCTCGAGGCGGCTGGATGTCAGGCGGCGGTGGGCGATTACTGCGATGTGATCGCCGGTGACGGTGCCCGCATCGAATCAGAGGTCGTCGGGTTCGCCGGCGATCGGTTGTTTCTCATGCCGGCCGGCGATGCGCACGGCCTCGGACCGAAGGCGCGGGTGATTCCACGCCAGCACGCTGGCACGGTGCACGTCGGGCCACAACTGCTGGGGCGCATCGTCGATGGCAGCGCGCAGCCGCTCGATGGCCTCGGACCGCTCGGTTGCACTGAGACCGTGCGCCTCACCGGTCGGCCGATCAATCCTCTTTCGCGCCAGCCGATCAGCGAGCCGCTCGACGTCGGCATTCGTGCCATCAATTCGTTGCTCACCATCGGCCGTGGTCAGCGGGTCGGCTTGTTTGCCGGCAGCGGCGTCGGCAAGAGCGTGCTGCTCGGAATGATGGCGCGCTACACCAGTGCACAGGTGATCGTAGTCGGACTGATTGGCGAGCGCGGCCGCGAAGTCAAGGAGTTCGTCGAGCGCATCCTCGGACCGCAGGATCGCACGCGTGCGGTGGTGGTGGCCGCACCCGCCGATGCGCCGCCGCTGACGCGCTTGCGCGGCGCGTGGCTGGCGACAGCGATTGCCGAGTATTTTCGCGACCAGGGCGCGAGCGTGCTGCTGCTGATGGACTCATTGACGCGTTTCGCGCAGGCGCAGCGCGAGATCTCCCTCGCGATCGGTGAGGCGCCAGCGACCAAGGGCTATCCGCCCTCGGTGTTCGCGCGTCTGCCGCAGCTCGTCGAGCGTGCCGGTAACGGCGCACAGGGCTCCGGTTCGATCACGGCGTTCTACACCGTGCTCACGGAGGGGGACGATCAGAACGATCCGATCGCCGACTCCGCGCGCGCCATCCTCGATGGCCACATCGTGCTTTCGCGACGCATCGCTGAGAGCGGTCACTATCCGGCCATCGATATCGAAGCGTCCGTGAGCCGCGCCATGCACGAGATCGTGCCGCCCGCACACATCGAGCGTGCCCGTCAGTTCCGGCAGATTCTCTCGACGTACCAGCAGCATCGCGATCTGGTCGCGATCGGCGCCTATCAACGCGGCAGCGATCCACGGGTCGATCAGGCGATCGGACTGTGGCCCCACATGCAGCAGTTTCTCCAGCAGAACGTGCGCGAGCGCGTCGATCTGGCGGCAAGTCTGGCCGCGCTCGATGGCGTGATCGCGGAAAGTAACGTATGAAAAAGACACAACGCATCGACATGGTTCAGCGCGTGGTCGATGACCAGGAACGACGCAAAGCCGAGGCGCTCGCGCTGAGTGAACGCAAGGTGCACGAGGCGCGCACGCGACTCGAGGAGCTTCAGACCTATCGCGGTGCTTACATGCAGGACTTCAACCGGCGTGCGCAGAGCGGTCTCGGTGGCGCTGCGGTGCGTGAATACCAGGTATTTCTCAGCCGGCTCGAGGAAGCATTGCAGCATCAGCAACAGATCCTGAGCCAGGCCGAGCTCGCCCGCAGCGCCGAGCTCGAGAATTGGCGCAGCGCCGCTCGGCGCGCCGCGGCAGTCGATACGCTCGCCAAACACTGGCGCAGCGAGGAGCGGCAGGTTGAGGAGCGCCGCGATCAGCACGAGACGGACGAGCGCTCGCTGCAGTCCTGGAACCGAGGGAGTCATCTGCGTGTCAGCTGAAAGCGTACTGGCGGTTGCCGCGGCGCCTGCGTCCTCGCCCGCCACACCCCCGGCGGCCGGTGCCGCCCCCCTCGGAGCCGGTGGCGCCGGGGCCGGTTTTGCACAGACGGGCGGCTCTGGCGCAGGGGGCTCCGGCGCATCGGGCTCGGCCAACGGCCCCTACGGCGGTGGCCCGGGCGGGGCGGGGCACGCCCCGGGCAGTCACGGCCGGCGCACGAACCAGCGTACCCCCGCGGGCAAGGGCGCACCGGGCGCCGCGCCGGCGCGCAGCGCACAGGCGGCGACCGATGCACCGGCGGCGGGTCCGAATTTCTCTCAAACCCTGGCGCAGTCGCTCGCCGGTGCGGCCGAGAAGCCGGCCGCGCCGAGTGCGCCGATCTCTGCGAGTACTGGGAAGTCCGCGGTAAAGCCTGCGAAGACAAGCCCGACGCACGGCCCGGAGAAGACCACGAAGGCCGAGGCGGTGAACGCGACCATGGCGATGGTGAACCAGGCGGTGCCGCAGGCCGCGCCGCTGGGTACGTCAGCGCCGCATCCGGCCCCGAGCGGCGCCAGTTCGCCCGTGCACGTTTCGCTCGCGAGTGTTGCCGCGCGTTCGCTGGCGCAGACGGCTCAGCTGACCCTGGCAAGCGGGCCATCCGCACATGATTCCCCCGGCAACTCCGGGACTCCCGGCAGTACTTCGGCCGCAGGCAATGCGGCGGCAAGCGGGGTCGCCCTTGCCGTCGGCCAAGCCGCAGCCGGCGCGCATGCGCTCGCCCAGAGTGCAGGCGGAGCGGCGAGCGCGGCGCTGAGTGCGCCGGTGGGTTCGAGCGAATGGAATGGCCAGCTCGGCGCGCAGCTGACCTGGATGGCGCGTCAAGGGGTGCAATCCGCATCGCTACAGGTCTCGCCTCAGCACCTGGGCCCGGTGCAGGTGAGTATTTCAGTGCATCACGGGCAGGCGAGCGTGTGGTTCGGGGCTGCACAGCCTGAGACTCGTCAGGCACTCACCCAGGCGCTGCCGGAGCTGCGTGCCATGTTTGCCAATCAGGGACTCACGCTGGCCGATTCGGGCGTCTCGCACGATGCGCCGCGTGACTCGCGCCGCCCGGCCCGTCCGGCGGTGAGCGCGATCGGTGCAGCCGGTGCCTCCGAGGGCGGGGGGACTGAGGCCAGCGCGTCACTCGGGGGGGTCGGCCTGCTCGATACCTATGCCTGAGCGGGCGGCGGTCTCAGCTTTTGGATTTCGGCCCGTGCCGGCCGGCGATCTGGCGACGGTGGCGGCGGAAGGCCACCTTGGCAATCACCGCCGAGAGCGTCTCATCGAGCGGTGCAAAGCGCGCCTTAACCTCTCCGTTCGGTGCCACCGCGATCACCTCGCCGGCAAGCCGTAGCGGCTGGGCGAGACACTCGTGCAGGTAAATCTCCAAGAATCCGTGCGACCCAGGCGGCGGCGGCTGCGAGCTGCGCCAGATGGCACCGCGCGCATTGAAGCGCACCGGTGTGGCCGGCGGACGCGGCCGGTTGAGCGCCAGGAGTTGCCCCACCAGCCCGAGCAGCAGGGTCATCTTGCGGTCGAGGCGCTGGATATCTGCCGCGAGGGGGGCGTTGTCGTCCGGTTTTTCGACCCCGCCGTGATCCTCCAGCGCATCCCAGGCCTGCAGGACCTGCAGATTGCGCTCGGCGAGGCTGGCCGCTGCTGCCGGTTCCGGTGTGTGCGCGTGCCAATGCAGCGGTAGCACGTCCTGGAAGGCGAGCTCCTCGTAAAGAACGATGGTATCGGCGGTGTCGATCATCTCTGCTGCGTAGCGGCGGCGATCCGCGGGGCTTGAGTCGGCCGGCTCAGCCGGTGCTCGACAGGGGGCTGATCCGGGCCGGATTGAGCGCTTCCTCGTAAAAGAACCGCCGCACCCGCATGGCCTGCTCGAGCCGACCCTTGCGCACGTAGGTCTGATACAGCAGGTCTTTCATGACCTCGAGCAGAACGCCGGCCTCGTGGCTCTCGAGCAGCGGAATGCCAGGGCGCGGATCCGAGGCGATGCCGAACAGGACGCTCCTGATCTTGGCGAAGATCTCCGGGGCGAGCGCAGTGAGTTCGCGCACCTCGTTGAGCGAGTCAAACAGCTTGAGCTTGCCGGCCTCGCCGAGGTCACTGAACAAGGCCTGGGCCGTGCGCCGGCTCATCGAGGCGAATGCGTTGTAGGCGCCGGCGGCAAAGCAGGTGAGCGCCTCCTTGAACAGCATCTCGACCTCCTCGGGCAGGTACGTGCCGTCGAACCGCTCGCGTGCCCGCTCGACCTCGGCGAACTGCTGAGCCAGCTCGACCCGTGTGGGCGTATAGGCGCGCACGCTGTAGCGCAGAAAGATCGGTGCAAGGCACGCGTCGCAGCGGAAAACGACGCCGATCTGCGCGGGCCGGCAGGCCTGCAGGTCCGCAAAGCGCGGCAATGCGCTGAGGCTGAGATGCGCAATCACCTGACAATGCGGGCACGGCAGCACCGGGCGCTTGCCGGGATCGTGAATCAAGCGGCTTTCGGAGTCGATGTGGGGCATGGCGGCGCTACGCTGCTCTTGGTCTGATAGCCATTGCCGGGGGCGCAATTGTAACGCATGCGGGCGAGGTATGCCGCTGCGGCGGCCTAACCGCCGGCTGCCCGGGCGCCCCCCCCGCCGATGAGCTCGGCCAGATCGAGCAGCACGCGCGGCAGGGCAATATCGCTGCGGGCCAGCAGGTAGCGCGTTTCCCAGTGCGGCTCGAAGCGCTCGAAATAGCGGCGCATCTGCTCGAAATGCTCGAAATGTTCCCCATGGGTGAACACCAGGCGGCCGGCGCGCTGCCAGGCCGGGGCGAGCGGATCGTGCTCGAGGCCCCCGAGCGGTACCAGACCGAGGTTGGCCCAGCGAAAGCCCTGCGCGCGCGCCCACAGCAGCGCCTCGATCAGCAGGTAGCCCATGGTGCCAATCGGCATATCGGGCAGCACGCGCACCAGATCGATGGCCATTTCCAGACGATTGCCGGCCGGCCACAAATTGGCGAAGGCCACCGCCGCGCCGTCGCGCCGGACCACTGCGAGCGGGAAGTGCCGCAGATAGCGCGGCGAGAAATAACCGGCCGCAAAGCGCCGCTCGCCCGTGGCGTGGCTGGCGAGCCAGGCGTCCGACACGGCATGCAGTTCGCCGAGCAGCGGCGCCGGTGGTGGGGCCGGGTGCAGTTGGAACGAGAGGCCCGCGCGATGGGCGTGCTGCACGAGATGACGCAGTCCGGCGCGCTGTGCGCCCTGCAGCGAGAAATACGCGAGCAGCACTCGGGCCTGGGCTCCGATCGGCAGCGGCGCGAGTCCGAGGTCCTCATAGTTGCGCAGCCACTGCGAGCCGGTCTGGAAGAACACCGGCTGCCCGCCGTGCCGATCGGCGATCTGACAGAAGCGCCACAGCAACTCCTCGGCCCCCGCGCGCTCGCCCACTGGATCACCGAGCGCGATCCAGCTGCGTCCAGCCACCTGGTAGGTGAGAAACGCCTCGCCGGCGGCGGCGAACAGCAGCCGCTTATCCCCGGTGAGCGCGGCATTGGCGAGCGGTTCGTCTGCCGCAGCGATCAGCCGTCGTGCGCGTGCGAGGTCCGCGCCGCTCGCCGCCGCCGGCTCCGGTGGGAGCGGACGCAGCAGGTTCACCCCGAGATAGCCGGTGGCGAGCACCGCCGGCACCAGCACCCCGCGCAGCATCGGTCCGGCAAGGGGACTGGCACCGTGGCCGGTGAACAGTCCCACCCAGATCGCCAGCACCAGCACCCCGCCGACGGCGCTGATCCAGCTCGGCGTGAAGCGCTCATCGAGGATGGCCGTCGGCCGATAGAACGCGTCCCGGCCGAGCGACAGCACCGCCAGCACCAGCCCGAGCAGCGGGGCTTCCTCGATGGCGAGGCCCTGGGCAAAGGAGACCGCCACGGCGACCAGCAGCAGCCGGCAGGCGAGGCGGTGCGCTGCGCGGACGCGCCGGAACAGCGCGCGCGCGAGCAGCAGCAGTCCGGTGCCGATCACGCCCGCGGCGAGCGCCCCGGCGAGCGGCACGGCCGGCGGCAGCGCGTGGCCGAGCAGCGGCACGTGCACCGCCAGCGGCGGCCACATCAGCGCAACGAGCAGTAACGCGCCCGCGAGGAACACCAGCGAGCCGGCGATCTGAGGGGCCACGGGCGTGACATAGGTGGCCGCCTGGCGCCGGACGCGGGCCAGATCGCGCCGGCGCGTATGGAACTCCTGGTAGGCGAACAGCGTTGCGCCAAACAGCAGGGGCGTGAGGTAGTAGACCGCCCGGAACGCGAGCAGCGCACCGACCACCGAGTCAGTCGGCGCCTGATGCAGCGCGAGCAGCATGACCGTCTCAAACACGCCGATCCCGCCTGGGACGTGACTGAGGATGCCGGCCGTCAGGGCGATCACATACGTGCCCATGAACGGCACCAGGCCGATGTGCGCTGCAGCAGGCAGCAGCCACCACAGCACCGAGCCCTCGACGGCCAGATCCGCCATGGCGAGCAGCGTCTGTCCGAGGCCAAGCGTAAAGCCTGGCGCACGCAGGGCCCAGCCGCGGATTTCGATCGCTCGGCGCGACAGTCCCGCCCACAGCAGATAGGCACACACGGCGGCGAGCAGGAGCGCTCCGGCGCTGCGGATCCACTGCGTGCGCAGATGCAGCGCCAGCGCGGCCGCGTGCGGCGCCAACGTGAGCGATAGCCCGGCAATCGCGGTCAGACCGAGTGCGATCGACAGGCTGTAGAAGACCGTGATGGTCGCCACCTCCACCGCAGTGATGCCCGCTGCGCTGTACAGACGCAGCCGGATCGCTCCGCCGGTGACGGCCGAGAAGCCGAGGTTGTGACCGAACACGGCGGCGATGAAGCCGGTGAACAGCACCCGGCCGTAGCGCAGGCGCTTGCGCACGTAGTGCAGGGCCAGCAAGTCGTAGCTGGTAATCAGCCAATAACTGGCCGCGGTGAGCGCAACCGCGGTCAGCACGTGAGCGCGGGGAATGCTGCGCAGGTGCGCGAGGATGTCGGCCGGGCGCAGCCGCGCGAGCTCGCGGTGCAGCACGTAACCGACGCCTGCGAGCACCAGCAGTGCGCCGAGCGGGCCGAGCCAGCGCAACCACTCAAGGACGCGATTCTCGCGCCCGCTCGAGTGTACGGCCGGCGGTGCGGACACTAGCGCCTCCCGGCTCCATGGGCCGCGACCCGGGCGGGGCGCGGGCATTGCGCGCGGGTTTGCGGATCGGGCCTAGGCACGGCAGAGCATCAGCGCCTCAGCGGGTGAGCGGCTTGTACCGGATGCGATGCGGTTGCGCCGCAGCCTCACCCTTGCGCCGCTTAAAGTCCTCGACGTACTCCTGATAATTGCCCTCGAACCACACCACCTGCGAGTCACCCTCGAAGGCGAGAATGTGCGTCGCCACACGGTCGAGAAACCAGCGGTCATGGGAGATGACCACCGCGCAGCCGGGGAAGCTCACCAGCGCCTCCTCGAGCGCGCGCAGTGTCTCGACATCCAGGTCGTTGGTCGGCTCATCGAGCAACAGCACGTTGCCGCCGGCACTCAGCACCTTGGCGAGATGCACGCGGTTGCGCTCACCGCCGGAGAGCTCGCCGATGGTCTGCTGCTGTTGCGCGCCCTTGAAGTTGAACCGACCGACGTAGCTGCGCGAGGGGGTCTCGTAATTGCCAACCTTGATCATGTCGAGACCGCCGGAAATCTCCTCCCAGACCGTCTTGCGATCATCTAGCGACTGACGCGACTGATCGACGTACGCCAGCTTCACGGTCGGTCCGATTCGGATCTGGCCACCGTCGGGCTGCTCTGCACCGGTCAACATCCGGAACAGCGTCGTCTTACCCGCGCCGTTCGGTCCAATGATGCCGACGATGCCGCCGGGTGGCAGGCTGAAGGACAGATTGTCGATCAGCAGCCGCTCGGCGAAGCCCTTGCGCAGGCCCTCGACTTCGATGACCTGATCGCCGAGCCGCTCGCCGGGGGGGATGTAGATCTCGTTGGTCTCGTTGCGCTGCTGGAATTCCCGTGAGGCGAGCTCCTCGTAGCGCTGCAGCCGGGCCTTGCTTTTGGCCTGTCGTGCCTTGGGGTTCTGCCGTACCCACTCGAGCTCATGCTCGAGGGTCTTGCGCAGCGACTCGCGCTCGCGCTCCTCGACCCGCAGCCGCTGCTCCTTCTGCTCGAGCCACGAGGAGTAGTTGCCGTGCCACGGTATGCCATGGCCGCGATCGAGCTCGAGAATCCACTCGGCCACGTTGTCGAGAAAGTACCGATCATGGGTGACGGCGATGACGGTGCTCGGGTACTGCTCGAGATAGCGTTCGAGCCAGGCGATCGACTCGGCGTCGAGGTGATTGGTCGGCTCATCGAGCAGCAGCATGTCTGGAGCCGACAGCAGCAGACGGCACAGCGCCACCCGGCGTTTTTCGCCGCCGGACAACGGCGCGATCTTCGCCTCCCAGGGCGGCAGACGCAGTGCGTCGGCTGCGATATCGAGCTTGCGCTCGAGCTCCCAGCCACCGGCCGCATCGATGGCATCCTGCAATTTGGCCTGTTCGGCGAGCAGGTCGTTCATCTGCTCATCGCTCATCGGCTCGGCGAAGCGGTCGCTCAGCCGGTTGAACGCCTCCACCAGCGCGAGCGTCGCGCCGACGCCCTCCAGTACGGTGGTGCGTACGTCGCTTTGCGGGTCGAGCTGCGGCTCCTGGGGGAGGTAGCCGATGCGGATGCCGTTCTGTGGACGCGCCTCGCCGTCGATCTCGGTGTCGATGCCGGCCATGATCTTCAGGAGCGTCGATTTGCCAGAGCCGTTCAGGCCGAGCACGCCGATCTTGGCGCCGGGAAAAAAGGACAGGCTGATGTCGCGCAGGATGACGCGTTTCGGCGGCACCACTTTCGACACCCGATTCATCGTATAAATGTATTGGGCCATGCAATCTCTGCTGCGGGTGGGTGAGGCGGTGCGGGCGCCGGGACGCCCGCCGGGACATTATCGCCCGAGCGCACCGGGCTTGGGCAGAGGGCGTCCCGGGGCGTAGGCGGCAGGACGTGCGGCGGGCCTGCTGCGCGCCGATCGCTTCGGTACAATTCCGCTCCCGCCCCCGACCGGCAGGGCCCGCACAGTCGCGGTGAGCGCCCATCAATAGAGGCTTCCCATGTTCACAAAATCGCAGGATATTCGCAGTTTTGACCCCGAGCTGGCCCACGCCATCGATGGCGAGCGGCGCCGGCAGGAAGATCACATTGAGCTGATCGCCTCGGAAAATTATGCCAGCCCGCGCGTGCTCGAGGCTCAGGGGTCGGTGCTGACCAACAAGTACGCCGAGGGCTATCCCGGCAAGCGCTACTACGGTGGCTGCGAGTACGTCGATATCGCCGAGCAGCTGGCGATCGACCGGGCCAAGAAGCTCTTCGGTGCCGCCTATGCCAACGTGCAGCCGCATTCCGGCTCCCAGGCCAATGCCGCGGCGTATTTCGCACTGGTGCAGCCGGGCGATCCGATTCTCGGCATGAGCCTCGATCATGGCGGGCATCTGACCCATGGGGCGCGGGTCAACTTTTCCGGCAAGTTCTTCCGGGCCGTGCAGTACGGCATTCGTCCGGATACCGGCGAGATCGACTACGAGCAGGTCGCGCGCCTGGCGGCCGAGCATCGCCCGAAGATGATCATTGCCGGGTTTTCGGCCTATTCGCGCGTCATCGACTGGGCCCGTTTTGCGCAAATCGCCAAGGGCGTCGGGGCGTACCTGGTGGTGGACATGGCGCACGTGGCGGGCCTGGTGGCCGCCGGCGTCTATCCGAGTCCGCTGCCGCATGCCGACGTCGTGACGACCACGACGCACAAGACGCTGCGCGGACCGCGCGGCGGGCTGATTCTGGCGCGGGCCAATGAGGAAATCGAGAAGAAGCTGAACTCGCTGGTCTTCCCGGGTACCCAGGGTGGCCCGCTGATGCACGTGATCGCGGCCAAAGCAGTCGCATTGCTCGAGGCACTGCAGCCGCAGTTCGTCGATTATCAGCGCCAGGTGCTGGCGAACGCACGCGCCATGGCAGCGCGCCTGAAGCAGCGCGGCTTCGACATCATCTCCGGCGGCACCGACAATCATCTGTTCCTGCTCAGCTTGATCGGACGGGATATCACCGGCAAGGACGCTGACGCGGCGCTCGGCAAGGCCAACATCACGGTCAACAAGAATGCCGTACCCAATGACCCGCGCCCGCCATCGATCAGCAGCGGTCTGCGCATCGGCACACCGGCCTCGACGACCCGCGGCTTCAAGGAGGCGGAAGTCGAGCGCGTGGCCGACCTCATCGCCGATGTGCTTGAGGCCGGCGGGGAGGCGGGGGTCATCGAGAAAGTCCGCGGCCAGGTGCTCGAGCTCTGCGGCCGGTTCCCGGTGTACGCGGCGGCCTGAGCCTGACGGGACCGCGGATGGAACGCTGACATGCATTGTCCATTCTGCGGTCACGTCGAGACCAAGGTGACCGACTCGCGCCTGGCGGGGGACGGCGGGCAGATCCGCCGCCGGCGCGAGTGTCTGGCCTGCGGGGAGCGCTTCACGACCTTCGAGACGCCCGAACTGCTCATGCCGATGGTCGTCAAGGCCGATCGGCGCCGCGAGCCGTTCGAACCGGCCAAGCTGCGCGCCGGGATGGAAAAGGCGCTGGAGAAGCGGCCGGTAGCGCGCGAGGCAATCGATGCTGCGGTGAACCACATCACGCATCGGGTGCGCACGCTCGGGGAGCGGGAAATCGCCGCCGGCGCGATCGGCGAGCTGGTCATGGAGGAGTTGCGCCAGCTCGATGAGGTCGCGTACGTGCGGTTCGCCTCGGTCTACCGGCATTTTGAGGACGTCGAGGCCTTCCATGAGGAGATCCGCAAGCTGCGCGATGCGCGCCCGCAGCGTCCGGGCCGCCCGCGCAAGCGCGCAGCCGGCGTCAGCGGCCAGCGCGGGCAGCTGTCGTTGCTGCCCCCGGAGCGCCCGCCCGGCGGCGGAGGCAGTGGCGAAGCGGAATGAACGACACGCTATTTTCGGAGTTTGATCGGCGCGCCATGGCGCGCGCGCTCGAACTGGCCGCGCTGGGGATGGAAACGGCGCACCCGAACCCGCGGGTCGGCTGCGTCATCGCGCGCGAGGAGCACATCGTCGGTGAGGGCTGGCATGCCCGTGCCGGTGAGCCGCATGCCGAGGTGCATGCGCTGCGTGAGGCGGGCGCGGCGACGGTGGGAGCAACCGCCTACGTTACGCTCGAGCCCTGCAGCCACCACGGTCGGACGCCTCCGTGCGCGCAGGCATTGCTGGCAGCGGGTATTGCGCGGGTCGTCTATGCGGTCGCGGATCCAAATCCCCGGGTCAACGGCGAGGGCGAGCGCATCCTGCGTGCGCGCGGTGTGCAGGTCGAATCCGGGTTGCTCGCCGCTGCAGCCACCGAGCTCAATGCCGGCTTCCTGAAGCGGATGCGAACGGGCAGACCCTGGGTGCGAGTGAAGCTCGCCATGAGTCTCGATGCGCGCACCGCGCTCAGCAACGGCAAGAGTCACTGGATCACCGGCGCAGACGCCCGTGCGGACGTGCACTCCTGGCGTGCGCGCAGCGGCGCGGTGATGACCGGCATCGGTACCGTGCTGGCCGATGACCCGAGCCTCGATGTGCGTCTGGTTGAGCCGTCCGCCGTACAGCGGCCGCCGCTGCTGCGCGTTGTGTTGGATTCGCGCCTACGCACGCCGCTGGATGCGCGCCTGTTCTCGGTCGCAGGAGAAGTCATGCTGGTGAGCGTCGCGGGCGCCCGCGGCGCCGATGCGCAGTACGCGGCTCGTCGCGCTGCGCTCGCCGAGCGCGCGACGCTCGAGGAACTGCCGGCCGATGGCCGCGGGCGTGTCTCGCTCGTGGCGCTGCTGGAGCGGCTCGGGAGTCGGGAAATCAATGAGTTGTGGGTCGAGTCCGGACCGCAGCTGGCCGGTGCGCTGCTCGCCGAGGAGCAGGTCGACGAGTTGCTGCTGTACGTTGCGCCGCGGTTGATCGGGCCGCAGGGCCGACCGCTCGCCGAGCTGCCGGCACTCACCGAGCTGCAGGATTCGCCGTGGTTTGACATGATGGACATTCACCAGGTCGGGGCCGACCTGCGGCTACGGCTGCGGCCCAAGCGACGTTGAGCGCCGAGGAGGGGAGCTGTGTTTACCGGTATCGTGCAGGACGTGGGACACGTGATCTCGAGCGAGAAACAACGTGGAGATTTGCGCATGGGCTTTCGCTTCGAGCGCCTGGACCCGGCGGGTCTGCGTCTCGGCGACAGCATCTGCGTGCAGGGCTGCTGTCTCACGGTGGTCGCTCTGGGTGAGCGTTCCTTCGCCGCCGACGTGTCGAGCGAAACGCTGCGCCTGACGACGCTCGGGCAGATGTCGCTCGGCGCCCGCGTCAACCTCGAGCCGGCGCTGAAGATGGGCGATGCGCTCGGCGGACACCTACTCACCGGGCACGTCGATGGCCTCGGGCAAGTGGTCGACATTGCCGAGGAGGCCCGCTCGTGGCGGATGGACGTGGCGTTGGCCGAGGAAGAGCTGGCCCGTTATGTCGCTCGCAAGGGCTCGATCGCCATCGACGGCGTGAGTCTCACCGTCAACATCGTGCACAAGAGCATCTTCCGCGTAAACCTCATTCCGCACACCCGTGAGGTGACTACGCTCGGTACGCTCGAACCGGAAGATTTCGTCAACATCGAGGTCGATCTGATGGCTCGCTACGCCGAGCGGCTGCTCGGGGAGCCCGGGTCGCAGCGCAGTCCGGCGCACGAGCCGAACTGACACGACGCGCGGCGGTCGCATCCACGAGGCCTTCGAGCACTGGAGCAGCCGGTGGATGAAAGGTGACACGGCGGTCGGCACATCCGCCTGCCCGCTGCAGTGCGGCTGAGGCCAACGGTGGTGCATTGACAGCACGGCGGGCGGATGTTAATTAAATTGGACGCGAATTGCGTCATCTGGGGGGCGCCATGTCTAATAATAAACGCCGCTGGCTGCACGGTTTCGAACTCGCCTGTTGTGCCCTGCTGATCCTGACTGCCGCGGGCCGCGTGGCGCACGCGGACGGGGCGTCCGGTCGGTGGAATGTCACCTCGCCGCGCGGCAGTTATGCCGTTGGGCATACCACGATGGTGGTCTGGGACCGCACGCGCAACCCCGACGGCTCCACGCCGGTGAGTACCGCGGGCCGCCCGCTCTACGTGCAGATCTGGTATCCCACCTCGGCGCAGCCCACTCAGCCAATTCGCTACACCTGGAACAACCCCGTTTACAACCAGAACCCGGGCGGTGCCATCTATCCGGGGCTGCCGGATACTCCGCCGGTTACCTTTGCTGGCAGTCTCTCGAGCCATCGCATCGCACAAGATGGCCCGCTCGCCAAGGGGCGCTTCCCGCTGCTGGTGGCGACACACGGGTATGAAGTGTCGGCCGGCAAGAACCTGCCGGACACCCTCGAGACGCTGGCGAGCAACGGTTACATCGTCGCCTCAGTCGAGCATACGGGCGACGACGATGCGTGGTATCAGACGTATTTCATGGAGCACTATCTCGGGCTGAAACTCGGCCCGAACCCGAGCATTTACGCCGATACGATCTATCAGCGCGTCAAGGACGTTAATTTCGTGATCAGCGCGATGCTCGCCGGCCAGATGGATCGCTCCGGCCTGCCGTTCGCCGCGCAGATCAATCCCGGCAAGATCGGCGTGATCGGCTATTCGCTCGGCGGCATGACGGCACTGGCAACCGTCACGGGCATCAGCACCATGGGCCTGCCCGCCGACCGACGCGTCCAGGCCGCATTCATGGGCGCCGGCACCAACTATGGGCTGTTGCTGAATGCGAGCGACTATGCCAATACGGACGTGCCGCTGATGTTCTTCGGCAACGACACCGGCATTGCCTACAGCAACTTCAATTCGTTCGTCAATGCCCCGAGGAAATACCTCATCGACATCGCCGGCTGGAATCATCACATCGGGCAGTACCAGACCAGCTGGTGTCAGGATATTCATAATTCGCTGGTCGCGATCAATCCGTCGCTGTTCCCCGGGGTGTTCAGCGATCCGGGCGCCTTCAATCCCTCAGACATCGCCAACTACGTCTTCGATTCGACCTTCTACTGGAGTTACACCGGCCCGTACGAGGATGGGGTGTACAACTTCTGCCCTGCCTCGGTCTTCTCTGGCGTGAGCAATGCGCAGCTGCAGGCGGTGCTGTTCGGCAATCCGCAGATTCTCACCGCCAAGCAGCAGCTCGAGAGCGATATGCCGCTCGAGCGGCAGCTGCCGATCGCCGAATCGACCGAACTGACCAATGAATACGCGGTGTCGTTCTTCGATGCCATGCTGCATCACAACGGCACCGGGGAAACGGGCGAGGACGGCGACGGAGGCACTCAGCGCGCGCAGCGCCCAGAGCACATGCACCTGCCGCGCTACAACCCGTTGGTGCATGTGGTCAAGAACTGCGAGCATGTGCGGGCGCATCCCTTCGATCTCAGCGGCGGCGATCAGATCGAGTTCGTGCCGGTGGGGGATGACTATCGCGTCGCGGTGCGCTCGGGACAGGCGCTGCTTGATGCCGGTCCGACCCGGCTCAATGTGGCGGGCAACGGCACCGCGATGCTGAGCTATCCCGGCTTCGCCTTCCCGGTGCCGGGCGTCGCACAGCCGGTGAGCACGCTCTTTGTCAGCGAGGATGGCGCGATCACCAGCCGCACCTCGGGTGATTACACCGGGGTCGATGACAATGGCTCGCCGTGGTACATGCGCGGACAACTGCTGTTGACCAACCGCCTGACGATCGGCGCCTTGATGAAGGACCTCGACAGCTCCGCTGCGCTGGCGGGCGGCGGTGTCTTTGCGTGGTACGACGCGCCCCATCACCGTGTGATCGTCACGTACCTGAACGTGCCCGCGGCGGGCACGACTGCGCCGAACACGCTGCAGGTGGTGATTTACGCGAGCGGCACGATCGACATCACGATCGGCCAGCTCGCCGATACCGGACCGAATTATGCGCCCGGGATTCTCGGCACGATCGGGATCGCCTCCGGGCAGACTCGCGCGTCGGAGTTCCGGCGAGTTCGTCCGGTGGATTTTGCGGCGCTGCGGGACGGGCCGCCGGCGATGTTCGAGTTCGCCCACGGCGGCGCCATCTATGATCAGTTCTACCAGGGGATCTCCGCAGCGTGCGGCGGGCAGCGGCGCGGCGATTGAGGCGGTACGCGCTCGAGCCGGCGCCGCTGCACGGTGACCGCCGGGCGGGGCGGCGGGCTCGGGCCGCTCTGGCGGGCGTACTCGCCCTGGCGCTCTCGGCGGCCGCAGCCGCCGCGCCACCGCGCCTCGGCCGAGCGGCGCCGCCGCTCATCGTGCGTGAGTTGAACGGGCGGGTGTTCAATCTGGCCAAGCAGCGCGGCCGCGTGGTGTTGGTCAGCTTCTGGGCGACTTGGTGTTCGCCCTGCCACGCCGAGATGCCGGTGCTGCAGGCGTTCTACCGTCGCTTCCACGGTCGCGGCGTGACGCTGCTCGCCCTCAGCATCGATGCGACGGCAAGTGCCGCGCGCGTGCGCCGGGCGTTGCAGGGTGAGAGCTATCCGGCAGCGCTCGCCCGGACCGCGCGCGTGGACGGCTTCGGCGAGCCGCTCGCCGTGCCGATGACCTACGTCATCGACGCGAGCGGGGTGGTGCGCGCACGGCTGCTCGGGGGGGCTTCCGGGGTCACCCGGCGCCAGCTCGATCAGGCGGTGTTGCCGTTGCTCGCCACGGCGCACCCCCGCTAAGGGGCAGCTGCCCTCCGAGGCGGGCAGCGCGCACGCTATACTAGCGGCCCCCCCGCACTAGGTGCGCTCGATGTCCACAGTCCTTCCCCTCTCCGGCAAGGCACCGCCTGCTGCCGGCAAGCTGAACAGTGTCGAGGAGATCCTCGCGGACCTGAAAGCCGGGCGCATGGTCATCATCATGGATGATGAGGACCGCGAGAACGAGGGCGATCTGATCATGGCGGCCGAGTGCGCGAGCCCCGAGGCGGTGGCGTTCATGATCCGTCACACCAGCGGGATTCTGTGCGTGCCGATGGAGGAAGCCTGGCTCGATCGGCTCGAGCTGCCGCAGATGGTCACGAACAACAGCGAGGCGCACCGGACCGCCTTTACCGTCTCGGTGGATGCGCTTGCCGGCACCACCACGGGGGTGTCCTCGGGTGATCGGGCGGTCACCATCCGCACGCTCGCGCGCGCCGAGGCGCGCGCGGCCGATTTTGCCCGGCCGGGCCACATCTTTCCGCTGCGCGCCCGCCGCGGTGGCGTGCTGGTGCGAACCGGACATACGGAGGCGGCGGTTGATCTGTGCCGCCTCGCCGGACAGGCCCCGGTTGGGCTGATCGCCGAGGTGATGAACGACGATGGCACGATGGCACGCCGCGAGCAGCTGCACGCGTTCGCCGTCCGTCACGAGCTGAAAATCGGCACCATCGCCGATCTGATCCGCTACCGGCTGCGCAACGAGCGCTCGATCGTGCGGCTCTCCGAGCAATCGGTCGACACCGAGTTCGGCGGATTCCGCCTGTTCGCCTACGAGGATCGAGTGGGCGAGGAGGTGCACCTGGCGCTGGTCAAGGGCACGCTCGAGGGGTCGCAACCGCCGCTGGTGCGGGTGCACCTGGCCGATCCGCTGCGCGATCTGCTCGGCATCCGTGCCGATCCGCTCGCCTGGACGCTGCGCGCGGCGATGCAGCGCATTGCTCAGGCCGGCAGCGGGGTGATCGTGATTCTGCGCGAGCGGGAGGCGCCGAACGATCTGCTCGATTCGCTCCGCTCGCTCGGCGCACCGCCTGAAGCGGAGTCCGCGGCACGTGCGGCACGCCGCGACGGGCAGGTGCTCAAGACCTTCGGCATCGGTGCGCAGATCCTCAAAGACCTCGGCGTACGGCGCATGCGGGTGCTGTCCGCGCCGAAGCAGATGCACGGCATTGCCGCATTCGGCCTCGAAATCGACAGTTATGTCGGAGAAGACGCGTGAGCGCAGTACGGTTGCTCGAGGGCGCTCTGCAAGCGCAGGGACGCAAGGTGGCCGTTGTGGCGGCTCGCTTCAATGATTTCATTGTCGCGAGTTTGCTCAAAGGCGCGCAGGCGGCCTGGGTGCAACAGGGCGGGGCGCTCGAGGATCTGCTCGTGGTCCGGGTGCCCGGGGCGTTCGAGCTGCCGGTGGCGGCGCGCAAGCTGGCCGCGAGCGGCCGCTACGACGCGGTGGTCGCTCTCGGCTGCGTGATCCGCGGCGGTACGCCGCATTTCGAATATGTCGCCGGGGAGTGTGCCGGCGGGCTGCAGCGTGCGGCGCTCGACACGCTGGTCCCGGTCATCTTCGGCGTGCTCACTGTCGAGACGGTCGAGCAGGCGATCGAGCGGGCCGCCACGGGCGAGGGCAACAAGGGCGGGGAGGCGATGGAGGCGGCGCTCGAGATGGCTGACGTGTTCGCCCAAATGGGAACGTGATGAACGGACAGGCTGCGCTGCGCGCGTTTTCCCGGCAGCGATCGCTGGCGCGCAAGCTTGCGCTGCAGGCGTTGTATCGCTGGCAGATCAACGAGTGCCCCTGGCAGGACCTGGTGCAGGAGTTCGCGACGGCCGAGGACATGCCGCGGGCGGACCAGGACTATTTTCGCGAGCTGCTCGAGGCGATCTGCACCTCGCGCGAGGCGCTCGATGCGCAGCTCGCCCCGCTGCTCGATCGTGCCCCGGCACTGCTCGATCCGGTCGAGCACGCTGTGCTGCTCATCGGTCTGCACGAGCTCGCCCATCGGCCGGAAGTGCCCTGGCGGGTGGCGATCAATGAGGCCGTTGCGCTTGCCAAGCGCTTCGGTGCGACCGACGGTCACAAGTTCGTCAATGCGGTGCTCGACCGGGCGGCGCGTCAGCTGCGCCCGGCCGAGCTCTGAGGCGCGCCGGGGAGCGCACCGGCACATGGCGCTGTCGGAATTCGATCTGATCGATCGTTTCTTTCGCCGCTGCGGCGCGGCGCGCGCGGACGTGCGCCTCGGGGTGGGCGATGATGCCGCACTGCTCGAGTGCCCGCCCGGTGAGGCGCTCGTTGCGGCCGTCGATACGCTGGTCGAGGGCGTGCATTTCCCGCCGGGTTCGCCCGCGGAGTCGATCGGACACCGGGCGCTGGCGGTGAATCTCAGCGACTTGGCGGCGATGGGCGCGCGGCCGGCCTGGGCGCTGCTGGCGCTCACGCTGCCTTCGGCCGAAGCGGACTGGCTGAGCGCATTCACCGCAGGCTTCGCCGCGCTGGCCGAGGCGCATGCGGTGACGCTTGTTGGCGGTGACACGACGCATGGACCGCTCACGGTGACGGTTACGCTGCTGGGGCATGTGGTGGCGGCGAGCGCGCTGCGTCGCAGCACAGCGGCGCCCGGGGATGCACTGTTCGTCTCCGGCACTGTGGGGGATGCGGCGGCGGGGCTTGCGCTCGAGCAGGGCCGGCTGGGTGACGTCGCGGGGGCCGAGTCCCTGCGCAAGCGATTTCTGTTCCCGACCCCGCGCGTGGCATTGGGTGAGCGCCTGCGTGGCCATGCCAGCGGTTGCATCGACGTGTCAGATGGTCTAGTGGCTGATGCACTGAAGCTCGCGCGCGCCAGTGGCTGCGGTGTCGACATCTCGGCGGCGGCGCTACCGCTCTCGGCAGCGCTGCGTGCGCTCGGGCTGCCGCGGGCGCGGGATTTCGCCCTCGCAGGGGGCGATGACTACGAACTGTGTTTCACGGTGCCGCTCGAGCGTCTGGCCCGGTTGCACGCCGAGCTGCCGCCGGAGCAGTGGGGCTACACGCGCATCGGGACCGTGTGCGCCGAACCCGGTGCACGGGTGCGGGACGAGCAGGGTGAGCTCGCCGTCTCGCCCGTGGGGTATGATCACTTCGTCTCCGGGTAGGCTGCGTGCCATCGGAGCATTATGTAAAGACGTCCCGTTCGATCCGTCGAGTATTCCATGGGACGCGTCACAGCGCGTCCTACCGCCGCGATCCTATCCTGCGGACTGCATCACCAGCCGCCGCGAAATATGCCCGCCCACGCCTCACGACCCGCCGAGCCCGCGCATGCCGCAAACCGGAGCGCCCCGGAGCGGATCGGTAAGTACGAGGTGATCAAGGAGGTTGGCCGCGGCAGCACCGGCGTGGTCTATCTCTCGCATGATGCGTATTACCGTCGCGATGTCGCCATCAAGGTCTACAACGTAGATACCGGCGCGAACGATCAGCGAGCGCGTGCCGCACGCAAGATGTTTTTGTCCGAGGCGCACCTGGTCGGCATGCTGCAGCATCCGTATGTGCTGCCCATCTTCGATGCGGGCGAAGAGAACGGCCGCTGCTACATCGTCACCGAGTACGTTCACCACGGACGCACGCTGACCACTTATTGCCGTCCGGACAATCTGCTGCCACTGAACGACGTCATCGAAATCATGTTCAAGTGCGCGAAGGCTCTGCACTACGCGCACACCCGCGGGGTGATTCATCGCGACATCAAGCCCTCGAACATCCTGCTCACTCAGGAAGGCGAGGTCCGCATCATCGATTTCGGTATTGCGCTCGTCTCCGACGCCGAGATCTCGCGCATCGAGGGCATCGCCGGCAGTCCCTCGTACATGTCGCCGGAGCAGGTGCAGAGTCTGGAGCTGACCGCGAGTTCGGACATTTACTCCCTCGGTGCGGTGATGTACGAGTTGCTCACCGGCACCCGTCCCTTTCGCGCCGGCAATCTGCAGAAACTGCTGCACCAGATTGTCTACGCCACGCCGCCGCCGATCCACAAGCTGCGTCAGGACGTCACCGAGGAGCTCGAGAACGTCGTGGTCATGGCGCTGCAGAAGGATCCGGCCAAACGCCAGCGCACCGGACTTGAGTTCGCCGCCGAACTGGCGCGCATTCACCACCGGCTGCGCCAGAACAACCTGCGGCTCGACCTGCAGGAACAGTTCGGTGTATTGCGGCGGCTGAAGTTCTTCCACGAGTTCTCGCACACCGAGGTGAGCGAGGTGCTGCGCGCGAGTGCCTGGCAGCAGTACGCGAGCGGCGAGGAGATCGTGCGCGAGGGCGAACTCGATGACCGATTCTATATTCTGGTCTCGGGTCGCTGCGCCGTGGAGCGGCGCGGCGGGCGCATCGCGGTGCTCGAGACCGGCGACTGCTTCGGCGAGGCGAGCTATGTGCCCGGGGCAAAGCGCACCGCGACCGTGCGGGCGATCAACGCGGTCACGGTGCTCAAGGTCAGTGCCACGCAGCTCGAACAGGTTTCGGTGTCCTGCCAGCTGCGCTTCAACCGGGTGTTCCTGCGCAGCCTGATCGGGCGCTTGCAGGGCGAGTCGCGCTAGCGCGGCGCGGCGGGATTCGCCGCTGAGGCGCTGCGGCCGCAGGCGTGCTGCGGTAGGCTAGCGCGCCGTGCACATACTGCTCATAGAGGATGACGTCGAGGCGGCGAAGTTTCTCGTCAAGGGACTGCGCGAGAGCGGCTATGCGGTCGATCACGCCGCCGCCGGCCGGGAGGGTCTCGAGCGGGCGCTCGCCGGTAAATTCGATCTCATCGTCACCGACCGCATGCTGCCGAAGATCGATGGGCTGGAGATCATCCGCCAGCTGCGGACCGCCGGACTTGCGGTCCCGGTGCTGGTCCTGAGTGCGCTCGGCTCGGTCGATGACCGGATTCGCGGCCTGAAGGCCGGCGGTGATGACTATCTCACCAAGCCGTTTGCGTTCGATGAGCTGCTGGCGCGCATCGAGGCGCTGCTGCGCCGCCACGCCCGGGCCGGGGAGCCGTCCCGTCTGCAGGTCGCCGATCTGGAGTTCGATCTGCTCTCGCGGCGCGTCACGCGCGCGGGGCGCGAGATCGACCTCACCGTGCGCGAGCAGAAGTTGCTCGAGTTCCTGATGCGCCGCACCGGCCAGGTCGTCACCCGCATGATGCTGCTCGAAGGCGTCTGGGATCTGCACTTCGATCCGCAGAGCAACGTGGTCGACGTGCACATCAGCCGCCTGCGTCAGGCGGTCGACCGCGGCTCGGACCGTCCGCTCATCCACACCGTGCGCGGTGCCGGCTACGTGCTGCGGGAGGAGCCATGAGATGGCTGCGCCCGCGCGGCCTGTTTCAGACCACCGCGTTTCGCATGTCCATGGGCTACACGCTGCTCGTGACGCTGGCCGTCGGGGTGACGCTCGGTACCACCTATCTGTTGACGCAGCGCATTCTGCGCGACAACATCGATCTGATCATCAACACCGAGCTGAACAGCCTGCAGGACCAGTACGTTCTGCGTGGCATCCGCGGGGTCAGCGCCGAGATCAACGTGCGCATCGACAGCTGGGGGCGGATCGGTTCGGTGTACATGCTGGTGAGTCCGAGCTTCAAGCGCATCGCCGGCAACGTCACCAACTGGCCGTTCGACGGTGCCCCGCGCGAGCGGTGGCCGGAATTTCGCATTGAATCGATCGAGCCCGGGCAGCGCTCGGTGCATCCGGTGCGTGCCGCGGTGCGCCATCTGCCCAATGGCGACTGGCTGCTCGTCGGCACCGACATGTCGCAGGACGAGCGCTATGCACAGGCGTTTCAGACCGCCACGCTCTGGGGGATGGGGCTGTCGATTCTGGTCGCAGCCATTGCGGGGTTTGCGTTCAGTTTCCGCTTGAGCCGGCGGGTCGGGGCGGTGACCGATACCTGTGTGCGCATCATGAGTGGCGATCTGGCACGCCGGCTGCCGGTGGCCGGCAGCCATGACGAATTTGATGCGCTCGCCGTGTCGGTCAACCGTGTGCTCGATCGGCTCGAGGAGCAGACTCGCACTTTGCGCGCGACATTCGACAGCGTGGCCCACGATTTGCGCGCACCGCTGCAGCGGCTGCGAACGCGCATGGATGCGGTGCTGCGCCTGCCGGATCTGCAGCCACTCGTGCGTGAGCCGGTGGAGTCGGCGCTGCGCGAGGTCGATCGGCTGCAGCGTACCCTGGCAACGCTGTTGCAGATCGCGCTTGCTGAGTCCGGTGCGCCGCTCGCCTCGGTCTCCGCCGTGAACCTGTCCGATCTGGTCGGGGAGCTCGCCGAGCTGTTCGAGCCGGTGGCGCGCGAGCGCGGCCTGCGCTTGAGTGCCCAGATGCAACCGGCGCTGCAGGTCGAAGGCAATCGGCAGCTGCTGGCGCAGCTGATCAGCAATTTGGTCGAAAACGCGCTGAAGTTCGTGCCGGCCGGCGGCCGGATCGAACTCGGCGTGCAGCGCCACGGCGCTCGCGTACGGCTCACGGTGAGCGACAACGGCCCGGGCATGGCGCCCGAACAGCGTCGCCAGGCTGGCCAGCCGTTTGTGCGCGTCGGGGCGCAGGGCAGCGGTTCAGGCGGCGGGCTCGGCCTGCTGCTCGTCGGCGCCATCGCCCGCCTGCACCGCGCCGAGTTCGTGCTCGAGGACAACCAGCCGGGCGTGCGCGCGCTGGTCGATCTGCCGCTGATCGAGGCCGGTGTCTAGGGGGCGGGGGGCAGCGGCTTACGCTTGTCGCGCTCGATCAGAGCATAAGCGGAGTGATTGTGGATGGACTCGAAGTTCTCCGACTCCACCACGTAGGACACGATGCGGTCCTCGGCATTGAGCCGCGTGGCCACATCGCGCACCATGTCCTCGACGAACTTCGGATTGTCGTAGGCGCGCTCGGTCACGTACTTTTCATCCGGGCGCTTGAGAATGCCGTACAGCTCGCACGAGGCTTCCTGCTCGGCGATCTCGATCAGCTCCTCGATCCACATGTGACGACTCACCTGTGCCGTGATGGTCACATGGGAGCGCTGGTTGTGCGCGCCGTAATCGGAAATGCGCTTTGAGCACGGACACAGGCTCGTCACGGGTACGACTACCTTCACCCACAGGTCGGTGATGCCGTCGTGCCGCTCGCCGATCAGGCTCGCCCGGTAGTCCATCAGGCTCTCGACACCGGTTGCCGGTGCGCGCTTCATGATGAAGTACGGGAAGGTCATCTCGATGTGCCCGGCGTCCGCTTCGAGCCGCTCGGTCATGCTCTCGAGCATGGCCCGGAACGACTTGACGGAGATTTCCCGCTCGCTGTGCAGGATTTCGACGAACCGGGACATGTGCGTGCCCTTGAAATTGTGCGGCAGGCTCACGTACATGTTGAAGGTCGCGATGGTGTGCTGCTCGCCCGCCGAGCGATCCTTGACCCGCACCGGGTGGCTGATCTCCTTGATGCCGACTCGGTTGATTGGCAGGTGGCGCGTGTCGGCGCGCGATTGCACGTCCTCGACTTCGGCGAGGTTCTTGTGGGCGGCCATGGCCGGTGTGTCGGGCGGATTCATACGCTTTAGCCTACAGGATGGCGGTGACTTTCACCTATACCGATCGGGAGAGCCCCGCGGCACGCGGAGGCTCAGCCGGCAGCGCTGCGCGAGTGATCAGGCGCGCCCAACGGAGCGGATCGCGCCGCGGGACTGCAGCGACCACCAGCGCTCGATGCCCGCACTCAGGCTGGGCGTGTCGAGCCCCGCAGCCGCCAGGCACGATTCGCGCGAGCCGTGCTCAATGAACCGGTCGGGAATCCCGATCTGCATCATCGGCATGGTGACGCCCTCGGCGGCGAGCACCTCGGCGACGGCCGAACCGGCGCCGCCCTGCACCGCATTCTCCTCGAGCGTCACGAGGGCGCTGTGCCGGCCCGCGATCTCGAGGATCAGCGCCTCGTCGATCGGCTTGATGAAGCGCATGTTCACCACCGTGGCGTCGAGCCGCTCGCCGATCAGCAGCGCACTGTCGAGCAGCGGGCCGAACGCGAGCAGCGCCAGGCCGCTGCGTCCCTCACGCTTCAGCTCGCCTTTGCCGATCGGTAGCGCCTGCATGGCCTTCTCGATCGGCACGCCCGGGCCGGTGCCGCGCGGGTAGCGCACCGCGGCCGGACCCTCGACGGTCGTGGCGGTGTAGAGCATCTGCCGGCACTCGTTCTCGTCAGAGGGGGCCATGATCATCATGTTGGGAATGCAGCGCATGTAGGACAGGTCGTAGCTGCCCTGGTGCGTCGCGCCGTCGCTGCCGACGAGCCCCGCCCGGTCGATGGCGAAGACCACCGGCAGGTTCTGCAGTGCGACGTCATGCACCAGCTGGTCATAGGCGCGCTGCAGGAATGTCGAGTAGATGGCGACCACGGGCTTGAGGCCCTCCACGGCCAGCCCGGCGGCGAAGGTGACCGCGTGCTGCTCGGCGATCGCCACATCGAAATAGCGGTCGGGAAAGCGCTTGGAGAACTCGACCAGTCCGGAGCCTTCGCGCATTGCCGGGGTGATGCCGACGATGCGTGGGTCGAGCTCGGCCATGTCGCACAGCCACTGGCCGAAGATCTGCGAATACGACGGGCCGCGGGCTGCCTCCTTGAAAATCGTACCGCTCGCTGGATCGAACGGGCCCGGACCGTGCCATTTGATCGGATCGGCCTCGGCCGGCGCATAACCCTTGCCTTTGCGCGTGACGACGTGCAGAAACTGCGGCCCGTGCAGCTTGCGCATGTTGCGCAGCGTGCCGACCAGGGCGCGCACATCGTGTCCATCGAGCGGACCGATGTAGTTGAAGCCGAGTTCCTCGAACAGCGTGCCCGGCAGCACCATGCCCTTGAGGTGCTCCTCGGAGCGGCGCGCCAGCTCCCACACCGTAGGCATCTGGCGCAGCACCTTCTTGCCACCCTCGCGCAGCGTGGCGTAGAGCCGTCCGGAGAGCGCGGCGGTGAAATAGTTCGACAGTGCGCCGACGTTCTCCGAAATCGACATGTCGTTGTCGTTGAGAATCACCAGCAGATCCGCCGGCAGCGAGCCGGCGTGATTCAGCGCCTCGAAGGCCATGCCCGCCGTCATTGCCCCATCGCCGATCACGGCCACTACGCGCCGATTCGAGCCCTCGCGCCCGGCCGCCACGGCCATGCCGAGCGCGGCACTGATCGAGGTGCTCGAGTGGCCGACGCCGAAGGTGTCGTACTCGCTCTCGGCGCGGTGCGGGAACGGGGCGAGGCCGCCGTCCTGCTTGATGGTGTGCAACTGATTGCGCCGTCCGGTGAGCACTTTGTGCGGGTAGGCCTGATGGCCCACGTCCCACACCAGCCGATCGTGCGGCGTATCGAAGACGTAATGCAGGGCGATCGTCAGCTCGACGGTGCCGAGACCGGCGGCAAAGTGCCCGCCGCGGGTGCTGACGGTATGGATGAGGAACTGGCGTAGCTCATCGGCCACTTCCGGCAGCTGAGCTTCCGAAAGCCGTCTGAGGTCGGCGGGCAGCTCGATTTGATCGAGCAAAGGGTAGCTTGGGGGCACGCTCATTCGGGGCAGTGTACACTGCGTAAGGTGGCGCGGATGCGGGTGTTGCAATTCGACAACATTTGGCGGGGCCGGTTCACTGGGCGGAGGGGGCGTTGCCGACCGAACCTTCCGGGACGGCAAACGGCTCGATTTCTGGCGATCCATTGCGCTTCATCAGGATTTCCACTCGCTGCTGAGCCGCCTTCAAGGCATTCTGACAATGCTGAGTCAGTTCCACGCCGCGCTCGAATACGCGCAGTGCTTCTTCCAGGGGTAGCTCGCCGTGCTCGAGTCGCTCGACGAGCCCCTCCAGTTCCGCCAGCGCCTGTTCAAAGTTGGGAAGCTGCTGCTCGGATGCCACGCCAAAATCTCCATCATGGCCGCGGCACTCGGTCGCGGGTCGGGGGACTCGAAGGCGCCACCTTATACACCGCCCCTCGAGCGGGTCAATTCGGGTTGACGCCTCGCGGGCATCCGCTTAAAGTTTCGACCCCAGTTAGAACCAGTCTAAATTGGAGAGCGGCATGAATCTCAAAGGTAGCAAGACCGAGAAGAACCTGAAGGACGCCTTCGCCGGGGAGTCCCAGGCCAATCGTCGGTATCTGTATTTCGCAGCCAAGGCGGACGTCGAGGGCTTCAACGACGTATCGGCGGTGTTCCGTTCGACGGCCGAAGGTGAGACCGGCCATGCGCACGGCCACCTCGAGTATCTCGAGGCGGTCGGTGACCCGGCCACGGGCCTGCCGATTGGCGAGACGAAGCTCAACCTGAAGGCGGCCATCGCCGGGGAAACCCACGAGTACACCGACATGTACCCGGGCATGGCGAAGACCGCCCGCGACGAGGGCTTCGGTGAGATCGCCGATTGGTTCGAGACGCTGGCCAAGGCCGAGCGCTCGCACGCCAATCGGTTCCAGAAGGCACTCGACAACCTGTAAGGCACAGAGGCGCTCGGGTGCGGGCTCACCGCCGCGCCCGAGCGCCGAATGGCACGTTCGCATGAGCACTCCTCAGAACACCCCGGGCGGCCGCGAGGGCAGCCTGGAAGCTCCCACCCGGCACCCGCTGCAGTGGCGCAGCCCCGAGTTTTACGACCAGGCGGCGCTCGACAAGGAACTCGAGCGGGTATTCGAGATCTGTCACGGCTGCCGGCGCTGCTTCAGTCTCTGCAATGCCTTCCCGACGCTGTTCGATGCGATCGATGAGACCACGAGCGGGGAGCTCGAGGGCGTCGAACGCAAGGTGTACTGGCAGGTGGTCGATCACTGCTACCTGTGCGACATGTGTTTCATGACCAAGTGCCCGTACGTGCCGCCGCACCCCTGGGCACTCGACTTCCCGCATCTGATGCTGCGCGCCAAAGCGGTGCGCACCCGCAAAGAGGGCGTCAGCCTGCGCAACCGCGCGCTCGCCGCGACCGAGGCGGTCGGGCGCATCGCCGGCATTCCGGTGGTTGCGCAGGTGGTGAACGCCGTGAACCGCTCGAGCGCGGGCCGCGCGCTGCTCGAGAAGACGCTCGGCGTCGATGCGACGGCGCCGGTGCCTCAGTACCACTCGCGCACCGCACGCAAACGCCTGCAGCGTCTCGGGACGGCGGAGGGGACCGGCGGCGCAGCGGCGCAGGCCACGCCCGAGACGAGCGGCAAAGTGGCGCTGTTCACCACCTGTTACGGCAATCGCAACGAGCCCGAACTCAACGAGGACCTCGCGGCGGTATTCGAGCACAATGGCATCGCTGTGAGCCTGCTTGCCGCCGAGCACTGCTGCGGCATGCCGCGCCTCGAGCTCGGGGATCTCGAAGAGGTTGCGCGGCTGAAGGAGCAGAACATTCCCCAGCTGCTCGCGGCGATCGAGGCCGGCTATGACATCGTAGCGCCCATCCCGTCGTGCGTGCTGATGTTCAAGCAGGAGCTGCCGCTGATGTTTCCCGAGGATGCGGCCGTGCAGCGCGTCGCCAAGCGCATCTTCGATCCGTTCGAATATCTGATGCTGCGCCACCGTGCCGGGGCGCTGCGTACCGATTTCAAACACCCGCTCGGCAAGGTGAGCTATCACGTGGCGTGTCACCTGCGCGTGCAGAACATCGGTCTGAAGACCCGCGATGTGCTCGCGCTCGTGCCCGGTACCACCGTCGAGCCGATCGAGCGCTGTTCGGGTCACGACGGCACGTACGGCGTGAAGAAGGAGTTTCGTGCCGCCTCGATGAAGATCGGCCGGCCGGTGATGAGTCGGGTCGAGGCGAGCGGCGCGGAGCATTACGCGAGCGACTGTCCGATGGCCGGCCACCAGATCGAGAGCGGGCTCGCCTCCGGCACTGCGCCGGAGCACCCCCTGCGGCTGCTGCGGCTCGCCTACGGGTTGTGAGGGTATCGTGCAGAAACTAACTCCCGATGATCTGCTCGGCCTCGAGCGTTATGCCCGCGAGCGCGATGCCTTCCGCGCACGGGTGATCGAGCACAAGCGCCCGCGGCGCATCGCGGTCGGCCCGAATCTCACCTGGTGCTTCGAGGACCGGCTGACCATCCAGTACCAGATTCAGGAGATGCTGCGCGCCGAGCGGATCTTCGAGCCCGAGGGCATCGCCGAGGAACTCGCCGCGTACAATCCGCTGATCCCCGACGGCAGTAACTGGAAGGTGACGCTGCTGGTGGAGTTTCCCGACGTCGCCGAGCGACAACGTCAGCTCGGGCTGTTGAAGGGCATCGAGGCGCGCTGCTGGGTGGAGGTGCGTGGCCATTCGGCCGTGTACGCGATCGCCGACGAGGACCTCGAGCGTGAGAACGAGGAGAAGACCTCAGCGGTGCATTTTCTGCGCTTCGAACTCACAGCCGAGATGATCGCCGCGCTGCGCGCCGGGGCGCCGCTCGCCGTCGGCGTCGATCACGAGCACTACCGCCATTGGGTCAATCCGGTATCCGAGGCGCAGCACGCAGCACTGCTCGCCGATCTCGCCTGATGGGCCAAAGTGGCCTCTTGGGCCGCGCCGTGCTGTAAGATTCGCGGCCCCGGGCCTGCGGGCCGGCGCGACATTTCCGATTCACAACGATGAGCCAATCCTATACCGCCTCCGATATCGAGGTGCTGAGCGGCCTTGAGCCGGTGCGCCGCCGGCCCGGCATGTACACGCACACCTCGCGGCCGAATCATCTTGCCCACGAGGTGATCGACAACAGTGTCGATGAGGCCATCGCCGGGTTCTGCAAGCAGATCGACGTGACGCTGTTCAAGGACGGTTCGCTGCAGGTCGCCGACGACGGTCGCGGCATGCCGGTCGACATCCATCCGAAGGAGAAGGTGAGCGGCGTCGAGCTGATCCTCACCCGGCTGCATGCTGGCGGCAAGTTTTCCGATAAGGCCTACACCTTCTCCGGCGGTTTGCACGGGGTCGGGGTGTCGGTGGTGAATGCGCTCTCGCAGCGGCTCGAGTGCTGGATCAAACGCGGTGGCAAGGAATACAACATCGGGTTCCGCGACGGCAAAATGACCTCCAAGCTCGCGGCCGTGGGCAGCGTCGGACAGCGCAACACCGGCACCACGGTGCGGTTTTGGCCGGATCCGCAGTTCTTCGATTCCGACAAGTTCTCGGTGCCGCAGCTGAAACACACGCTCAAGGCCAAGGCCGTGCTGTGCGCGGGACTGCGCATCAGCTTCACGCACGAGGCAACGGGCGAGCGCGATGAGTGGTTCTACAGCGGCGATCTCGGCGCTTACCTGCTCGAGGAGCTCGCCGAGCGCGAGCGACTGCCGAACGAGCCGATCGTGGCGCAGCGCGAGCTCGAGAGCGACACGGTGAGCTATGCGCTCGCCTGGGCGCCCGGGGCCGAGACCGTGCTCGGTGAGAGCTACGTCAATCTCATCCCGACGCCCGAGGGCGGCACGCACGTCAACGGGCTGCGCGCCGGGCTCACGCAGGCGGTGCGCGAGTTCTGCGAGTTCCGCAATCTCGTTCCGCGCGGCATCAAGCTCACTCCCGAGGACGTCTGGGACAAGGTGTGCTACGTACTGTCGGTGAAGATTCGCGAGCCGCAGTTCGCCGGACAGATGAAGGAGCGGCTGGCCTCGCGAGATGCGGCGGCGCTGGTCGAGGGATTCGCGCGCGACGCGATGGCGTTGTGGCTGAACGGACATCCGGATGCCGGCGAGCGCATAGCGCAGTTTGCGATCGCCAATGCGCAGGAGCGCGCGCGCGCGGCGCAGCGCGTGGTGCGCAAGCGCATCGCAGGCGGACCAGCGTTGCCCGGCAAGCTCGCCGACTGCGCCAGTCAGGACCCGCGCCGCGGCGAGCTGTTCCTGGTGGAGGGCGACTCGGCCGGCGGCTCGGCCAAGCAGGCGCGCGACAAGGACTTTCAGGCCATCATGCCGCTGCGCGGCAAGATTCTGAACACCTGGGAGCTCGAGCCGGGCCAGATCGGCGCGTCCCAGGAGGTGCACGACATCAGCGTGGCGCTCGGCGTCGAGCCCGGAGCGCACGATCTGAGCCAGCTGCGTTATCACAAGATCTGTATCCTGGCGGACGCGGACTCCGACGGCCAGCACATCGCCACGCTGTTGTGCGCGCTGTTCCTGCGCCACTTTCGCCCGCTGGTGGCCAATGGCCACGTTTACGTCGCCATGCCGCCGCTGTATCGCATTGATGCCGGCAAGCAGGTCTACTACGCGCTTGATGACGGCGAACGCGAGCAGATCCTGCGGCGCATCGAGAAGGACAGCCCGCGCACCAAGCCGACCGTCACGCGCTTCAAGGGTCTTGGTGAGATGAACCCCTCGCAGTTGCGCGAGACCACCATCGATCCGCGCACGCGCCGGCTCGTGCAGCTCACGGTCGATGCGCAGGATGAGACCGACCAGCTGATGGACATGCTGCTCGCCAAGAAGCGCGCCGGCGATCGGCGCGAATGGCTCGAGCGCAAGGGCAATCTCGCCGAAGTGCAGGTTTGAGGGCGCGCATGCAAGATCAGGAACTGAATTTCGAGGGTGTCGAGCGCCAGGCGCTGCGCGCGTTCACGGAAAAGGCGTACCTCGATTACTCGATGTACGTCATTCTCGATCGCGCGTTGCCGGCGATCGGCGATGGATTGAAGCCGGTGCAGCGCCGCATCATCTATGCGATGAGCGAGCTGGGGTTGTCGGCGGCCTCGAAGCACAAGAAGTCCGCGCGCACCGTCGGTGACGTCATCGGTAAGTTTCATCCGCACGGCGACAGCGCCTGCTACGAGGCGATGGTGCTGATGGCGCAGCCGTTCGCCTATCGCTATCCGATCGTCGACGGGCAGGGCAACTGGGGCTCGCAGGACGACCCGAAGTCCTTCGCCGCCATGCGCTACACGGAGGCGAAGCTCACCGCCTACGCCGATGTGTTGCTCGGGGAGCTGGCGCACGGCACGGCCGACTGGACCGCGAATTTCGACGGCACGCTCGAGGAGCCGGTGATGCTGCCGGCGCGTCTGCCGAACCTGCTGCTCAACGGCACCTCCGGCATCGCCGTGGGCATGGCCACCGACATCCCGCCGCACAATCTGCGCGAAGTCGCTGCGGCGTGCATTCAGCTGCTGGAGGATCCGGAGGCAAGCACTGCGGCACTGATGAAGCACATCAGGGGGCCGGATCTGCCGACGGGCGCCGAGATCGTCTCTGCGCGCGCGGATCTGAAGGCCTTCTACGAGAGCGGCACCGGCTCGTTCAAGGCACGCGCCACGTACCGGATCGAGGACGGCACAGTAGTCGTCACCGCGTTTCCGTACCAGGTCTCCCCGGCGCGCGTGCAGGAGCAGATCGCCGAGCAGATGCGTGCCAAGAAGCTGCCAATGCTCGAGGATGTGCGCGATGAGTCCGATCACGAGCATCCCGTGCGGCTGGTGCTGGTGCCACGCTCGAACCGGGTGGATCTCACCGAGGTCATGAACCACCTGTTCGCAACCACGGATCTGGAACGTAACTACCGCGTCAATCTGAACGTCATCGGGCTCGACGGACGGCCCCGGGTACTCGGTCTGAAGGCCATCCTCGCCGAGTGGCTCACCTATCGGATCGCGACCGTGCGGCGGCGCCTGCAGCACCGCCTGGAGAAGGTGAGCCGGCGTCTGCACATCCTCGAAGGGTTGCTCGCGGTCTACCTCAATCTCGATGAGGTGATCCGCATCATCCGGCGCGAGGATGAGCCCAAGCCGGTACTGATGCAGCGCTTTAAGCTCTCCGATGAGCAGGCCGAGGAGATTCTCAACACGCGATTGCGTCACCTCGCTCGCCTGGAGGAGATGAAGATTCGCGACGAGCAGAAGGCCCTTGCCGCCGAGCGCAGCGAGCTCGAGGCACTGCTTGCGAGCGAGGCGCGCCTGAAGCGCCAAGTGGCGGCGGAAATTCGCGCCGATGCCGACAAGCACGGTGATGAGCGGCGCACGCGCATCATCGAGCGCGAGGCGGCGCAGGCGATCGACGAGACCAGCTTGATTGCCAATGAGCCGGTGAGCGTGGTGCTCTCAAGCGGCGGCTGGGTACGCGCGGCCAAGAGCCACGAGATCGATCCCCGCACGCTCTCCTACAAGAGCGGGGATGCTTTCCAGGCCATGGCCCGTGGCCGCAGTCTGCAGCAGGCCGTGTTCCTCGACAGCACCGGTCGAACCTACTGCCTGCCGGCGCATTCACTGCCCTCCGCGCGCGGCCAGGGCGAGCCGCTCTCCGGCCGGCTCAACCCACCGGATGGTGCGAAGTTCGTCGGGGTGATGCTCGGTGAGCCGCAGGATCTGTGGCTGCTCGCGAGCGATGCAGGCTACGGGTTCACCGTGCGGTTGGAGGATCTGATCACCGACCGGCGCGCCGGCAAGACCGTGCTCACGGTGCCGGAAAATGCGCTCGCGCTGCCGCCGGCGCGCGTGCCGTCCGAGGACGGGCTGGTGGTGGTGGTCGGCTCGGAGGGCAAGCTGCTCGCCTTCCCGGTGAGCGAGGTGCCACAGATGCCGCGTGGCAAAGGCAACAAGCTCTACGACATACCGGGCAAGAAGGCCGCGGCACGCGAGGAGACCGTCGTCGCGCTCGCCGTGGTAGCGCCGCGCGGCGCGCTCGAGATCTGGGCGGGGGAGAAGAAGCGGGAGTTGTCCTGGGCAGATTTGCAGCACTATCGGGGCGAGCGCGCGCAGCGCGGCGCGATGCTGCCGCGCGGCTGGCCGCGCAGCGTCGAGCGGCTCGAGGCGCTCGCGCCGGGCTGAGCGGCGCTCAGCGCGGCCGCGTCTGGTTCTCTTGCAGGACCACGTCCTCGGGCGCGTTGACGAAGTAGCCCTGGATGAACTCCACGCCGAGTTGCCACAGCACCGCCATGGTGTTGGCGTCTTCGACCCGCTCGGCGATGGTCTGGATGCCGCGCTTGGTGGCCTCCTCGGTCAGCGCCCGCACGTGATGCTGCAGATCGTTGTTGCGCGCGAGACTCTGCACGAGCGCGCCGTCGATTTTGACGTAGTCAAGCGGCATCGACTCGAGCACGGCGAATGCGTTGGTGGGCGAGCCGAAGCTCTCGATCGCAAAGCGGAAGCCCCACTGGCGCAGTTTTTCCGCTAGCGCGCGCGCCTGCGGGTTCGCGACGGCGATGGCCTCCGGTATCTGGAAGCACACACTGCGAGGGTCGGCGCGAGCGGAGCGGATGTGCCCATCGAGCCACGCGACAAAGGACGCATCGCGCACGGTGTCCTTCGACAGGCGCACGAACAGACAGCCCGGGCGACGCTGGGCGGCGAACGACAGCGCCGCGCCGACGACCCAGCGGTCGATGTTCTTCAGCAGATCGTTGCGCTCGGCGGCTGGCAGGAACTCGCCCGGCAGTACTTCCTTGCCGCGGTTATCGACCATGCGCAGCAGCACGTCGAACATGCGCGCATCCCCGCCTCGCAGACTCGCCACCGGCTGGGTCGCCAGGCGAAATCGATTCTCGAGCAGAGCGCTCTTGATCTGCTTGACCCAGGCCGCATCGTAGGGCGTGGCCGCGGCCGCGGCCGCCCCGGCGGCGATCGCCTGGTTGCCGCCGCGGCGCGAGCCCTGGGCGCACGCGTCCGCGACGGCGGCGATGAGCGCATCCAGAGCGGGCGTGCCGCTCGTTACCGGCGCGAGCCCGATCGTACAGGTGAGCGTGACCGACTTCTTATCCGCGCGTAGCGGGCGGCGGGCTGTCTCCTGCACCAGTTGCGCCGCCCAGGCCTGCACGTCGCGCTCGTTACCGCGCTCGAGTAGGGCCAGGAAGCGCACGCCGCCGAAGCGGCCGGCCACCTCGGTCGGATTCAGCGTCGCGCGCAGCAGGCCCGCGAACTCTCCAAGCACCTGCTCGCTCGCCGTCGCGCCCACGCTGCGCTCAACCTCTGCAAAGCGATCCAATCGGATCAGCGCGAGCGCACGCAACCCGCCGGGGCTCGCCGATTTGAGGCGCTGGCCGAGCGCGGGTAGCAGGTCACGGCGGTGCAGCAGTCCGGTCGTCTGATCGCACTGCACGACCTGCTGCAGTTCCTGCATCAGCTTGCGCTCATCGCGTGGCCGGGCTGGCAGCACCAGCCGTACGCAGGGCTGCCCTTCGTGCTCGGCAAGCGCGAGGGTGAGCTCGGCGCTGAGCACACTGCCATCGGGGCGCACTGCGCCGGCCTTCAGGCCATGGCCGCTCCAGCGGCCCTGCAGGCAGGCCGAGAGCGCGCCTTTCAGCGCCGGACGCGATGCCTCATCGAACAGATCCATCACCGGCTGGCCGATCACCGCTGCGCCGGGACCGAACAATTCGAGCCAGGCCGGGTTGGCATCGACGACGATGCCTTCCTGCACGTGGATGATCGCATCGGCGGGCCGGTGCTTGAGTGCGAGGTCCGGTTCTTGCGCCAGGTGTGCCGATTGCACGGTGGCCTGCAGCGCCCGTTCGAGGCGCGCGGCGCGCAGCTCGCGCAGCAGCACGGCCGCCAGGCGCTCCGGCGAGGCGAACGAAACCGCATCGCGCGCCCCGGCGCGCATCGCCGCGGCGATCACCGCCTCATCGGCAGCGCTCGCGAGCACCACGATCGGCACCCACGGGGCGACCTGGTCCCGCAAGGCGGCCACCGCGGCCACATCGTGTCCCGGATCGGCGGCATCGAGCACCAACTCCGGTTTGATGCGGTTCAGCGCATCGTACAGCGCCTCCTGTGCGGCCACCCACGTGCACTGGGCAGGCAGCCCGGCGCGGCCGAGAATGTCGTTGAGGCTGTCAACGACATGCCGCGCCGCGCAGCGCACCACCAGCGCAAATGTGTTTTCGGCCAAGCTCGACTCCCGACGGGGTTCGCACGCAGTCTGAGTGTTGCGATTGTAACGGCGGCCAGCCGCAGCCGACTGGCCGCGGGTCTCATTATGCGCATTCGCGCGCCAGGGTAAACCGTCAGCTCACGCGCAGCCACCGGGCGCAACGGCGCTTGGCGTCAACAGAGTTTTGGAGAAGGCGCCGGGGATTTCCCGTACCAGACGCGGCACCAGATAGCCTGGCAGGCACGCCGCGAGCGCGCCCGCGAGCTCGCGTGCGCGCTCGTCCGGGACCAGAAAGTGAGCCGCGCCGCGCACCCGATCGAGGGCATGCAGGTAGTACGGCAGCACCCCAGAGTCGAACAGCTCTTGCGACAGCCGCTGCAGCACCGCGAGCTCATCGTTGATGCCGGCGAGCAGTACGGTCTGATTCAGGAGCGTGACGCCTGCCGCGCGCAGCTTCGCGCACGCGGCGCGCACCGCTGCGTCGATTTCGTTGGGGTGGTTGATGTGCAGAACCACCACCATCGGCACCGGGCTCGCACGCAGCCAATCGGTGAGCCCGACATCGACTCGGGAGGGCAGCACGACCGGCTGACGGGTGTGCACCCGGATGCGGCGCACATGTCCGATCGCAGCGAGCGCCGCGCCGAGTGCGGCGAGGCGCGCATTGCTCAGCGAAAGTGGATCGCCGCCGCTGAGGATGATTTCCTCGAGCGACGGATCGGCCGCGATCGCCGCGAGTGCCTCGTGCCAGCGGCCGCCCTCACCGTGCTGGGCGGCGTAAGGAAATTCCCGCCGGAAGCAGTATCGGCAGTGCACCGCGCAGGTCTCGGTGGCGATGAGCAGCGCCCGACCTTGATATTTCTGCAAGAGCGCCGGGGCACGCTGTGCCGCGTGCTCGTGCAGCGGATCGGGTCCGTAGCCGGGCGGCTCGAGCCGTTCGGCCGCCACCGGCAGCACTTGCAGCAGCAGCGGGTCGCGCGGGTCTGCCGGGCGCATGCGAGCGACGAAGCTACGCGGCACCCGCAGCGGGAAGGGCACCCCGTCCAGTGCGCCGAGTGCCTCGAGCGGCAGGCCGAGTGCCTCGGCCAGTTCCGCCGGATGAGTGATCGCCTCGGCGAGCTCCTGCTGCCAGCTGGCGGGAATCTGGCGGGGTTGGACCGATGCCGGTATCATACGCGGCCCTTTAATCGGAGAGGCCGCGCATTGTGCCGCTCCGGCAGCGAGAAAGAAATGGCCAGCTACACCACCGCCGAAATCCGCTCGGGTCTGAAGGTCCTGCTCGACGGCGATCCCTACGCCGTGGTTGAGAACGAGTTCGTCAAGCCCGGCAAGGGCCAGGCGTTCAATCGCATCAAGGTCCGCAACCTCAAGACCGGCCGGACCATCGAGAGGACCTTCAAGTCGGGCGACTCGCTCGAGGCGGCCGATGTGGTCGACAGCGAGATGCAGTACCTCTACCAGGACGGGGACTTCTGGCACTTC